>RDOF01000094.1 GCA_011365025.1 Candidatus Thorarchaeota archaeon
TGGAAACTTTCAGGCAGATCGTCGTGAGGCTCAGGGAAATGGGCGCCAAATCAATCACTGTGGCCGAGAGATGCGGACCCGCTAACACTGATGAGGCATTCAGAGAAAAGGGTCTCTACGAGCTTGCTGAGGAATTCGCCCTCAAAGTTGTAAATCTCTCGACCATTCCGAGAGAGGATTGGGTAATGAAGAAGCCGAAGGAGTCTCACTGGAAAGATGGCTTCCTCTTTGCTAAGGTTTACGACGAAGCCGAGTGCATCATAGAGACCTGCTGCCTAAAGACTCACCAATACGGAGGGCACTTCACACTGTCAATGAAGAACGCGACTGCGCTTGTTCCTAGAGAGGGCTATGGGTACATGAGTGAGCTGCATAGTTCTCCTCACCAGCGTAAGATGATCGCCGAGATAAACTCGGTCTACAAATGGGATCTCGTTATCATGGACGGCGTTCTTGCCTTTGTTGACGGAGGGCCAATGTCGGGAACGTTGAAGGAGGCGAATGTGTTCGTAGCAGGAACCGACAAGATAGCAATTGATGCTGTCGGAGTGGCACTATTGAGGATGCTTGGAACCACGCCGCAAGTTGCCAATGGACCAATCTTTGAACAGGAGCAGATTGCTCGTGCGGTGGAGTTGGGGTTTGGAATTTCCTCGCCTGACGATATTGAGTTTGCTACAGACTCTCCTGATAGCGCGAAACTTGTTGAACAGATTCGGAATGAGTTCAGAGAATAAATCTAGAATCCACCGGCCTTCTCAGGTTCGATAATGCTTTCACGACTTAGGAAGGAGCTTTCCTCCATAAGAAGAAGAACATGCAATCCAAGATTACTTAATCTGCATTCAAACCTGATAATTGTGGAATCGTGGCAAATCACCCAATCCCCCCTTTGCCGAGGTGTCCGTCTTGGAAAATCATCGCAAACTATCTGACTGGCTGAATTTGGCAATAGAATTGATTCAAGCTGGAAAGCATGACGAGGCAGAAGAAGCTATCAGAGAAGCACTTGAGATGGATCCTTTTCATGCAGACGCATGGAACGAGTTGGGTGTTGTTTTAGGTCTTAGGGGGCGGCACCAGGAAGCTGAGGGTGCATTCGGAAGAAGCACGGAGCTAGACCCGAACAACTCATTCTCATGGGTCAACCTTGGAATGACACTGAGCAGCTTAGGCAAGTATGATAGCGCGGAGGTGGCACTGAAGAAAGCCATTGAAATCGATTCTAGCGATGCCTCTATTTGGATTGATTTGGGGGACGTAATCAGAAAACAGGAACGACTTGAAGACGCGGAAGCGGCTTATGCCAAGGCGACCGAGGTCGATGAAACTGAGGCAAGCGCTTGGTTTAGTCTTGGAATTACTCGAATCAATTTGGGAAAAGACCAGGAATCCGAATACGCTCTACGAAAGGCTGTGGAACTGAATCCTGATTCTCCTGAAGCTTGGTATAGCCTTGGAAACCTTCTAGGCAGGCTGGGTAGAAACTCAGAAGCTGAAGGACCCTTTAGAAAGGCTATCGAATTAAGCCCAAAATCGGAACTATATTGGACGGGATTGGGTATTTTACTCAGGAAGCAAGGAAAGCAGGATGAGGCAGCGGACGCATTCGACCAGGCAAGGAAGTTGGTGGATCCATTAGCCTAACCTCAAACTTTGGCTGCACCACGAGATGGCTTTACCTACTCTCATCCTCTATCTGAGCCAGGCTTTTCGCTAGTTTCTTCTTTTCGTCCAAATCACTCAAGCGGCTTATCATTATTCTTTGGGCTTGAGGAGACCCAGCTCCGTGCATTGACTCGGTCAGGTATCCGACAGCGGCTCTTCCAAGTGTTAAATTCTCAATTAGCCTGAGCATCTTGATTCGATCCAATGTATTGGTGCCATCTGCGCCAACCAAGTACTTCTCAATGATTTTGCGGGTTTCAGGATTATTCAGTTCCTTGGCACTAGGGCATGTCACAAAGAGACCTCCGGCGATGTCCTGAAGGAGCCTGGCAATCTCATAGGGAAATCGAGTAACGTTCTGCTTGCAGACATTCGCCAGTAGAAGGTCAACGAGATAGTTGCCTGCAGGGGTTCTCTGACCAGCTGCAGAACACGCAATTCCGCAGGAGTATAGAGTTTCGTTCAGGTGAACCATCTCTGTTATCTTGTCACGAATATGAGAAGCCCCCTCAACACCATTGTATTCAGCAATTGATGCGGCCGCTCCAATGAGAACATCACCAACTCCCACCTTACAGCCACCGTAGCTCTGTCTATGATAAGCGGAAAATGATTCCACAAGACGGCTGCAAAAATCATTCTCGCCATTCATGAAAATCCGCTCGTAGGGAACAAATACGTCCTCGAAAACAACAAGGCACTCCTGTCCTCCGAAGGTTGGGTTTCCACAGTCAATATCACCCTCAGAACTCTCGTCAAGCCGCCTGAGGTCACATGACTGCCGTCCGTAGAAGTATGTAATTCCCTCTGCATCGGCAGGAACTGCAAAGCATATGGAATAGCCCTTGTCTTCATTCCTCATTGCCAGCGTGGGCATAACCAAATGCTCATGGGAGTTCACGGCTCCAGTCTGGTGAGCTTTCGCCCCCCGAATGACGAGACCATCATCTCGCCTCTCTGTGACATGGACATAAACATCGGGATCCTCTTGCTCTGAAGGTCGTTTGCTTCGGTCTCCCTTGGGGTCGGTCATACAACCATCCACGGTCCAATCATGGGACTCCGCCAGCTTCACGTATTCAATGAACCTTTGATGATAGTCGGTTCCCAAGCGTTTGTCGATTTCATATGTCGTTAAGAACACAGCATTCAAAGCATCCATGCCAACACACCGCTGAAAACACGTACCGCATTTTTGACCCAAGACCCGCTGCATCTTGACCTTGTTCTGTAGGTCTTCAACGCTCTGGTGCAGGTGGCAGAATCGATTGATTGTGTTTCCGGTCAGCACTGATGTTGCCGTCATCAGGTTGTGATATTTAGTATCATGGGCAAGATCATATGTCAAGGCAATCGAGTTTATTGACGCTCTGATGATAGGATGATCAACAGGCTTGCTAATCTTCTCGCCTAGCATGTAGACCGTAATTGGTTTTCGTCGTTTCAAGCTCTGAATATACGCATCACCGTTCATAAGGGGCATTTGGCAGTCACCACATTCAAAGACAGATTCTCATGAGAAACGCCACAACCTTATGAGCTGTTTCATTTCTAGTTCATTATCGTGAACCTCTCCAAGAATGCCGCTATTCTTCTTAGAAACCGTCCATTTTATTAGTCAGCGCAAATACCCTTGACATTTGGTTCATGCGTGAGGGAGCAAGATTGAAGACATCGACTCCGAATCAACGCTTATCATCGTTGAGATTAACTGCATTCATTATTGCTGTCTTGATTCTTGTATCATCAGTAGCAATGACGGGCATTACA
>RDOF01000095.1 GCA_011365025.1 Candidatus Thorarchaeota archaeon
CGTTTCAAATGACTTCCATTCTAGTCTTCTGGGGGGCGTACTCTTTTCAGCCTCAAGGGATTGCAGGTTTCTTTTCACTCATAGGGGGGATTTTCGGTTTCGTCTTTGCCCAAGGGATTATTGCCTCTAACTGGTTGATTCCTCAGAAGCTAAGGAACATTGGATTCATTTTCTTCATGGGAATTGTGTGCATACTCCTTGAAACACATGTTCTCTTCACACTTCAGCTGTTTGTAGGACTGAAGATGCCTCTCCCCGTTTGGCTCTCGGTATCAAGTCTTGCGATGCTCCTCCTCTCACTGGTTGCAGACAGAAGCCGGTTTCGGAAAACAACGATTGTGAATCCTGTCAAAAATAGAAGCCTATTCATCATATTCCTTTGTGCTGTAGTGTTACGTATGTTGTTTTTCATGGTTGGACAAGGAACCATGGCCACTGATGCCGCGTTGTATGCGGATTATGCACGATCAATCGTAGAGGGAGCATTTCAGAGTTCGGTGTTAAATGACTCAGCTGTATTTCATCTAGCCACAGGAGTTGACTACCTTGCCCACCAAGCGTATACATATGCTTCAGCGCTTGCCTGGATGTTATTTCCTGTGGGTGTTTCGGGGCCTAATATTCTGCTAGTACTAATAGGCTCATTTGCTCTGTATCCGGTATATTCGCTTGCCAACAGATTTTACGACAAATCAGTCGCACTTCTTTTAACCTTCATTTTGTCGACGATGCCAATCTTTGTGTTTCACTCGGCAGTTGGCTATGGACCCGAAATCCTATCGCTCTTTTTGGCAGTATGCGCTCTTTCAATATTGACTGGAGAGGAGGAAAATCGGAATGGAACACTGCTAGTGGTCGGAGTGACTATAGGACTAATTGACGTAATTTGGTTCACAAACTTCTATGTGATTTGTCTTGTTATAGCTATTCTCAGCCTTTCAGGATTGATTCGTCTTTCCAATTCGCGATGGATAATTCCATTACTACTAGCAATTATTGCTGGTGGAAGACTATTCTACATGAATATGGTTCTGTTCTGCTCCAGCTGGCTCCTAGTATTCATAATTCTAGCATGGGTCTGGATACAGAGGGATCGAAAACATGCAGTTGGCTTGGCATTCGTTTTCGTTGGTATCCTTGCGGTTATCACGTGGTGGCGGCTGCCAACTCAGTTGTCTGTGGTTGCTGAAGGAGGGGGAACTGCCCCCACCGAACTGCTCTTTTCGCTTCTTTCATTTATCGAACTGGAAACAGCTGCCAACTTCTTCGTATACATCTTCGTTCATGTAACGCCAGTAGTTCTCGTTCTGGCGTTCTACGCGGCGATTCGGCCAGGACGAAACCCGTATTCACCAATATTCCTACTAGGTGGTGTTCTACTGTCTATTGGAACGCTTAGAGTTCTTAGCACAGTTGAATTCAGCTTAGGCCTCCGGTATATGTTTTCAGATTCCCGATTCTTTCTGTTTATTGTACTGCTGTTTGTCTTGGCCGCGGGTGGTGGAATTAATTGCTTGTTGCGCGACTCGAACCTGCAATTATTCCACTTCTCGCCTAGTCACATCAAGGGGGTAGAAATCAAGACTCTAACGGTATTTCTAATCATATTCGCAAGCTTTGGACCATCTTACTTTTTGACTCCTTCAGGTCTTACCCTTGTGCACATAGAAGACCGGTATGGATGGAAAGGATTGGAAACAGGACTCGGTTCCATTGGCAGCCAAGATTCTGTTTTTTTGGTAGAACGAGCCCGCGAGTTCTCATGGTTCACTAATCGAAAATCTGCAGTTCTGGGATTTCCAGAAAGAGGACTCACTCATACCGCTGCTTTGTATCATATCCTCCAAGAAGCAGAGAAAAATGGTGCTTCATATCTGGTAATTGATAGCTATACGACCACCAGCTGGAACACTGTACAATTCCTTCAGTATGCTAACATCGGAATTGGGAAAGCAGTCCTGGCCAACATTTCCGCATTGCAGTCCATAGGGAGTGCCAACTCAACTGGGATGATGTCTGGACTTATCCTTATTATGGAAACGGAACCGAACAGCTATGATAGGACTGCACGCGTCTATGAGTTTGCGGATGTGGAATTCATCAAAATGGAATCCCTAAGTATAATTTCCCCTGGTTGGGAAGCGTCCAACTCAGCAATAATATCAAATCTTTCAGGGTCAGCGGAGGTACAAATTGCTCTAAATTCAAACTTCACGGTCGTTAGCCGCTGTACGAACCTTAATCTCGGGACACAGGAGGGCTTCATGCTACTTCATATCGAGAATGTTACAGCTTCCGTAGACACCATTGAGATACTCAATCAGGAGGGCCAAATCGTATCATTAGGTGAGAGAATTCGTCCTTGCATTTTCTATGTCCCAATTGGGGAAGAGCAAATTAGTGATATTCGGATTCAAATCTCAGGAATCGCGGGTAGCATAGTGTTGGTTCACTCAATCTCAGTTTGGAGGGCAGTGTAAGATTGCCTTATTGGTTTTAGAAAGACATTTCATTAGGAGGTGAAAAGGAAATGAGGGCTGAATGGGGATTGACATTGCACGACCTGCTGTTCTTATCTCACAACATCCGACACCCGCGCTGCAAATATCTTGTGCGCAGTCTTTGTGAGAACTTCAACGTTGTCGCCCCCCATTTCTCCGTGGCTCAAAGCAGCAGGCTTTCACTGAGTTCAAGGTCTGCCTCGAACATGTTCAATCTGGGCCTGTCCGCCTTAGGACGCGACATGCCAATGCATCTTGACGGGATCGACGTCTTCATCACGCCTTTCATGAGAGGAGCGGATTATGTGCATGACTACCATGTCCCTATGGTCCCGGAGCTTATTTGGCTAGGACACCTGCCAATTGCAGCCATCGCTCGAACCCTTCTCCCGGATAGTATTAGAAAGGCAAAGGCGATTATCTCTCCGAACTGGCAGATGCTATCTCACGCCTCGGAGTATGCCAAGCTTCCGGATTTCTATGTTGTGCCAAACTACCCTCTGAAGAAGTTCTACGTTAATATCTCGGTGGAAAAAGCCCGACTCCAGTTGAGCCTACCTCAGGACAAGCAGATCACCCTCTTTGTCGGTGGGGGAAGATTGAGAGAGATCTATGGCATCGACCTGCTGATTGATGCTTGGAGAGAAGTGCATAAGCTGAAACCAGATGCACTCCTCTACGTGCTGGGTCCAAAGCACAAAGTGGGTCTTACTGCCAGAGAGTTCAAGGACCTTGAAAAGAAGGGACTAATCTTTCCAGGCACCGTCCCGCATCAGGATGTGCCTATCTGGATTGCGGCTTCGGACCTTTGCGTTTCTCAACGAACCAGAGGATTCCCTGTGGAGTTCTATAACATCTATGACAGCCTGAAGCTGTCAGAG
>RDOF01000096.1 GCA_011365025.1 Candidatus Thorarchaeota archaeon
TTAGGAATCCTATTCTTCTTCCGCATCTCTTTCCTCGATCTGTTCCGAAATCTTCCTAACCACTCCGGTCAGCGTTGTCACCTCTCTCCCAGTCATATAGGCTCTTCCCAGAAGGTTGCGAAATACCTGCTTTGCAATGGGCTTCCTGAAGTCCTTGATTGCGAGTTTGTCTACAATCCCATCAAAGAAGGTGTATACCATCTCGCGCTCCATCCTAGTAGCTGGCTTTGCTTCCGTGGCTTCCTTCCTTCGCTCAGGAGCATATGCCGAATAAAGATGGTAAAGCACAACCGCTATTGCATGACTGAGATTCATACTTGGATACTTCGGGGCGACCGGAATGGTGAATGCAAGGTCACAAAGCAGAATCTCTTCATTAGTAAGTCCAATATCCTCTCGTCCAAACACAATGCCTACCTTTCCGTTCATTGACAATGGATTTGGCAGCTCCTCAAGTGGGACCAGGGCTCTTGTCACACTATGATTTCGCCCTGATCGAGCAGTTGCAGCCCATGTTGCATTTAGGTCTTGTACTGCACTTTCCATGTCTGGAAAAATCATAGATGATTCAAGAAGGTCTGCAGCGTGTACTGAGAAGATTTGCGCCTGACTGTCTTGCCTAGGGTCTTCTCCTACGATTCTTAGTTCGTTGACACCGAAGTTGGATAGAACTCTTGCTGCAAAGCCCACGTTCCCTGGTGATTTGGGTTCAACAAGAATCACCGTGATATTTTCCAATTCCGTCAATGGGCTTCGCCTCACAGGCTGAATCAACTAGCGATGCGCAAGCTGAATTACATCCCCATCCTGAAGTGGGTAACTGAGCCCCACCTGCCTGCGTTTTATTTTATCATTCTCTCTGATGATAGTTGCGCTTCGAAATCTCTCAACAAAGAGCTCCTTGTGGACTTTGCCTGCAGCATCCTCAACAACCGACCCCTCTGGCAGGACAATTGGTCTATCCTCTCGTTTCTTCCCGGGTATCTTCGTATAGACTCTCAGGATATCCAAATGGTCGTAGAACGCCCAACTCATACCATCAAGATTCTCATTTTGCTTGACTGAAGTCGGAACAATATCAAACCGGTTTCCATACTTCTCCTCCAGTTCCTTGAAACGGCTTTCCGAACCCGGAACATCCCCCTTTGTTGCCACAACCATTGCTCGAACATAGGCAACACTGGCATCCATTGCATCGACAAACTGCTGGAAGGTCGCTTCCTTCTGGAAACGCACTATGATATTTGCGATTCTTCGTGCGCTTAGATATTCCTTCACCTCATCGATATTGCCTTCGTAGTTTTGTGCACCATAAATCATGTGCCCCCCAAGTCCCACCCGCTCGATTCTTACTGCGGACTTCTCTTTGTTCAGTCGAATTCTTGCCTTATCCAATTCATCTAGTATAATGTTCATTTGGCTGTCTATGTCTTGTGAAAGGTCAATAACAAGAGCAATGCAGTCCGTATTTCTGGCGACTGATAGTGCCTGCCTTCCAATTCCCGCCTCATGACTCCCCTTGAAGACTCCTGGCAATTCAACAAGTTGGATGTTGATGTCTTGCAGAGCTAGCATTGCAGGCGTTGGGATTGGAGTGGTGAAGGGGTAGTCACCCACGTCCAGCTCTGCAGTGGTCACCGCATTGATTAGAGATGACTTCCCGCTATTCGTGACACCAATTAGACATACTTGTCCTGCACCTTCTTTCCTCACAACGCCTTCTTCTTGAGCGCCGCCACTCTTCCTAATCCGCTCTTGTTCACGTTGTTTCTCAAGTCTCGCCTTTAGCTGAGCTAGTTTCTTCCGATAGTCGCCTCTCATCCGTTCTGCGCCCTTGTGATTGGGTGCCAGAGCCAAGAGTTTCTCTAATTCTACTATCCTCTGAGGTAAATCTTCTGTGTCCTCATAGATTTGCCTTTGCTTATCAAATTCGGGAGTTACATTTGTGGGCACAGAAATTCACATCCAATTCATGTCTTCCAAAAGGGCTTCGAAAAATAACATTATGAAGATTTCTCAATGAATCTATGCTTCCTATCCTGAGCCAAGTTTACATCAAGAATGAACCTCTCCGGATGTGCAGCCTTCCAAATCGGTTGCAAGCCCAACCCGTCGCAGTTCAGCACTCCTATCACTGTTTCAAAGATATAGATACCATTCTCTGGTGATTCTTGTACCGTTTCCCGGTTCGCATCTGCTACAGCTATGAACATCTTTGAGCTGTCCCATTCCTCAAGTAACGTTTCCAGTTCGGTAGCCCTCAGAATGATGCCATTTGGCATCTCCATTTTCTCGCCTCTCTTAAGCCTCGACAATTCCCCAAACCCTTTCAGCAGAAAATAGGAAATTGATCTCTCGTCCGGGGAAACGCGTTTAAGCTGCCAGCCTGGGAATGATATTACTCCAAGGTTGTCACTCTTTCCTATCAGAATACTGACTTCAACATCGCGTCGCATATCTCCTGAAAGAAAAAGCCCCACATTTACACATCTACTGGCTGTTACCACTTCTAGGGCATTTGTTCCTTCTTTCACATCTTCTAGCCTGATTGGAAATGCCTTGAAGCTTATGAGAAACCGACGCATGTCAACTCAGATGCTCCTCTACGCTTGAGATAGCTACATCCCCGGTAGTCCCGGGATGCCTGGAATGCCGCCTCTTCTTCCGCGACGCTGCTTTCCAAACTGCTGCATCATTTTTTGCATCTGCTGGTGCTGTTTTAACAGGTCCCGAACGTCCTTGGAGCTTGTTCCAGAACCTTGGGCAATTCTTGA
>RDOF01000097.1 GCA_011365025.1 Candidatus Thorarchaeota archaeon
ACTTCCTGAGGCACCGCGTGTTCTTAGAATTCCGATATCCTTTCTCCTTTGATCTGCCAAGAGGTCGCTATTGTATTGAACAAGAAGAACCCCCATAATCACGCTTGGGATTGAAAAAGCAATTGCAATAACCCTCATACTCGTCGCCCATGCTGAGAATTCGTACATTATGCTGACCAGTTCGAATCTCTCGACAGATGCAAAGGGAAGAGTTCGCTGTTCGATTCGTTTTTCAACGCTTCTCAGCTGAATTGCCCCTTGACTGGGGTCTCCAAAGGATAGCTGGCTGGTTTGAAAAGACACCCACATTCTATCCTGAATTCCATTGTATTCTCCGGGGCTCGCATTGTAGAAGTTGTTCCATAGCCCCTCCCTCGTAGTTATCATATACAAGTAGGATGTAAGATCTGCATTCAAGGTCAAGCGATGCATGAAAAGGTCCGTGTCAAAGGATCCAGCAATTATGAAGTCATGCTCGATTCTGTCCATAAGCGTGCTACCCTCATAGACAGGAACCACTGCTGTGTAGTTGTCTCCAATCTCGAGTCCATTAGCATCAAGGTAGTTCTGGAGCACGTAGCAGCTCGTATCGTTGAGCGGTCCGCCTGGAAACAAAGTGATTTTATGGGAATATGAATCAATAAACCCACTGTTGACTCCCACGATTGCTCTTCTTCTGAAGTTCCTATCAGACTCGCTCCGGTCATATATGTCTATCACCGTCAACGCTTGGACATCGCTCACCGATTCCTGGTCACCTACAATGCTCCCAACTTCCTCCAGGGTGGTGTCATCCTGTGCATAGAACTCGGGATGAAAGAACACCTCCATGTCTACATCAATGTTGGACCTCATCTGATCAAGAACATCGGGCCCCGCGCTATCAATATAGAAGAGGACTCCGCCAAGAACCCCTGATGCCAGGGAGAATACAAGTAGAGTCAATACCAATTCCGCTGCCTGTGATTTTGCCCGTGACCGAAGGAACATCAGGCCATCACCCCTCCATATGGATAGTCTGCCCATTTAGCATCCAAAGCATCAGAGAAATCAATGCTTTGCGAAATGAAGGCTGAAGCTGCGTAACTGGCATATGTAACAAAAGAGGCCAGCATGGAGAGAGAAAGAACCAAGGTCCAGGGAATCGTTGGGAAGACCTGAATATAGAAGTCAAAATTCCATGCAGGATATGCGTTAAGGGCAATTTCAAGAGAATTGCTGACGAGCAGAGGACACAATAATGCCACTAATAGCAGACCATAAATCACAAATCCGGTCGCCTCCATCAAATTTGACTTGGCAAGGTCATAACTAGATGCTCCCATCGACCTGAGCAGTGCGTTCTCTCTTTCCTGTGCTCTTCTTCGCGAGATTTCGTTTATTATCAGTGCAACAATGATGAATACGTAACTTGTGGTCAAAACGAGTGTATCGACTGCTAAGTCCAAGTTAAAGCTCTCTCGTTCAAGATAGGTATCAAGCTCATGGCAAACGGAAGCCCACTCTCCCAAATGAAGAATATCGTTTTCCCATTCTGACAGGATTTCCTCCGCCACCATTGTACCATTTGCACTTTCTTCGACTCTTAGGCATAGATAGGTGTCTGTCCAGTCGATAAGACTAATCTCCGTTGGAACGGTATCAATATTGAACCATACTCTCATTCTTCCAACGATGTCGTTGCTGTCAAGTGAAGTACTCGACGGTATCATTGGGGCAGGAAGTACAGGGATTATTGCCAGTATCTCGAATTCCATCGTTTCGTCTTCTTCACCCAGGGCAAAGCTTCGAAGTAGATCCCCCTGCTTCAGGTCGTAATCAGATGCAACGTCCTCGGTGATTATCGCAGATGATTGGCTTGAATTGAGTTCCATCAATAGCTGGCCCATGTAGGATTCTGAAAGGCGATTCCCATTCTCATCGTAACCAACATTTATGAAACTCGAAGGAGTGGCAGCAATGAATGGAACTCCTCCATGTCTGCCCTCAGATAGATAAACTGTTCCTACAGATACTTGGGCAAGTGCTTCAACATGTTCATTCTCTGTTACGTTTCCGATGAAATCGGGCCATGAGGAGTATTTGCTTTTGCTTAAATGAAAAGTAACATCCGAGCCTATGGCAAACCTTGCATGATTTAGCTGTGTTATGGGCATTGAGTTAGCAACCGTGGCGCTGCTGATTGTCAGGGTCAATGTAGCCGAAAAAAGGAGAACGAGAATTATTGTGGATTTCGCGTTTCTGCCAAACCTTCGAATGCCAAGCTTTGCTGATTGGAATGCAAAGAAGAACGCAAAGACCTTTGATAGTAAATTGGGGAACTTAGACAAAGCCTTCCTGGCTAGACTTGCAGCCGCAACAAAGAATACTGCTGGAAGAAAGGAAAGAACTATTGTGAGTATCGGACTATTTCGAACATCGACACGTCCAAATCCCAGAGAAACAAGTATCAATGATCCTATCAGGAGAAGAGCGGCGTCCCAACGAACCAGTCTGGTTATTTTGGTAATCCGTCCCAAACGGCTTCTTTCCATTTCTGTGCTACTTTCGCCTGTTTGAAGCGATGTGATAAGACCATATGTAATCAGAGGAACGAATACCGCAACCAGAATTGAAAAGAGTACAG
>RDOF01000098.1 GCA_011365025.1 Candidatus Thorarchaeota archaeon
ACGGCAACAATCCCCTGCTGGAGATGCGCATCCACAACATCATCCTCAGCGCTGACCTCTCAAGACACGACCCCAATCATCCCGGCCAGGAGCAGGTCTATGATGGGACTTCTGAAGGATTGGCAACCCAGCAAAACAAGGATGAGCAGGAAATATATGCTCAGCTGATAGCGGAGAATTACGCAAAGGGAAATTGGACAGGCCCTTGGCCAGTATATCACATCTATGTTCTGTCTGCTACTTTGTCACTTCTTGCCCACATTACTGTTGACATTCTATTCAGTTTCGGTCTTGTTTATGTTGGCTTTTTCTCGTGGTTTTTCGATTTACTAGACTTGCCAATTGAAGAGTTTGCTTTCTGGATCGATCTTCTTGACATGCAAACCAACTGGCTAGTAACTATGGCTGCTGTCGCTGCATTCCATGCAATGACCGTTGCAATGATGGTATTTGATTATACGAAGGCCTTGCCTGCACTTGCAGTCGGCGTTAGCACATGGGTAACAACGGCAGCCCTTTGCCATGTAGCTGCACAATTCTTTGCTACTGAGTGTGAAAATCCCACCTTGGCTGCCTTTTTGTGGTGGACTATACTCATTCAGTGTGCCACTAATGTAGTTGGAGCAATATTATTGACACAGGGATTAGTGGATTTCTACAGGCCTATCGCAAAAGGCTTATTCGGGTTCTTGGGAAAACATGGAGTCAAGGTCCCATGGAGCGGAGGTAGGTTGAAATACGCATGGGCAACGCTATCGTCTACAATTCTACTAATGGGGCTGTGTGTCTACTGGATATTCCAATATGCAAGTTATTAGGAGTTGAATGAACAATGAATCTCTTAGAGATTGTTGAATGGATGTGGCCGTCATGGCCATGGGCTCTTCCTTTAATTGGGATTCCATGTCTTCTCTTCTGGGCGCTATATCACGCTCTTGAACAACCGGTACTTGCCACTCTAATGAGTGAGTATTTGCAGGAGATGCATAATATTGAGATCAAGAGCCCGACATCGTCCTTTGCGCGTTGGTTCGTGAGGCAGTACAAAGCTCGTCCTGCAGTCTACGACATCATTGTGATTTCCAGTAGACTTTTTTCCTATGGGTTGTTGATTTTGGCGATACTTACTACTGCGGCCCCAGAGATTGCATTCATCGTATCCATCATCCTTTTCTTCCAGATTTGGTACAGAAGAAAATCGCCCACAATTAAGAGCTACACAATAAAACTCGGTGAAGGTAAGATTGAGGGGGGGTTTATTGATGAAGTTCGTAGGCTCGAAATTCTATCTGAAAACGACTTGGAGAAGGGATTGGACAAGGTTCTTGCAGACATCGCTCAGAAAGAATCAGAACCAAACGAAAGCATTCGGTCGACTTTGAGGACTATTGCTCTCCATAATGATGAATTGGGTCGCATTGCAAGGAAAAAACTCATCGAACTTGACCAGGAATGATTAACGGAGAAAAACACTGGCATTAATCACCATCTCTCCCCCCATGACCCCCTCAACCCCACCTTCCCGCCTCCCGCACAGGAGCTGGAGTGGAAGGGCTGCCTGCGCGTCGAGAAAGAGCACAAATTAGGAAGATTTGACTGCAAGGCCAAAAACCCAGTTTTATTAAACTGGCAACTGCGAATCCATGTTGAATGACTACTGGGCAGATTCCCTGTAATTATAAAACTTGAAAAGGGAATACGTCTAGACCGAACTCAAACCTCTAATGGAATGGAGGACCAAAGAAGTGCGAATTGATTACGACCAGGTTGCAGACTCTATCTACTTCCTGATCAAAGGAGGAGAGATTGCAGGGAGTGTACAACTGGCAGAGGGAGTGATTGTTGACTATGACAAAGAGGGCGAGGTTCGCGGAATCGAGATATTGGCGCATTCACAACGAGGTTTGGACCTCAATCGATTGGTGCGGTTGAAGGATGAGGAGCTTGTCGCCGAGGTTGTTGGAATGTGATTCTCTTTACCAGGCACGCGCTTGAGCGGATGCGGCAGAGAGGAATCAGTAAGGAGGAAGTCCAGCAAGTCATTCAGAACTCCGATACTACATCGACCGACAGATATGGACATCTTATTGCGAAGATATGACAGAACGAGCATCAGGTCTCAAAGGCCATCTCTTGGCGTTCGGCTTGAGATTGCCACCGTTTCCTGAACTGATAGAAATACTCGAATAATGCTGGCACATCTCGACAGTGCAGGATGACATGATGATTAATCACCTCGACCTGCATATAGAGCGGCATCTCCTCAAAGAGCCAGACCTCATATTTGTTTGCGTCTATTATGCGCCAGATCGAGCCAAGCAGCTCTGACATCTCCTTTCGATCAGAGACGCCCTGAGCAACCACGCAGATGTCAGTGTCACTTCGGACAGATGCATCCTTCCTTGCCCGAGAGCCAAAGAGAAGAACCGCATCAACCTGTGGAATCTCTGTAATACCCTTCAGGTC
>RDOF01000010.1 GCA_011365025.1 Candidatus Thorarchaeota archaeon
AGCTGAATCATATCCTGGAGCTGGTCTATCGCACGGTCGTTGGGATCAATACTTGTATCCCTTCTACAAGAAAAGTCTAGAGAACGAAGAAATCACACGCGATTTTGCCAAGGAGCTCCTTCAGCTGTATTGGATTAAACACAACTATGTCTATGATTTCCAAGGCAGACTTGGCTTGAATCAGGGAATCAACTCTAGCTTTGGACAGCTTATCACTCTCAGCGGTTGCGGACCTGAAGGCCAAGACTTGACCAATGATTTGACCTGGCTGGCTCTGGAGGTTATCGAAGAGATGAACTTGCTGGAGCCAAAACCGAATATTCGACTTCACAGAAATACACCACAGGATTTCCTATTGCGTATCGCTGACATTATTGCGAAGGCGCAAGGATCTCCTTTTCTTCTGAACTTTGATGAGCACAGCATAGATGGCTTAGTATGGCAGGGCATTCCTCGGGAGGCGGCTTGGAACTACGGTGTCGTTGGGTGCCTGGAAAACACCATGCAGGGGAATGATCGGTCAGACACGGTAGACGTCAATATCAATCTCGCAAAGGCCGTTGAGCTCGCTTTGAACAACGGCTGTGATATGAGAACGGGTGAGCAAGTAGGTCCAAAAACAGGAGACCCCGCTTCATTTGCTTCGTTCGAGCAGTTCAAAGATGCCGTGAAAGCTCAGATATCAGCAATTACCGCTCTTCTGGTGAAGGTGGGGAATAAAGCTGATTCAGTACGGGGTAAGTACCAACCTACACCTTATCTGAGTGCACTGATGGACGGGTGTGCGGAACGTGGCCTTGATATTAATCAGGGAGGAACTGACTGGAACTTCGTAACCATGGAGGGAATGGGAATTGCCACTCTGGCTGACTCCGTAGCGGCAGTTAAGAAGATGGTCTATGACGATAAACGAATTGAGATGGAATCTCTTCTCGCCGCAATCCGCTCGAATTTTGAGGGCTACGAGGAAATGCGTCAGCTCCTGCGTTCAAAGGCTCCGAAATTCGGCAATGATGATGACTATGTCGATAGCATTGCACGAGACCTATCAATGTACTGGGCTCAAGATGTATTCAAACACAAGAATACGGAAACAGGGCGGCGATATCGTGCTGGCTATCTATCATGGAACTACTACATTCCACTGGCTCCGCTCACAGCGGCAACTCCTGATGGCCGCCGACGTGGTGAGTTCCTTTCTGGCGGGGTTGGCGCAGTTCAGGGTATGGATTCAAGCGGCCCTACAGCATCAATACGCTCAGTAGGGAAGCTTGGACTGGAAACGGTCCCCAATGGAGCCTCTCATACAATCACCCTAAGTCCATCAATGTTGAGAACTCCCGAGCACCTCGAGAAACTGGCTGCTTTGCTTCGAGCGTACAATGAAGTTGGCGGCACCGCCCTACAAATTAACGTCATAGATGCAGGTACTCTACGCATGGCACAAAAGAAGCCTGATGCATATTCCAATCTAATGGTTCGTGTAACGGGGTACAATGCCTTTTTCACACAAGTTGGTCGAGAGCTTCAAGAGGAGATAATCAAACGCACGGAGCATTCAATCTAATGAGCGTAACCGGAATAATCACGAACATCCAGAGGTGTTCCACCGAGGATGGTCCTGGTATTCGCACTACGGTCTTCTTCAAAGGGTGTCCGCTCAAATGTATCTGGTGCCACAACATAGAAACTATCGAATCTAAGCCGCAGACTGTGTGGTATCGCACCAAATGTATTGGTGATCAAGCATGCATCGAGGCTTGTCCGGAGAACGCCTTGGAGCTTACACCTGATGGGATGATAATTGACAGGGATCGATGTAAGACGTGTGGCGATTGTGAGGAGGCGTGCCCTACCGGGGCAATTACTGTAATGGGCAAAATTTGGAACGCAGAACCGCTGGTTCAGGAACTCCTTCGTGATGAGGTCTTCTTCTCCACTTCAGGGGGAGGAGTCACGCTTTCTGGAGGCGAAGCTACCTACCAAATCGATTTCATGGTTGAGGTGGCTAGGGGGTTAAGAAAGGCTGGCGTTCACGTCGCGCTGGACACATGCGGCTATTGTAGCGAGTCAGTGATGCGTCTTTCTCTTTCGGAAGTGGACTTGGTTCTATATGATTTGAAAACCCTGAATCCAGAACGTCATCTTGAGTACACCGGTGTACCGGTGGATACGGTTCTATCCAACGCAAGAATTGTGACTGAATCAGGGCTTCCCGTTTGGATACGAACGCCAGTCATACCGAACTACACGGACTCGGAGGAGAATATCCGAAGTATTGCCAGTTTCATATCTGCGAATATGCCCAATGTCGAGCGATTTGATCTTCTCGCATTCAACAAGATGTGTGTCGACAAGTACGCGCTCTTTGGGCTTGAATACCCACTCAAGGACTCACCATTGGTAGAGAAAACCACCATGGATCACCTAGCTGCCATCGCAAGAGAAGAGGGCGTGAAAACGGTGGCGTGGTCCGGCATGACCAGAAGGGAGGATGGAGTTTCTGATTCGAAAACGCAAAGAGAGGTTGGAAGCTGTGAATAACCTGCTACCGAAGAAGCTTGTCGATATTCTTAGTGTCCTCGAACAACCCAAGTTCATGGTGACAAAGAATGATAATAACGAACCTAATATCGCCTTTGTCACAACATGGACTCACTATGAGGGGAATAGGCTTGTCTATGGGGATTTCCTGAATCATAAAACACGGAAGAATCTTGAGGCTGGTCACAATGAGCTTGGTCTTCTCATTATGACAACTGATCTAGACAACTGGATGATAAAGGCCACATTCGAAGCCTTTCACAGAAACGACGAAATCTACGAGTTCATTGCTATGACGCCCCTCTTTCGCTATAACCAGTACACAAACGCAAGAGGGGCAGGAGTTGCAGAGGCAATATGGGTTGGAGAGAACTTGAAGCTCTCCAAGCTATCAGTTCTGTCCTCATTCCTGAAGGCACGATTTGCGAGGAAGAAGGTTCCAAGAACTGAAACTGAGGAAGGAAACATGCCTCAGAATGTGTTCAAAAGAATGGATGCAATGACTGCAGTGAAAGTCATTTCTTTCATAGACGATGATGGCTATCCGGTGGCTTTTCCGAATCTTGGAATCGTCCCTGCAGGGCAAAACTCGCTTGTAGTAAATAGGTCTGAGGAACACCGTCGTGGATTTCATATTCAGTCTGGTCAGAGGGTTGCTATTTCATTAGTGACAACTGAACCTGCAGCTTTTCAACTAAAGGGAACTTATAGGGAAATAGATGAAAGCACTGCGTATGTGGAGTTGGACCGAGTGTACGCATGCTCACTTCCCAGACCGGGTGTACGTGTTGATATTCCGATGCTAAGGCCAGAGAAGTAAAAATTCGTCAAACCACAATCTTTTTTCTTGAGATTCATGCTGGACGGTTGTATGCTCTTGAAGACTTGGGATTTCATTTCAAAGGACGGACGTCCAATTATGGTTCGCCATGCAGACCCAAGGGATGCTCGAAAGCTTCATAGTGGATTTGAACAAGTAGTCAACGAAGGGCAGTGGCTCCCTACTTTCTTCTGCAATAGCAGCATCGCAGATTGGGTTAATTGGATAGAGCGAACGCGTCTCAATAGCGATATACTCCTTCTTGCAGAAATAGGCGGCGAGTATGCTGGGCATCTAACTCTTCAGCCAGAAGAATGGATGGCATCAAAACATGTTGCCAAGTTGGGCATCATCGTCATCAAGGAGCACCGCAATAAGGGGGTTGGCCGTTCACTGATGCTAGCAGCTGAAGATGCGGCGCGCGAGAAAGGATTCTTAAAAATTGTCCTCAGTACCTTTGAAAACAATACCATAGCTAGACCATTGTACACCTCTCTCGGCTTCAGGACAATTGGAGTACGAGAGCGTCACTTCATGATGGCGGACACCTATATCAATGAAGTCCTTATGGAGAAGTGGCTTGAGTAGGTATTCCTCACTTCGCTGGAAATAATGGCCGCTTTCAGCATTGCCTAATGCCTATATACTCAAAGCGCTATGTCAAGCAAAGCCTTGAGCCAATAAATCGCATGGTTGTTTCCTAAAATGTGGCGCGAAATTGTAGAGTACTTCCGTGAATCTCCGCAGCGACTAAGAGTCGCCCAAGCAATTGTCAGACATGGGTTTCGTATTGAGCGACCGGGCATTGTCAAGTGTGGTGAGATACGGATTCCGTTGAAGGCTCTTGGCGATTCCTTGGAGATTGATAGAAGAACAGTCAAGGCTACGGCCGAAGACATCTGTCAGAATGAACGTTTGTGTCAATTCTTTTCCAGACTTGAGCCTGCGGGGCCTTCATTGGAGCGTGTACGCGAGGTTCTTGGTTACGGCGTCGTAAAGATTCATGTTGAATCTCCCGCAAATGCCGGGATTCTGTCGGAGGTTACTTCGACAATTGCGAGCTACGGAATATCGATACGTCAAGTGCTGGCTGAAGACATTGAAATCTACGAGAATCCCTGCCTGAAGGTTATAACTGATGAACCTCTCCCAGGATCCGTTATCGAAACCTTGACAGCTGTCAAGGGTGTAAATAGGGTTGTAATCGAAAAGTAGTTCGTGTGGTTCCGCCTACTTAGGAAGGTTGAAAAACCACTCTCGCACCTCGCCCTTGAGCGTCCGCTAATATGGATAATGATTTCCCATGCACTGCAGATGAACATGGCCAGGAGCCCTCCTCCGAGGATGATGGTCAGGGCATATATCAGGTGTGGATGCTTGCAATCTCTCTTAGCTTTCTCCAAATCGGTTTTGGAATTATAACTCCAATCTTTCCCTTCTACATTGATGAGCTTGGTGTTGGAGGAGTGGAGCTCGGGGTTCTTGCCGCGTCATTTGCACTCACACGAATCCTCCTTGCGGGACCTCTAGGGGGCTCTTCAGACAAATACGGCCGGAAACCTATCTTGGTGTTTGCACTTCTTGGCTTTGCATTGGCGAATTTCATTTACGCATTTGCTGAGAACATATTTGTCATGATTGGTGCTCGCGCAGTCGAGGGTGCCGTATCTGCAGGTTTCTATCCTGCAGCGAATGCATTTGTTTCAGATGTGACAGACCCTGAAAACAGAGGCACTGCAATGGGTTATCTCAGTATGGGCAACATGGTCGGTTTTGTACTTGGCCCAGCACTTGGAGGCATCTTGGCTCAATTTCTCGGGATTCGACTTCCCTTCATCGTCGCTGGACTTGTTACGCTGCTGACTCTTGTAGTTCTATACATCCTTGTCCAAGAACCTACCGGTGCGAGGGGTGTTGAATCAAGACGGGCCAAACCCAAGGCCTCGGTGTTGGAAGTACTTGGCGTTCACAAAAGGGAATATGGCGTGCTAGCATTAGCCATGTTCGCCAACATGTTTGCAATAGGTATTCTTGAAGTTGCTTTCCTCCTTGATGCTGTACAAAGACTGGAGATACAGCCCTGGGAGATAGGTTTGTTCTTCGGAGTTCTTGGTATAATAACCATCATTGGCAATGTTGCCTTTGGCAAATTGTCTGATAGGAGTGGTAGAAGGTGGCTTATTGTTCTTGGGTCTGTCTTTGGTGCCCTTTCTCTCTTCATGTTCATGGCAACAACTGATACAGCTGGGTTCTACCTATCAGGCGCTGTCCTTGGTATAGCTATGTCAATGCGCGGGCCGACAATACAGGCTATGATTGCAGATCTTACCGATAGCAGGGCTTATGGTGTTGTTATGGGCGGATTTGGTGCGGTTAGCAACGGCGCATATGTCATTGGTCCAATTCTTGGAGGAGTGATGTATGATACGACAGGCACTTCCGTTTCAAGTCTAGGGGTTGCAGGAGTTGTTTCGCTGTTGGGCGCAGCTGCGGCAGCCATCGGACTCCCAAGTGATAGGCCTTCAAAAGACTCATGCCCTTTGCCCCAAGACGCTTTGAAAGACTACTAACCAACAGCTTTCCCTAGAACATCTCCGCAGCAACGTAAGCCACAACGCTTGATTTGTCTCCCGTTACCTCGCCCGAATTTGTATATTTCAGAAGTTTGAATTGCGTTGCTCCTTGTGCTTTGGCAAAAAGCATTGCAGTAGTAATTGGACCTACTCCACAGATGCTGACGCGATGGCCTCTAACAAAATCGATGAATCCCTTTGCGTCCATGAATTCAAGGTATTCCATTGCCTGATTGTCCTTCTTTCTGGCAGTTTCTGCGCTCTCAAAGTGCGTAAAATCGGAACTGGCAATCACAAGTATGTCCATCTCCTTTGCTAAGTCATTTAGTGTTGCTGCAATTGACTCACACAAGTCGTAGGTTGGTCCCATTATGCTTATGGGGACAAACCTGAACTCTGAACCGAAGACGTACTGGAGAAACGGAAGCTGCACCTCTATAGAATGCTCTCTTCCATGCGCATAGCAGTCATTTGTTATGTTTGGGTTATTCTCGACAATTGCAGAACCAAGCTCAGTATCAAAGGTTGCCTGTCCAAGGGGTGTTTCCCAATTGTCATTGCACACCGCAACCCTTGCTCCAAGTCCTTGGTGGTTTGGGCCTAGTATCACAATGTGATCAGGTATGCCATCCTGAAAGACCCGAAGATAGGTATGTGCGGCAGGCATCCCTGAGTAGATAAAACCTGCATGCGGTGCAACCACAGCTTTCAATCTTCTATCATTACCTGGGGCACCTTCGGGTAAGGTTCCTGGTCCTAAAGCAGAAAGGAAACAGTTCTCAATCCGCTTCCTCAACAAGTTGGGTTCACCTTCATAGAAGCTGCCTGCGACAACTGACATTCTTGTCATTTGGACTACCGCATCTTATGTGGTAGTGGTGTGAGAAAAGCCTTTGCCCCTCCTGCCTGTCTGTCAAACGGGAGCGAAAGGCTAGAGGGATTTCAGGATTTTTTCCACGACTTCCTCTATCCTCACCTGTTCGGTCTTCTTAGTGGTCATGTCCCTTAGGCTCACTTCCCCTTTTTCCATGTCTCGCTCACCCACAATAACCAAAAGTCTCGCCTTTTTTGAGTCCGCTCGATCGAGCTGCTTTCTCAAAGACCGCTCCATAAGGTCCACCTCACAAGAAAGTCCTTCCTGCACTAAGTTGGCCTGCAGCTTGACTGCATGCTTTACCATTGGTGGAGCTAAGGGCGCGACGAACACATCCAATGTTGCTTCCAATTCCTCGCTTGTCTTCCTCTTTGCAAGTATATCGATGAGTCTATCAATCCCAAGGGATATCCCTGTGGCAGGGGTCGGCGGTCCGCCAAACTTCTCAATTAGTCCATCATACCGTCCTCCCCCGCCAATTGAACCAACCCTTGGCTTACCAAGATAAGTAATTTCAAAAACGGGTCCTGTGTAATAGTCCAATCCTCGTGCCAATGACATATCGAATTCGATTTGATTGGTCGCACCGCACTGGTCGAAGATTTCGGCCATGAAGGAGAGCTCTTCCACTCCCACGGAACCAACCTTGGAATCTTTCACCAGGTCGGCGAATTCTGCAATTGCTTTCATTCCTTTGCCCTTTATCGAGATTGCTTGAAGTAGGAAGCTTGATTGACTATCCCCAATTCCTCTCTCATTCAGCTCTTGCTTGACCCCATCTACTCCGATCTTGTCCAGCTTGTCAATTGCACGGAATGCCTCATAGGCTAGGCGCTCAGGAATCCCTGCTTTCTCTATCATTCCCTTGAGCACTTTTCTATTGTTGATTCTAACAAGATACTGCTTGCCCAATACTCGTCTGAGAAACTCGAGAGCCACCAAGACTACTTCTGCATCTGCTGCAGGGCTAGCTGAGCCCACAATGTCAACATCCGCCTGTGAGAACTCTCGGTATCGTCCTGCCTGAGGCCTGTCATATCTCCAAGCCTTTCCAGTTGCATAGCGCTTGAATGGCTTTCCTAGATGCGGGCTGGTTGCCACAATCCTTGCAAGGGGGACGGTCAGGTCAAACCTTAGTCCGACCTCTCTCCGGCCTTTATCTTCAAATTTGAAGGTTTCAGCCTCTACTTCTTCTCCTCCCTTTGCAGAAAGGGTTTCCCACAACTCCATCACCGGAGAGTCAAGTGGTTCGTATCCAAATTGTCTGAAAACCTCCACCGCTTCTGCCATCAAGTATTCTTTGATGACCATTTCATCTCCCATGAGGTCTCGCATACCTCTGACTGTCCTCATTTCTGACAACTGTAAAACCTCCAAAAACCCTCTTGGCAACTGGTGTATGTGGCGCACTCAGTAGATAATCGTTGATATTGGATGAACAAATCCACCGGCGTACACGTTTGTCACCGATTTCTAGGCACAGCAGACTGACTTTAAGTTTTGTGCATAGGCTTGTAGGAGGAATAATCTCTTCCCTATACTATGGGAACAATCCCCAGGAGGACTAAGAGAATGAAGATCATAACTCCTATGGCCATGAGGAAGGAGTCTCGTGCCACAGTCCTTAGAAGGTCGCGGTCACGACTAACATAGAACATTTTGTTCATGACTGATGTTGTTGTTGCGATTACTACTGCAAGAACCGCAGTCGTCAACGACAACCCTGTGCTTGCATAGGCAGCGACTGTGAATACCACAGCACCTGCGGAAACCAAACCACCTATTGCGGCTGCAAAGAGAATCCCCAAGTCACTTGCCATATCCTGCAGGAACAGGGCAAATAGGGAGACCACTGTGAAGATAGCAGCAAATCTCAAAGCTGCTCCGAATTCGAATGGCGAAGCCAAGGCATCCTCCAAATCCTCTTCGAGGACTCCCCTAATTTTCCCTTGCTCCATGAAGAGCCGCACCATGGCTCCAATAATCAATATTGTGAGCGGTATCATGTAGTACTTGATTAGCTGATATGTTGGGTCGAGCAACAATAGAATGATGGCATTTCTAAGCACCATTGCAACATTCGCCAGAATTGTTCCTAGGGCTATTCTGCCCGGATACGCCATTTCAGTCTTGATGTGGAAATCTGTTAGACTCGATACTGTGGCCTCACTGTTTGCAAACCCTCCAAAGAACCCGAAGAAATAGGGACCTCTTTCCTTGAACTTCTTCGTAAGAATGTAGTTTACGAAACTGACCGATAGAAGAATGATTAGCATTATGTAAATTTGAAAAGATGGAACAGTCACAGTCCCAAGAACAACTTCCATTGGGATGAGAGGCCAGAGGAACATAATGAGAACAACAAGCTCCACTGCACTAATCATCTCCTCCCTGGTGACAACTGCAACTGCGGCGGCTAATTCCTCTTTAAAGCCCAGAACCAGAAAGACAAGAAACGCAGAGGTCATGGCCAGAACGGACAATGGCCCAATGTACTGCCCCGGTTGCGGCGGGGTGTCGAGACCCACAAGTGTTCCAAGGACAAATGCAAGTGCCAAGACTATAGATGTAGTCATTCCCTTTCTCATTGTGCGGAACATCTTGTATGCCATGTGAATCCCGATAAGAATAGCAGACACCGCAATCGCGTAGATTAGCACAAAAGGCATGCCTGTCACTGTGTATGTGTAGGCCGCGATAGTGCCAAGCAGACTGAAAAGCCCAAAGGACCTTACTCCTGCTGTGAGTTCTTCAGTGAGGCTTTTTTGGCGTTCCAGTCCAATAAGTGCTCCAACTGAAAATCCGATTAGCGACCTTACAACGAGATCCGGGCTAAGAAGCAGTTCCTGCACTTACACTCACAACCATGTTTCTTTAGGGAACTGATTCATAAACAGCAGTCCCATTTAAGGAGTGCTGTGATTGCACACACAAAAAAGAGGCGGAAGGCTGGACTTATGCCAGCCTTGTGTTTTTCAGCAGTATTGAGAGGGGTATGTCCGCATGTTCACCAGTGGGTTTTGTTCTGCGCACTGTCATTGGCAGAACTCCGCTCTCAAGCTCGGCTTCAGCAAGAGCAAAGAGCCCCTTTGGAGCCTTTTTCATATTGATCAAGACTGGAGCTCCCATCGAGATTTGAAGCGCCCTTGCACCGACGATTCGAGCTCTCTCAAATCTTGTTAGCCATTTGGGCCCCATAGGTATACCAATTCTTTCTTTCTCTGCTTCTAGCCCAGTCCTCAATGAAGTTCGAGGCTCAACCTTGTCAATTGCTTCCATGGGGGGCAGCTCATGCCGATCAGGTTCAGGCTCGGGTGCTTTTTTGCGTTTGGACTTCTTTGTCTTACCCGTGAGGTCAACGGCTCCGGATGCAATAGCTTCCAAGAGCTTGACTGCTTCGTCTATTGCTTCCTGCGCCTTGGCTGGGCTCAATCCAGGCACGGATTCAGCAATCTCCTCTGGGTTGCCTTTTGCAATCTTCTCCAAATCGTCGTAACCTGCGCCGACTAGCTTCTCTGCAGTCTTTGGTCCAACACCAGGGATGTTAGCGAGAATCGCTGCCTTCTCTTCGATGGTGAGCTCTTCATCGCCGTTGTTTTCGTTTGTTCCGGGGCCGTCTGACATGGGTCACACCTGATTTCGAACTGCCTATGACTCTTTCTACTCGTCGTCATCCATGCCGCCAGGTCCCTCAGGACCGCCACCGCCCATTCCAGCACCCCTTGTGCTGATAACATCATCAATTTTCATGATCATCTGGGCTGCTTCAGCGGCTGACATGACGATTTGTCTGTTCACCAGGGCTGATTCAATGACACGAGCCTTTTTCATGTCTCCTACTTTGCCCTTATCAATGTCGATGCCATAGGTGCCTTTTCCTTCAGCATGGGCTGATCTCAAGCCGACAATCATGTCAATTGGATCAAGTCCTGCATTCTCGGCAAGAGTTGTTGGGATGGACTCCACAGCATCAGCAAAGGCATTCACAGCATACTGCTCTCGGCCTTTCAGGGTATCTGCATGACCCCTGAGTTCTCGGGCTATTTCAGCAGCTAGTGCGCCTCCACCGTAAGTGATCTTTGGATGAATAACGATGTCGCGGACAACGAATAGTGAGTCGTTGATTGCTCTGTCAACCTCGTCAACAATATGATTGGTTCCACCACGCACAAGCAAGGTCACGGTTGATGATCGTGGCATGCCCTCAATAAAGAGCATCTTGTCTTCTCCAACTGTTCGTTCTTCGACCAGCTTTGCCTTGCCAAGGTCACTCTTATCCAAGTTCTGAATCTTGGAGATGATAGTTGCGCCTGTTGCTTTGTGCAGTCGCTCAATGTCTGACTTCTTGACTCTCCTGACGGTGAGAATGCCTTTCTTGGCCAGGAAATGCTGAACAATGTCATCAACGCCTTTCTGGGCTATAACAACATTTGCTCCGGCTTCAACTATCTTGTCTACCATGTTCTTGAGCATGCGCTCCTCCTCGTCTAGGAAGCTTTGCATCGATGAGGGATCGCTAATAGAAATCTTAGCATCAAACTCCGTTTTGGTGACTTCAAGAGCACATTCGAGAACTGCTATCTTGGCATTCTCAACTTTCTTTGGCATTCCTGGGTGAACAATCTCCTTGTCTAACACAAGACCTCTTACTAGTTCTGTCGCATCCACTGGGAGGCCCTCTTGCTTTTGACGAGCAATGTCTTTCACATCGAGCTCCTCTCCCGGCTCCAATGAGCTGTTAACAGCTAGAATTGCGTCAACGACAACTTTGGCAAGGGTGTCCCGCGAACCTGAAACAAACTTGCTTGACATCGCCACCTTAGCGGCGTCGATAAGGACCTTCCTGTAATCTGCGGATTCTGGGTCGACTGACTCCGCAACCTTGTCAATGGTTTCCAATGCGACCTCGGCAGCCTTCCGATAGCCACTGATAATGGTTGTCGGATGGATCTTCTGGTCCAATAGGGTTTCTGCAGCTTTGAGTAGTTCGCCTGTCAAAATGGCAGAGGTTGTGGTACCATCTCCAACCTCGGAGTCCACAGTTTTTGCAACCTCAATCACCATCTTAGCCGCTGGATGGGCGACATCCATCTCTTTCAGGATGGTTGCACCATCATTTGAAACCGTAATATCCCCGAAGCTATCAACGAGCATCTTATCCATTCCTTTTGGACCCAGAGCTGATTTTACAGCCTCGGCAATCACAATAGCCGCCATGATGTTGTTTCTTTGGGCATCACGGCCGCGCGTTCTCTCTGTGCCTTCCCTAAGCACAATTACTGGTACTTGTTGGCTCAACTTTTGTACCTCCACCTAATCTAACGTGTTCTTTGCTTTACAGCGAAAAATGTACATGCACTTCGGACTTGGTTTCATATAAAAGGTTTAGCTTCCAGCAGCAAAATTGAGCATCTGGATTCAACAACATTCCCGTGGCTCCGTGAGGACCGGCCGCCTTAGAACGACATTGTCACCCTTTCTCGCCCCAATGATACTGGAGATATGGGGACACTTTCCGCGGGTCACATAATATGTTTCCACATCGCATTCTTCCTGAATCTCGGGAAAGCTCTCAATGTTCGCCTGGCCCTTTGAGATCACCAAATGGCTCCTTTGGACAATGTCCAGAAACTCCCTGCTAACCCACTTCTTAGGAACCCCATGAGCCCAGGCTCCAGTATCAGCTATCGTTGTCAGTGTTTCAATCTCGCTTCCTTCAATGTCTTCCCTGGTTGCATCGTTGATCATTGCCTCGCCTTTAACAACGTAGGTGATATGCCATCCAAGATTCTTGGCCAGACGAAGAAGGGGAATGTCAAAGAATGACTCTCCTGCGTTGTCTGCCAGAAATACGAGTTCCCCTTTACGGGAAGTAAGAGCATTCCATAGCAGCTTTGAATCGTCAATTGCGAATCCGATTGTCATTATTTCATCAAACATAGACTCCAGGCTATTCAGATTGGCTTCATGGCCCGCCACATTGTAGTCAATGACATTGCCGGCTATTGCCGCTGCCAGTGCAGCTCTGAGTTTCTCGTAGCCAGTGTACAGGTTTACTTTCTCATCAACAAGCGGAAATGCTCGCCTTGCGGAGTCAATGCTATGTTTCTTGAGTGACGCATACGGATTCGATTTGCCTGCGGTCTTGTACAGCTCTTGGTGCAGCAGAATTGAGAGTTCCAAGGGTGGCTGATGTTTCTTGAAACCTTCAGCTATTCTCTTGTAGGCAATTCGGAAGTATTCATATTGCTCTCTCTCATCGTTTGTTAAAAGAGGAATGGCAATACCTAGGCTGCTAATAATGCAAGCAGAGCACTCTGGCACAAGAGGTACTCGGATTCTATCACTCATCGGTGGACTCCTCTCCACCCTCGGCAGGATACTCCATGGCCATGTAGTATGCGTCCTCTCCATCTCTATAGTATCCCTTGAGTACGCGACGGACTTCGAAACCCAGCTTCTCGTACGCTTTTATCGCCGCCTGATTGCTCTTCCTCACCTCGAGAAAGAACTCCCTGGCTCCATATTCTACCATCCCCGCCATTGCGCCAGATATCAGGTCAGTGCCTACGCCCTTAAATCGATGATTCCTTGATACCGCAACTGACACAATGTGACCTTTCTTCGCGGGCATTGCTGTTCTATAACTGGAAATGCCCCGTTCAATTCTGCACATTATGTATCCAATTACTCTACCATCAGTTTCTGCAACCAGAAATGAGTTTGGTGCGTGCTGATAGAGCCCTATAAAGAAGGACTCGGGATAATTCTCTGGCAAGCATGTCTTGTTCAATCCCATCACTGCCTCCAGGTCATCTCTACTGAAATTTCGAATATGATAGGTTGCAGTCATGGGAACATCACAACGTCCGCTCTTGGTGAGGTCTCTGGGAAAACGTTCTTCTTTTATCAATTGTGCCGCGATGAGGTTCTATCTCATATCGCGCCATCTCTTGATGTCATCTGGACTTAGCATCGCGACCTTCTTGGCCGCTCTTATCCATCTTCTGACAGTGCGCTCTGAAAATTCTCCTTTGCCAGTGCTTTCGATTCGCCCTTCTTCCAAAGCTTCGTTTATCCTCACCAAAAGCTCTCCAGGCTGAGACATGGCCAGCTCAAGAATACTCGTAATCCTTGCACCCTTAACGATTCCCCTTGCCTCGTTTATCCATTGAGAGGCAGTAGCTCTCGGAATGTCGCATTTCAATGCTATGTCATCTGCGTCTGCATCGGCGAGCCGCAAGAGGTCCGAAATCCCATGGTCTACAAGGCCCTTTGCGTAGGAATCGTCAATTCCCTCCACTATTGCCAAGGGCAGCTCATGTGATAAGCTCCCAGATTTCTCTTCCATATCCTCAACGGGAACTGAAAAGCCTTCATCAAATTCCTCTGTTTCGAGTTCAAGCATCTCAGCCAATTCTTCCTCTAATGCTTCAAGTTCTTCAAGAGGGAATAATTTCCATTGACCAAACCTTCGTCGCTCCCTGTTCGGAGGACTACTTATTGGTTCAACTGAGACCGAGCATATGCTGACAGAGAAGACAAACATCGCCACGAAGACCAGAAGCATAGCTAGGACAGTATTTACCCACCAGGTCAAAATGGCTGCGACGACAAGAATCCCGAAAGCTGCAATGGCGGGAGTTCCTTTGAATTTATCAATTGGGTGCGCGTTCATCAACGTGGTCCTCTGTTCTTCTCCAGCTAGTTCCTTCAACTTAGTTGCTTATAAGCTGTGGCGACTAGTCCTTTTGCTTGTTTTGCATTTTTCAAGGCTTAATCACTGTATCCATACGGATAAGTCCTTTAGTGTGGTGGATTTCAGCATTCACCATGTCAGTAGTGCTGATAGGTGGCTCTCCAGGAACTGGAAAAACAAAGGTTGCCCAAGTACTGGCCTCCCGATTAAGCGTTGGCGTTGTTAATCTTAGTGATCTTGCCGAATCATCCGGCTGCATTTCTGCATATGACAAAGCTCGCGATACGGGCATTATTGATGAAGACTGCCTAGTCGAGGCAATCGAAGGTATAGTTGATGATCTGAAAGGGCAGCTAGTGATAGAGGGCCACTATATTGACCTCGTTCCGTTCAGGTCTGTTCAGGCCGTATTCATGTTGAGAACTCACCCTGAGGATTTGAAAAGCAGACTCGCTTCGCGGGGCTGGAAAGGAGACAAAGTCCGCGAGAATGTTGAAGCTGAAGTTGTGGGAGTATGCCAATTGGATGCAATTGAGTCCTTTGGTGAGGAACTGGTTTTTGAAATTGATACAACCGAGCTAAGCCCAATTCAGGTTGCGGACGAAATTCAGAAAATTCTGAGTTCTCCCGATGAACCCTTGCGAATCGACTGGATGCAGCTTCTTGAAGAGGAAGGACGACTCGATGAATTCCTTTCAGAATGAATTCATTACTCCTTCTCTCGCAGTGCAATGGAGATTAGAGAAAGAACTCCAACTATTAGCATTGTCATCGGGACTCCGGTGGACGCTAGTTCTACGTTAGGTATGAGCTGAAGCGTCACTGATACGAAGAAGTACACATTCATTCCAGCCATTGCCATCATCATTGCTGGAATTGCTGAGAAATATGTGGCTTTTGGATTTGAATATGCAAAGAATCCCAAAACAATGAGCAAGGTCCCTGCGACCAGTGGGAAGATGAAGAATCCGTTGTAGGGTGCTTGATCAAAGGCTCCAAACAAGAAGACGTCCCAAAATGTGTCGAATCCAACCCCCGCCTCGTGTGTCATCACAACAAGAAATTCGGTCCAGATTGCCAAGATTCCAGATAGTATCAGAACTAGCGCTGGCCACCTATAGTGAAGAAGACCTAGCTCTCTCTTTCTTAGTTGCTTCTTCAGCTCCATAGCCTTCTTGACGCGCTCTTCTTCCTTCTTGCGCTCAATCTCCCGTTCCCGTTTTGTGAGGGCATCTTCATCCTGCTGCTCATCTTCCACAGCATCAATTATCTCTTCAGCCATTTCAAGGGGCTTTTCGCTATCGTTTGTGGAGGGCTTTTCATTCATGTTGAATCCTGTTTTTCTCTTGTCCTGTTGTATATAAGCATCAGTATCTGAGAAACCTATTGGTTACATTCGTGGCGAAGACTCAATCCTGCGAATTCTGGAGTTTGAGAAGATTCTGGCTATTCTATCACTAATATCTGGATGGCGAAGTGCCTCAAGAACCGACTTCTTCCTGGCGTCCTTTAGAGCGTCATCCACGATATCAAGGAGTCTTTCCGTGTCGCTTAGGTAGAGCTCGTAGACAAGAGCGTCAGCTATAGACTCAAGATACGCCAAGTCTCTACTTACTACATCTTGACAATGACTCGAGTGCATACTACTAAGCATATCAAAAACAGTGGCATATGCAGATGTATCACTCGGTACTGCAAGTGGAAGGTCTTCCATGATTCCAGTATTTAGGCAAGTTGTGAGCTGGGAGTAATTTGTGAGATAACGGATGCAGAGGTACCTAACGAAGCGCGAGTTCAGAACCATCCCTACGGCTTTCATATCTAGGTCCTTGTCTGTCGAAGTAATTGTAACGGCCCCACCTCCATGGATGATTCCCTTTGGCTTCATAACACATCTAGGATAGGGGTAGTTCTTTGTGGCCAAAAGCAGCTCGTTTTCATAAGATTCTACCAAAGCCGAGTCATCTCTGAACCAATTGTCCGCGTATATAAGAAACCCTTCATCGAGTCTGTACCTTTTCACACTCCTCCCGCTTGTAGCATAGGGAATATCAAACTGAATTGATGGATATTTGCTTACGTGTATCTTCTGAATGTCTCGACCTCTACTTGCTGACAGTGCGTCACGATTGCCCCTTTCGATTGCTTTCTTAAAGATGTCATCATAGTACAAAGGAATGACTCTGCTTGACTGACAGACATCGAGCGGCACTTTTCTTGTCCCCTCAATACCCGGCCTTCGAGATATCGAAGAGAACGAATCCGCCCTTGAGTTCGACTTTGCTTTTGCAAGAATGCTAATCACTTCGAGTGTAACACCCTCGAATGGACTTCCCTCATCAACGATGGTTGTGACTGTGAATTGGTCTAGAAGGAACTCACGCAGTTTGCTGAATTGTCCAACCCTCAAAATGCTGTTGGGAACTAAGAAACCAAGATATCCATCTTCCCTAAGCAGTTCCCGCGCTCTCACCATGAAAAGAGCTGCTGTGTTCCAAGTTCCTCTTCGACCTGTGCTGATGTCATGAATGAGCGATTGTCTTACCTCCATCTTTTCCTCATCTGACAATAAATTCCCGTACGGTGGATTTCCAAGAACCACATCAAAACCTGAATTCTCTCTTTGGAAAACATCTCTGAACACAGCAGACCATTTGAATTGGCCTGAGATGCTGTTTCCATGTTCAACCTTCGTTCTCACATTGCCTTCTGCCCAATTCAGGAGGTTGTTCCTACAATCATCTGCGGCTTGCCTGACAATATCGACTCCATACAGCGAAGTGTCGACAATGTGTCTTCTAATCTCATCATCTGATCCAAGATCGCCCAAGCCCTTTCTTGTTGAGAGAAGCCACTCTCCTGCTGCCATAAGGAATGCACCGTCACCGGAGGCAGGGTCCACAATTTTGATGCTAGTTATTCTGCTTAGGAGTGAGCTTCGAGTTCTATGCTTTTCACTGAGCCACGCCGCCAGCGTGTTTTCAGATATCCATTTGGCAAGCCAGCTCGGGGTGTAGTAGGATCCTATTCGCTTGGCGTCACAGTCTTCTAGGTCCATGGACTCGCCTCCGATTTGCTATCTTTCGCAAAACTCGCATATAATGGGCTCGGAATCTGCGAGCAGCAATTGGAATGGGAAATCCTGCATACCCCAACTCGGTGTACCTTATCTGTCGCAGGTATTGACCTGCATTCTCCCAATATACACGCCTAAGTATCCCAGAAGGAAACCTGTGCGCATGCCAAAGGAAAAAGAAGAAGGACGAGTGGGTCGAAACCCACTCAGTACTATTTGTCTATCCAATCTTGGTGCCACAGTTCGGGCAGAACTTGGCTCCATTTAGTTGGCTTCCACAATTGGGACAGAACTTGGCTCCTGCTGGTGCGGCACCACCGCCGCCTTGTCCGCCGCTCATCGCACCAGACATCGCTCCCATGAATCCCATGCCTGCTCCGAAGCCAGCACCCGGACTCTTACCGAGCGACTCGGCTGCATCCTTCATGGTTTCAGCACCCATCACCTGCTGGCCACCAACACCACCAGTCCTGAGCCAGAATAGGCGCTCGCGGTACTTCTCTGTGGTGTCAATGCCCTCAAACTTCAGATCAACCAGTTCAAGGCCGAGTCTCTCAAAGGACATTCTGACCTTGGTCTTGACCTTCAGAGAGGTCTCGTCAAGCTGAGTAAACACGGCTTGGAGGTCGTAGTGAGCGAATTCGTCAATAATCCTCTCATTCATGAATGACCTGAGGTAATCGTTAATCTTCTTGGTGCTGAAGGCGTTCTGGTTGCCAACAACGTCCTGCACGAAGATGTTCGGTTCCTTGATTCGGAACCAGAAATTCCCATGGAACATCAAGGGTGCCAAATCACTAGTCTGACCCCTACCTCCGAACTTACCCTGGAATTGAGAGCGTGAGATAAACACGCAAGTGGCTTCAAAGACATCTCCTTTGATCTTCTTCTGAAACCATCCAACAAGCCCGGGCATGCTACTGGTTGTCAGCTTGTGGCGGCCCGCCAGGAACGTGTCAAGAGCCTTGCCATCTCGATAGAAGATGGCCGCTTGGTTCTCCATCACAATAAGCTGTGAGCCCCATTCAATTCGGTTATCTGGATAACGCCAGACAACATCATCTGGGCTGGCATTAGTCCACTCTATAGCATCTGCCATTTCAATATCAACTCGCTAGTCGAGCTCTGTCTGCTAATGCGTTATCATCGGTTTTAAACTTTGGTAACCTATACTCCGAAGCTCAAAGGCGTATTAAAGGGGCAAGATGATTGCTAGCGGTCCTCTTCTTCACCCTTGGACTGCGCGTGAGTTTCCGTCTTCTTCCTCTCCTGCCTTAGTGAAACTGGAAATCCTCCACTTGTTGTCCCTATCATCGAGGGGCTGTAGGAGTAGTCCCGCGCAAGAGTCCCCCCAAATCCATCCACATTCTTATCGCTTGGTCTAGTTATTGTCGTTCTACCTGATGCAGATCCTTTTCCAAAAGTAAGGCCAGCGCAAGCAAGGATTATCACGACCGAACCTAAAGCAAGAATTATCTCAATTATGCTCTTCTTTCCTCAACTCATCCAATGACGTTCTGAAAAACCCCTTACATTGGATTGCTCATAAATTGATATATGCCTTTGCCCAAGAGCTCGCCTTTATTCGACTTCTTGAGGGCTAGCTTCGGTCATGTTTGTAGTGGCCTGCTGAGTTCCTAGTGACCTAGCTATTAGAATCACTACAAGGAAACCCAAAACGACCAGTCCAAGCAGTTCTAACCACATCGACATGCGTACCCTCTCGGCAACGGGTTCCGTTTTCCTGAGAAGCGAATCTCGTTTAGTATTATAGTCAACTAAGGAGATAAGCCTTACTTGAAAGCCAAGCTGTTGCATAGATGACCCTTTTAATAAGAAGGCGCGTTCTTGATTTGCAGGGAGTCTCATGTCCGAAGGAAATGGCGAACACAATCCGAAGCCACCTGAACCAAAGAATGAACCAAAACGGAAACCATTCAATCCAATGGTCACCTACATCTATGTGGCTGCCGCCATTTTCATTACATATTCAATATTCTACACGTTCGGATATCCAGCGTTAATTGTGTCCATGTTGATTCTAATTGTCTATCTATTCAGGGAGACCCAGTTCATCAGACGCAGGTATAGTGTGTCCTTCATTCGCAAAGCTGCATATATCAACATGGGGCATGCTTTCATTTATTTCGTCCTTCTAGCAATCAATGGCTTTTGGGTACTTCAGTACGGAGAAATAGTTCTCCTTCGAGAAATACCCTTTCTCACTCAATGGGCTCCTCTCTTCGTTTGTCTGGGCGTTTTCGGTATAACGAACATCAAGCAGATGTATATGCCGGACAGGTAGATTGCATTCAGTTCGAAAATACGGAAAAGTCCTCTCCCATTGTGACGGTTGCCTTGGTTCTTCTTTGAATCGTATCAATTACCTTCTTGGAATTTGCCACCACTTCTGGACTAACATGGTTCAGAACAATCATGGAAGGATTGGCCGCTTCAACAACGTGAGCCAACTCGCTGGGACTTGTATGAACCCCCTCTGGATGATTGCCATCCAGCCAGTTGCACTCATGAACCAGAATATCAGCGTCTTTTGCCAATGAAATCACATCCGCACTCGGGGCAGTGTCAGACGAAAACACGAATTTGAATCCTGCTTCTTCTACCTTGAAAGCTCGGGTTTGCATAGTGCCGTGCAGAGTGGGACATGTGGCAACAGAAAGGGAATCCAAGTAGACCAAGTCATTCTCTCTTAGCGAATGAATCTCAACGCCAATCTTCTCAAGTAGATATGGAAAAGCTATGTCTCTAAGGCCTCTGGACCATTCACGTATGTTGGGTGGTGCGTATACCTGCAGTGACCTATCATACCCTGCGAGCCAAAGACTCTGACAGAGGGTCAGGAAATCAGAGCAGTGGTCTATGTGGAAGTGACTTATGAAAACCGCATCAATCTTGGTGAGATCGTACTTTAGATGGGTTAGTCTTTGCAGGACTCCTGACCCTATGTCAAGAAGAATTGTCCTGTCATTTGTTTCAATGAGAATGCCTGACTGCACTCTTTCCGGATCAGGAAAGGACGTTCCCGTCCCTAGCAGTGTGATCTTCATTGCAATCATTCAGGTATGGTTTCCTGTAATCAGTGTTACCACTTCCAGAAAAGTGGCCACGCAGTTCTTACCTTACGAATTGCGGTTTCAGCAAGTGCTTGAGCGTATTTGACAGCAAGGCGATTTCCCGACGTATTTTGGAGCACTCGAGTGTAGGCGCTGCCAGCTTTCTCCCCAAATCGTATCTGGCCACATCTCTCATTGCCCTTAGCAATGCAATGGAATCCACGTGAACCCTGCCGGATTGCACATCTCTCCAAAGGATTTCAATGGAGTTTACGAACATTTGCTGGTGGTGCATGATCTCTTGACGGTCTCCAAGATGCGGGTCTCCCTCAGAAAGAAGGTGAGTCATGCTTTCCAAGGATGTAAGTAGGGGCGCTGTGGGGCTCAAGGTATAGTCCCTGTTCCACTCGCTCTTTAAGTTCCGGTACACCCAAAGCACCGTAGTTTCGCTATACATCTCGCTATTTATTTCCCACCGGTTCTCAACTCCAAGGGCGGGTCAGGATCTTCAGCACTCTTCATGATTGGTTGCGCATGCCCTAAGGCTCTTATTTGGCTTTGAAAGACATCTTATTCCCGATTTAATCACCGCAATTCGACTAGGTCGTGCCAGCAACGTGATGTGAAATGAAGTCCAACTACCTTGCAGTTAGTCTTGTACTGACGGTCCTATTGCTAGGAGCTGTCCCCTTGGATGCTGGAGCTGCTGAAATTTCTGCAGAACCAATTAGCATTACTAGAATCAGCTATCCGTCTGTTGTGCGTAACTGGTCGCATTTGGAACTGATCTATCAGGACATGTGGCATGACCCTGCGATGCTCCAAGAAGAAATAGATATGATTCATGATGCGGCCTCCGCAATCGTTGATTTAGAAACGCTTGGACAAACAGTTCAGGGGCGAGATATAGTTTCCCTGAAGATAACCAACGAACTCTCCCCAGTTCAAAAAGCGAAGACCGTTGTCGTGGCACATCACCATGGCAGGGAACAAATCACCGTTGAGGCGGCTTTGCGATTCATCCTCAGATTGGTCAACGGATATGGAGAGGACCAGCAAATCACCGATTATCTTGACTCGGAAGAGATCTACATTATCCCTTCCCTCAATCTCGATGCGCTTGAACGAGTCGTGAATCTTGCAGACTACTGGCTTCGCAAAAATCTCCAGCCGTATAACAATGACCATGACGATGAAACCGATGAGGACCCCGCAAACGATGTTGACCTTGATGGACAGATTTCTGAGTTTGATGTTTTTGAGGTTGGTACGAACCTTTTTGTCGATTATTACTTTGAGGGCATTGACGATGATGGAGATGGCAAGATCAATGAAGATGAGATTGGATTGGTCGACCTGAACCGCAACTATGCGACATACTGGGGAATGCCTGGCTCCTCTGACGACCCGACTGCCCAGACCTATCATGGTGCGTTTGCCTTCTCAGAGCCGGAAACTGCTGCATTCAGAGACTTCGCGTTGCAGCACAAATTTGCAATGGCGTACTCCCTGCACTCGGGCACAAATGCTACCTATCTTCCCAGCAATGAGGATAATTACTACCCATTACCTGAGCTATACAGCACAGTCCTCGATGACTTCGTAGACATTCTTCCTCCGTACTTCTTCGGTAGTGGCTACTATCCAAGCCCGGAGACCCATGCACGCGCCTCGCGGTTGGAGGCCGGTACTGGCGGTTTGTGGAAGGAGTGGATGTACTACAGTCGCTCAACTCCCCTTCCCGTTTGCTTTGAAATCTATCACAATCCAGACGTGGACCTGCCATCAGCCTCAGTACGTGTCTATGAGAATGAAACTCATTACATCGAAAAATGGACTGGTATCTATGGCTACTTTGCCCCAGAACTACCACTGATTCAGCCCCTCTGGGAAGAGATTTCTCCTGCCTTTGACTACCTTCTCGAGATGCTTCCGCGTTTGGATGTGACAATTCCTGAGGGAACTCAATCTGGTACGGCTTTGTCCCTAAACATGACAATGACGAATCTGAGCCCCAGACTCTATACCAAAGACAACATCCAAATTCTTGGCCCTGACGGGGGCTACCTCTACTCATTTGGAGTAGTTCAGGCCAGTAGCACCTATGATGGAACGGTAGAGTTTCAAATCCCCCCCACTCTATTAGGCACAAACTTCACAATCCGTGTAGGGAACGACTACTCAGGGTTCAGTCAATTCGAAGTGCAGAGTATAGGAGTGCCTCAGACTCAGTTTGAGTTGCCTTCAGAATTGATTCTGACCGTAGGAATTGGTGTCGTAGTTTTGGTAGCACTAGTCGTGTACGCATCTCGAAGAAGATAGGCCATCACGGTCGTGTCCCATCTCACATCACAGATTAGAATATGACGTATCATTGGATGGCAGCGTAAGTGAAAAGCCTGTGAGCCGGCCGCTTGGTTTTAATACTTGTTATCTCTTGGTTTGCTTAAAGAAATGGCCGACCTTCTATTTTTTGCAGTTTTGGCTCTTTTCGCCATCACTCTGATAGTGATTATGTTCGAGAAGGTAAACGAAACCGCTGCAACTCTCTTCTCAATGTCCATCGCAGGAGCTTTGCTTGTTCTTGGAGGTGCTCAAGTTGAAGGGCAGGCTGTATCTTTCGGTCTATTCATAAGTCTGCTTGAGTGGGACACCATTCTTTTCATCACCTCAATGATGATTGTTGTATCTATAGCCGCATCCTCCGGGATGTTCCAGTACATAGCCCTTCTTCTCGCCGTGCGTACAGGAGGCGAGCCGCGGCGAATATTCACATCTTTCTTGGGTTTTGTGTTTATTCTATCATTCTTTCTTGACCCCCTCCCAACAATGATGGTCATGGGCCCATTTACTGCAGAAGTATGCAAGGCACTGGATATGGACGTAAGGGCGCTTTTAGTCAGCGAGGTTATAGTCGCCAACTTCGCATCTTTTCCTTCTGTTGTTGGCTCAGTGCCGAATCTTCTGATTGTATTTTGGGCCGGTATCAGTCCTGGAGAAATGTTTGTTATGCTCCTGCCTCTCTCTGTTATCCTTCTCTTCGTCACATTCCCAAGTCTAGACAGGATGTTTGGCGCTGACCTGGTCGATATGGAAAACTATGATCCGGGTCCGCTCTTGATGATTAAACCCAGCGCAATGATTCGGTCACGTCCTGACTTCTACATCTCGGCGGTTGGCATGGCTCTTCTGATACTTGGGTTTGTTATCGCCCCGCACGAGGTCACCTTCATCTCGCTTGCCGTGGCCTCTGCAATGCTTGCTTTCTCACATGAGAGAGCAAAGGGCCTACTTCGAAGCCTTTCTTGGGAAACCATCTTCTTCCTCATCGGTCTCTTTGGGCTTGTGAAGGCACTGCAAATCGCAGGGGTTATTGATGCAGCAAGTCAAGCGATGACTGCGGCGATTGGCACAAATCCTTTCATTGGAATCCTACTCATGATTTGGATTCCCGGGTTTGCTCTATCGATTATTGATAACATCCCCGTGGCAGCCTTCCTTGCGCCAATGGCACTTGACCTAGGAACTGTCAGTAGAGTCGTTCCGGTTTCCCTCATTATTGGGGCAAACGTGGGCGGATACATGATCCCCTTTGGCGATGCTCCAAATATGATTGTTGTTTCTCTGTGCAGAGAGAACTGGAAACCACTCAGCTTCAAGGAATTTACAATAATCACGCTACAGCTTGGAGTGATTCACCTAGTAATCTCAACCATATATTGCTTCATCCTCGCTCTCTTCATCTAGGACAATGACTCTGCCAATAGCCTCATGAGTTGCTGCAAAATGAAAAGAAGTTGAAACCCTGGGGGAAAGACCCCCAGAGTTGCTAAGCATAGAATTAGTCTTGATATCCTTTCATGTACCCCTCACGCTGCTTCCACTTTTCTTCGAGGCGCTGCATGATGGTGTACATTCGATGAGTGTATGGCCAAGCTTGGTCAAACTTGCCTTGGTTCATTTCACTGGTGAATTCCTCAACTACGTCGTTGATGTCACCGATGTCATCGATAATTACGGCGTCAAACTCGTACACTTGGTCGAGTTCTCTCTCGTTGATCTTTTCCTTGGATCCCCAAGCCGCGTAACCATAGTCGGCGTAACGAATAGCTGACTCGATCTTGTCGGTCAAAGCTAACATCCGGTCGAAAGTTTCCCAGGTGTTCTGCAGGTCATAGTCGACGACCATAGACTGAAGCTTTTCGAGGTCTTGCTTCACCAGACGGAGCTGGTCTGCAAGAAACTCTCGTAGAACCTTATCGGCGGCGCGTCGCTCTTCCTTCTCTTGGTATCCGTGCCAGCCCGGGATATAGTGGGTAATCTTTCCAAAGAAGCCACCCTTGATGTCCTTAGCGGCCTTCTTACGTATGCGCTTGGCAATGGGGTCGGTTATTTTGCCCATTAGAATCGTTTCTCCTAGTGTGCTTGTGCCTCCCCTGTGTAGAATCCACAGGTTCGTCTATGAGAGGTCTATCTTTCTTTCCTTAAAAACAATCTTACTAGGCCATTCGCGCTTTTGTGCTTCTTCATGCTGTTTACCATTGAGTCATTCGCCGCACTCTACGTAAGTTTTCAACAGCAGCCACCAATCTTGTACGGTCGAAATAGACCTCATTCCTAGTGATCTTCTTCCCATCAAGCTCGACTATGTCCAATCCCATTTCGGTCAGAGTTTCCTCGCCCACATGAATGGTTGCCTTCCATTTCACAATGACTCCAGATTCAATCGGAAAAACCTCTAGGGGCTTCCATTCCCAATCATGATACACATCCAGAAGCTTCTCGAAGTACTTGCTAATCTCCTCTTTCCCTCTGAGGCCATCCCTATGCTCAGGGTCAACATACAAAGCATCCTCAGAGTAGTACTCAAGTAGCGTTTCGGGTTGATTGCCAGTCCACGCGGCAAGCCACTCGTTGCAGAACTGCATTAGTTCTTCTTCATTCATTGCGGGACCCTCCAACTTGTCTGCCTGAGGGAAGCAGACCCTCTTCTTGAAAGTATCGTTGAAAGCCTGTTTGAGGTGGCTATAGCCAGCCAAACGGTCTTTCGCAGGATGGGCAGATGGGCACTCCATCCTGGAGCCATTCTTCCTTTAGATCGTAGACGTAGTTGCAAGCCGGACATCTCAAGCGTGGGATCTCCGTGTCAGGATTATTGCGATCCTTACGTGTTAAATAGAGTCCCCTTTCCTTTGCTATTCTTATTGCCTCCTGAAGATTCTGCTTTTCTGATGAGCCAAGGAATTCCAAGTCCGACATAGTTCCGGATAACGGCGTTGCCTGTGAATCTCCAGCGAGTGCGTCCTCTTGTACCACGACCTGAGCAGTATCACCGTAGTAAGGTGGGATTGCAGGTTTCACTTTATCCGTCCAGTAAAAGCTCTCAAATATGGAGGCAAGGACGAAAACAAGAACGCCATAGCCTATTGAAGCAATCCAAAGCGGGTCAATGGGGTTTCCAAAATATACTGCCAGAGCAATTCCCCCAACAGGCACAATAAGAGGGGCATAGCAATAGCAGGCAGCACAAGAGCTAGTGCAGCTGTCTGCACCCCACTTCTGTGCTATCTCAATGAATGGATTATGTGTTACATCTAGTCTTTGGTTAGCCTGCTTGAAAATGTTGTAATAGAGCTTGTTTCTGAACTGGAAGTTGATGACATACTCCATACTGGAAGGAACAAAGCTCATGAAGCTGTCATAGGGCTGCTTGTTCTTTACCTCGCTTCGTCTCGTCCAAAAAGTGTAAGGCACCCAAGATGCAGTGAGCGCAATCCATCCATAGGTCACGAGTGGTACTATCTCGGCTTGGGTGGTTGTGTCAATGCCAAGCCCAGGAAGGAGTAGTACCAAGAGAATTGCGGGCAGATATGTCAGCAGCAATGAGAAGAACATTGCGTATGTTCTTACTTTTTTCAAAGCCTGCTGCTCAACGACGCCATATTCATTACACACCGGGCAGAGGTAGACTACTCCATCCCCCTTCAAACTCGAGGTAGTAATCCTCTTCATTCCTGTGCCCCACATTTTTTCCTCTCTCTTGACTTCATGGTCAAGCTTGATGTTGTATGGTTTCAAATCAGTCGAAATTCCGCAGCCAAGACAATTGGCTGGCCAAGCTATTACTTTACTTTGAATTCCAAATGTTGGGCCGCTCATGCTTCATAACTCCTCAAAGTTCACCAGTTGAACTTGGCAAGAAGGAGTATGTCCAATAATTAAACATTCTGAGTTCCTCAATTTTCTCCAAAACGAAATCTGAGAGCGCGGTAGCAGACCGAGTGCTTCCCAAAGAAGAAATTCTTTTTGTAAAGAAAATTAGTGAATGGCAGCACCTTGAGGGCTGCCATAGCCTGCATTTTGTAGCGCTTTCACCAGAGCTGGTACTGCCTCTTTACGAAGCCTTCCCAGACGCGTGGCAATTTGGCAATGACCTCTTCAGAGATACTAACAACCGATGCCTTGACCTGGTCTAGGTCGCATTCTCCGAAGAGCTCGACATTAAGTGCTTGAGGTTCAGTAATGGGGGCTCCGATTTGGCTTACAATGTAGCAGTAAACCTGTGTTAGGTCAGGATGCTCCTTAACAACCTTCTCAGTAATCTCTCTGGCTGCAACATTGTAGGTCTTCCCAACATGTGATACCGGATTCTTCCCTCCTGCAGCTTCGAGGGTCATCGGACGATAGGGCGTAATAAGCCCGTTAGCTCTGTTACCTCTGCCAACTTGCCCATCATCGCCATGTTCGGCTGAAGTGCCAGTTACTGTGAGGTAGTAGAGTCCTTCAGAGGGCACATCGGCGGTGTTTACGCTCACCTCAACCTCCATGTCGGTAATTTTCGCCGCGGTATCTAGGAGCATTTTCTGAATTCCTTCCATCACATTGGAGTATTCCTCTGCATCTTTCGTCTTGGTTGAAATGATGGCGGCTGCAACTTGGAGATGGATCTTGCTGCCAATCCTTGTGCCCATGATCTTTATGTCCTCTCCAATCTGTGGCCACTTCTTCTTAGTATAACCATGATTCAGTAGTTGCTCTGCCTCAAGAACCAGCTTTTCAGTTGGCGATAAAGGTGAATATCCAACACCAAAGCTTGTATCGTTTGCTCGCGGAATATCGCTGCCTTCGTCGAAGTTGCCTACAAGGTCAGTGCTTCCCGCGCGAATCTTGTAGTCAATAATGATGTCAGAGTTCACATCAAGATTTGGCAGGTCTCCACTCAGCCATTCTCTTGTATGTTCAACGGCAAACTTACCCACAGGAACCTGACGTTCATAGTCTTTGTCCACGACATCAACTGCGCGACCGCTGAGCAGCAGGTAGATCGGTTCAATGACGTCACCTCCGCCAAAGCGTGCGTTTGACTGTCCACCCACAAGCAGCACCTTGTCCACATTGTGATGCTGAACTCTTCCAAAAGTTTCTATGTAGAATTCACTCAGGCGAACAGAAAGCTCCTCCGCGGCCTTGTCACAAAGCGTATCTGGATGCCCTTTCCCTTTCCTTTCAACAATCTCCACTTGGCGGTCAGGCACTGGGATGCCCAAGCCGCGCGTTACTTCAATAACCATAATGAATTTCTCCTTGTCTATTATCTTGTTTCCTCGAGTCGCGAAATGAATTACTTAAAAGGATTAGCATAAGAACGGTTTTTTAGTACCGTTAGGCATATTCAAAAACATAATTATTCCTATTAAGAATACACGGTGACAGGTAATGAGCTCAAGTGTGTCGCGCAAGGAGCTTCTGAAGAGCGAGGGCCAGCGACTGGCTCAGCTTCGCATCGAGGCCGGTTTGACTCAGCATGATCTTGCGAAGCTTGTTGGTGTTTCCCAGTCATACATCGCCCGCATGGAGAAGGGGACACTTGACCCCAAGCACTCTGTTGTTGCGAAGATAACGTCAGCAATTGACACTCATGTCACGACTCGAAGACTGAGGGGTCTCTTGGAAAAGGTCCGGTGCGGTCAGATAATGGTCGAGGACCCTATTGCTGTCGATGCTCGAGACCCCGCTTCCCTAGCCGTTAGCATAATGCAGAAACAGAGCTATTCGCAGTTGCCGGTACTGCGCGGCAACGCCATTGTTGGTGTAATAACTGAGCTTGATATCCTCAAGGAGATTCATCATGATTTGAAGGGAATGTCAGTGCAGGCTGTTATGAGCCCTGACGATCCTCCCATCGTCAGCGAAAACGCTCCCGTTGCAAGAATCATTCCCCTGCTCCGTGATTATCAGGCAGTCCTTGTCCAGAGTCGAGGTAGGTTGAGAGGCATCATTACGAGAGCAGATATTCTCAAGCTTAAGGCTTAGGTTCCGCGATTCGACCCTTAGGATTTATCTGGTTCTCTTGTTCCTGCAGCATTGGAGCGCGCGACCATGATTTCTAAAATAGACCCTCTATTGGCTAGAGTGTTAGATGCCCTTGGAGTGACTTCACTGAATGAAGTCCAGAAGCTGGCTGCCAATCACGGCCTTTTTGAAGGCAAGAAGGACTATGCACTACTCTCACAGTCTCGCACAGGTAAGAGCTTCACTGGCTGTCTGTTTGTGGCTAATGAGATTTTCAAGCACATCAAAACCAGAAGGGAGTCCGGCGCAATAGAAGAAGGGAAGGAGCTCGCCATCATTGTTGCACCTTTCCATGCTTCTGCGCGAGAGACCTCTAGTACGATATCACAATACTTTGGTTGGTTCTTGAGACCGCTGCTAGCCATTGGTGAGATTAGGACTACAGAAATACTTCTGAAAGCTAGCAAGGGGATGAGTCCCAATGTTCTTATTGCTACGCCTGAAGCTTTGCAGGATTTTTTGAGAATCGAAACAACACGTGAATGGATGAAGGGACGGGATACTCTTGCCGTGGTATTTGATGATGTCCATTCAATCATGCATGACCCTGGCCGTGGTCTTTGCCTCATGGAAATCGATTCCTATCTTAGAGCGCAGCTAGAGCCGCCTCCAAAGCGACTTGTTTTGTCAGCTCATTTTGATGAACCTGACCGATTAGGCCAAGTATTCAAAGTACCCTTGATTCAGGACAAAAAGGACTACGAACCTCCTGAAATCTCACTTGTCACATACAAGAAGACTAGCGAGAAGAATGACTTGCTTCGTGATAAGCTTCTTGAATTGGCAGATAGTGGAACCCGTACCCTGGTATATATGAAAGCGATCGATAGCATTGGTTCCTTCATAGAAAGTGAAGGGAGGGAGATCGCATCTTCGGTTGCCTATGATTTGGATACGCTTGTTAGAACTCGCCTTCAGCATATTGCTTCAATACTAGATGAGATTGGCTACGACAACTCGAGGCTGGTCACAAGTGGTGTGGGCCTATACCATGGCCAAATGAATGAGATGCAAAGGTGGTTTATTGAATGGGCTTTTAGGCGACGCTACTTGCGTTTTCTCTTTGGAACAGAAGCTCTTGCGTACGGTGTTAACACACCTGTATCCCATGTAGTAATGGGAGACCCTGGTATCGACGAGATATTCCGACAATCCATGATGGCAAGGGCGATTCGACTCCGTCGGGGTCGAATTCAAGCTGGTGAGTGTACCGTTTTCTCCAAGTCTATAGCGGATATCGAATCTCTTTCTCGAGTCTACAAGTCCCCCAAAATGCCCGTGCGGTTTCTAACCAACAATCAGATATCAAATGCTCTCCTCGGGTTAATCGGGCTTGGTCTATTGCGTTCCGATAATGAAAGAAGGGAATTCTCTGACCTGTTAAGTCTCTTCTTCAAGAAAGGCTCAACCCAAACAGTGCTGAAAGAGCTGGCTAAGGGTGTTCGTCCGCTTGTTTCAATGGAACAGGGGAAGGGTCTTGGCTTGACGCCTCTTGGGAATATCGCCTTCAGAAGCAATATCTCCGGCTATGAGGCAGCCCGCATAGTAGAAGGCATATGCTTGCTTGAGAATTCGAATCAAATTCCTACTGAATTCGATTTGCTTCTGATAATGGCATATGCAATGAGTCTCTCAGAGGAACGTTCCAAGCCAACTGAGGAGATGGATGCTTCCCTCCAGGAGTTCTACAAGAAGAAGGTTAAATCCGTTCTAAAAGATCAGCTCATTGATACAAAACTGGAACCGCAATGGAAACGGGCAATTGAATATGCATCAATTCTTCATGCGACGATGGATGAGCGCACAGAATTTGAGTTCAAGACAAAGAAGAGAGCGAAGCGCCTCCTAACAAACGTGACCTTCTTTCTTCCGAACTTCAGTTCCTTTCTTGCCGACTTGGAAGATTTGACCATATGCAAAGGGGCTTCGTTGAATCACAATGTCATTGGGGATCTAGCAAAGCTTCTGGACACTGACCTGCCGGCTAGGATCTACGGGGATGATCCCACCGGCTCTTCAACTGGATTGAAATGGAGAGACCTCTCTTTCGTTGATTTTGGTGAAGTTGAACACAGTATTGGAGAAGCGCTCAAATCTGATCTGCCCGCCGTTCAAAAGATCCGTTTGATTGAGCTTCTGGATGCAGTAGAATCCACTACTTCCTCGTTTATAGATCTGATAATGCGATCTAAGGATGAAGCTGAAGCGAAGGAGACCTTGGAGGTAGTTTGCACCTACGCTGAGGAGGGACTTGTTGGCTCCAACCTTGTAAAAGCGCTTGAAGAGGAGGGTTTGGTTGAGCGTGGGACGGTTGATCATCTTTGGCACAGCTTTTCCGGACGAGTGGAGAAGCTCAAGAAGAGGACCGATGTTCCCGCCAAAGCGGTGAATGTTCTTGTTTCCTTATTCACAGGTGACTTGGTAGGAGCTGCAACTGGGGGGGCGAGTGTCCTGAGGAAACTGGCTGGACGTAAGAAAGTTGATGTTTCGGGGCTGGCCTAATTTGCTTTTCAGGAAGGTTTTTGCACCTACTTCAGCATTCATAAACACATCCGCAAACATCTCTCAGAATGAGTTATAAACCACGAAACTCAGAAGGAATTGGAGATTACAATTTGGCCAGAGAAGAACTAGAGGCATTGGAAGACCTTCGCGAGGGAATAGACACCTTTGTAGAACGCTGGTCGAAGCTGCAGAGAAACTCGGTCAAGTCTATTCAAGCGGTTACAAACACTCTTGTCCAAATTGAGCATCTTGATGGGCCTCTTGGGAAGCTTGATGGTTTTCAGAATATTAGAGAGAATGCACGCGGAAAGCTTCTTGTGAATCTATTTGACAAGCTCGTTCCTGCGCTTGAAACGTCAATCAAGGAATTCACCAAGCTTATGAAAATGTTTGAGAGCCTGAAACAGAAGGTCACAATGATTCAGACGTTCACCGAATCTCTTCGTAGTTCAACCACTGAGTATGACCAGCTAGAGGATCTTGTTGGCTTTCTTGACCTTGTCGTTATGAGCATCCATGACATTCTGGAAATGTTCGAATCAGAGTTTCTCGTGAAAATCACCATCTTTCGGGACTTAGAAGAAGGCGCTGTTGATGTGGGCGTTATTAGCAACTACCTCACAGTCTGGACGGCCGAACCCAACATTGAGCCGCAAGCCCTTGAGAAACTGCTGAAGGACTTGGATGAGCACTTTGACTTGCTACGAGATATCTTTGGCGGAAAGACCGGTATTCGAATACCCTCCTTCAGAAGCGAAGCCACGTCAGAGTGGAGATTCTAGCTATCCTGCTCGTTTCATTCTCTTTTCAAATTTGCTTCTTCAGTGGACGAGCACTATTCATGAATATGGCGTCTCCGGCACGGCAGCAACCAGTTCTCGATTCGCTTCTGCCTTTTTCGCCATTTCCTTCATTGTGAATTTCAGCCACAGTATACCAAGAACCGCGGATATGGATGAGGCAACTAGTATTCCCAGCTTCGCTGAGGCAGCAATTTGCGCAGTTTGAAACGACATGGTGGCTATGAACATCGAAATTGTAAAGCCTATCCCAGTAAGGAATGCTACACCTATTAAAAGATGTAAGGTAACAGACTCACTAAGTTTCGCAATGCCCAGTTTCGAAGCAATCCAGGTACTGCCAATGACTCCTAGGGGTTTGCCAAGAACCAGTCCGACGACAATGCCCAGCGCCACTGGCTGGCCAAGCAATTCAAGGGGATTCATATCAATTCTAACACCCGCATTTGCGATTGCAAACAATGGGACTATTAGAAATACGACCCATGGTGCTAGTGACGTTTCCAGTCTCTGCAACGGTGTCGCTGCATCTTGGCAAGTATATTCCAACGTGCGCGTTGCATTGAGGAAGAGTTTGTTGTCGACTTCTTCAGGAGGCCGGTGGACGATATTCTCGATTCTTCCAACCAACTGAGACGAGATGCCCACAAACTCCTCGTAGTCTATTCGAGTCGTTGCAGGGATTGTCATAGCCAGCAATACTCCAGCAATGGTTGGATGCACGCCGCTTGAAAAAACGGCAAACCAGAATCCAACCCCTCCTAGGAGGTAGGGAAGACGTCTTCGAATTCCGACTCTGTTAATTCCGACAAGAAGCATAAAGAACACAATAGCAAGGAGGATGAACTCCAGGTATATGCCATGCGAATAGAAAATGGCTATGATGATGATTGAACCAATGTCATCAGCAATTGCCAAGGTTGTTAGAAACACCTTCAAAACAATTGGTATCTTTGACCCAAAAAGAGCAAGAATCCCCAAGCAAATTGCGATGTCTGTAGCCATAGGAATGGCCCACCCTTGTGAACCAATGGTGCCTGGAGGATTGAATGAAACATAAATCAAAGCCGGCACAACCATTCCACCAATTGCTGCTATCACAGGCGCAGCAGCCTGGTCCAGACGTGAAAGCCATCCAATGAGTAGTTCTCTCTTTATTTCAAGGCCGATGAGAAAGAAGAAGATGGCCATTAGAAGGTCGTTAATCCAGAACACAAGGGTTTCATCGATTATTATCGACCCAAATGCAAATGTCACGTGAGTCTGCCAAAGGAACTCGTAGCTCCACCCAATGGGAAGATTCACCCATATCAATGCCAGGAAAATGCAAAGAAGGAGGAGGGTTCCGCCAGATGCTTCCAATCGCATGAACTCTCTAAATGGCTGTATTGTCTTGTGCAATGCAGGATGAATGGGCTTCGCTTTCTTGTAGCGCTTGTTCGATTCTGGCAAAATGGTCTCCTCACAAGGTCTCTGGCATAGGACCGATGGTCTACGAATATAGGATTTTTGCCATTGAAAACACGCGCACAAGTCCATTTCCGCTCCAAAAAAGAGGGCCTATGTTTTTGTCTAACCTGTATTCTCTGTTCAGTGTCGGTTTGAATTCCAAAAGTATCCTGACCTTGTTGTGAGAGAACTTGCTGCCTTGCTGCAGACTTGCAATCTAAGGCTGCGGCAACGGCTTTTTTGGTGCAGCGACTTCTATACTGGTTTGGCAATTCGTTTTCTGAATTCCTCAATCAGAAGAAGAACCACACCAAAAACTGCAATCTCTATCCACTCCCAGAGTTCGAGCTGCACCAATCCGAATACGCTTGTCAATGGAGGGACAAGGAAGAGAATGCTAACTAGTAGGATATCAATGACATAGACAATGATGATAATCCTATTGGTGAGCACACCCAGCTCGAATATGGACTTTGTGGGCGATCTACAATTCTGAACGCTATACCATTGAAGGACAATAAGGGCCACGAACATCATTGTTCGTATTTTCTCCACCGGCTGCCCAAGATGCTGGTAATAGACGAATATTACGAATCCAGCCATAGTTATTCCATATAGGAGTGCACGCCCTAAGGTGTCCCTTGAGAGAATCCGGTTTCTGATTGAACCCGGCCCCTGCTCCAGTAGTCCTTCTTCCTTTGGTTCCAGAGAAAGAGCTACATCCAACATTCCATCTGTAACCAGGTTAATCCAAAGAATCTGTAAGGGAAGAAGAAGGACCGGATTCTGGAACAGAATGAGAACACCCAAAATGGCGAAGCTTTCCGCAAAATTCGTAGCAGTAAGAAACAGCACGACTCTCCGAAGAGAATTGAGAATGTGTCGTCCCTCTTCTATGCCATCAACGACAGCCTCGAATCTCTCATCTTGGAGTACAATGTCTGCGGCTTCTTTGGCAATGTCAGTACCTGTGATTCCCATCGCTATTCCAACATTTGCCTGACGTAAGGCTGGACTGTCATTCACTCCATCCCCGGTCATACTCACCAATTGGTTTTGGCTCTGCAAGGCTTTTACGATTCGAAGCTTGTGAATCGGGCTTGTTCTTGACAGAACCTTTGCGCCTTGGGATAGAGCCTCCTCCAATTCTTCATCGCTCATCCCATCAATGTCATCGCCTGTAAGGCTGGTATGTCCAAGCTCTGGGTCAAAGATGCCAACTTCTCCTGCAATGGCTTCCGCAGTAAAGGCATTGTCTCCTGTAATCATCAGGACATCAATACCTGCTTTCTTGGATTTTTCAATGTACTCTCGAACCCCTTCTCTCGGCGGATCATTGATTCCACATAAACCAAGGAAGGTCATCTGCTGCAAATCCTCTTCACGTATCCGAGGTGAGTCTCTTGGAATCTCCTTTACTGCAACCGCAAGAACGCGAAGTCCCGGAGATGCAAACCCAGCAACAACATCATCAGCTCCTGATGGCAGCTTCAGGAATCTTTCAACGATTTCAGGTGCACCTTTCACAACCAGCAGACCGTTTCCAGATGAAGTGCTCAGTACTTTTCCGGTTTCCTCTGGCACATGGAAAGTGGCCATATACTTCCGTTTGCTTGTAAAGGGAATCTCAGATACACGCGGCCATGCCTCATCAAGGACATATTTGTGAAGATTCACCTTCTCCAAGGCAACTAACAGCGCTGCTTCTGTCGGTGACCCCTTAATTCTCCAGACCCTATCCTCTCCCGTGCATTTCTTCACAGGGTCGTCCTCGACTAGGCATTTCGAATAAACATCGGAGTCATTGCATAGAGCCATGGAACTTAGCAGAATCTCAAGGTCTGGATACTCCTTCAGCATTTCTCCTCTTATCGGGACTCTAATGGACTTGTCAGACTGTTCTGATACTCCAGGTGATCTCAAACAGCCTGCTGGACCACACCCCTGAATGAATACCCCTCCCATTTCTGGATTGAATCCGGAACCGCTAACCTCGAAAGTATGATTTGGTGTGAAGATTCTCCTCACCATCATCTGATTCTTAGTAAGAGTTCCTGTTTTATCCGAACAGATGACATTGACAACGCCAAGCGTCTCAACCACGCTCAGATTCCTCACAATGACGTTTTTCTTTGCCAATCGATATACTCCCACAGACAGCACAACGGTAACGATGGCTAGTAATCCTTCAGGGATAGCTGAAACCAGCGCAGATAGCGAGAACAAAAGAAGGGCAGTAGTTTCAATTTGCCTATACAATCCTAGGAGGAAATTGAGTGCAACAAAGAAGAATGCAGCAATCAAAAAGAAAATGCTGAGTCTTCTTAGACGAATCATAACTGTGGTTTCTTCTTTTTCAACTCCTGCGAGTTCGCGGTTTATTTCGCCCAATACCGTATTGTCACCAGTTTTCTCAACAAGAACTCTAGCCCTGCCCTCCGTCACGTAGGATCCTGCGAAGACCTGATTTGATTTCTCATAGTAATGTGGGTTCTCTACAAGACAGACAACTTCCTTCTTAATTGGAATACTCTCTCCAGTTAGAAGGCTCTCATCTGCGTGCAGGTTCCTCTCGAAAAGCACTCTTCCATCCGCTGGAACCCTCTCCCCAGCCCGAAGGAGCAGAATGTCTCCCGGCACAATTTCACTTGATGGGATATCAAGTTCTTCGCCTCCCCTTATCACAAGAGACCTTTCTTCGATTAGCTGGCGTACAGATTCTATGGTCTTTTCCGCCTTCCATTCTTGAACGAAACCAATGATAGCATTGATTATCAGAATGACTGCGATGACGACAGCATCAATTGCATGGTCTGCTAGAATCGAAACCAACGCAGCAAGAATGAGAACGTAGACTAGAGGCGATCTAAATTGCCTCAGAAGAAGGAGAAGTGGGTTCTCTCCTGTTTCTAAAGTCAGCTGGTTCGGTCCATATTCATTCAACCTGGTTCTTGCTTCTTCTTGCTGCAGTCCTTCTGGATTTGTTCCTAGACTTGCTAGGCAGTCACTGTAGTCTAGGACCGTTTCAATTGAGTCCTTGTCCTCCATTCTTGAGAATCCTCCATGCCTAGGACACATGAATTGTTGACTGCATATATGAGTCACGCTGTGTACAAATTCATGATAGCCCTCCTATTCAGAAGAGCGAATTCCCTCTTCTTGCGTACGAATTCGGTTGCTGACCTCTTCAATCTCTGCCTCAAGCTCGCTCCTCAATTCTTGGAACATACCCTCTGTTATTCTTCCAGACTCGTATTGGCTTTCGTAGAACTCGAGCTTGGTTTTGAAAATGTCTTCTCTAATCCTCAGTTCCTGAATCCTTGCTCGCCTCTCAGAAACCACGCGTCTCAATTCGTCTTCCAATTCAAAAATCTCCTCTTCAAGTTCTGCCTTCAGCTTTGCATACATTGCGGGGTCTAGTTCACCTTCTGTATACTGATCGACTAGATGAAGGAGCGCTTTTCTGGTGGCATCGCGGTGTACTGTGATTTCCTTGGGACGGTCTTGTTTTTCGGTAAGTCCTAGAACATTTGCCAGAAATGCCGTAGAAAGGCCTTGGACCACAAGACTGACTAGAAGAACAATGAACACAATTGAATAAATCGTGGGAACAACATTCGAAATCGTGAGCAAATAGGCATCGTGTGCTTCTCCTGTCAGACGACTGGCGTACTGAATAATCTCTGTAACCGCAATTGCAGCGAGGGCAGCGCTCGCAACCCCTTTAATGCCTGCCCAGCTCAAGAAGAACCTCTCTTTGAAGCCCATTGTTCTGTCCTGCGCCGTCACGAGAAAGACGGATATTGGCCTTGCAACAAGAATGACCAAAACGGCCGTTATCAAACCTAGCTCGATGATTTGGGGCCTTTGGATGAGGAATGCAATTGTTTCTGAGGCAGCATTGCCTTCAATTAGTGGAACACTAAGCGAGTATCCTAGAAGAATGAAAACAACGATTTCAAAGAAGAATGAAACATTCTTCATTACACCTCTCATAGACCGTTGCGGCAGTGGTTCAATGCCTATTCTTCTGGCATTCGCCATAAAGATGCCTGCAAAAACGGCAGCAAGGGCACCAGGATGAATAAGAAAGATTGTGAATAGCTCTCCGAGCCCATACGCAAGAAATGGGGTTGTTGCAGTCAGGATGGATACATTTGTGTCATCACCGGCTTTTGGTATTGCCCATCCGACAAGCCGTGCAACAACATAACCCAAAAACACTCCTAGCCCCATACTGGCAGCAAACTCGCCTAGAATCAGTCCCCAATTAGTACCTCCGCTGATGTTGGCTAAAGATGCAATCACAATAGGCTCGAATACCACAATTACAAGAATGACAGATGTTGCATCATTGAACACTGCCTCTCCTTCCAGAATTGAAAATATTTTGCGCTTGACTCTAACGCCGCCTGATTCTAGAACAGAGAATAAGGCCGCGGGATCGGTGGGGGAGAGTATTGCTCCAATTAGAAAGGCTGCAATTCCAATCGGGATACCAATTGCAGCAGTTGAGAACTCTATGGCAAACCCTCCAATCAAAGACGTAGCCAGCACACCCGCAGTCGCGAGCAGCATCACGTTCACAATTGAGAGGCGCAAATCTCTTAGATTCAATGTGAGCCCAGCATAGAATAGAACCGTGGCAAGTGTGAGTTGTGCAATGAAGTCAAATCCAGCTATCTCCACTAAGCTTGTCCCGGGCTGCAGGAGGAGCAGGCGTCCCATGAGTAAGCCGGTAATGACTAGGGGAATTGGGTGAGGAACTCTATACCTTTCAGCAATCTTGGCTATCGCAACACCAATGATTAGAATACCAGCTATAAGAACAAGGACCGTTGTTGATAGTTCCTCGCCTTGCATCACTAACCATCAAATCTCCGCAACAATCTCGGCAGATTCCTTTACATAGTCAGAAACGTGTTCCAACTCAGACACAATCTTACGCATCATGTAGCATACAAAATCACTGTCCCCGGCTGTGGCGACAGAAATTTGTCGGCAGATGATTATATTGTCCTCATCGATCTCCCGTTCAAGCTTAATGATATTGTCAAGCGTTTGACCTGCATCTTCTTGATGATCGATTCTCTGATGAAGCATGCTCTTTAGATCACCCATCATTTTATGTACCTTTGAGGAAATCGCAGTCATTGAATCCATGAAAATCTCATTGAAGTAGTCCTCATGTATCATATCAATCATGACAAGAACTCGTAGAAATGTGTGCTGTATATCGAGCAGGTATGAGATTAGAGATTGCGTTAATATTCCCAACTCATCACGGGGGAGCTTCTTTGAAAAAGCATACTTGTCTATCAAACCCCTGACAGACTTGAAAGCCTCCTTTCGTTTCTCCTCCATGGTTTCATCTCTTGGCATGTCACATCTCGAGCAGAGGCGTTTGTCGATATGTCCCGAGATCCTTTCTTGAACCGTCAGAATCGCTTCAAGCTGAGTCAATATCGTTGTTCGGTCCAAAAAATCACCAGCCATTTACTTTCCCTCCTCTGCCTTCTCTCTCCTCCAAGCCAAAGCCAAATCCACATGAATGAAATGACGCCTTATGGTCACTTCGATACCAGTTTCGATGGGCTCGCCCAATGGTATTTCTATGGTCCCATCTTTGAGTGTTGGCATTGGAAGGGTTAGATTCTCACCTTTGCGTATCTGTTCCGCCATGTCAACTAGCAAATCTGCAAGATTGGAGAGCGTCTTTTCCTCTTCAAATTCGTACTCTTCGATTCGCATTATCCTAACCTCTTAGGTTCACTGCAGTAGAGTTGCCACTCGAAACTACTCCTTTTTAGAGTAACTGTTTATACTGCCATCCTTCGAAAACGACCATTATGCTTAATTGCAAACTGCAGGTTTCTGCCCTTTATCGTGAACATCCACCCAAATGGGGAATGCAGCATGACAAATGACGACGAGATGATTGTCACTCCTTGGAAGGTAAGCGGGAAGATTGACTATGACCGCTTAATTGAGGAGTTTGGCACTGAAAGAATCACTCCGGACCTGAGAGAACGGATATACAAAATCACTGGCGAGAAGCATTTCATGCTGGAGCGTGAGCTTTTCTTTTCGCATCGTGATATGAATTGGGTTCTCAATGAATACAGCAAAGGTAACAAATTCATAATCTATACTGGACGCGGCCCAAGTGGTCCTGTACACATTGGCCATCTAGTTCCATGGATGTTCACAAAATGGTTTCAGGAGAAGTTCGATACACGCCTCTATTTCCAGATGACCAATGATGAGAAGTTCTTCTTTGACTCTGAGTTAAGTTATGAAGATGCAAAGCGATATACCTATGAGAATATGCTAGATGTTATAGCCATCGGATTTGAGCCTGAAAACACCTTCATTATTCAGGACATAGAGCACATCGACCTACTCTATGAGATTGCTGTCCAAGTTGCGAAGAAGGTCACATTCTCGACTGCCAAGGCTGTGTTCGGTTTTGATAACAGCATGAACATTGGTGGTATATGGTATCCTGCACTTCAGGCGGCGCCGGCTTTCCTCCACTCTTGGATTTACGGCAAGAAGACCCCATGTATTATCCCCTGCGCAATAGACCAGGATCCACATTGGAGGGTCACGCGGGATGTTGCCGAGAAGCTTGGCTACTACAAACCGGCAAGCATTCAATGCAGCTTTGTGCCCGGCCTAAAGGAAGATGGCAAGATGTCTGCATCTGATCCCATGTCGGCAGTGTATACAACTGACACTCCAAAGCTAGCAAAGAAGAAGGTAATGAATGCATTCACAGGTGGCAGAGCAACTGTTGAGGAACAGCGGAAGCTTGGAGCCAATCCGGACATATGTAGTGTCTTCAAGTACTACAACTTCCTCTTCATGCCCGATGACAAGGACCTTGCCAAAATTGAGCGGCAATGTCGCAGTGGGGAGATACTCTGTGGAGAGTGCAAGCAGATTCTTGCACCGATGATGGCTCAGTTTCTCGAAAAGCACCAGGCAGCAAGGGAGGAGGCCAAGGAGCGCATTGAGGAGTTCTCAGCCAATCGGCTTCGTGAGGATCTGAAACGGTGAAGTAATAAAGCCGAGCAAGCAAAACCAGTGATGACTTGTAATGAATCTAAAATACTTCTCAATAGCCGCAATGCTGGTAGGCCTTATGCTTTTCTTCATGTTTCTCCTCTTCTACTTCCTATCTGGTACGGCATAGCACAAATGACGAACTCTTAAATGCCAACGAATCGAAGGCGTCATAACAGACTCTCAGGAGAGTTTACAATGGGATCTGAAGCAACAGCAGTGGACCTATTCAAATGTCCGACCTGCAATGGCAATGTCAAGACCGGTCCCGACGATGTTGTTATCACCTGTACCTATTGCGGTGCTACATCCACTATTGAAGGAAAGGCCATCGGAGACCATCTGATGGAGTCCGGAGTCGATATGGATGAACGCACTCAGGGGTTCAGGAAGTTTCTCGATGAAAACAAAGGCATCAATAAGTCATTAGCGAAGGGTGCTCAAATCGTCGAGAATCAGATAATCTTCGTGCCGATCTGGACAACCAAAGTGAAGGCAGACAGCTACTACAAGGGCTATCGAACTGTACAAGTGCCTGTTCAAAAGACACGTACCGTGCGTGATTCAGAAGGCAACACGAGAACAGAAACCTATACTGACTATGAAACAGGTTACGAACCAGTATCGAATGAGATTCATACCGATACCGACGAACGGCTTCTTGCCCGAAAGGCAGCTCGTTTGTATGGATTGGAGAATTTTCTGGAGAAGATTGACCTCAAGAAGACGGAACCCTATAATTTCGAGAAGATAAAGGAGCTGCGGTCTTTTGCCAATAATGAAGAAATGGAAATGACCGTTTTGAATGCCGAAATTGGGGAGGCTGAGTTCGAGAAGACTGTTCATGGCCGAGTTGCCGACCGACATCGTGGTCAGGCAAAGAGCGGCCTTACTGAGCTTTTCGACTGCAGGACCAATACCGAGGTGCGTGGAACAACCTATTTGCAAGCACCCTTTTCCCTGATTCGGTACAAATTCGAGGGCGATCTCTACAAGTGCGCACTCGATGGCCATTCCGGTAAGGTTGTTCTGGGAGAAATTCCTATAACCAAGGCTCAAAGGATGATGTGGACTTTTCTTGGGCTTATTGGCTTGGTCATGGCCACAATTGGTGGGGAGTTTGCCTATATTGGAGCAATGACTGAAATTACTGAATACCTGCTGGCAGGGGGCGCTGCGGCTATCGTTGGTATTATTCTGGTCTTTTTCGGCTTCAGAGTATTGCTTATGACGCAGCGGGAGAAGAGGGGTTGATCAAATGGCGAAATGTGCTTTTTGCGATGCAAATTTTGAGGCTGGCAAGGGAGATGTTCTTCTTGTCTGCCCGTTCTGCGGAACTGCCCAGACTACAGAGGGCGCGAAGTTCAAAGACCATTATATGATCAGAGTTCACTTCGACCAGGGCGAAGCTCAGACTGTTCTTCTTGATTGGGTTTCAAAACAATTGGGAGCGCCAAGCGACTTGGCAACTCAAGCCCGCTTTGTGAAGTATGAGCAGATTTGGTATCCGTTCTGGATTAGCCGTGTTGATTCCCATACAACTTATCGGGGTTTGGGAAAAGACGCCAACTTCTATGATGAGTGGCCTCAAAGAAGAGGTGCTTACAAACGAATTGACTTCTACTGGAAACCTGAGTCAGGACAATTCACGCGACGTCATGAAATTAGCATAGCTGGAGTGAAGAACATAGATGCGGATGTGCGTGGTCACCCAATACCAACAAGGGCAAAGGAGTACTTCAGCAGTGCCCATGCCGACGAGTTTGACGGCAAGGTTCTCCACAGCGAAATTTCGGAGGATGCCGCCAAGAATCAAGCTCGCCAGGTTGCCTTTGAACGACAAACCGCTCTTGTCATGGATGAAGTTGACAAGATTGAATCCCGCGATGACAACATCGATGTTGGTGAAACATTCTTGATTCACGTCCCTGTTTGGGAATTGGAGTACAGGTATGGTAATAGCAAGTACAAGGCCTCGGTTGCTGCGTCCACCGGTTATGTCATTGAGAGCAAGTATCCAAGGTCGAAGGCATTTCGAGCGGCGGGCTCTCTATTTGGCTTTCTTTTCCTCATAGGTGGAATCGGCCTGCTTTCTATGGCAATTTTCCTGGAGTTATTCATTGGCGCAGGTCTTGTAGGTGGTAGTCTAATGACTATCTTAGGACTTGCGATTCTTTACAAGGCTCTATCAAGAAAAGAGGCCAAAGAACACATCTAAGAACGAGGGGGATTTTTCCCCTCCCCCATTCTTTTTCTTCCTTCTACGCAAATGTCGCAATTGAATCGACGATTCCGAGTCCTGTTTTGAGTTGATTACCCTCGCCCCATGAGTCAATTCCTGGGCTCAAAACAGATTCAAGCACATTCAATACATTCTCTCTATTCTCCAATTCTATTGGTTTTGATTGGAGTGCTTCCGCCACTCCTGCTCTCACTAACCATGGGCCTAGGAGGTCATTCCGTCGATTTCTCGAGAGGTGAAAGATGGTGACATGTGAACTTCTCTTCTCCTTTGAGAGGTGACCATAGGCTGAAAATCTGGCATGGTCTGCGAATACTGACGTTTTTGAGTCTGAACTGCCGCCTTTCAACCCCTCAAAACTCGTTCCCAACTTGTAGTCGCCTTCGGTTCTGTCAAGCCTCAGATAATCTACTCGTGCATCTCCTGGGACCATTAATACAGTAACTGTATCTCCGAATAGAGTTCCAACATGAAGCTTGGATACATCAGATTGGGGATAGTCTACTAGATTCATTATGGCTTCATTGACAAACGAATCTATGACCGCCTTGTAAGCTCCTCTGAGCGGAACCAATCGCCTGCTCTGGTGCCGACCCAAGAGGCCAACGGCCATGAGGCGCGCCACTTGGTCCAGTGAATAGTCATAGTCAAGAAGTACATTGATTGCCTCATGCGACGGGATGTCTCTTTGAGACACTCTTTGGGCAACCCTACTAACCTCAGGCTCTGATATTATATGGAGCTTAGAAACCGTTACCAATGGCCCGCAGGGTAGCATTCCTCCCACGGGTTGAAGTGTGCGTGGGGGTAGACTAGGCGTTTCAACTTCAAGAGCAACCGGTGACACAGACAGAGCCATAGTCTGAAGCAATTCCACGGCAGTGCTTGGCTGCATCTCACGGGCATTTACCGGGAGTACAAGCCTGTAGAGATTTCGCCTCATGCTGAGGATTGCCTCTCTCTCAAGTCCACCCCATGCCTCGGAGTGGTCGTAGATCGAGAGGTATTCAGATGGTTGTGTTGAAGCCAAAACTCCCGCCAAGAGAACGGGGTACCGAGCAGTAGAAAGAGAGAGTCCTGGCGGACTAAAGAGCGTCATGTCGTGAGTTGTATCTGACTGATTCAGCTGCAACTGACTAACGACCGTATCGCCAATAGCCATAGTCGTACCCCCAGAGAGAGAATGGAACAATGATTTTCTTCTACATTCCTGTGATTTGTCGCTTCTCCGGCCTTCCTATCTCTCTGAAGGGATGAGAGTAGCGCGGAGAGAGTCGCCCGAAAGTAATTGCTTCTGACGAATAGTCTTAAATCGAAGGTGCTGAGCAGTTCCTCGAAGGTGGGTAAGCTCTTGGCGAATATAAAGGAACAGCTCAAGGATTATCTTGATTTACTGAATATGGTCTATAAATGGAAGGAGTCCGAAGAGATTTTCGAGTTGACGTTTAGGGAACGCAAGGATGATAAACCCGTGAGCAAGAAACCAACAGGAACAGAATCTTTTACATACACCATTGAAATACGCCCGGGCAAAAAGTGGATTCAAATCTATTGTGATGTTTACCCATTGGCAAAGATACCTTCTGAAAAGCGAGATGCTGTCTTTCTGGATCTACTGAGATGCAACCGCGATTATGCAGAAGTATGTTTTGATTTCGATAAGGAGCGTGGATTCATCGGAACCTCGCAAGAGATGATGATTCAAGGGCTCAACTTTGATTCGTTTAGAGAGGAGTTTCTTGCCGTTCCCTGGGCCGTCAAGAAATTCTGGGCTGAGATAGCAAGAAGTCATAACCTGAAATGAGGTTGTTAGCTGGGCTTCTGATTTGACCACAGAACTGGGACCTACTAGCGCCCAAGGCTTTCTCTGAGGTCCGAAATTATCCCCTGAAAAAGCCCCTCTAAGTCCTCTACATCGGAGAAGCCTCCTGTATACACTTCTTTGCTTCCTCCGCCTCTTCCTCCACGTTCTTCAACAATGCGGGAAATGTAATCGCCAGCCGGCTTCTTCAGTCCGCCAGTCCATAGAATTAGACTTGGCTTCTCTCCAGTATTGCTAAGCATTACTGCAAATGGCTCCTCGATTTTGATTTGCTTTAGAAGATGCTTCATATCCTTGGCACCAAAACCCGGAAGAAGGTGGTGAATGAAATTGATACCATTAACTTGCTCAACCCTACGACCTTCCAATATCAGCTCCGTAATTTTGTTCAGCATTGCCGTCCTTTCTAATGATATTGCCCTAGCCTTATCGATTACAGCTCCAATCTGTTCAATCTCATACGGATAGTCATGCTTCCTTCTCAGAATCTCGTTGAAGGTGTCCACCATCATTGAAATGGCTTTGGCCCCTGTAACGAACTCAACTCTAATCCCTCTTTCAAGCTGCTTTAGATCGACCAATTTGAAAGCTCCAATGTCTCCCGTGTTAAGGACATGAATTCCAGAACACGCTGACTCGTCGTAGTCCCCGACCTTGACGATTCTCATGGTTTCGTGCTTCTTTGTGATTCCTTCTCTGGCACGGACGGATTCTGGAAGATTCGCTGCTGGAACCAACTCTGTGATGACGGGGTAATCCCCCCGAATCAGATCTTGAACTGCCTTTTCCGCTTCAACAACATCCTCGAAGCTCAGGATTGCTCCACACAGGTCTACGACCCCGTTCTCTCCGTCTATCCAGATATAGCCGAGCTCCACTTCTGAATGAATCTTTTTCATCGATGCCACAAAGATATGCTCTGCAGTATGATTCCTCATACTTGCTCTCCTCCACTGCATGTCTAAGTGGAGTCTTGCCCTTGTTCCGGGTTCAACCATTTTGTCTGTAATGAGGACAACTTTCTCTTCAATCAAAGCCGAATCCAAAATTTGCGCCGAGTTATGATTCCACTCGATTTGTCCTCTATCTCCTGCTTGACCTCCACCTGCCGGTCTGACGACATCTTCCTCAATGGCGACCTCAAATCTATCTCCCTTTTGTTCGCAAGAAATGGCAGTGACCTGAAAAGAATCTCGAAGGGGACTTGTCCAGTAGGGCGGAACATTAGACAACAAAATACACCTCAGCCGAAACCGATAAAGAGGGGACTCCTTTTTATTCCTAACCTAACGGTAGAATTGAGGCCCATACTAATGTCACGTTTCCTTAAGAGAGACCCAATAAAGAGAGCCAAGAAATGTGTGGAGAAGGCGTTGGAGGAGATCGAGGCGGGTTTCCCTGTATATGCCAGTTTTGAGTACGAGAAAGCAGCTGGTCTATTCATGGAAGACGGGGAGGTTGATTTTGCAGTCAAGTACTTCCGAGAAGCAGCCTACGCCGCTCTGGAGTCAAATGATCACATACGAACCGCTGAGATGAAGATGCTTGCGGCAGATGCTCTATTGGTAGATTCGCAATTTGATGTGGCTGGCGGGCTTTTTTCTGAAGCTTCAGACCATCAATATAGAGAGAATCGAGCGAATTCCTCAGCCAAGGCAATTTCGACAGCTATCCTCTCCTATCTTGCCGCTCGAAATTTCGATACTGCAATCAACCTTCAGCGGAAAGCTGAGAAGCGTTTCCCGAAGAAGGAAGCCGCGAAACTGCCAGGGTTTGAGCTAGCACAGCTCTGTGTCGCAGTGCTTTGCGAAGGCAAGGAAACAACTGAGAAGGATCTGAAGAGGGCTCGGTCTTCAGCTAAGGTCCGCGAGCCTGAGGTAGGACTGTTCGATTTTGTAATCAACTCGGTGAGCCTTGCTCTGCAAACTGAGGTGACTATAGAGTGGGCCGGAGAGAAGAAAGATGAAGTTAGCGTGAAGAGCCCCCTCGAATTCGAACTCCGATACTCCTGTCCTGTTCCCGTAAGAGTTGTTGACAAGAAGTACAATATATCAAAAAGCCTCAAGTTCACAAATGAGCCTGTCATCGAGGGCGGTCCTTCATCGCAGGATTCATGGCTTCTTGAGGTGACTCCAGTTCTCAGCGGCGATGGCTCGATAGGTCCTTTCAGTCTGACTCTCGAAGGTGATCAAGTTCTCGTGAACAAGATCTCCAATGTTGTCGAGTTTGGAATTCAACGGGCTCCCTCTGACTTAACCATGGAGCTTACTCCACAGCGTATCTCATGTGGTTTGGGAGATGAAACCGTTTTCAACATAGTTCTTAAGAACGAGGGCGATGGCCCTGCAGATAATATCAAAATACAAGTACAGCTTTCCGATGGCCTTGAGGTTTCTTTGGGCAGCAATGAAAAGACTATACAATTCATTGGGCCAAGCGAACGGATGATGTTTCAAATCTATGTTCGAGGCGTTTCGATGGGTTCTCAGCTTGTTACAGTGCTTGCGGTCGAAGGTCGAACTGGGAAAGAGATTATTGCAACCTCGCAGGTAGATGTCGCATAGTTACTTGTTCTTGCGGGATTCAAGAATGATGTCTAAGCATGCGCCCATCACATCCTGAATCGTTTCCTGTCCCTCGAAATCACGCAGGTACTGGTAAGCCTCGTCCACCTTATCCCTTGTGAGCGCTTCAACGAAATTGAGCAGAGATTTCAACCACTCCTCTCTTGTCTTGTCAATGGCTTTCTTTGCTTTCTCTATTCTGTCCCTAGCCTCTGACATCTTGTTTATTGTGGCAAATCCCATTGCAGCCAAGGACAGATCAATCACAGCTCGTTGAGCGCGTCCCTCTTCGAGTGCCTCTTCAGCGGCCTTATCATAGAGGTTGCCAATGTTTTCCGCGCAGGTCAGGAAGTAATCGTAGTCGCCCAGTCTATGACATGCAAATGCAGCCCAAAGATAGGCTTGAGCGGCTGTCTCTGTCATATCGACTTCGAGCGCCTGTTCGGCTGCATTCTCGTAGAGATGAAGTGCAGTATCAAACTCGCTTGTCTGTCTGTACTGAGTGGCTGCTTCAAAATAGGAAGTTGCTGCCGACTTGTAGTCTTCTGCTTCAACACTCTGCTCTGCATGCATATGGTAGTACTCAGCGGCTTTTCGAGCCATCTCAAGGACTCTATCAAGGTAGCAGCTTGCAGCCTGCTTGTACTGATTTGCCGCTTGGTAGTACTTCTCAGCCTCGGCAAACTCGCCTGCTAGCCGTTCCCATTGTGTGCACTCTTCTTCCATGGATTTCTCGACCTATACTTTCAGCACCTATCTGGAGTATACGCTCGGCATACCATCAAGGGGGTATATCTAGTCGCTGCGGGGTGCAATAAAATCTTACTCTGATGAAGTCGGTAAGGCAAAAACCATTCTTGCCACAGAAAAAGCCTCCCCCAAGGCCTCATGTCCACGCCTTGCCATCACTGACGAATGTTTTCCTAAATTGCTTAAAAAACAAAATAACAATACCGCACTCTCCATTACTTTATAACGCCAACTGCCCAAGAGCGGAGAAAGGTGAGGTTATGAAACGCGTCCTACCTATTGCTTTTGCTTTCATACTTACGAGTTTCATCATCATGCCAGTTCCAATTCTGGCCACTAATTCGATGAATTCAGTGATGGCGGATGATGACATAGCAAGTCTACTGCCAATGGCTCAGAACACTGGCGGAGTCTTCCACAGTGTCCGAGTGGCGGTATACAGCGAAGCTAACACAACAGTTCCAAGCTATTCATTTGCTGAGGGTCTTACAAATCATCTATCGGAAGTTGTTGCCCTTCTAGAGGATGCTGGATATTCCGTTGATTTACTCTCTACTCAGGACATATTAGATCACAAGCTAATGACCGCTGATTACGATGTTCTTGTTCTTGTTAACAACCTGCCTAGAGAGAGTATCTACAATTATGTCAAGGAGTTCTGGCTTGGCGGTGGTGGCATCCTCAGTTTCAATGGTGCAATTAGCTACCTGATTCATTCTGGAATCATGCTTGTGGGTGCTGAAGGATTTGACGGAAGAGGGATTGCGTACGACTACAGGTCGCATGATGATTTCCTTGTTACGGCAAGACATCCCACTGACAAGAGCTGTCATGTTGATGATGTTGTTTCCGAACGTGCGGGCGATTGGGTCATCTTTGGCAATGCTTTGTTCTCTAGCTATCCAAATGGGGCATATGCAGTGTCCTTTTTGGAGAACGCAACACAGCCAATGTGGTCTGCGGGAATCGCCATCGACAACAGAGTGCGTGGTGGCAGGGTCGTTCAGATTCCGGGAGATGGCAATCCAGTAGCTAATGACTTTGAGACCATCATTGTCGATTCCGTTGACTGGCTGGCTCCAAGGCCAAAAGGAAGAGTTGTCTATGATTTGTCACATTCTCCGAGATTATGTGTTGATTTGTGGGATGATGCACTTGCAACGCTATGGTCTGTTGACAACAACTTTGGTGAATTGAGAAATCTGGCCGCAAATCACACATTCACCTTTGACAAGCTGTATCCCTTGGCATCTGGCAACCTGACAATAGACCGCCTTCAAAAATATGATGTCCTCATCATTGACTGGCCCGACCTGAACTTCACAGATGCAGAGATTACGGCGGTTGAGAATTGGGTGACCAATGGAGGTAGCATTATTGTTCTGGGCGACCGAACTGGTCTTGGTGGCAACGGCTACCTTTACATTAATGTGCTTCTGCAGAGCTTTGATATGAGTCTCGGGACAACAAACGTGCTGAACTACGTTTCACTCACATCTGAGGACCATGAAACTACCGAAGGCGCGCCCGCTCTCTCCGCAGGATACAGAAACTACCTGAGTGTGATTGGCGACGCGGAATCCATTTGGAAGGATGGCACTAATACTGTTGTTGCATCTCAGGAGTTCAGTCAGGGGAGGGCTATTCTTTCTGGTGACCAGAACATCTTTGATAACACTCAGCTACCCCAAGAGTATAACGTTCGCTTTGCCTTGAACGCCCTCAATTGGCTGACCGCAAACGATGCCGAGGTTCTTCTACTCACCGATTATGGTCCTGAGTTAGGTTACCACTCTCACCTGGCCCATGCTCTAAATGATCTTGGAATTCCCTATCAGCTATCATTGAGTCAGGTCTGGCTAGATCTTTTCCTGGACTCCAAATCCTGGGGTCTTGTAATCATCAACGTGCCTAACTATGGGCTTAACAACGACAATCTTGGTGAGCTATATACCTACGCAGATGCTGGCGGAAGGCTCCTAATGTCCTTCTATGATATGGATATTCAAGACACGCATCCTTTGTGGAGTCTAATTGGAGTCGAGCATTCAGCGGACATAACGGCGCAATCTCCAATATTCCTCTGGGACAACTCCCACCCAATTTTCAATCTGCCAAATGCTTACAGCGAGGCCAACTACACTTGGGGTACAGCCTATGGTGACGATGGCGATACCGTAACGGTTGTTGGAGGCGCCACCGCCTTGGCAGGTGCCACTGCATCCGCTGATGCAGGCAATGCGCTTATCGTGCTAAGTGCTGATGGGAAGATACTGCTCAATTCATACCTGATAGACGAGCTTAGTAATGACCAAGATGACTCAACATATCAGGATGCAGCTGAATTATGGCAGAATGAGATCGCCTTCATGATGCGCCCAACGGTGGATTCTCCTGCGGATGTAACTTACATAGGAGGCGCGACTGGCAATACGATTGTGTGGTCTCCTGCATCGTACCATCCATATCAGTATGAAATCCTCCAGAATGGGTCATCAGTAGCTTCTGGCAACTGGAATGAAACTCAAGTTTCCATTAATGTCGATGGACTTGCGGCTGGAGTCTATGCCTACCAGGTAATTGTCTACGACTTCACTGGGAATTCTGCGTTTGATACCGTTCTTGTCACTGTGACTCCTGGCCTATTCGGCATTGATATGATGATTATCATCGCAGCGGTTGCAGGCGTAGTGGTGCTTGTGATTGTCCTTGCGGTGGTTCTAAGAAAACGGTCGGGCAGTGCCAAGCCAAAGCCGAAGCCAAAGAAAAAATCCAAGAAATGATACATTTGAAGAGGTGCTTCCTTTATGGATGCCCTCTTCATCTCTCTTTATTTTTCCGTACAAATGTCGGGCGTTATGCCAACTTCAGCTCTTCCAGCAACTCCTTGGCACGTTCTACCTTGACATTTTTCTCTTGAATGAGCTGTTTGGCTATTCTCTCAATCAATTCGCCTCTCGCCCCCGCAGTAGCAGCCACATTTCTCGCATGAAGCGACATGTGCCCCTTTTGGATGCCTTCAGAGGCTAATGCCCTGAGGGCGGCGAGGTTCTGTGCCAATCCCACACTGGCTATCACTCTGGCAAGCTCAGGTGCGGTCTTCACATCAAGAATCTTAACACAAGCCCTTGCGACCGGGTGGACCTTCGTTGCGCCACCCACTAGTCCCACCGCCATGGGCAGTTCGATTGTGCCAATCAGGTTCCCCTGTTCGTCCTTCTCGTATTTTGTGAGTGAGCTGTATCCTCCAACTGCCGCGTAGCTATGAGCACCTGCCTCAATTGCCCTGAAATCATTCCCTGTAGCAATGACTACGGCATCAATTCCGTTCATTATGCCCTTGTTATGGGTGCTGCAACGATAGGGGTCCGCCTCAGCAAATGCCCATGCGGCAATGATTCCATCGACAACTTCCTCTCCTCCCAACAGCTCCTTGTCAAAGGTTGCTGACGAGCGCACAAGTCTAAGGTCTGCCAGGTTTGACAATATTCGAAGAAGTACTCGGCCACCAGTGATCTCTTCTATTCTGGGTGCCAGTGCTTCTGCCATTGTGTTTACGGCGTTAGCTCCCATTGCATCTCTTGTGTCGACAACAATCTCTGTGATGACCATATGCCCTACTGAAGTCTCAAGGACACGAACCCTGAGGTCTCTTGCTCCCCCACCGAATTTCACAAGAATCGGATCTTGTCTGTTGGCCAGCTCCAGCAATTCGCCTTTCTTATCCAAGATTCTGGTCTTTGCAGCAAAGGGGGCAGGAACGTCGACTGCCTGTATTTGAGCGATCATGTGGGGCCCAGTATCATTTGCCGTAAAACCTCCATGAGGTCTTGCCATTCTTGCCGCATTGCTGGCTGCTGCTACGACCGATGGCTCTTCTAGTGCCATGGGAATGAGGTAGTCTTTTCCATTCACTTGGAAATTGGTTGCAATCCCCAAAGGCAGTGTCATTGAGCCCACAACATTCTCAATCATATGATCAAGAACTTCTATGTCAACTGCTCCCGGGTCGAATAGAGGGCGAAGCTCCTCTTCTGGAATTCCTGTGATTTCGCGGAGTTTCTTCGCGCGTTCCTCTCTTGTGAGCTTGTAGAATCCCGAGATTTGCGAGTCTTTGACCAACTAGAGACCTCCGGGATAGGCTCAGCCTTCTTGGTAATAAGACTGTTGGAGCATTATCACCATTGCCCTATCAGAGAAGACTTTTATCCTGCGACTTGGATAGAGTGAGGACATGAGTTATGCTGAGGGACCAGGTCCTAAGCAGGTTTATTGGCCTCAACTTTGTGCTGGCTGTGGTACGACCAGTACGCTTCGGCCTTTTAGTGATGTGTGGAAGTCAGCCATTCGTAGTACTTATGCAGGAACCACGAGACTCCACACAATCGAGCTTCGCGTTTCTACCTATCTCTGCCTGACGTGTTTGGACAAATCGAAGAGATGGGCACAAAATGAGAAAGCCTACTATGCGAAGCTAAGGCTCTTTTCACTGCTCATCATTATTGTGCCAATCTTTCCCCTATCTTTCTTTGGCTCGTCTGCTTCTTATGATGCAATGGGCACCATTGTTTCTCTTCTTTCTCTTGGATGGGTCATCCTTGGGGCCATTGTCGGTCCCGTATACTTTAACAGGGGAATGCAAGTCTATGACAGGTTCCTAAAAGAGCCGCGTCACGCCTACGTTAGCCTGACTCAGGCTGGCGTGTCAGAGGTTTCCTTCAACTTAACGAATGCCTCCTACTACGATGCTTTTTCAAAGGCAAATCCGGGACTCAACGTCAAGAAGTCGGAAAGAATTCCCTGGGCAGTGAAATTTCCCTCTTCCTTAATCTACATTGCACTGGGATTCCTTGTGGTAGTCTTCCTCGGCCTTGGTATAGAATTCACCATTAGTATCGCAATTAGATGGATTATTGCGGTTGTCATCTCGCTTCTTCCATCTTTCATATTCGCTAAGCCCGACGAATTCTCTCCGGGTGGGAGCGATGAAGAAGCTCCTGCAACTGATGTAGAAAATACGGCTGATACCTATGAAACTGAGGCTGAGACCATAACTGAGCGGATTGAGGAATCAGAGGAGCCAGATGAAGAGGAAGGCTTGGACTGGCTGTGATTGCTCCATATGCACCATTGAAACACCCCAACACACTCAAATGGGGGCTTCTTGTCTAGCTGATTCAATTCGTCTTGTTGTTGGCATGTATCGTTCGACCTTTGGTGGTATGAGAGCTTTGAGAATTTTCCTTTTGGGTGTAGTTCCAAAGCACTTCGAAGCTATCCACACGCCTTCATCGGCAAGCTGGAGGTTAAATCCTAGATTCAGTAGATTTAGCAAATACTCCATGCAACTAGTCATAATCTTGGGCAATATACAGTGGTCCTTGAGCTTAATCCCCAAATCAAACGGGGCGATTTCCACATCCACTCGTAGGGGGTTCTGCTCATCGTTCGTGTGAGTCAGCACTATTTCGACCCATCCGGTTTTTGACAGAATTGCGGATGTTTCAGTTGCATTCTCGTTCATCCGAGCATTTCGGATTTCTGAAACAAGCCGACTGAATCTGGAGCAAAAGCTCGATAAAGACTCTACATGTGCAAAGCGAAAATTCCTTGGTATCCCCTATACCTTGCAGTGGCTTTTCTTGTTGTAGTCTTTTTCATTGGTGGCATAGATTGGGTCATTTACCTGGCCATTAGGTACATTGGAGCACTTGTTCTAGTCTTACTTCCATCCTTCATTATTAGAAGCTCTGGTGGTGTTACTCAGGAAACGGTACGGTCAGCTACTGCGGCTGATCCCATTCGAATCTCTATTGAGCCTTCACAGACAAAGAACGTGCCCATTGCGGAGAGAAATCCAAAAGATGAGGAATCACACCAAGAAGAAGATGATGATGAGCTTTGGCTTTCGACTGCGTCATGTAGGAACGGACAATACGTTTATTTCATGTACCTTCGAGCATGCTGATTGGTTATAGCGTATGAATTCCGAACGAGATTTTGGCGAAATCATAATAGGCCTGTCTAAGAAGCGGGGTTTCTTCTGGGGACCAAGTCCAGAGATCTACGGAGGTAGTTCGGGCTTCTATGATCTGGGCCCGCTCGGGAAACTTCTCAAGAACCGACTTGAAGATCGGATTAGGTCGGCCTTTGTGCGAGCTTCATTCTGGGAGGTGGAGTGCCCAACTGTTTCTCCTGCTATCGTTTGGAAGGCATCAGGTCATCTTGACGGTTTCATTGACCCCGTTGTTTCATGCACCAAATGTGAGCAAGTCTATCGAGCAGACACGCTGATAGAAGAACAGGTTCCAGGAACGAAACTCAAGAGCATGGATGTTGAAGAGCTTTCCAAGGCAATAAAGGAACTCGGAATTTGCTGTCCCTCTTGTCAAGGTGCACTTGGCGATGTGAATCAATACAACCTGATGCTTAAGACTCAGCTAGGCCTGGATCAGGAAGCTTACATGCGCCCCGAAACTGCAACAACGACCTACCTGCTTTTCAAGAGACTACTCACCTTCTTCCGGGACAAGCTGCCTGCACTGGTTTTTCAAATTGGGAAGGCCTACCGCAACGAAATATCCCCTCGACAGGGAATGTTGCGTTTGAGAGAATTCACACAAGTGGAAGGACAAATCTTTCTTCTTGAGGACCATGAGTCAGAATGGTCGCCCTTCAAGGAAATCGAATTTGAAACCCTTCCTTTGTTGCCTTCAGACATTCAGGAGAAAGGCTCAGAGACCGTGGTTCCCACCAAAATGAAGGACGCCCTGAGGAAGGGTTACTTCCAACAGCGTGCCTATGCATGGTGTGTCTATCTAGCATACAAGATATTCCGCGATATGGGCTTTGGCGAGAAATCGCTCCGGCTTCGACAGCATCTTCCGACTGAGCGGGCTCACTATGCGAAAGATGCCTGGGATGTGGAGGTATTTACGCAAAGCTACGGTTGGACGGAATGCTGTGGTGTCCATGACAGGGGCAACTATGATTTGACGCGACATCAAGAGTATTCGAAGGAGAACTTGAACGTGAAGGTTGACAAGTCGCCTGTTGTTCCCAATGTTCTTGAGATTGCCTTTGGCGTCGAACGTCCTCTTTTCTGTCTGATTGATAACTGCTATGTTGAAGATGAAGACAGGACATGGTTGCGTTTCCCACCTCAAATTGCGCCTATCCAAGTGGCTGTTTTTCCTCTGATGGGAAAACCAGAATTAGTGGGGCCTGCAACGGAGATTTACGACTCTCTCGTGGAAGCCGGACTTGTTGCCTATTTCGACCAAGGCGGATCTATTGGACGCAGATATCGGCGGCAGGATGAGATTGGAACGCCTTTCTGCGTAACCGTCGATTACGGGACTTTGGAAGACAATACAGTCACGATTAGAGACCGGGATAGTATGGACCAAGTGAGGTTGAAGATTGACGACTTAAGTGCAACTCTTGTTAAGCTAGCCAAGGGGCGAGTTGGCTTTGCAACCCTAAAATGAGCAAAACCCAATTTCTGGGGAAAGAGAGATAAGGTCAGCTGGCTATCGTGACCCAAGTGGGTATCAAATGAACGAATCTACAGACATAGTTCAGGTCAAAGCAATTCTTGTTGCAGTAGATGGTTCAGAGTATTCTGACAAAGCTGTCCGTTATGCTTGTGCAATAGGGCCTCCCTTAGGCGCTGAGGTTGTCTTGCTTCACGTTGTGCCAATGCTTGTATCCGCTACACCCTATGGCGACACGATCTCAGACCAGCCGTTCCTCCATTTGCAGAGCGTAGGGGAGGATATTTTGAGGAAAGCGAAAGAGCTTGCTATTAATCTGAACTGTGAGGTCACTGACCTAATTTCTCACGGAGACCCCTCTAGCAAGATTATCGATATTGCCTGCGAGCGAAATATTGACATTATTATAATGGGTTCAAGAGGAGTCAGCGGGATTCGTAGATTCTTTGTTGGTTCGATTAGTGACAAGGTAGTAAGTCATGCGCCTTGTCCTGTAATGATTGTTCGTTGAACTCCTTCATAAGCTGACATATGGGGCTGCAATCAATTGGCCGTCAGTTTAATCGGAGCTGCCATTGATATAGGGACATCACATGTTACGATTCAACTAGTTGATTTGAATTCAGGCAATCTACTAAAAAAATGGAGATTTCCGAATCCACAGCAGGCTGCCGGTTTCGATGTCATCTCAAGAATCAGACACTCACTTCAGGATTCTTCTAATGCAAAGAAGATGACAATAATGATTCGTGAGGCAGTGCGCTCCGAAGCCGAAAAATCTCTAAAAGCACTAGGGCTCAGAAATTCGTCTCTGGATTCAATTGTCATCGTTGGCAATACCGTAATGCATCATTTCTTCTTTGATCTTCCTGTCAGGTCTCTAATCAAACCTCCGTACAAAGCAGAACATAAATCTGCGATTCTTACATCAGGTGCCGACATTGGCTTTCCATGTTTTGAAAAGGCAGAGGTGTATTCACCGCCTGTAGTCGAATCTTATGTTGGCCCAGATGCATTGATGCTATTGCTTACTTCCGGTATGCATCAAGATGCAACCAGTGCCGTCGCTGCAGATGTAGGCACCAATACAGAGATTATAGTGAATCACAATGATGTGCTTTGGATTGCCTCGGCGGCCTCAGGTCCTGCATTTGAGGGCATGTCGATGGAGTGTGGTATGTCATCTGAAGAAGGTGCCATTTCCAAGGTTCGAATTGATTCCTCGGGTCGCCCTATCATCAGTGTTATTGGAGATGTTCGTCCCAAAGGTATCTGCGGTTCCGGTGCAATCTCAGCGATGGCGGGTTTGCTTGATTTAGGCCTTATGAACACTCGTGGATCACTTGTTGCGAAAGAAAAATCTCCGTGGTTTCTTGAGTTTCAAGGCGGGCTGAAGCTTATTCTCTCTCAAGCTACAACTACTGAAACTGGAAAGCCATTATTTCTCTCACAGATAGATCTAAGACAACTGCAGCTCTCAAAGGCCGCTATTTGCGCGGTCACAAGATTGCTGCTTGAACGAGCCAAATGCGAGTATAATGAGGTCTTGCGGCTCTTCCTTACTGGTGCCTTTGGCTCTGAGTTGAATCCGCGCGATGCATTCAGAATTGGTCTTTTCCCAAGGCTACCCCACGCAGAGATTGAGCAAATGAGTAGTGGTGCTGTAAGGGGTGCCACTCGAGTACTGCTGGAGCAGCATCTGAGAGTGGATATTGAGGATGCAGCGCGACGGCTTCGATACCTCGAGCTAACAGATGATTCTGATTTCCATCGTTTGAATCTCGAGTCTCAATTCTTTCCTGATACCTAGTATACTAAATCTGCTTCTGCGAATTCCTCGCCATCTCTGATTCTTGATGATGAGAGAGGTCGACCATCCTTGGTTCGAACCCTAGGTATGACAATTATGTGGAATCGCCGAAGTCCGTTTTCAGCGCGCTTCTCATTTATATCAAAGGCATTCTGAACCACCTTAATTTCATCGGAGATAATGAGGGCTTCCAAATCCTCCATCTTATCAGCTCCACCTTCTCTGGTGCTGATTGGAAAAATCGAGCCGCGTCTTGAATCGCACTCTGTTTCAATGAAGGACTGCAACATCTTATATCGCTCATCAAATCCTTGGATGAGATTCCGGTTAGCTTTTGACTTTAGCATCTCATCTGTTGTTAAGCCAATTGTAACTGATTCTCCAAGCCCAAAGGCGCTTCTGAGGAGGTGCTTATGTCCTTCATGCAGATGATCAAAGGTTCCAGCAAAAACAACCTTTCTGTACATCCATTTGTCTTTCCTAAGCATTATCTCACCCCAGTAACTGGACTAATCTGCATCGTAGTTGATCAGATACTAGGCCTCTCGTAGATCAAGGAGTCCCGCCTCTGCCAAGTCGCGAGCCATGTCAATCATTACTTTGCTGTCAATATAGCCAAATTGGAAAGAAAGCGCATCCCAGATTTCTTCTAGGCTTGTCCAATCCACGGCGAGATTCAGCATCTCATCTATGCTCTCAAACACCTTTTGGCCATGACCCTTTCCCTCAAGATACTTCGGTTCCTTGTGGGCCAGTCTTTCAAGTACTATGCCAAGGTCCATTGCATACTTGAATTTTCTCTTGACCTCGATACCAAGCGGCTCCGCGCGTAAATCAATGTGCTCGTCCTTCACGGCCTCAAGTCCGACTTCCGCACACGCGCCTTCGTAGGCTTTCCGTGCCACGACCATCTCTGTGGTGTATACCATTTGAAGACTGGTTTTGAGTGCGTCTCGCACTGCTCTCGTTTCCGTGATGAGTTTCCATTCCTTCTCTGCTTGATCAAGAGTCGCTAAGCCCAAGTTCTGAGCATGACCAAGCCAACGAAGCACTCTGGGGTAGACCTCCTCTGGATTGCCAATGCATCTTGCTAATTGAGTCACTCCTTTTTCGACGACCGCCCTCATCAGCTCGGAGAATTCATTTCTCGTTAGAGTAAGAAGCTGTTCTTTGCAAACATGTTTTGGCATTGCATAGCTAAGGGCAATGAGCGCAACCACTCTGGATGCGAAGGCCATTTGAATCGGGTCGATTTTGTCAATTGTGTCAGTTGACGTATGGTAGAATCTGTCTGGAAACTGGCCAAGCATTACCGAGGGAATTCCAACGGTTGAGTCTGTGAACATGAAGTGATCACTGCCCGCGGAATAGGTTTCGTACGCAACTGGCAAAGGGCACATAGTCCCGCCTTGCTCCCGAGTTGGTTTCCTTCTTGCTTCCGTTTCCATCCAGTATCTTGCAACATTGTTGAAAGTAGTTGGCAACGAATAGGGTGTCCGATAGACATGGAAGACTGAGCCTGATTTGGCCGGGTTGGCTCCTACCATGTCGGCGTTTACTACGCCAATACATCGCTCAAGCAGTTCTTGCTCATTATGAATGAAGGGAATCGTTCCTGACCATTCCGGCATCCAGATGAACCGAATTGAATACTCCAACTTCGGAATTGTTCCCTCGACCAGAAGTGCGGAGATGGTTCTTAGAGCCTCCAAAATGGCTCCGCTGCCTGATGCATTATCATTGGCGCCAGGATGGGGATGACATATGTGTCCCATGACCCAGATTTCCTTACTCGTGTCATCGCCCTCAAGAAGAGCAGAAAGCACTTCGACTTTTCCTTCACCTAGTTTTGCATCAACTTTCGCCCTTACCTTGACGGTCTTTCCTTCCTCAAGCCATTTCTTGATTTGAAGGCCATCTGCTTGAGTGAGTGAGAACCCAAAGCCAGTGGCTTTGTCTTCTCCAGGGTTTGGCCAGAATGCATCATATCTCCTTATGCTGGCAATCTCGTCATTTCCTGAAGTTGGGATGTACGTTAGTACGCCTGATGCTCCTGCGTTAATCATCAAGGATTTGTGTACTCGTCTGGCGCGATTCTCGGTCAGGACTATTTTGCCCTTGATATCTTTGCCTTCCCAATCCGCAGGTTTTGCTCCCTTGCCAACAAAAGCAACTTCTGATTCCATCTCAGCAGATCGTGAATGAGCTATCAGGCTTATTGGTTCTGCAGCGAAGTCTGCAAGTATTTTCCTCTCGGGTTCAATTAGCTCCAGAACACCGGATTTCGGATACCATCCGTATGGTGCATTCCACAGTTCTATTGCGGACTTGCCATCAGCTGGATACTCGAAAATCTTGACTGCCGCATTGGATATTTTCTCTATCTCTTGCTTCACGTAGTGAATTGCGTTGTGGATTCCTGGGCTTCCCTGAATCCTATGAAATGTGGATATCCCTGCAACGTAGTCTACAGCACTGATTCCCGATATTCTCTTGAAGACAGAATCAACAATGTCATCCGGCAACATATCGCCTTTCACCTTCTCTGACTGTGCAAACGTGACATAAGTAGTCTGCTACTGTGGTATATTGTCGTTTCTTCAGAAAGAAAATGGATTTGGGCTGGAAATGGCAATTTCCTAGCCCACGAAAATATGTTTAGAAACAACTTGGAATCTATTCACGTCTTCCAAGCTGTGCATCAAGCATGAAGAGCGCGTTTGTGGCGTCACCAATCTTCTTGAGCAGGTCTGCAACCTTCTTTGTTTGTTCCTCTTCTTCAATCTGTTCATTATAGAACCAGTTCAGGAGGGTCATGGCGGCTCTGTCTGATTCTTTCTCAGCAATTTCGCCAATTTTGTTGATTCTTGAGGTTACTTCCAACTCGTGCTTGTATGCATCTTCCCATGCTTCTAGAGGTGAGGTCCACTCAGTCTTTGGTCCCTTAATCGGTGCCAATAGAACTCTGCCTCCACGTTCAATGACATGTTTCCAGAATCTCTCGGCATGTTCGTACTCCTCTTTCGCTTGGATTTTCATCCAGTGAGCCATCCCATCAAGCAAGTTTTCCTCGAAATAGGATGCCATTGAGAGGTAGATATAGCCGCTATAAAGCTCGAAGTTGATTTGGTCGTTTATAGCACCTTGTAGTTCTTTGGTAATCTCCATTATGATCTCCTCGACACGGTGCAAGCACCGGATTCTTCACGATAGTAAATTTCTGCTGATTTCATTGATATACGTTTCGTTATGACGAGACTCCTCTTCGTTCGTGCGACGAACCTTTTTGTATCATCCAGTGATATGTTGTCGTTCAGTACAAGTCAAGGTGTTGTCCGAATGGCTGCCATCAATCTGCTAACCCTCATCTTCGAGTTACTCTCTCCCCTTGTTGTTACACTGCTGTATCTAACATTCTTTGGCAAGCGGCGTAGCAAATTCATAGAGGCGTTCATTGTACTTATGTACGTCAAGACAGTTTCCACATTCATTTACTACCTGTGGTACCTTCAGGTTTCCGTTCCAAGCTATTTTGATGCCGGCATAGACGGTATTGGTCTTGGATGGCAATTCCTGATGGACTTCATTTTTCAGTTCGTTTACACCCTTCAGGAGTACCTCACTTGGGTAATGGTTTCATTCTTTGCAGTTCTATTTGGCATGATTGTTCTGGCTCTGAAATTGACACTGCAAGATCCAGTCAAGATGAGATTCAAGAATGTCATTAAAAGAGTCGTTGGTAGTGAGCCAGAAAGTGATGGCTATTCAGGTCTTAGAGACCGTCTTGAGGACATCAAATTCGAAGGTGTCGAACCCCAGCCATTAGATCCCGAAGTGCAGGCAACTGCATGGCGACAGGCCTGGAGGGATTACTTGATTATTGGGTTGGCAACTCTGCTCCCCTCAATTGGAGCCTACATGGGCAATGTTGTGGCGTACACGATGTATCTCGCTGGACATCCAGATGCATTAGCGGTTCTCCCTGATCCCTATGTTATAGGAGTTCTCATTTTCTTGACCTGGATTTACCGATTTGGATATACCGGCTCCAATCGAATCGCTAGAGGTTCCGGAATCAAATTGGGCAACCGCGACTTGGGTGGTGAGATGATGCGTGGTGTCCTTGGGTGGTTCTTCAGGCTGAACATCATTCTCTCACTTGTTTTCATCTATCTCAATATTAGCGACGCGCTGACCTCACCAATCCTGCTTTCGGCAGGAGCAGGATGGACCGGCCTTGCACCAGATGAGATTCTGTTCTACGTTGGACTCTATTTCCGTGACGGCATAATGCAAGCATTTCCGCCAATCCTCTTTGCAATCATTATTCTGCCCTTGGTTGAGGACTTTGCCGTTGTTCTGTACAAGAAGGTCTTCGAAGGAGTAACGCGCGTTAGAAGCCGAACATGGGGATTCAACCCTAGACGAATTATCAAGAACTTAGGTGCCTCTGTATCAACAGGTTTCTTGATAACCGGCGCCTTCATTGGAGCAGTGATGGCTGTAACGTTGAACTACGCCAGAACCGTTCTTGCTACCTACGAGTTCTGGCCAGTTGGAGTGGAGGGACAAGTGGCAAATGATTTGTCCTATCCGGCAGGCAATGTGGCCCTGATTCCCCCCACAATCTGGATTCTGATGATGCTGGCAATTCCCTTTGCATCAATGCTTCTTCTTGGCTTAATTGGACACTTTGTTCGCACAAGGGTTGACGTGAGTTCTGAAGGCTTCGCCCTATTCTCTGGCCTGACGGTTTCTATAGCTACTTGGTTAATTACTTGGCCCGGTATGGACTATATCCTGAACGTCCTGCCAACGCCTGCTACAATTGCCGGTGAGACCTTCTATCGGCTTAGACCCGTAATATATCTCCCACAGGCTGACCAGCTGCTTTTCAGGCTGGCTTCTCAATTCGTGGTGAATCTGCCAATCTATGTATTCACTGTGCTTTTCATTCTGTACTTCTTCCAGTTTCGAGAGAGATGGAAAGTCCAGATCGGAGAAGTTTCCGGTCCATTATTGAATGTCCAGAGGTCTGACATCTATCAGGTTCTTGGTCTCTTCTTTGGTGGATTGATTCTCTCTATTGTGGGAGTCTGGATTGTCACCTTCATAATAGACCCCGCCTTGATGACCAATACATTACTTGGGCTTTTCTCGGAGATAGGTGATCCAAATGGATTGGAGGGTGTTCTGGCGCACTTTGCAGAAACTCAACTTAGGTCACCCTTCCTCATAATCGCAGAACACAATATGATCAGAACCCTACTTATGCTCATTCTTGGCCCTATCTTCTGGTCTGCTGTGCTTTATGTTGCTGCAGTCAAGGAGAAGAGCAAATCAGACCATAGAAATGAAGCAATAGGCATTCTGCTTCTACTAGTTGGGATTGTTGTTTCCTTCATCTGGACCCTCCGCGATATGCGTGTATTGGTCTTTATCCCTGCAGCGCCCTTGGACTGGAGTATCCCCTTGGCTTTGCAGAACCCATGGACTTTTGCAGCGCATTTGGGGCTGCGAGCTGCTGTTATCTTTGGCTTCCTACTTGGAGCCTACTTCCTAGGAACGCTTTACAAGAAATCCCGTGGCGGTTCTGCCAACGCGTATTGGTTTCCAGTTTTTCTTGCTGTATATGCTTTGGAGTATTTCATCTATGATGACCAGTTCACAGTAATTGCCTTGTTCATTCTGCCAATGATTCTGGCTGGAGCCTACAAGATTGCACTTCGAGGCAGAGAGGAAGTTCGAAGCGAAGACTTCCTGTTGACTTACATCCGCTTTGGTTTGATGAGCCTAGCCATAGCCGAAGTGCTATCAACCGCCCTGATTATTGGCGGTGTAAGCATCATCCGGCTCATCTTTGAAGGGTCAGCACTTCCATTCCTTGCTCAAATCTTGCCACATGCCATTATTGAGATACCAGTCTTTCTGCTTGCGGCTGCAACATCTCTGAGAATCGCAAAAGACTTGGGCCCTCACATACAGAACGAAGAATGGTCTGCAATACCCTCGAAGACAAGAGAGCTTGTTACTGATGAGCGCACTTGGCGCACTTACGCCCTGATAGTATTCTTCCTGCTAATCTCTGCGCTTATCGAAGCGTATGTCACTCCAATCATCTTCGATTGGGTTATTGGAATGCCCGCATAATTGGCCTGCGCTTTGCAGGCCTTCTCTCTCTTTTCTTGAAAACACATTCGATAATATTACATAGGTAATATCATACATTATCATAAATTATCTTATATTCATAGAACCGGTATTAGTCTTTAGCACAGCGCGCCGAAAGCTCGCTTCTATGGTCGACCAGAATCAAAGCCGCCTTTGCAGTCTTTGATTTATCCATTGAATTAAGGTGCGCAAGGAGACAACAAAATGCGACGAAGAGGAATCAAGCACATGCTACTTTCTCTAGTTGCTGTCACTATATTTCTCGTATCTATGTTCTCATCCGGAGTCGCCACCTCTCTTCCGCCATCAGTAGAGGAAGTAGCGCTTCAGGATTATCCCTCCTACAGGGTACTCTCCGATGATGGTCCATTCGTTCCGGAGCCAGGTACTGAGGTGTGGTGGGATCAAACATCAGACAGCACTAGTGATGAGTGGTCCTGGCACAATAGAAACTGGCTCTTTGGACCGAGACCTACCTTTGAGGTCTTCCATGAAAACGGCACGAATCTTGACAAGAACTCCTATGCCGAGATAGGAGAGACTCTCAACATTGTGGTAACCGTGCCAAAGAACGCCTTTGGCAAAGATGCTGACCTTGGTGAGGTCAATTTCCACGGCTATCTCGAAACGCCCTATGACAACTTTACTGCGGACTTCAATCTGCGGTTCAATACATGGGACATGTATCCATGGAGTGTCTGGACCTCAACTTGGAACTACACTTTGGATCCTTGGAATCCTTTGCCTACGACCTTCATTGACCTTCACACCGGATTATGTTCCAACGCAACCGATGGTGAATCATATATCATTAATTTCGCAGTTATCTTCAATGATAATTCACCACTGGGGCTGTTTAGACTGAATATGGATGTAATGGATACCAACTGGAACAACATTGGCTCATTCAATTATGGTTCAGGCTGGGAGTTTCAGGGAATTGCGGTTGGAATGCCTGTCGACCTAGCCTATGCAAAGACCTACAGCGGCATCTACACCCTTCAAAAACTTGACATGGCCGGCGACGTACTATACTCCGTTAGCCGTGGTAAGGACTTCATCATGCGTTTCAATGTAACAGGCGCTGAAGTTGACTATGCGATGCTTGGCTTTCTAATGCCCAGCATGTCCTATGAATTGGTGAATGTAACTGGAGAACACGATGAACTCGTTACAACAAACGGCGGTTGGCAATATGACGAGATTCTTGATACTTATGTCTGGAATGCTTCTGTAGAAGTAACTTACATGAGGCGCGTCTATGGCGACTACCTGGAACGGGTTCCCGTTCATCATAATGTCTACGATTCTGTTTACATGATGACTTGGCAGGAAATCTATAATGAAACTACAATGGAATGGAAATGGGTGTACGACAACTTCTCCATTCCCATAACCCGCCAATTCATTTTCAACTATAATGGGACAACTGATGACTTCACCACTAGCTATGGCTATACCTATTGGACATATACATACGATGAGGAGATGTTCTACTACAGGTATGACGAATACACAGTCTTCGAGTCCGTTTCGGTCACGATGCCAACTTGGTACGAGCTAAATACCAGCCTATGTGATGCCCGGCAAATTGGAAGTGATTTTGTAATTGACTTCACTGGGCATTTCACAAACGAGATGAACACCGCCGATTCCTCGACACTCTTTTTCATGGACCGAGTGGTGGATTCTGATGGCTACCAGCTTTGCAGCCCAGATTGCGGAATTAATCCAAGACAGACCAGTATGGACTATCAAATGGCGAAGCAGATCTCAATTGACATTCCTGTCACCATTGCCAAGCTTCTGAAAGAAGATGGAACCGCACCTCGTGACTATATGTTTCATGTTGGCGAGGGGGAGCCATTCATGGTTTCCGGCCGGCTTCAGGGCGGTGGAGAGTTCGCAAATGACATTGATGCAGTGCGATTCGAGCTCCATGCCTATGATAGCTACTGGACAGAGGATGAGTACGGCTGGTCGAATATCATCTACGAGATTCAATATGACATTGGTGGGATTCCCCACCTTTGGGCCTTTAATTTCACAGAAAAGCACAACTACACCTATGGTTCGTACTGGGATTACGTCCCAGTAATAATCCAGACTCCAGACGGCAGCATCACTAGTTGGCAATACATGGAAATTGAGGACTGGCATTGGGAATGGTACTATTTCAATCAGAAGACTGGTGAGTGGCAAAAAGACTACATCCAGTACAGGAGCCCTGAAACCAAGATATCGCCAGATTTCTGTACTACCCATGAATTCACCAAGTGGGTTGACAGTGGGGATCTGTACATCTCGTTCATTGTCGAGATGAATACGAACGCACCCGCGACGAACTACTGGTGGGATTTTGCCTTCATGAATAGTACATGGTATCAAGATACTTCCATGGGAATATCGGACTATGAGATACTAAGATGGGAACAAAGACCAATTTACAGCTTTGATTACTTTGGCGAGAAGGTGTTTATGGGTGGTGTCGATAGCAGCCAGCTTGCGTTCCAGTTTACAAACGGATCGCTTGGTACTGATTGGATGGTTGGAACTGAAACACCCTACATTCAGATAGATAGCGAAAAACTCCCCATTGAAGTCCAGACCCAATATGACCCTGTCTTTGGAACCTACCAGTATGATATCCTACATTTCTCTCACTGGGATTCAGCAACAGACAGACAAATCTACTACTACGAACTCACCAATGGGTCTCAAGTTACAGTGTCCTACCAAGACCGTGTCTACATCTACAACGTCACAAGTCGTTCGGGCGACTCCTTCCTGGCGGCCAGTAACTGGGATCAATGCTGGGACTTTGATAACTTCGGCTACTTCTACTGGATTGATATCAATGGAGCCCTTCATCAGGGTGATTCCGATTATGGGCAATGGAACTGCGAAATAGAAATCTATGATGAGGTTCCACTTGACAATGCTGTTGATGGCTGGTACATTAAATATGGCTTTGACAGCATCATCTATGTTGATACGTGGTGGTGGAGCAGTGCAGATGAGATGCATTATTTCCTGGATACCGAGGGCAGCATTCACGGGAAGATATGGAACGAAGCCTGCATGAGGTATCAAGTGGAGATTGATGGCATATGGTACAACTCGACTGATTTCATGCACTATGTTACTGTTGATTCTATGCAGCTCTACAATTTCAATACCCATCGTTTCTGGTACACCGACGTGCAAGGCGTGAAGCATGAAATGCCCTATCCGGGGGCAGCAAAAGAATACTATGAAAAGTATGGATGGGCCCTCTGGGAGTGGGAACTTGATCATCTCCAGTCAGATAATGGGGCTGTTCCTGCAACCAAATACATTGTCTACAATGACATCAATTATGTAGCATACAACTACACTGCTTACGATTGGGCCACCAGAATTGGCGGTATCACCTATTCCCTAAACATGGTATATATGCCTCATGCGTTGGCCAACGGCACTGATGTATGGGATCCATTCTCAGTTGGTTGGACTGGAAGCGTTGGTCTGATGAATGACAATCTGGAATACAGAGAAATCGAACGAATTGAGTACCTAACCGAGGACATAATGGGCCAGCCTAGATACGACTATATCAACGGGTACTACGTAATAGACCTTCTCAATGGCACCAAATGGGTTGCGAACGACACCGACGCAATGCTTGTGTACGAATACGACTACAACGGCCAGACATTCTATACAACTCGTGACTGGCCATATCCGATAGATGACGGCAATGGTACCACTATTGGATACGAGTGGCTTTTCATTAATGACACTGTATTGGTTGCTAACGGCTATGAAGATGCAGTCAGGGTTGCCAGCCATCTTGTGTATGTAGTCATGAACGGCACTCACACTCTCTTTGAATTCATGTCAGAAACCTATGTGCTCAATTACTGGGGCTACTCAACATGGGGATTTCTGGTTCACAATGCAACCTATCCTGGAAAGCTGTTCCTGAACATGTACCGCGGTGGAGACCCTATTTACGAATTCGATTACTTGGGGACTCTGGTTCGGGCCACCTCTTCATTCGAAAACATCGAGTGGATGACCCCCCAGAATGGCTATCCATGGGTCTTTGGTCCTGCGCCAATTCAAAGTGATATCCGCAAGAATTACTACGACCTCGTTATTGGGACTCCAGATTCAGGTATGTGGGGTGTTCAAAACTGGGATTACATTGAGGAAACTGGCGCACTTGACTTGGATGGCGATCCCGCGACTGAAGATGACCAATATTACGTGCTTGAAGAATACACCTCAACCGATAGTTGGACGCACGACTGGGACTTCCTAAGTGTCTATATCACTTGGGACCCCAATGGCACCGCTTGGGGCGATGAGATGTTCATCAGCTCCTGGCTTGGCGTTGATTCCTTTACGTGGACTTACGCCTGGAACCAGACCTTCTATTGGTTTGACACAGATATGACACCAATCTCCGCCTCTGAGATGCAAAGCATTAGGGATATGCTCCTGACGGCTGATGATGAACCCCAACCCGGTTACTGGGATCTGTCTTGGATGGCAAAGAACGTGACCTGGGCGGACATCGTCGCAGAGGCTGAAGAAAACGGATGGGACTGGATAAGTTCCAACGAACAGAGCTGGACCTGGCTCTCATTTGGCATAAGCCAAGACTACAGGACCGACTACGAAAGCATGGATGGGTTTGATGCTCTCCATATTGGCATGCACTATGAATTCAGTGGTCTAATGATCTGGGAGGATCTTAACGATAACGGCAAGATGGATGTCGACCTTGTCAATCCAGGATCGGGTGAGCTTTCTCACTATCTCATTCCAGATTCGGTTGGCAGTGTGGACTTCGTAACTCCTGGTATGGCTTATGGTAATATGAACAGCACTGACTTCATGAAAGTTGGCGCGACCGATGAAGTAACTTGGGGCGTTGCTTTCTACGATGTCAATGGCACAGTCTATCCATTCACACTGAGTGGATACTGGGGCTGGTACGACGGTATTGTCACTGGTAGTGACCTGCGAACCTTTGATGAGCGGCCCACGGAAATCACCATAGACGAGCTTTCATTCCTTGTGCACTTCCAGGGCCATGAAGACCTCGAATCTCTCAACAACTATGCAGAGATAAAGGTGGACAATTACGTAGGCAATTGGGGTGTTGGCATGATTGGCGGAAGGGATAATCTTGAGAACAAATCCCTTGCGCTGAACTACTTTGCCGATGTCCACATTGATCAATACACCTACGTGGCAAATACCACTCTGCAAGAACAGACTGTCAGCGCCGAAGAGTTCTCGCTCGAGGCTGAAAGCGCTCGGTTTGCTAGAATGATCATGGGTGGAGTTGCGTATGACTGGGGAAAGGATACCACCGGTCGCTACGATGTAGTTAGCTACACAACTCCGCTTGGAACATTCAGGACAGCCTTCGAGTCAGAAGCCGGCCAATCAGCAACAACTTGGTCCTACAGCTCAACAATGTTCTATGTCACTATAGGCTTTCCCGAATGGGATGGCTACAGTGTCTACCAAGATCCCGTTTTTGTCAGCTATGTTTCCAGAGGCGGAGCACCCGGTGGAATCAGCTTTGGTGCCTTCAGCATTGAGCCTATCGTACCTACCTCCTATGAGAGTGTCAAGGTCACCGTAGATATCAGCTCGGATGAGGAAGTCTTTGCTGACCTCCTTTATTCTACCGATCAGGTGAACTGGCAATCAGTCGCCATGTGGGAAGAATACGATGGCCATTACGCAGCAGATATTCCACCACACGAAGAAGGCACTGAGGTCTTCTTCAAGGTCGTGGTACACTCAACGACTGGTGATGTTGAATCAATGGTCAACTCCTACATTGTGGGAGAGGGTATGGTCACCACCACCACTACCACCACCACCTCTACGACAACAACCACCACTACTTGGACCACCAATCCCTGGGATGGCTTCTCTCTAGATTCAGAGATGATTCTCTTGATTGGTAGCGGACTTGTCATAATCGTGATCGCGGTGTTAGCAAAGCGCAGGCGATAGAATCCTAGAGGGGTAATGCCCCTCTTTCTTCTTTTTCTTATTCTCGTCAAGAAACAGAAGAAGAAACTAGGTGTCGAGAGTAGGCCTTAATTTGTTATGAAAGAACTTGATTCCGGTAAGATGCGCTTCGTACGTACAATTGAAGACGTCATAGGAAATGCCCGTCACAGGGATTGCGTTCCGAATAATCACGAAGCTCTTCCTATCAATTCCAAAGGTTATTTCCACTAAATTCGCGTTTGCCTTCAGGAGCTGTTCGTATATCTTTGATCTCTTTCCAGCTGACAGCGATCCAAGGTCCATAAGACGAGTTGTGAGCGTGATCCAGTTCTTCCCTGGAAATACCTCAATCTCCTTCGTTTCAGTCGGTCCATACGGATACAGACTGAAGGTCTTTCTCCCGTGTTCTTCAAAGCTGACCTCCAGTCGTTTGAGATATTCTTTGGCTATGAACCATGTTGTGCTCATTCTTACCGACTCATTTTGGATTGGGAAAGTGACTCCACTCCTGTTCGTTGAAGTATACTTCTCACTACTAAATTACAAAAGCTAGTAAAAACCTTCGCTTTTATTATCAAGCTGAAGAACATCATCAAAACAATGGCGTTGCTGATTGTTTCTCGAGTGTCGTCTAATTTGGTGAGATTAGTAGCAGCATCATTTCCAATAACCTGATGGAACTCTGTGTTCTAAGTCGTTCTGCTTTTCTCGAAACTCGTTAATCGCTTCTTCGTTCCCTTCTCGGAGGCCAGATTGCACCCCATGATCAAGAAGCACCTTGAGTTTGTCATAGACCTCAAAGAACTCCTCCGAGCAATAGTCAAACGCATCCAACTTGGTTTGGAGGACACTAACCTTAGTTCTGATTTCTTGCACAGATTGAAATCCCTTGCTTTCTGACATTTCTCAACACAATCTGGTTGTGATCGCACTTCCTTATACATCTCCATCCTTAAAATGCACCTTCCCTCAGTATCGGGATTGAATTCGGTATGGCGGAGGGCCCACAAAACCGCACAAATGCAAAACAGCATAAACCATCTTTGTTTAGTTAATGGTGCTTGGAGTTGAAATAGCAATGAAAGGGAAAACGGATAGCTTTGCATTGGTTTGGGTGCTGGGAATTCTCTTTGCAGCACTAGGCGCAAGCAGGTATCCGCTTGGAGATTGGTACTTCTATCCCCTATTTTCGATAGGGATTATACTTCTGGCACTTGGCCTTCTTCTTCAGAGAAACAGCGACATCACCGATCTCAATTGAAAATCTCCTGGCCACAAGTTCAATGGCATTTCCACATAGATCCTAATCAACGAAGGCGGTTGTAGCACGTTCTACTTCCGTATTCCATGTCTTGCATTGTATCGAGCAATAGCTTCTGGTCCAAGCCGACCCACTGCCTTGTCCATACTCAATTTAGTAATCTTCAACATCGAGGGACGACCATGGCAGCAGTGATGCTTGCTCTTTGTTTGGTATAAATCCGCGAGCAACTTCCGAATCTCCTCGATTCTTAGTGTCTGGCCCGACCTAATGGCTGAGTGACAAGCTGTGACCTTCACCAATTCGTCCATGAATGCTGCTGATGCCTCTCCTACTCCTATCTCGACCATTCTGTCAACAAGAGCCAGAAGTTCTCCCTTCGTTGCCTTCTCGCCTAGAATCTCGGGTACTGCAGAGACAAGAACCTCTTTGCCGCCGAAACTTGAGATTGAGTAGCCAATGCTCTCAAGGATTTCTGCTACCTCCATTATCCTCTCGTAGTCGGTCGAATCAAGGCTCACAACTACGGGCTCCAGCAGTTCTTGTGAGGCCACCGTGCCTGAGTTGACCTGTTCTCTCAGTCTTTCGTATAGCACTCTTTCGTGCGCCGCATGCTGGTCCACAATAAGAAGCCCGTCTTCTATCTCAAGCAGAATATATAGCTGATGAATCTGCCCCACTATTCGAAATAAGCCGCCGAGCGACTCTGTATCTGCGATTTCAGTTTCTGGGGATAGATATCCCAAGTCGAGTTGCTCAATGAATTCAGTAGTTACTTCTGTATTGGCAACATCTACTGGGATGGGGATTGTTTCGGGAGTATCTGATGCTGCAGACCTGACTTCCACAAAGTCCTGCAGTCTTGGCGCTCCTTCAGGAGTCCCCTTGGTCTGCAGTGCGTTTCTAACAACCTCAGTTAGTACGGCAGCTATACTTTCAAGGTCTTCAATTCTAACCTCTCTCTTGGTCGGGTGCACATTAGCATCCACCTTTGACGGCGAAAGAGCAATGTCGATTGCAAACAATGGGAATCGTCCCTTCATAAGGGTGGTTGAATACGCCCCTTCAACTGCCAGGCTGAGTCGTGCATCTTCTATAGGTCGACCAAGTACCGAGAGATACTCTCTGCTCCTATTTCCCCTAGAAACCGGCGGTCGCACAACAAATCCTCGTATTTCAATGTCATTCTTTGTGTAGCTTACATCAACAAGCTTCTTTGCAACCTCTCTCCCCCACAGCAAAACGATTCTATCAAGTGCAGTTTGATTTGGAGGGCAGTCAATCAGAGATATCCCATCTCGAATCATTCGAAAGCCCACGTCATATCTGATAACAGCATGTCTCATTAATGCATCAAGTATTCTCTGTGCTTCTCGTTGAGGAGTCCCCAAGTGCTTCCTTCTTGCTGGAACGTGTCTGAACAGGTCATTCACCTCGACAGTGGTTCCGGTAGCTCGTGAGCTATCGCTCATTCTGACGCCTTCATTGATTCTAGACACTACTACTGTACCAATCTCCTGACCTGCTGCTCGGCTAATAATCTTCACATCTGCAATTGCGGCGATGCTTGCCAAAGCTTCGCCACGGAATCCGTAAGTTGCTATTGCATCAATATCCTCCTTAGTTGCTATCTTGCTGGTAGAATGTCTAAGAAGGCATAATGGGCAATCCTCTTTTAGTATCCCAACTCCATTATCGGATACCGTAATTTCATCTATTCCCCCTCGCAAGATACTAACTTCGATTTGAGTCGCTCCAGCATCTAGCGAGTTCTCAACCAATTCCTTTACAACTGAGGAAGGATTGTCTATTACCTCTCCTGCTGAAATAAGGGAAACCAGGTCTTCGCCCAAAACTCGAATTCTACCCATTAGGTCACCTCAGTTCCCGGCTGCTGAGTATTCAATAAGCCCTCCAACAACCGTCATCTCCACTTCAATATCCCTAATTTTCTTTGGTGATATGGAGAGAATATCGTCTGACAAAACGACGAAATCGGCTCGCTTCCCCACAATGAGACTTCCTACAAACCTCTCAAGGAATGAGGCATGGGCGCTTTCTAGAGTGTAGCATCTCAATGCCTCTTCTGCTGTAAGCCGAACTCGTTCATTGGGGTGAGTTGTTGCAGCCCAGATTCCATATAGTGGACCATAGGGCATGCCATCTGATCCAAAACAAAGCCGAGCTCCATTATCTAGCGCTACTCTAAACATGTTCATCCCCCGAACTCGTTCAGGATCAAATCTTGAATCGTAGAGCCCTCCGTCAAGTTGCCATCTTGCAACAAAGTTGGGCTGCATAGATAAAATGAGACCCATACTGACGGCCCAGCGAATTTGATATTCGTTTATCATTTCTGCATGCTCGATTCTGTGTCTCTGCCTGCGAATCCTGTCCTTGTCAGTGAATTCATCGAAGACCTCAAGAACCATCTGTATCGCGGCATCGCCAATTGCATGCGTTACCGTTTGAATATCGTTATTCACGGCCTTCTTGACAATTCGGCTGTATTCTTTCCTGTCCATGAGAAGCATTCCAGTATTCTTTGTCCCCCGATAGGGTCTGGATACCGCAGCAGTAGCAGCTCCGATTGAGCCATCAGTAAATATTTTCACGCCACCGATTTTTACCAGTGGGCTTCCCATGCCTGATGTGAGACCTAGCTTAATCATATGATTCAGGTGCTCGACCGGCGGATTAACCACCATCCGTACAGAGAGGGCTTCCTCTGCTTCTACTTCACGAATATGTTTGAGCACTCCCGGCTGTGCATTATCAATTGCGGTAGTAATTCCAAGTTCATTTGCTATTGCATTGCCAGAAACAACGCCTTTCCTGTACTCCTCCGGCGTTGGTCTGACCCTTTCGTATATGCCTTCTATGTCCTTCAGAACTCCTGTTGGCTTCCCCTTTTTGTCCTTCACAATGCCAGGTGTTTTGGGCGGCAATTTGAGTTTCCTGAATCCCACACTATTCACTGATACAAGATGTCCATCAACTCTCACTGCAAGAATGGGCTGTTCTGTAGGAATGGTATCTAGATCCTTCATGTCTAGGTATCTCTTTTCAGGCCAAGTGCTTTCATCCCAGCCTGATGCAAAGACCCATTTTCCCTCCTTGAATTTTGGCAATTCCTCCCTTATCTTTGCGAGAGCTTTGTCCAGTGATTTGACGGAACCGAGACTGATATAATTCGAACGGACACCATCGCTCGTGAGGTGCGTGTGAGCATCCACGAAGCCAGGAACCACCGTTTTTCCGCCCAAATCGATAACTCGTTTTGAATTAGGTATCAAGTCCACTATTGAGTCGTCGTTTCCAATGGTAAGAATCTTGTAGCTCTTTACAGCTAGCGCTGTCGCTTTGGGGTTCTGTGGGTCCATTGTGATTATATTCCCGTTGAAAACAACAAGATCCGCCTCAAGCTCCATTCTCAGCACTACCTCTTACTGAATCAACGCCCTTGGACATATATTCTTGCCCTTAAGTGGCTATTCGAAAAATCATTCGAATTCCAAGTCCTTTCTACTTGTCTTTGACTTTCTCCCAGTCGGCCAGAAATCTCTCGATTCCAATATCCGTCAGTGGATGGTTGACCATTTTGTCGAGTACCGCAGGCGGTATGGTTGCAATATCAGCTCCAATCATTGCTGCCTCATAGACATGAATTGGATGGCGAATGCTGGCAACGATCACCTCAGTCTCATAGGCATAGTTGGAGTAAATCTGAACAATGCTCTCGATTAGCTCCATTCCTGTCTGTCCAACATCGTCAAGGCGACCTATGAATGGAGACACAAATGTTGCTCCCGCCTTAGCAGCAAGTATGGCTTGGTTTGCACTAAAACACAGGGTCACATTTGTCTTGATTCCTTCTTGAGCACAGACCCTCACTGCCCGAAGGCCCTCCCAGGTGAGTGGAATCTTGATGGCTGCATTATCTATCCATCCATTGAGTTCTCGGGCTTCCTTGATCATTCCCTCAGCATCCTCGCTTACAACTTCGAGGCTTATTGGACCTTCAACAAATGATGCTATCTCATCAACAACTTCACGGAAATTGCGGCCTTCTTTTGCAACTAGACTGGGATTAGTAGTTACACCATCTACCATTCCTCTTTCGTGAGCTTTTCGAATCGCATCTACATTTGCAGTATCTATGAAGAATTTCATCTCTCTCACCATTATTGGTACAGCTAGTTGCTAAACTTGTTCTTGTAGATTTAAACGGTGGGGTCGGGATTATGAAATGGGATGTGTGATTGTTGGAAATCATCCCTCATAATCCATCAAGAATCTTCTTGAGTGATCTCACAGTTTCTTCTATATCTTCAGAGTGAAAGACCGCCGATCCAGCGACGAAGAAGTCTGCACCCGCCTTTCTGATATCCGCAATATTATCCCTACTTACGCCACCGTCAACTGCGATTCTCACGTCGGGCTTGTACTCGTCAAGAAGCTGTCTAAGTTCAGTGATTCTCTGCATCGATGATGGTATGAAACTCTGTCCTCCGAAACCAGGACACACACTCATGATTAACACTGAATCAAGCAAGTCCAGGAGAGGTGTCACATTGGCAATGGGTGTGCCGGGATTTAGGGTGATACCGGCTTTTCCTCCTAGGTCCTTTATCAACTGCACCGTTCTGAAGACATCGCAAGACGCCTCTATATGCGGGTAGATGACTTCCACTCCAGCATCGATGAATTTGGGTATGTACTCACGAGGATTTGTTATCATTAAATGGGCATCAAGCGGCACATCGGTGATTCTTCTCATTGTTTTTGCAATCATCGGGCCATAGGAGAACGAAATGTCCATCCATGATGTCCAAATGGAAATAGTCAGCTCCACCCCTTTCTGCCGCCCTGATATCTGATTCAAGATTCGCGAAATTTGCAGACAAAATTGATGGGGCTAGCATAGGTTTCATGCGGTTTTCCTCTCTACTATCTGTTGCAGACCTGACTTTAGATGTGTGTATTTAAGCTTGGTCACAAATAAGAGAACGAGTTTCCCGCTAAAAAGCATAATAAGTCACCATTTCTTAATACTCCGTCTGCATGATTTGCTAGGGAGGATTAAGATGACTGAGATTCCATTACCCCCTTCCGAAGGTTATGGTGAACCCAAGAAAGGCTCATGTCTTGGTGGCTGTAACAAGGTTCTGTGTGTTCTCATTATAGCAGTTATAGTGATAGCCGGCGTAATTGCTGTTGTGCTTAACAGCTCACCTTCATATGAGTCTAGGGTCATAAACTCGTGGACCGATGCGGACGTTGATCCTGATACAGTTTCCTATTACCGCGCTGGATTCACAGTGAGTACGTCTGAGTTAGGAGGCGGTGCGCCAACGGTGCGCTTTGAGGTCACAGTTGACAATGGTAATGACGCAGGTAGCGTGGATATTTCGATGCATGTCTATGAATGCAGCGTGGCTACTGTGGATGCCGCACCCACTTGGGATGATTTGTCCACCTATACTGTCGATTGGGACTATGACACTGGGTCAATGTATACTGACGTGCAGCTCTATGATTATGCTCAGACCTACACTTGGGTCCTTATGTTCCACTATGACGGTGTGAAATCCGATGTGTGGAGTAGCGACATGACAATCACATTGCTGTACAACTGGGCCTAGTCAAGAAGAAAATGGGGTTTGATATTCAATTTCAAATCCCTCTCTCCTTTTTGGCAACATTAAGCGGATGGTCGCTGGGAGCAGGCATGAAGAGGCACCGAATCAAGCCTGAAATGCACAGGCAACGATAATAAGTACAAGTGTCAGCATAAGCTCCTTCACCATTACATGGGAGGAGAAGAATGACCGAGATTCCCTTACCCCCGGACGAATATTCAGGTGTGGAGCCCGAGAAGAAGGGCGGCTTCTGCAAGAATATACTAATAATCGCAGTGATTCTCATGATCGTTGTCGGTGCAGTTGTCGGTTTCACGATGTTCTCAGATGGGCCAACAACAACAACAACACAGCAAGTGAACTGGGATTCCCGCGATATTGCTGATTGGAATAATGTGGACATCGAAACCTCAGATACTGTTTACTACAGAAATCAGTTTACAGTATCTTCGTATGAAACGGAAACAGATGAGATTCCCTATGTTCAGTTCGAGATTTCCATAGATGATATGGGTGCTGACACAGGAACGGTGGGAATTCATGTTGCTATCTATCAAACCACCATGAGTGTTGTAGACGATGCCGCCACCTGGTCTGAGCTTGATACGTACTTGGTTGGCGAGGGTGATTACTCTAATTCGGTGAATGCCTACGCGGACTTGGAAACCTATTCTGATACATATACATGGGTTGTCTGGTTCGAATATAGCGGCAAAACCGATACCTGGGTTGTCGACCTTCTCATCACTTTGAACTACGCCTACTACGTGTGAGGGAATTTGCTCCCTCACCTCGTTCTTCGTGCTTCACTAGTCCTTGAGCATCTTGGGGACAGCTCTTAGTATCAGAAGCATCTCCACTGCCACAATTACGGCTTGAGCCAGAAAGCTGAAAATGTGTTGACCTGTGAGAATCATCGCACCAGCGTATCCAAGCAGCGGGGCTATCCCTGCAATGCCTCCAATCGCAGCCGCGAAGAAAGCTATCCCTGGGTCACTTGAGAAATCAATGGAAGTGGCTCGTCCACCGCCCCTTATCCTGTACAACACCGCACCGGTTAGAAATGCCAAACCAAAACCAAGGGGCAATTGGATAATTGGAATCAAGAGTATTACCGGCAGAATCAGGGGGAAGAATAGAAGACTAAGAGTTAGGATAACCATTGAAGCGAGATACGGAATTAATGCAATCACTGCCTTTGCTTCCAAGGTCATTGTCGTAGCTATCGGTAGACCTTCCTGTATGGACGCACCCTGAGCATCAAACCTCAGAACGGATACTATACCAATGCCTCCGAAGATATTGGCATATTCAACTGCTACGAGTACCGCTCTACTTCGTAAAGCCTCTTGTTGGGACCATCCCCAAAACATTGGGATCATCATCATGAGCAAGAAGAGTGGAATAACAAAAACGAATACCGAACCTATGTTTCTTGTTGCAAGTTTCAAATCCTTCCTAATGATTGCTCTTAGGGGCGTTGCAATATCAACTGCAGCAAGTCGAATCTTGGTTGCCGTTGATGTGGCGACATTGCCTAAGGCAACCGCTCTTAGCGTGCCTTGGGTTTTCTGATATGATAGAATTGCAAGCAGTGAGTATAGCCCGACAGCAGCCAAAGCCACCAGCACGGTCGTTTGCTCAAACATCACACTCTGTGTCATTGCGGATGTTAAGATGCCGTATGAAAACGGGAATATAATGGCAAGTCCTGTATAAACTTCGGGCCCAGCTGATGTTGCAAGCTGCCCAATGATTTCGATTATTGCCGGCATGAAACTGCCAAAGCTAAAGACCAGTATCATCCCAATTGCCATACCAAGCGATGCGGAAATCCTAACAATGGCTGATACCTTGCTATCGTCGGTACTAATAGATTTTACATGAAACCATTTTGTCAGCTTGACCAGACTGCCGATTGAGAGGGACGCAGTGGCTCCACAAGCAAGGAGAGCCAACAGAAATGGTACCCAGCCAAAGAAGAATAGAATCATCAGTGGGGCCACAGTTAGGATGACTACAATTTGAATAATGAATGCGCGAATGAATGCCATGAAGGTCAATCCTTCAAGGTCTTTCTGACTCAGGGGCAATGTTGCTGGGAGTTTCATAGCTCCTGCGGAGAAGAAACCTGTTGTGGCTGTCAGGTTCATGAATATAATCACAACGAAACTCAGAAGGAGAAAGAAAGAAAGCCCGATGGCAAACCTTGGTCCAAGTTCACCTAGCGTAACATAAAGCGCAGAAGAACCAATTGTGACTGCCGCAAGTGTGCAGATAATCACAGTCGTAACAAGTGAAGTGATTCTGGTAGACGACTTAATTCTCCGTCCAATCAAATCCGCATTTTCCTTGACTCGTGCCAAGTTCGCTGGATTGGCCTCAAGCTGTCCCTTGAATCTTGTTTCTCTTACAATGATTCCTGCTATTCTCCAGCGCTCTGAGAGTTTCATTCCGTGAGCGCCTCCCTGAGAGATACTACTCCCTCGCGAACCTCATCTTCCTGCTCGGTGAGTGCAAGGAATACTCTCTCCAGATTAGCTCCTTCTGCATTGGTCATTTTGCGAAGCTCGTCAAGAGTCCCGATGCCCACAATCTTTCCATCATCGATGATACCCACGCGGTCGCACAGAGCTTCTGCAACTTCCATAATGTGGGAGCTGAGAAGCACTGCTCCTCCATTCTCAACATGGATCTTGATGATGTCCTTGATGATCTTTGCCGTGCGGACATCCAGACCCGAGAAGGGCTCGTCAAGAATGAGAAGTTTCGGTGTATGAAGGAGGGCTGATATGAGCAAGGTCTTTTGCTTGTTACCCTGTGATAAGGCAACTATCAGTTTATCGTAGTATTTCTCAAAATCCAGAGCCTTCACCATTTCGCGAATGCGTGTGGTCGTCTTGTCTTGGGGTAGCTCTCGAATTGAGGCTATGAAATCAAAGAGTTCCCTTGGAGTCAATGATTCATACAACTGCTGTTCCTCTGGGACATAACCGACATGTTTCTTAACCTCAACAGGGTCATTCTGCGAAGAAACTCCGAATACCTCTGCGGAGCCAGAGTCAGGATCAAGCAGACCCATCAGAACCTTTATCGTTGTTGTTTTTCCTGCGCCATTTGGTCCCAAGAGACCGAAGATTTCTCCTTCGCGAACCTCGAAAGAAATATCACTTACTGCTACGAGATCTCCGTATGACTTCACCAAATTTCTAATTTTAACCGCTATACTCAAACGAGCCTTCTCCTTTTGATCCTAATGAAAACGAACTTGAGGGAGAACCAATTCCATTTGATGCATTCCTGGTAGGTTTAGTGCTGTATTCATTTGCTATAATCATATTTTCATCATGGAATTAGTTCTCAAAGTTTCATATTATTCTATCATTCTTGACCATCAAGTCAACATTCATTGACCTATTCCGATTGGTACTTCTCCCATTTCTATATAATCCCTGCTTTTGGAGTAACTCATTTAACAAGCATATGTTGGTTTGCTTCCAAAAGGACGAAGTCACGAAGAGATTCATGTTCTTATAGGGAACCAGTGAATTGTACCTCCGTGCGACTGAGAGACCTTGCCATTCTAATTCAGAAGGTGATATATCATATTCGCAGTATTGGACAAATGGAATTTCGAAAGCGCGCGGCAATTGTTCAAGGGATTTGATTACCAAGTCGTTGTGAGAGCGGTGATCGAGAAATCGTCACCAGGCACGATCTGGGTAGATGACACTGCCAAACCTGAATGCGGGTTTATGGCCACAACCGAAGGATGGTTCTTGGCTGGAAATCCAAACAGGATGGAATTCAATAAAGGACTCAGAGAATTGGCACATGATATGATCTTGAGAGGCAACTTCCGTTCACCGGTCAACCCCAATTTCCTTAGCTATCTCTTCTTCCATATAGACTCCAATGAATGGATATCTCGGTTTCCGTATATTTTCGATATCCGACGTCCACTTCCCACCTACAGAATTCATTTCATCTGCGACAATGTCACCTTGGACTGGAAGAATAGGATACCTGAAGGCTATCGGCTTCTGCAGATTGACTCAAGCTTTGACAAAGATGTTCTAGAATTTCCAGGTGACATCAAGGAGCGGGCTGAACACAGCTTGGAGGACCAAAAGAAGCGAGGTTTCGGGCTTTGCTTGCTTCACGGAAACAAGATTGTGGTGTGGATAAATGCTGATTGTGCCAGTGGGGATGAATGTGAGATTGGCATCATAACAACGGAGGCATACAGACGGAAGGGACTCGGGGCTCTTGCCGCAGCGGCATCTGTCGATAATTGTCTATCATCCGGATATTCAACCGTAGGCTGGCATTGTGAGAATCACAACTATGGGTCCATTGCAGTTGCTCAAAAGGTTGGATTTGTGAAGGAACGCGATTACGTTCACTACATTTGCATGGTAGACGAAGCCGAGCATCTTGCGGAATCAGCAATGAGGCATTTCTACAATAGGCTATACAATGATGCAATACTGGATTTTCAGAGAGCATTCGGAATTGGCGACGTACATGCGTGGTTTTACACTCTAGCTGCAAAGTCTTATGCAGCAATTGGAAATAGAGCTGAGGCTTTTGAGCATTTTATGGAGGCGAAAAGACGCGGATGGAGTAATTGGGATGAAATTCTTCATGATGATATCCTCAAATCTTTTTTTTCGAAAGGGGAATGGAGCATGCTAGCAAAGGAGCTCACGTGATGTGCCTACCATGATGGCACCTCCAACGGCATGAGAAACGCCCGCAGAAGATCCGAACATCATGAGCCATATCACGTGGTCGTTCATGTAACAGCGGGGTTGACTCAATCCTCCCTGTTTTTCGCTTCGTCTTGCATTTCCTTCAGCTTAATCAAAGCATCAAGCGGGGTCAATCGCTCAAGGTCCATGTGCTTTATTCTCTCAACAATCGGATCGTCAATTGTCAATGTTTCTAGACTGGTTTGCACAGGCTCCTCCACTCTGTCACTGGCTCCTCCCATTTCAACAGAGTTCTGTCTTTCCAGTTTTAGGAGCAGCTGTTTTGCCCGCTTCACGACACCATCGGGAACTCCTGCCAGGGCCGCCACATGCACCCCGTAGCTTCGGTCTGTGCCGCCATCCACAATTTTGTAGAGGAAAACTATGCCATCTCCAGTTTCTCTGGCTAAGGTATGAACATTCTTCACACCATGATACATGCTCGCCATGTCCGTCAGTTGGTAGAAGTGTGTTGCAAACATGGCTCTGCATTTCATTGTGACAATCTGCTCAGCCACAGCCCACGCTAAAGCCATTCCATCAAAAGTGGAGGTTCCTCGACCTATCTCGTCCAAAACGACCAAGCTTCTTTCTGTGGCATTATTGAGAATGTTGGCAGTTTCTATCATTTCAACCATGAATGTTGATTGTCGTGCAGTGAGGTCGTCAAAGGCTCCCACACGTGTGAAGATCCTGTCAGTGACACCAATCTCGGCTGACTTGGCTGGGACAAATGAGCCCATTTGAGCTAACAAGACCATGAGAGCGCACTGGCGCATGTAGGTGCTCTTCCCGCCCATGTTTGGTCCTGTCACAATGAGAAGACTACTCCCGCCGTCGCCTAGCTCCGTGCTATTCGGAATAAACTCGTTGGGACCAAGTATTACCTCAAGTGATGGATGTCGGCCATCGACGATTTTTATTCTTGATTTGTTTGTCACCTTAGGTCTCGTGTACCTCCGAAGCACTGCCACTTCTGCCAGAGCGGCCAGCACATCGCCTACTGCAATTGCATCGGAGTTATTCCTGAGGGCGTCAATTTCAGCCTTCACCTGGCTTCTGAGGTCCTCATATATTTGGAACTCCAGCTGGTTGATTTTGTCTTCTCCAGCCAAGACCGATGCTTCCTTCTCCTTCAAGTCAGGAGTAATGAACCGCTCGGCGTTGGTGAGTGTCTGCTTTCTCTCATAGTCATCAGGAACCATACCTAGGTTCGCTTTCGTGACTTCAATGTAGTATCCAAAGACCTTGTTGAAGCCCACACGGAGTGATTTGATTCCAGTGCGTCTTCGTTCTCTTACCTGCAATGAAGCTATCCATTTCTTGTCGGAGGCAATACCTCCCTTTAGGGCATCAAGTTCTTTGCTGAAACCTTCTCGAATCATGCCTCCGTCTTTGACGCTCAGCGGAGGTTCATCCATGATGGCCTCTTTCAGAGTCTTAGTCAGTTTTCCCAGAGGATTAATCGCTTTCGCCGATTCGGCGAAGAGCTCTGATTTGAATTCACTAAGTATCCTCTTGATTCCTGGGAGTTTCTCAAGAACCCTTCTCAGTCCCACAAGCTCCCTAGCATTCGACACCCCGAAGACTATCCTGCTGGACATTCTTTCAAGGTCTCCAAGGTTGCTTAACGCGTCAGATATCTCTCGTCTATTCAAGGCCGTTCTGGCAAGTTCTTCTACCGCATCAAGCCTCTTGTCTATTTCAGAAATATCCATCAGGGGCTGGAGTATCCATTGCTTGAGCTTCCGTTTTCCCATCGGCGTCATTGTCTTTGATAGAACCGAGAGAAGAGTGCCTCTGGTAGATCCATCTCTTGCATTTCGGACGAGCTCTAGGTTTCTCTGAGTCGTACTATCAAGAACCATGTATGATTCTGTGGTGTAAGTTCTGATCCCTGTTAGAGTCGTGACATTCGCCTTGTGGACCTGCTCCAAATAGGCCAGAATTGCGCCGGCAGCACCCACGGCCACAATCTTTCCAGAAAGACCGTATCCATCAAGCGATGCGACAGAGAACTGCTCTTTCAAACGTTCTTCGCCAGAGGCGGCTGAGAATTCGTGATCACTTCTGAAGGTGGGCTTTGCTCCTATTTCACCAAGCAAGTCAATCAATCTTTGCCTGTTCCTTATAGACTCCGGAAGCAGCACTTCAGATGGCTTTAGTCGTCCCAGTTCGTTGATTGTTTTTTCGCTCGTATAACTCGCCATCAATTCGGTTGCAAGAAATTCCCCAGTTGACACATCGACGGCAGCTATCCCTAGTATGTCATCATGCTCCACAAGTGCGACGAGGTAGTTGTTCATGGCATCGTCAAGCATTCCGCTCTCGAGCACCGTCCCGGGCGTCACAACTCGTACGACATCACGTCGTACAAGGCCCTTTGCTTGCGACGCATCTTCTACTTGATCTGCTATAGCCACCGTATGGCCTGATTCCAGAAGCTTAGCTACATATCCATCAACGGCATGATAGGGCACTCCACACATTGGCCATTTTGAAACTCCCTCGCCCCGTGAAGTAAGCACAATGTCAAGGTCCTTGCTGGCTTGCTTGGCATCCTCATTAAACATCTCGTAGAAATCACCAAGCCTGAACATGAGTATACAATCTGGATACTGCTTCTTGAGTTCAAGGTACTGCCTTTGCATGGGAGTGAGTTTCTTCACTTTCTTCGACCCGCTGCAGGCTCATTTCGCTGCACCCTCTAATAACCGCACCGCATCTGTGAGCATGCCTTTAGATTCACTCAGTACTCTAAATCGGAATATGCAATCGATACTTGTAACGCTCTTGGACTACACTAAAATAGACTAAGCTCGCTGGTGAGGAGTCATGGTAGATAGCTCATATGATGTTGCCATTGTCGGGGCAGGACCTGCAGGTAGCACAGCTACCCGGGAGCTATCGAAAATGGGGTACTCAACTGTCCTGCTGGATCGGAGAAAGGAGATTGGCATTCCTGTTCAATGTGGAGAGCTGTTGCCAACGCCAAACGAGATTCAAAACCTATTT
>RDOF01000011.1 GCA_011365025.1 Candidatus Thorarchaeota archaeon
GTAAGTCATCCACACACCGTCGAGTACTTACTCAAGAACTGGGTCACACGGATGAGTGTCTTTCCAACATTACATGGTCCTTGGGTCATAGTTCCCAAGTCCTCAATCCCCGGCGTTGCATCTGGAAATATCCCTTCAGGTCACGAAGTTGAAACATTGCTATTGCATGACTATTCAAGCATAAAGGAGACTGCTGAAATTGGAGCGAGTGCCACTTGACGAATTAGAGGATGCACAAGGCCAGAGACTCAGACTCCGGTCTAGCCAATTAAGTCTGCTGCTTGATGGTAGGATAATGCAAGGCCAAATCAGTCTACTACATGGACCTGATCGAGCTCCTCTCTCCTTCCTCTCTCATTTGGTGGCAATTGACTCATTGGTGGGGGATAATACGGGGCTTGCAGTATTCATAGATTCAGGTAGCAATTACAGCCCTGTGCTCGCCAGGCGTTTTTGTGGCGCACGTCATGACTCAAGCAAAATCCTAAGTCGCTTGGTTGTTGCGAAGGTTCTAAGTCTAATTGACCTCGAAGAAACTGCAAAGAATATAGAATTGCTCGATAGAGTCAATCTGGTTGTCCTAGATAGCCTGACCGGTGTGCTGAATCTCACCGGTGCGCCTGGGAGCAAACGCAGGCAACGGTCTCTTTTCCAGACACTAGAGGTTTTGAGAAACCTGGTTAACGAGTTCGACCTACACCTCCTAATGACGGATCATTCATCTAGGAATTGGTCCTCAGGACGGCCTACTCCCATCGGAGGAAACGTATTGGCACATGCTGTTGATTCTGTATTTCGAATCGACAAACTGGATACTGCTAAGGATGTGATTCGGATTCTTGTTGAGAGAAGCCCCGTGGTTCCATCAACAGAGAGTGTTATCGTACGAATGGGAAATACAGGTATGAGAGGAATTGGGTGAGGGGATCCTGTGGGCGTAAAGAATTGGGCGAATCTGGTTCCGTGGAAATGGATGCAATGTAGCGAGATCTCGCCAGGTGCAATCGCTATTGATATTCCAAACTACCTAACTCGGCGCGTTACCGTTCTGAAAGCGCCGACTGATTCCGAAGGCCGAGTCCCGCTCCAGCACATTGGGATGGGTATTGCATTGGCAAAGTCCTGTCTTAAGGCACACGTCCTTCCAATCATGATTTTTGATGGACCTCCAGAGAAACGAAAAAGGTCTCCTAACCCGGAGCTTGTGAATTCTGCTGACCAGCTGTACAAGAGGTTCTCTGTGGAAGGGGATCCATTCGATGAAGAGCTTTCGGGTATGCTTTGGCAGAGCCCTGCACTGAGAATGTATTTTTCAGCTGCTCATCTTCGTGCCATGTTCAGTTTGATGGGAGTTCCTGCAATCACGGCACCAACAGAGGCAGAAATGTTTGCTGCAGTGCTTTGTCGAAATGATATAGTGCGCTCCGTGGTGTCAAATGATTCCGATGCTCTGCTCTTTGGAAGTCCACATGTCACCAAGCAACTGCACTTCTCCAAGGGCTTGATAAATAGAGTAACACTTACCGACCTGGAGATAGTATCAGGTCTCAACCTAGAGCAACTGAGGGACTTAGCAATCCTCTGTGGTTGTGATTTTCATAAGGCGGGCGTCAAGGGGATTGGTCCCCGAAAGGGCGCTATCCTGCTTGAGCAATATCTTTCCTTGGAACCAGTTCTGAAATCATTGGGATTAGGTGCAGAAGAGCGGGAAGACCTTATGGTGGCTCGAGAATCATTTGACGAAGCGAACTACTTGTCCACTGGAGGCATCCGACTGAATCTTAATCCTCCGCTGATTCCTTCCTTGTTAAGATTCCTGGAGCCTGTTTTCGGAGTTTCCTACGCTGAGAAACAGGTTGAGGCACTAGTGGGTCTATGGCGCAAATTTGGTTCCCATCAAGCAACACTTGAACAATGGCTTTAGAGTGTCAGTGTACCTCCCAAGGGTCTATCCAGCGCTCTTGCGGTTTCTGATACAATCGATTTAGGACCGTCAACCAATACGTTCTACGCCGCTCCATTGTTCCGCTAACATACTCTGCATCTATGCCGTCGAGCCATTGACCCAAGAAGCCATCAATCGATGTGCCTTGCAGGTGGGGTGTTCGGATAAGAGCAATAGCTGACTTTTCATTGGAGTCAAATCTAATCTGGGCATAGGGTGATGCAACCATGCTTCTATCTATGAATTCATTCAGGTCTCTAGTGGAAGAAAATCTCGCTCCAATAATGAGCCCATTGCTTAGACCAACGTATTCTAAGGCGGGTAGATAAAGCAGTCTTGTGATTCTGTTTTTCATCAGCTTCGGCAGTATTTCGCTTGTCGTACGAGCGGGATATTCTAACTTCTGCAAGAGCCACCGTCTAACACTCGAGTTGCCTCTGAGCACGCAGAGGACTCCAATAAGATCAATTTCCCTTGGGCTCAGGCTTAGCTTTGGCTTCACTTTTCCCGACGTTTCTCGATATAGCCAAAGCGGTGATTTCTCGGGCCGGGTTGGCTCGGTTTCTTGAAATGCTATAGACCATGCCCCTGTTTCAGTGTTAAAGAGCCCCATTCTCATCGATATTACTTCTTGCGTCGCCGTTAGCTGGATAGACGTAGCTCTTCTGGCTCTTTCCATTCCGCTTGGGAAACTCTCGGATTTTGGCCCACTTGAGTCAACAGGCTCCAAGTGAATCGTGAGGCTTGAATGCAGAGCGTCCGCTATGGTCATTCTTTCAGCAAGTCCTTTGCTTCTCAACAAAGGTTTCCTTCTTGGACTAAAGATATAGCGATACTTCAGTCCGATAATGGTTGGATCAAGTATGTATCTCTCATGCAAAACAAGTCCTAGATTGTTAAGCGTGTAATAGGCTGCCCTGCCTTTCAATCCAGTACTCTTGATAATGTCTTTCGCAGTCGGCCTACCTGGTATTTCACTATTCGAAAGCTGGGTAAGGATCTTGCGAACTGGGTTATATGCTAAGATTCTGAGGTCTCGACGTAGTACATCCAGCAATCCTTCACCGGACCTCCAGCGCTGGATTCTATCCGAATGCCCCCTACTAATGAAGCCTCCAGTGGGGCCATCTGCCCGGATAGAAAGCACGCCCCACTCACTGGAAGGGCTGAATTGAGTTCGTACTCCAGAAATTCCAGAACCCACTCTGGCCAGGATTCCTTGCCTTAGAATAGATCTTGCGCTTGCAGGCCCGCCATCTCCCTGCACGGCATCTGTGATTCTGCATTCCGATAATTTTGCGTGGTCATCGAAGGTTGCAAGAAGAGGTAGCCATGCATCTAGCAAGTCCCGTGCCACTGGTTCGTTTGGGACATCATTCCTAATTGCGCCAATTGCTTCAAGCAAAACATCCCGTGTATCTCTCACTGTGATTGAAGTGGTAAGTCTAGAGAGTACTTGTCGCAGATTATTCGATCTTACCTGCTCAATATGATATTGCCAGATTGCTGGGATCCAATGGATGTCTTGTTTCAGTAGCCGTGATAGAACAAGTACCGTCAGCAAAGATGCAGTCAAGCTATCAAGGCCAAGAGGAATCGGCCAAAGCATCCTTTTCCGTCGTGTGTCTTTGCTCTTTTTGCCGGTAGCGGACTTTGGATGCCACATCCATTCTTCAGGGTCTGGAATGTTACCAGCAATTGCTCTTGATAGCACATAGGTGAGTGATGACTTCAATTCGGCCGCAATCGCGCTCGGAAGAAGTGACTGAATCTGTGTCTGTAGCGTTGTACCCCTTGGCGTGATTGAATCGTCCATCCCATCTATCTCATTTGCCTCCTTGAAGTACAGCAATTTGTTTAACAGGTCATCAGGGAGAGGAGTCATTGGGATTGGGTCTAGGCCATAGTGGCGCTCAAAGGCTCTAGTGTTCATTTGATTATGACTGAGGTCGTTCTCTGTTGCTTCTGAAATCAGCTGCCTGAGCAAGCTCAAATCATCGGCATCTTGACCATTTCTAAGCCAATCAATTGTAGTCTTCGCACGTTTCGCCATAGTCATTTTCTCATTGCGTTGGCTGTACTTATGGATATAGGCTAGGAATTACGACCTTATTAGGCATTCACGGGCACAACTGGGCATGAGGGAAGCAAGTCTTATCCTGACAACATCAACCCCCGAAAAGGAGCCGTCCTCATCATCGCTTTCGAGAACTCCCTCTGAAAGCCTCTGGGATACCACAAAGGATGAGGGCCTTCATGTCCTTCTGAGAGAACCTGCTCTCCTTGAGCTTGCGAGAAGGAAAGAACCTGGCGTTGACATTTTCTGCGAAAGGCTGGTCAACTGCGGAGACCCTGAGTGCTGGTTCACTGCAGTCAAAGCTCTTACTGTTCTCAATACATATGATGCCGTGAATCGGTTGCTTGCAATCGCCGGGTCATCAAGCCCTCAGGATAGACGAATTGTGATTTGCTCAGTTGCCAGGATACTCACGTCTGCCCAGCGAGAGCAGTTTCGAAGACTGGTTGGATTCTTCGCGAATCCTGGCTTGCTGGATGTTACTGGATGGACATCAGTTGCTGTTCGAATGCTTGCCGCAGTTTGCGAAGAAAAGGGATTGAAGATAATTCCACATGGTCCCTTTCTTTTGGATGCACCACCTCAAGAACCATCTGAAGTTGTCACATCTTTCGAGAAAAATGTGCATTCTCTTACATCAAAGGAGTAAGAAAAGAATCCATTTCGCTTTTTTTATATCTTAAAGAATTATTTTGGTTCTTAATTATTAGGCGCAACCTCATAAGCTCCAAAATTCGACTTACAAATCCGATATCTCTCTTGATATTGCTTAGGCAATCTGAAGAACAAATCTGCGAAGTTATTCCTCAAGCAGGTCATCATAGAGTAACGAAGATGACTCTTGTGTGCCAAGGGGCCTTGGCGCAGAAGGTGAGGATTGGAAATGCAGAATGAGATTGCAGCCATGTTGGTGACGAACTTCTGGTTCTCTCTCCGAGTGGCACCCATCGTTGTGGTTGTAGCCACAGCCATTAGGACAGCTCTCTTGTTAACAGGGAAGAGGAGAGCTTTCCGAACCTGGACCCGCAATCCGCTGCTTTCTGCCGTTACCATCATCTTTGCCCCAGGCATGGTGATTAATACGGGGATTCGATACGGCGTTTGCTCTCTTTTCGGTATTGATCTCGAAGGTATCGGGGGAGGCAGCACGTATGCCGAAATCAACCTCTTCATCAAAGTGGACCGACCACCGAGAGTGTCCATCCTTGTGATTGCGCTGTTCATCAGCACACTGCTCTCGATTTTTGTCGGCTTCGCATTGATGTTTCTCCCATTTGTTCTATTGGCTGGTGCGCCGGTAGTTCTCCTATCCTGGTATGTGGCACTGGGCGTCCTCTTCAACTCCTGCATACGCGGCGGTGATGTTTCTCTTCTGAGTGCTGCCCTGAAAGGTAGACCTCGAAGCGGAGCAATTGAGCTTGTTGCAGCGATGGCAGTTCTGGTTTTGCTTTATACACTAATCCTGGGGGTGCCAGTGTGAAGCAGGACTGCAAGCAGATGTCAAACAATGTCCCGGGTCGGATCCGTGTTACCTGTTTTTTCGGCAAAGACCCACCCCTACCGAAATGGTCCCCCAGAACCTATTCCCAAAGGTCCGGCTTCCGGGACACCCTTTTCCAACTACAACAATCGAGAGGCAGGATGTGGAGCAGAAGGTATGTCACACATTAGACAAATTCGCATAATTGCATTTATTCTCATCATAGCTTTGGCTGTCGTACCCCTGTTAGGGAATGAACTCGTTTCTAGGGCTGCTACTGATACTTCTCCAATGACTCCACCATTTGAGATGCTAGATGATGTTCACACTCGGGCCAGCGATCTTGGCATTCCAGTAGAGCATGGCTCATTTCTCATCGTTGAGCTGACTGGCAATTCCATCCCTTCGCGTGGTCTTGGTTGGTCCCAGATTCTCAATACCTATGGGATTCCTAACAGGGTATGTACGATAACAGAAATCGAGTTTGATCCTTCAATATTGTCCTACTCCTCAGGCGTTCTTCTAGACGCCAGTATTGGGTCCGATGAAGGAGTTCACATTCCAAGCACGCTTATTGAGCAGCTGGTGGCAGTGGATCTTCCTACAATACTAACTGGACGGGCAGCATGGCTACTTCATTTGCTGAGGGTAAGAGGTCCGCCCTCACAGACCGCTCCTTCTTCAACCTCTCTGCTTACCACCCCCGGATTAGAGGGAGCGGTCTTTCTCACAAGTCCAATATTCCTCACCATTGGAGCAGCGCTGACAAGCGAAAGTTCGGTTCTGCTTCCTAATGACCCAACTCAGACAGAGCGGTCAAGACTTACTGATCTCACAGGGAGGGAATCGCAGACACACCTTGCGTCTCTGAGATACGAGTCTTGGCCTCTCGATCTTATCTTATACTCTCCGGAAGATCCAACCCAGCTCACAGCACAAGGCGCAGGTTTGCTGGTGAACATAATTGCATACTCAAGGGCTTTGAGGGAGAATGCCATTTCTGAGGAATTGGCTTCTCACCAAGCGACACCATCAGATACGCTCTCTGGCGGTTTTGGCTATGTACATGAACCCACAATGCAGGCAACGTACTTTTCTGTTCGAGCCATGAAATCCCTTCTAACAGCATCTGAGTGGAATTCATGGAAGATGTCAAGAAGCGCTAAAGTTCACGACATTCTTCAGTCTCTATATGTGGACTATGGAAGCGAGTCCGCGTTCAAGACATCCGTTATAGATGGGGTTGTAAATCTTAAGACGACTGCCCAAGGTCTTTGGTTGGCTTCTGTTTTGGACCTTGCTGGATTGTTCTCTTTGTCAGAGATTGTGTCATACCTAAGCAGCAGACAGGATGTGACCGGACACTTCGGGAATCATATAACTACCACATACTACGTAGCAGAGGCTCTAAACCAGTCGGGCAGTTTAGGAAGCATAAATCCCACGAGCCTTGAAACTTGGCTTAGGAGTTGTATCATAGATGGGAGTAAGACCTCCAACCCCGATCTTTGGGGCGCGGTTGCGGCAGACCCAGCCAGTACTTCTCCATCAAATGAGTTTGCTGCCCACTATGTCCTTGCTTTGAGGTGCTTGGGCGCTATTCACAATGATCCCTTGAAGTTGACCCAATGGATCTCAACAAGAACTTCGAACGGTGATGGCTCCTTCAATAACACTCTGAGTTTGAGCGAAGAACTTGTTATCGGAACCGCATCGGCTGTGACCACACTTGCACTGCTCGGCACGCTTACTCCAGAGAATACCTCATCCGTTCTCGGCTGGTTTGCAGATAATCAGCAGCGTTCTGGTGGTTTTGGCTTGGAGGAGAAATATGGTGATATCGTGGCAAAGACCGAAGAGAGCTACACTGTAGCAAAGGCATTGCAAGCCATGGATGAACTTGGCAGCTCTGTTTCCTTGGGCCTTTGCAGCTATTTCGAGCTTGTGGAAACGCCAGTGGGCTTCGAAATCATGGAACCTTTGCCTACTCTTATGTGGTCGTATTGGATGTCAGTAATGGCAAGGCAGAATCATGCTCTGGGTGCAAGCATTATGGCTAGTACCTTGGATTATCCTACCTATTTCTCTCAGTGGACGCAGTATCCTTTTTGGAATAACCTGACCGCTTACACGGCTCCTGAATACGGCGTAAATCAGTATCGCATAAAGAGCGTCTGGAGCCAGCTCTTTGGAATGGCAATGTCCCAAGAGCTTGGTTTCAACCCAGGTGCCAACGTGATCTCCGATGCTGTTTCATACATAATTCAAAGCCAATATGTGCTGGGTCATTTCCGTCCCGCCCTGTTCTCAGGGACTGCGCATATGCAACACACAGTAGCTGCGGTTGAAGCACTCTATTTGATGGATTCTCTTGATTCAATTTACTATAGAGCCGCACTTGAGTCCTCAATACTATCAGAGTACAGCTCGGGCACATGGGATATGACAGGCTGGTCTCTGCGACCTTTCGGCGGTCACCAGTCAGCCATAGACTGGCTTTGCACAAGAGCTGCGCTTCGACTCGGGCTGATTGATGCAACCATGGCTCAAGCAATTGCCTCTCAAATTGAAGGTAGAATTCAGTACGGTGATCTCTGGCTGCTTAGTTACGACGTAGCCACCCTAGCTCTGTTGAACTCGTCAGGATTCGCTGTTGACCTTGAATCTGTTGACTCGTTGCAAGTAATTGCCTCGTTGGGACCTACTCCTTTCCAAAGTGGATGGTTTAACTCGGATACTCTATATCAGCCAATCTTCTCGGCCAGTGTGCTTGATATGGTTTCAATCCTTGGTGTCCGAATCCACCTTTATGATGTGCAAGGCTCCACAATTTCAGCCTCATCTTCATCAACTGGTATGCTTGGTTCATCTCTTTCCATTGAAGTGGACATATCCTCTGCTGCATCTAGTCATGATGTGTTAGTCAATGCATTTGGCAAGTGGATGCACTTTGGCAACGTTTCTGACTCGGATATTCTCTCCTTCAGCATTCCTGATAGCATAGAATCTCTTGGGCATGAAGATGTATTCATCCAGGTAGATGATTGGGGAGTTTCCAAGTCCTTTGTGATGATTCAAATGACAATTACTGGTACCCTGCAGGGAGGTCTCACCATTGATAATCCTGTAGTCACAATAGGGGAGCTAGTAAATGGGTTCGCGAACTGGAATTTGGGTGGTGGTCTTGATGCAGGCTACTGCAACGTTTCAGTGCGCCTTGGTGACCCTCCAACATACCAGCAATGGAATTATGAGTCGACCTCTCCCTTTGGATTTGAGATTCCAACATCAGATTTTGTTGGAGGGTGGTACAATCTCACCATTGTAATAACCCACGATTTCTGCGAAGCATTGGTTCTACAGCATGAAGTGCACCTTGTTTCACCAGAGCCAACATATCTGGTGGCAACTTCTATCCTCTCTGGAATGGTTGATGGAACTCTTTTCATACCTTGGTCACTTCATCTGGTTGCAGATGGCTCTGTGATTGAAAATCAGCTTGTGGAGCTTGTTGTGGTTGATGAGGATGATGAAGTAATTCACACCGATTCTGCCTTGTCTTCATATGGTGGCAACAACTTCCTTTGGACACCTTCGCAACGTGGAAATCTAGCCTACGTTCTATTCTTCAGTGGGAATGGGTCGCTCACTCCATCCGAATTCGAAGGAGTCATTGAGGTCTACGAAGACACACAAATGATTTGGACCGGTATCGGTCTACGAGATCAATATTCCTCTGTTTCGTTTGAAGGGCAGTTACTTACCGGTGGCGGTGTTCCTATTGCCGACGAAACCGTACAGATAGTGGTGATATCTCCCACATCTGCTGTCGTAATGAACACCTATTTGGTGAGCAACACAGATGGCTACATTGGCTTCGATTTGGAATTGACTGAGAATGGAAACTACTCGTTGGAATGGGCATTCGCATCATCGGGATTTTTGATAGAATCATCTGGCGCAGAAACCATCACATCGTGGTCTCCCAGCTACCTCCATGTTGGTGGTATACCTTCCGATGCTCTGGTCGGAACGACTTGGAATATTTGGGCAGAGCTACTCGATGACTCTTCAAATCCTATTATAGGTCAGCCCGTGACTTTGAGAGTCATTCTTCTCCCTTCCACCGTAGTTTATGAGCAGTCAGCATTTACGAATTCAAGCGGATTCGCGGTACTTCAATGGACTTCCTCTTCCGCCGGATCCTATCATTTGGAAGGGCTGTATTTCGCTATGGCGTCCAGAGGATCTGGAAATGATATCTTGTCCTTTGAGGTGCGGATTCCCATAGTACTCACAATTAGTAATGGCGAAGACCCTTCGGTTGGGATTGGGACTTGGATTCAAGTCACTGCAACTGACCACACAAATGCTCCAGTTTCGAATCTTTATGTCACGGTGTTTGTTAGAAGCCCTAGCGGCGAAACCATCTTCTCCGACTCAGGCATCACTGTAAACGGTGCCATTTATTTCTCTTGGATTCCCTCGCTTCGCGGACTGAACAATCTGACGGCAACATCGGGTCGACAAGGCTACTACGAGGCTGCGCTTGACGAGCAAATCGTTGGAGTATGGGAGACCCCCACAATGTTTGTGAGCAGTGATATCAGTTCAATGGCTCCGTCATCTACAATCATCACCATTATCATTCAAGACACAAGTGGCATGCCAATTAGTGGAGTCGCGATTCAGATAGATGTCCTATTGAATACCCTCACTTTGATTGATGACACAGAAACCACAAACTCTGAGGGACTAATCACCTGTACACTCAACCTATCAGAGCCAGGCGCCTTGACAATTTCGGTGTTGCTTCCTGCACAGGGATGGCTTCTTGAGGCCTCAAGGAATGAAGATCATACTATTCTGGGCGCCACAATCCTACACCTGACTACTCCTGGTCAACCGGTAGAGCAAGGCACTGCAATTGCCATTCTTGCTACGCTTACTGCATGGAATGGGCAACCGCTCTCTGGCGCACAGGTTTCTTTCAGAATCCTCCGGGCAAATGGTACACTGCTTGCCTCAGCTTTGAGAACAACAGGCGAGAATGGGATTTGCACAATGGCATTTGACTTTGATACCGTTGGTGATTTCATAATCAATGTGACGTACACAGGACAACAGCTTAACGCGTCCGCCTCAGGAACTGCACCTCAACGAGTCTACGTTACACCATCCTTTGAGATAACACATAGCCCCTCATGTCTGCTTGGTGAAAGCCTTCAGATTCAGTTGGGATTGCTGGATGCATTTGGGAACAGGATTTCCGGTCGCACACTTCTTGTAGAAATAACTGTGAATTCTGTTCTGGTATTTGAGGCACAAATTCAAACAGACACAGAGCTTGTTTCGATTGGTTGGAGTCCATTGCAGAGAGGGCAGGCTTCAATCGAGATCTTGCATGCCGGCGATGTATACTACTACACGAATATGACTCAGTCCTTTGTTTCAGTCCTGGAACATGTAACCGGAACCCTGGTCCTATTACCTAGTGTCGTGGACTTGTTTGACTCAGCAGTTCTTTCCTATACGCTCACAGCCTCGGATTTGGAAGGTGTTTCAATTACCCTAGAGGTTCTTGGAGTAGACCTTGTGCCATTATGGTCCACGACCATAACAACAAACGTTTCCGGAATGGCTGATGCAGTTTACACTGCCAGCCACGCACATGGTATCCTGATGGTTCGAGCTCGGGTTAATCCTGACCAATACCTGATTGGAGGCGATGTGCAGCGGCAGCTCAATGTCAATACGGAATGTGATGTGGCATTGTCCATGGAGCCTGAGCCCCCCTGCGCAGGTGAAACCGTGAACATTACGGTTCATATTCTTGATGAACTGGGTCAGCCATTGAGTGGTTTCAGTGTAACCATTTCCCTATTTGACCCGATGGGCGAGCAAGTGAAACTTGGCACTTTTACGAAATCAGTGACAGTCCAAGTGGTAAATGGACAGGTGCGAGTGCCTTTCACTCCTGCTATGACAGGCCTCTATACAATTGGTGCGACATCCACTGGCGCAGTTTCAGTTCATGCTTTCACCGTGAGCGAGCTTCGTACTGTGTACTCTCCCACAGCTATTGTCATGCTTCTATCGCAGACGGAGATTGAAGTAGGCGACATGATTACTATCGACCTGCTTCTTGTTGACTATGCAGGAGCTCCGATGGTTGGCCGAAACGTGACTATTCAGTTGGATGGACCAGGATCCGCAGTTATTGGGCCTGTAGAACTCACAACCAATAATTCGGGACATGCTGCTTTCACTACGGCAATCGGATTGGAGGGTATTTGGGTGTTTGAGGCCGTGTTCAGTGGCCTTGGAGTCTACTTGCCAGCTACTACATCCGAGGTAATGAATGTTAGATATGGCACAATAATTGAATCAGCAATTGTCAATGGCTTGGCTATTGCTGGTCAGTCAAGTATAGCTTTGACAGTACTTCTTGCCGATAGTGGAGGAACGCCTCTTGAAGGCTTTACAATCCACTACGCAGCGTATCATGATCTCTATGGGCTCTTGGATGACGGAACCATCATACAACAAGGACAGGATCCAATGCTCTTGGAGCTGAATCTGGATAGAATGGGGAATTACACCATTCTGCTAACCTTCGATGGAACGACACATTATCATCCATCTATGGGGGCCGAGTCAGTTCAGGTGTTAGGAACGACGGCTGTTTCATTCAATGGGCCTTCGTCAATCGATCGCGCAGACAGCGCATCAATTGTTATCTCTTTTCTTGATGAAACTTCAAGTACTCTAGCACTAAGTCAGCTGATTATGGCTGTGGAACTAATTGGCCCAGAGGGTTCAATAGACCTTGATACAAGGATTTCTTATTCAACATATCAATTGCAGTTGGTACTTGATGGGCTTCCAATCGGCCAATATCAAATCAGTGTGGAAGTCAGTGACTCGTCAGTACGAATTGGAACTTCAGCTTCGCATCAGTTTGAGATAACGTCCCAAACATCTATCGTTATTACAGAGGAGCATCTATCTGGTATTCTTAGTCACCAGCACTCTCTCCTGTTTGTCCTTGAGGATTCCTTGCATGAACTGATTTCATCACAGGTGGTCTATGTCAGCATCTACAATCCAGAAGGACGTGAAATCTACGGTAGCCCCCTGACTGAGAGGACGGCTATGCAAACTACAGCCATTGGGACGGAGGTGAAATGGAGTCCATCATTGGTCGGTGAGTACACAATTGTTCTTTCATTCGATGGTGCCGACTACCTCAATCTGTCCAGATATGAGCGAGAACTTCTTGTAAGGTACCTAAGTATAATTGATGTGTCTATCGCGGAGCAAGTGCAGTATGGAGACAACGTTGCAGTTTCGATATCGCTCACAGGAGGGATTACGAAGCTGCAAAATATGCCGGTAACCATTCTTGTAACCCTAAATGGTGAAACCCAGCAACAATTTACTGTAACTACAGGTAGTTTCGGACGTGCAGATTTTGGTATAACAGGTCTCTTTTCGGGAAATCACACTATTGCCGTCATATTCGACGGGACTACCATTTATGCGCCTGTGAGTGTTATCGAATATGTCATTGTGGAACCCGCCGTCATTCTTGACCTTAGGAAGACTGGACCTCTCTACGTAGGATCCGATTGTTCGGTCAACCTAACAGTGTCCATCATGGGCGTAAGTAACGAGTGGGAAGGAACTCTAGATATTGGCATTCTCTCTCCAAGCGGGATACTATTAGGTTCTTCGTCATTTGCCATTTCCCGGTATTCATCAAGAATCCTAGAATTCAATGCACTGGAGGCTGGCTCTTACTACATCAACTGCACCGCTAGTGGACTTCCAGTTGTAGGAACTGAAAACCATCTCCTTCCATTCACTGTGGATTCTGCTCCTCTGATTATGGAGCTTGATGCAGGAACTGCTCCTGTGGTAGGTGGAGTTAGTATACTCGTCATAATTGGTGTCGTCTTTTGGCGGCGACTTGATGGACTTCTTGGTGTCTTGCCAACTGATTGGACTGGGTGAATGCAGAGATTCTTAGAAGACCGCTGAATTTGCGATTCCAAATACAGAGTGTGTGTTACTCAAATCCAAATTCAAGCTGTTGTACGGCAATCACAGAGCGGAGTCAGCAGATTCAGTTACTTCTGCAAAGCATAACTCCCCCAACACTCAACACCCCTCCTTACCCCAAGACAACTACTGTTGAGCTCCGCTCAAATCCTTTTTTCTGCATCCACCTCAGGAGTCGATGCTGAATACCCTTCCAGTAGTGGAAAAAGAATCGCCTTGGCCAAAGAAACGCCAAGGCAAAATGGAGGCCTGCGTTCTCATCGTATCAAGTCGCGCAAGTTTGTTTTGTGGCTCGGATTACATGAAAACATGCGGGAAGAAATAGCCTTTTGGATGATCACAAGCCGGACACTTCTCTGGCGGATGTTCTCCCTCATGGATGAAACCACAGTTCGAGCATCTCCATTTGATTTTGCCCTTCTTCTTGAGAATTGTTCCATCTGCGACTTGCTCAGCAAGTGCAAGATATCTCTCATGATGCCATGTTTCAGCGTGTGCAATCTTTCTCCAGACCTGTGCGATTTTCGTGAAGCCTTCCTTCTCTGCGATATCTGCATAACCGGGATACATATCAGAAAATTCGAACTTCTCTCCTGCAGCTGCAGATCTCAGATTCTCTTCAGTCGTGCCGACATGACCTGTAGGAAAACTCCATTCAACTTTAATCTCAGGAGTACATCCTCCCTCATCCATGAACTTGAAGAATCGTGCTGCATGTTCTACCTCTTCTCTTGACGTTTCTTCAAACACCTTGGCGATATACTGGTAGCCATCATTCTTTGCAGCCTTTGCATATCGTTCATATCGATTTCTTGCTTGAGATTCGCCTGCGAAAGAAGTCAACAAATTCTTCTCGGTTTTGGTTCCCTTGAGATTCATTTTCTTTGTCCTCCGTCATTCAGGAACTTGCAGTCTATACCACTGCAAAACCTCAGTGAATAACTAACAGGTCAAATCCATGGCTCACTAAAAAGGTTGCTTTTAGGCACAAGGATTCCTTTCCAGAATCGCAACAGCTCAAAGGAACTCGAAGTGATGCTACTTCACAATCTTGGCTATGCTCTTGGCAAGTTGCTGAATCTCTTCCTTCTCCTGTTCCGTTGGTCTTGCTCTACACCTGATTACCGGTTCTAGAATCTCAAACTTGCCGTCTTCAAGATACTTCTGGAGCTTACGAACTCCACCCCCTCCCCAACCATAGGTGCCAAATAGGCCAATAGGTCTCTTTTGAAACCTCTTGCCTTCCATCTCATTGGCAAAAGCCCAGATCTTTGGGAAGGGAAATGCATCATATGTGGGGGTGCCAAGCACAATCACTCCAGCTCTGACAGAGTCGGTGATTACTTTGTCTATGCTGGTGTAGGAGATATTGTGAATCTTCACCTCAACTCCAAGGTCCTGTAGCTCCTTCTTCAATGTGTGTGCGAGGCGCAAGTTGAATCCGTACATCGACCCAAAGATAATTGTCACGTACTTCTCGAGCACGTCGCTAGTATACTTGCTGTAGTGTTCAATGACCCACATGGGATCTTTTCTGTAAATCGGACCGTGACTTGGTGCGATAAATTTGATGCCAACCCGCAGGTCCTTTACCTTCTCAATCGCACGTTGTACGAATTTGAAGTAGGAAGTGATGATGGTTGACAAATACCTTCTGCTCTCCGTCTCTACCATATTCATGTCGATTTCGTCATCGAAGTGTTTTCCGTTCAATGCACCGTAGGAACCAAAGGCATCACATGAGAATAGGACTTCATCTTCTATTGCATAGGTCGCCATTGTTTCAGGCCAGTGGACAAACTGAATGTGAACGAACTTCAGTGTCTTCATTCCCAAAGACAACTCCTCAAGGTCCTCCACTGTTTTGATTGGGAGATTCGTATCATAGAAAGACTCCTCCATTGCAGCTGCTTTCGATGTGAGCACTATGGTTGCGTTCTTTGCGAGTTCTGCAAGTTTCGGAAGTGCACCTGTGTGGTCTGGCTCCATATGGTTTAGGATGATGTAGTCAATCCTCTCAGGGTCAACCAGCTCTCTAATGTTGTTAAGCCACTCATCCGCAAAGAGCCCTTTGACAGTTTCAACAACGGCGATTTTCTCATCAACAATAAGGTACGAGTTGTATGACACCCCAAAAGGTAGTGGCCATAAGTTCTCGAACAATTCAGTATGATGGTCGTCAACGCCTATGTAGTATATCCCTTTGGTTATCTCTCGATGCATCTGTCTTTGGTCTCCTTCGTTTCTAGCACCTCTCTAGCTCTTCTAGTCCAATATAAGACCTATCATTTGTGAACTATAGTTTAGTTTCCCCGTCTCCCATCCCTGATTCATTCGACGTCTATCCCTGCGGACGCCTCGAAATTGCCTTGCCAAATCCCAGATGAGAATCACCGTCTAATACATGAATGTGAAGTATTTCGCCAAGTAGACTAGTTCTGCGCTTATCACAACCAGTCTAAAGGAAGGGATACAGCAAACTGCTGATATAACCCAGAAGGCGAAGACAATATAGGAACGGTACGGTCATTCCACACTTGTGCTTCTTCTCTTTGCCAGATTATACATTATGAAGCGTACAAAGTACCACAGGTTCACAAGGAGGATAAACATCAGTATGGAATTAATAGACAGAGAGAACCGACTCTTCTCTATTAACTCAAATGCATATCAGTCTAGTTTTAGATGGTGGGGAAGGTTTTTCTGGAAATATCTAGCAGCATTATGACTTGTGAACCACAATGGTGAAGACCGAGACTTTCAGGGGTCGAGATTTCATAACACTTCTCGATTACACGAAGGAAGAGATTGAGACCATTCTTGATGTTGCTTTGGACCTCAAGCGTAAGTTTGCAACTGGCGAGCCTCACAAGCTACTTGATGCAAAGACCCTATTCATGATATTCTACAACCAGTCGCTCAGAACCCGTAATTCGTTTGAAGCCGGTATGACGCAGCTGGGCGGCCATGCACATTTCCTGGATCCAGGCAAAATATACGCGCCTGCACTGGAGGGTGATGAGAAAGCCTATTCCACCGAACGCGTTTCTGATGTAGCACGCGTTCTAGCTCGAATGGGGCACGGAATCGCTATCCGGTGTTACGGCGATCCAGTAGGCTGGATTTACGGCCGGGCGAACGAGATCATCAGGAACTTCGCCCACTGGAGCCACATTCCCATAATAAACATGGAAGATGATGTCTATCATCCATGCCAGGGATTAGCTGATATCATGACTGTGAAGGAGAAGTTCGGAACCTTCAAGGGTGTTAAGTTTGTGATGAGCTGGGCCTACAGTCCATCTGTGCACAAACCGCTTGCTGTTCCACAGAGTGCCATCATTGCCGCCACGAAGATGGGATGTGATACAGTCCTTGCTCATCCCAAGGGCATGGAGCTCGATGACAAAATACTGGAGCAGTGTCGGGTCATGGCTGAGGAGAATGAATCAAGCTTTGAGATAATGTACGATATGGAAGAAGCCTTCGAGGGTGCCCATGTTGTGTATCCAAAGGCATGGACATGCAAGGAGTTCATTCCTCCATTCAATAGTAAGCCAGAACTTGAGAAGTCACAGGCGGTGTTCGACAAGAACAAGCACTGGATCTGTGATGATGACAAAATGAAGATTGCAGGGCCAAAGGCAGCATACATGCACTGCCTGCCTTGCGATCGTGGATTTGAGGTCACGAATTCAGTGATTGACGGGCCCCAGTCCATTGCATTTGACCAGGCTGAAAACAGGCTCCATGGTCAAAAGGCTGTCATGGCACTTACTATGCGATAAAGTATCAGTGGGTAGGCTCCTTGTTCTACCCATTCACCACTTTTTTGATGCTCAGCCGAATGTGATATCTATTTCATTCATTAACGGTCTGAGCCCTTTGAAAAGGAGCATAATTGCCAAAAGTATCATAATCGCACCTGCAACGCCTGTGCTGATTGTGGCGCTCCAAGCAACAATCTCTTCGTTCAGATTAATGCCGAGGCGAGCCAGCACAAATGAGGAGAAACCAAACAGGCTGCCACACATTGAGAAGAACGCTGGGACGCGTCTCGACACACTGATGTTCATGAACTTCAGGTCTAGCTCAATTGGCTTCTTTTGAATTGTAACTTGAGTGGATTCGACTCCCAGTTTTGAAATTTGACCATCCGCCTGAACAAGCTGAAACTCCACATCCAAATCGTACTCGCCTTCTCTTAGGGGCAGTACCTTAAACTCGGCTCGTGTTTCATAGGCAAATTCAGATACCTTCATGTCACGATATGCCGGTGAGATATTGCAGCCAGCACACACAGGGATGACTCTAACATGGCCTGTTGTTGGTAGTTTGTAGACAGTATCTGATTCATGAACCGAGGCTCCTTCGGGAGCTTGCACCTTGAACTCGGGCCTGTGCAGTGTTACAAATAGGTCAAACTCCTCTTCCAAACACATGCGTTCCCAGTACGTCAAAGATGCTTTCCTTTCTATGATTCTTGCTTCTGCAGACCCCGCTCTGACATCAACCACTGGGCCCGCATATTCCTCTTCAGGTGTAAAGCTAGGCTTCCCCATCATCTCCCTCTTCTCAATATCAGAAATCGATGGTTTGTACGAGAGCGTTTCATCAAGAGGCCATGATTCATCAACGGCTTCGTGGTCCATAGGTCTGGACGATGATGTATCCCTTGATGGCATGGACAGCGTCTTAGATTTCGGGGGCGTGGTTCCTGATGCTTCTTTCTTTGTTTTTGCTAAGGAATACAGTAGCACAAGAACTGAAAAGCCAGCTATAATCAGAGCGAAGATGTCAAGCATTTCGAATACCTGTTTCAAAATTCATTATCGGTAATAAAGCCCTTTCTCCCGCATAGACCTCACAAGTATGAATAAATGCTGGAAATGTGAATCGGAGTTGAGGCAAAGAATTAATGACGGGCCAAATGGAGCTGATGGTGAAGTACCTAGTGCATCTTCAGTTCTATTCCGAAGAGGAAGGTATCCTATTTAGTAGAGATAAGAAGGTCCGCATTCCATTGCCTGAGGCTAGGTCTGTAATACTGGCTTTTGAGGATGACTTGAAGCGTCATCTTCATCTAATTGAAACCGGGGCCTATTCTCAGTATCTGGAGAAAGTTGCTGAAGTATTGCCCATTAGATCCACCGAGGTAGAATGGGAATTTCAAAAGAATATTCGTGAGCTTGGTGAGAGCGGGCTTTCCGCTGAACTTGCTACAAATTTCCTGGTAGGTCCAATACGGTCAACCCTTCAAAGCAGGGAGTTCGAGGTATTTATCGACCGCTTGAAACGCGAGGTCCGAAGAAGGCTTACTGGCCCCTTACAGGAAACGACTCTAGATGGATTACTCGCCGAGTTGTATTCAACAAACGACGAGTCCATTTCTATCCTATACAACTTGGTCTTTCTGAGATTGCTCATCACAATCTATGGCGACTCGGCTATTCTTGAAACGGTTGAATCTCTAATATCACGTTACAGTGAAGAAGTTGCTACGAAGCTGACCTCTTAATGCCAGCGGTTCTTGGTGGGTGCTGCGCAGCTACAGTGGTATCTCTTCCAATTCGAACGTCGTGAATGCCCTGTACATGAAGAACATCGAAACGCCAATGAAAAAGAGCATGATCACGAATGAGGCTATGACAAATGGACCTGTGTATTGATTAAGAACGAAATAGGCGTAATGCCAATTAGCATCCATCATGAGTGAAATCATTTCAAGACATACAGTCATAGCAAAAATCGACAACACTGCCCCTGCAAGGTAAACTATTCTTCTGAGCCAAATGCTTGTCATTATCTCGGTCTCCATTTAAGCTTTCAAGTTTTCTGATATAGCTTCGCTTTCCCGCTGACAACCCCCCCGACTATTGCTGCTTTTATCAGCTTTGTGTTTCCGTGATATTCTATCGCGCATTTTATACTGAAATCACAGTACACCATCTCATATCAATCTCCGTAGGGCCTTGACCTATATTCGAAATGTGGTGATTATCTGTGCATATCCATCTGCATTTGCTCTGTTGTATCAAATGCTTTGATGATGAAGTACATTGAGAAGGAGAGAAAGACCATGATCGAGATGACTGTGACTAGAAACCATCTGCTGGTGAACTCTGTGAATACAAAGTAGGGTACATTTGCATCGCTCCAATTAATCAAGCCCGAGAATACACCAATAACCTCAATGGATCCTGCCATCGCAACAATCATCAGAATCGAGAGAGTGAGGTATGCGCCTCTCTTCGCCCATGTGCTCTTCTGCAAGGCTGTCTTCAATACTTCCTCCTTGACGACCTTTACTGGCTTTGAACCTGCACTTGCTGTTTTGATTAGCTTCCTATCATGAATATTGCTTAGTCTCACGGTGAAGAAGCTCTTAACTGACCGCTTGGTAATATCATCTCTCCTAGTCAACAGCTTGTCCATCAGAGCAAAAGTGATTATGAACATAAAGAGGCCTACCCATAATGGTGGATAGATTGTGACCAAGAAGGGGATGTAGAAGTATGTGACATTATAGGCGGCTAGTCCAATTCTAAGGGCAAGTATTAACGAGAGCCACATGGTGTTTGGCCCAGCTGGTTGGTTTCTGGTAATAAGATAATATGACCCCGCCAGCATACAGAAGAGTGCAAATCCCACAATGTTCATAATCGACCAAGGCAACCAGAGATTGTTGAACAAGAAGAGCTGTGTAATTGGATTGAATTCGACCTCTATTCCGTATATGGCGGTGGCAGCAAGAGTATATGCTACGTCAATAACTCCTATTGGCAATAGCGCCAGAACCAAGTATCTAATCCAAGGCGTACGCCACCACGTCGTGATGAGTTCCTGAGTCGATATTGATTCGAAACGCTTCATTATTCTTCACAATCAAATATCCCTCTTCTGGGAGTACCATATAACCATTGGTTTCTGAGTAAAGCTGTATTGCACACCTTAATTGTGCAAGGAAAAATCGCTTTCTACAAGCCTGCTGAGCTATTTGTGAAAAATAAAAGGAGTGGCAGAGGGTTGCGACCCTCTGCACTTATTCTAAAATCTATTCTACTAGACCAACTATGTTGTTGGGTAGACCTTGTGTAGGTGATACCAGTAGTAGGTACCATACATTGGGTTCCAGGTCAGACCGTTGCCTTGCATCCATGTCCTCCAGACTCTGAACTCAGAGGGCTGGTACATGTAGATACTTGGTTGTTCGTAGGCGATGATCTCTTGTAGCTGGTTGTAGATTGCCTGCCTCGCCAATGGATCAGTTTCGCCCTTACCCTGTGCAATCAAGTCATCCGCCGTAGCGTTCTCGAAACCACTCGCGAGCATGAATGTGCCCTGAGAGTGCACGAATGGGAAGGCGTAGTTGTCCGGATCAGCGTAGTCAGGAGCCCAACCAATGAGCCATATTGGCAGCTCATGGTTGTCCATCTTCAAGAGCATGTTTGCCCACTCAAGGGCATTGACCCTTAGCTCAACACCAGGTTCACCATTAGTCATGGTAGCAGTGATTCCCTCCAAGTTCGTGTCCTCATGGGCCATAACCTTGGCCAGACCGTCCTTCAATAGGAGTGAGCCCTGCTCACGAATGACGTTACCTGAGTTGTAGTACAAGTCAATGTACCCGTCTAGATCATTGATGACATCTACAAAACCTGGTTCTTCCATAGCCTGGTTCCAAAACTCCACAGCTGCCGCTATGTCATACTCCTCATTCCAATATGAGGAGTTCTGACCGAACATGCCCTGCGGGATAAAGCCCTTGGCTTGGAAGCCCCATCCTCTAACGATAGCATCGATAGCTGACTGGTAGTCGAACATGTAGGCAAAGCACTTCCTCAGACCCCAATAGGCGAATGGGCTGGTAATCTCTGTCGGCGCCGATGTCCCACGGGTTATGTTCATGTCGTGGAACATGAAGGTGAAGGCCATCAGCGTGTAGCTGAATCCTCCGGTATTGACATGGATATTCGCGTCGCTTGAGCCCAAGGTGACATTGTCCCAGATCTCATCAGCGTTGGTCGTTGGCCAATATACATTGTCCGCCAAACCGGTTCTGAGATTGAGCAGTCTGCCAGTTGTGTCCTCATTGGTCTTATACCAAACTTCCTTGATCGAGCCTGCGTAGCTGGGTGGAGCAATACCTGCCTCAGTGGCATCAGCTCTCCAGTAGTCCTCAAAGAGAACCATGTGGATGTACTCATTTGGTCTCCACTCGTCCAACATATATGGACCAGTACCACAGGTGTGGGTCTCCATCCATGTGGATTGCCACTCACCATAGTCGTTTCCGTAGTGCTCTGTCCAGTCACCACCAACGGGGACTGAGTCATTGCATGGGTTGGATAGTACGTAGGTTGGGCTCATGAAAGCACCAACACGATAGGTCATTGCCGCAATGAATGGGGCGAATGCCTCTTCCAGATTGAACTGAATCTTGTAGGTATCAAGGACGACAATCGCACCGGAGTTTTCAACCCAGTCATCAAATGCGTCCTGGAACACCGCTGAACCAGTACCGTTGTCGTAGGCAGCTGCCTCAACAACCAGACCACCCTTAAGTGCTTCAATGATCATCCAAACTGGACCTGCAAGGCGGAAAGCCTTGACAGCCCGCTCGACGTTCCATTTGACAACACTAGCGTTGAATGGCGTTCCGTCATGGAAGATGACATTCTGGCGCAGGGTGATGTTGTACTGCTTATTATCCTCTGATATGACTGGCATAGATGCCGCCAGCAGAGGTATGCTCGGTTCTGTACTAGCTGACCCAAACGGATAGTAGTATAACGTTTCATAGATATTTTCTTGTAGTCCGCCACCAAAGTTCTCGTAATTGACATGCGGGTCCATGCTTAGTGGATTGCCAATAGTTTCCACAACAAAGAAGTCCTCAGGAGTCTGAGTCGGTTGTGATAGGAAAATAAAGGCAACACCAGCACCTGCAATCACAATCACGATAACAATGACTGCGTACATCTGGTTTCTTTCCATTGGAAATTAATTCCTCCTTCTTGCAAGAAGTAATGTCAGAGACAAGGAATCTTCCTGCCATGCAGCACAGGAATTGTGCTGCAGAGGAATTAATTGGAATATATCTCGTCTAATATAACTTACGGGCGACTCATCGTGTATTAAGGTACACAACAAAGCAGAAATACTCACATTCGCGACTGCAGGTCTTCGCGGCCTCGAATGATCCCAAGGAATTTATTCTTTAATCCAAAGCCTTAAATGAACTTCAAATGTGTTGCGCCCTTTGAAATCATGCTGGCTTCTCCCTCTTTGCCTTGGAGTATGTGTGAGTGAAGTGGTCGACCATGAGACTGAGAGACTTTGTAATTAGGCGAATCTTTTTGTCGATTCCTGTAATAATCGGAGTCTTAGCCATAACATTCGTTCTTGCCTATGTGGTTGGAAATCCTCTTGCATTGTATGTGGACGAGAGGACTAATCCCGCCACATATGCTGCGATCAGACTAGAACACGGACTTGATGAACCAATATACGTTCAATTTTTCCTTTATTTGAGGAACTTATTCTCTGGTGATTGGGGATATTCCAATACTTCCAGAATGGAGGTAATTCCCACACTTCAGAGGTACTTTCCGGCAACAATTGAACTAGCCGTTGTTTCAATGATTATTGCAGTGATAGTTGGAATTCCATTGGGCATTCTTTCTGCAACGAACAAGGACCGTGGGGCTGACCACGTAACACGAGTGATTGCCCTCGCCGGGGTATCAATGCCCATTTTCTGGTTTGCTCTTATGCTAAAGTACCTGTTTTATTACCAGTTCTTTGTATGGGGATTGCCCTTCCTGCCTGAGGGAGGCAGGTACTCCTACACATACATCCGTTACTATCCGATTACTAACTTCGTCTTGGTGGATTCCCTTCTGACTGGAAACTTGGTTCTATTCTTTGATGCTCTGATTCACTTTGTTATGCCTGCGATATGTCTAGGGTACATCTCTCTGGCCATTATTACAAGAATGATGCGCTCAAGTATGCTTGAGGTTCTTAAGGAGGATTACATAACGCTTGCACGTTCTAAAGGTTTGACGGAGAGAGTTGTTATATACAAACACGCTCTCAGGAATGCAATGATTCCAACGGTCACAGTCATTGGCCTTGCTTTTGGAGGGCTCATTACAGGAGCTGTTCTCACTGAAACAATATTTAGCTGGCCCGGACTAGGTCGTTGGGCAGTTGCAGCCATCCTTACATCAGATATACCCAGCATTAATGCATTCGTTATTCTGGTGGCAATAATATTTGTCACAGCCAATCTAATTGTTGACATAATTTATGCCACACTGGACCCAAGAATACGCTACGGATGAGGTGTTGAAAAGTGGAAGAACTAATTGATACTCAGGCGGAAGTTGTCGTTGAGAAAGCACCTCAGATGGTGCGGGTCTTGGGCATCTTCCAGGCCATCGTGGGTCTGGTAGGAATTGCAGCTGGTGTGTTGCTCCTAGCACCTCTTGTTGAACCTATGATTGCAGGCACTGTCAATCTAGGAATTGTTGGCGGCACGCTTGTTCTAAACACTATTCCAATGGTATTCCTGGGTTACTGGTTGTTCAGCATTGGAAAATCAGTCTACAGAGTGTTTGCCCATGACTTCCCCTGGATTATTTACTCCAACTTCATATACATCGGATTGCTTTTCTTAATAGGTGGCTTGTTACCATGGTTGGCAATCTTAAGTGTCATTGCCATGCTGCTTCTTTTCATTCCTAGTGCGAGGTCCTACTGGTGGAGGCTCTTCAGGGAAGATATGGGTCCAAGGATGAAGGAGCTAAGGTATAGTCTTTACCTGATTAGAAGAAGCCCGTTAGTTGTAGCAGGACTGGCGATTATGGCTGGCTATGTTGTCATCGCTTTGACTGTGCATCTTTGGGCTCCCTATGGTCCTACTGAGAGAATCTGGACCGAAACTCTGGAGGCCCCCAGTGCAGACCATATCTGGGGAACTGACCAGAATGGTGGCGATATATTCAGCATGGTCATGTGGGCGACTCGAATTGACCTGCGCATTGCTCTAGCAGTGGTTGCAGTGGCCCTTATCGCCGGTACATTGATTGGTGCCGCGGCAGGCTATTTTGGTGGAGCCGTCGATGAGGTTGTAATGCGCATCACCGACGTATTCTTTGCCTTTCCTGGTCTAATCCTTGCAATGGCTATTGTTTCTGCTCTCGGTGAGAGAAATCTCGATAATATTGCCATTGCACTCATGGTGGTATGGTGGCCTACGTATGCACGTCTTGTTAGGGGTCAAGTGCTAATCGAACGAGAGCGATTGTATGTTGAGGCTGCAAGGTCTGTTGGCTCGTCAGATTTTAGGATTCTAATAACACACATCCTGCCTAATACAGTGCAGCCAGTCATTGTGCAAGCTACTTTGGATTTAGGAGGTGTTCTTCTAACGGCAGCTGGTCTCAGCTTCATTGGTTTTGGCGCAGAAGCTGGAACTGCAGAATGGGGTCTGATGATAGCTACGGGACAGGATCACTTTACCCTCTACTGGCTGGTCTTCTATCCCGGAATCGCCATATTGCTCTGTGCACTTGCATTCAATCTAGTTGGCGATGGGGTGAGAGATATCCTAGATCCCAAACTTAGGCGGCGATGATAACAGGAGACTTGATACCATGACAGAATCAAAGAACCAAACCCAAGAATCCCATGATGAACCCATACTACTTGACCCAGATGTGATCCTTGATGTTCGAGGCGTGAAGACCTCCTTTTACACCTATGAAGGTGTCGTGAAAGCACTTGATGGAGTCACTGTCCAGCTGAAGAAAGGTCAGACCCTTGCATTCGTGGGTGAAACAGGATGTGGCAAGAGCGTGACGGCGAAATCCATAATGCGTCTTGTAGATTCTCCAGGAGTAATTGAAGCCGGTGAAATTGTTTTCAGAGACCGCACACGAGACAAGGAAGAGGTCATCACTGATTTGCTGAAACTGGGCGAGGAAGAGATGCGCCACATCAGGGGGAATCGTATTTCAATTGTCTTTCAAGATCCTGCAACATATCCCAATCCAGTCTTCCGGGTCGGAGACCAAATTGCTGAGGTGATCGCTCTTCACCAAGATCTTTCTCTGGATGCGCTCTTGATGAAAATCGGCAGCTTGGAAGCAACTCTAGCAGAGAATCCACAAGCTCCGAATGCAGACGAAATCAGGCAGAAAATCAACGAATACCGGAGTCAGCTTGATGAATCGCCTCTGCCGCTACCAACTGAAGACGATAAGAAGAAGGCGGCCAAGAAGAAAGCGGTAGAAATGCTCAGAATGGTTCGGATGCCTTCACCAGAGGAAATAGCCAATCAGTATCCTCATGAGCTTTCTGGAGGTATGAGGCAGAGAGCACTAATTGCCATGTCTCTGTCCTGCAATCCTCAAATTCTCATCTGTGATGAGGCTACGACCGCTCTGGATGTCACAGTTCAGGCTCAGGTCCTGAATCTGCTGAATGATCTCAAGTCAGAGTTTGACTCCTCAATCATCATTATCACTCACGACTTAGGAGTCGTAGCAGAAACCTGCACGCATGTTGCAGTCATGTACGCGGGAGTCGTTGTGGAATACGCATCAACGGATGAGCTTTTTTCAGATCCCATACATCCCTACACATCGGGCCTCCTTCGGGCAATACCGAAACTCACTGAGAAAAAGGACCGGCTTCTGCAAATTAGGGGCACAGTACCCAATTTAATCACACCACCTACTGGATGCAGATTCCATCCAAGATGCGAATTCGCGACAAGCATGTGCGCAGATGAGCGGCCTCCGAGAGAGGAAATAAAACCCGGTCACTGGGTTGAGTGTTTCCATCCGCAAGGTTCGTTGAAGGGAAGGGGTGAACTATAGTGGACGACAGCGTACCTTTGGTGCAAGTAAAGAACTTGAAGAAGTACTTCCCATTAACTGGCGGAGTTTTCCGCAAAGTACTTGGGTATGTTAGAGCAGTTGACGATATTACGTTCGACATTTACAAGGGTGAAACCCTTGGTCTTGTTGGGGAATCAGGTTGCGGGAAGACAACTACGGGTAGGACTCTACTGAGGCTCATCCCACCCACATCTGGCACCATGATCTTTGAGGGACAGGACATCAGCGAACTGAAGTCGAAGGAAATGAGGTTCCTCCGACGTAATATGGGAATTGTATTTCAAGACCCAATGGCTTCACTTGACCCGCGGGTCACAGTCAAGAATGCAGTCGGTGAACCATTGCTTGTAAATGGTATTGCTCGAGGTTATGGGCTGAGGCAGAGAGTCATTGAACTACTTGAAAAAGTCGGCCTCAATGAAGATCATCTCAACAGATTTCCACACGAGTTTAGCGGAGGGCAGAGACAGCGCATATGTATTGCCCGAGCTCTTGCGTTGAATCCTAAACTTGTCGTGATGGACGAGCCTACATCTAGCACTGATGTGTCAGTCCAAGCGCAGACACTCAATCTCATGAAAGACCTACAGGAGGAATTCGATCTAACATACTTGTTTATCTCCCATAACTTGAGTGTTGTCAAGCACATGAGTGATAGAGTTGCTGTGATGTACTTGGGAAAAATATTGGAAATGACACCAGGCGATATATTCCAAGACGCAATGCATCCTTACTCAGCGGCGCTTGTGTCAGCAGTTCCTGTACCGAATCCTGAATATCGGGGTCGAACTCAGATTCTAGCTGGCGAGGTACCGAGTCCAATAAATCCTCCAACAGGATGCAGATTCCATCCCAGATGCAGATTTGCTAAGGCAGTTTGCAAGGAAGAAATTCCTGAACTACGTGATATGGGCGATGGTCACCTGGTAGCTTGTCACTTCGCTGGAGAGTTGGATCTGGACTACAAGGAGCAGGTCGAAGCTCAGGAAGCTTCACTTGCTTGAGTATGCTGAAACGAGCGACTATGAAATGTAATTATGAACTGGTTGGTCAATTGGCAAGAAGTGGATGTGAAACAAATGGAGGATGACGAGAAGCGGGAAGAGATCAACTGGTTTGAGTACGGAGACCATGAAACCAGCAGGCATCCTCCTCTTGACAGAACAGACTATCTTGCGATTTTCATTGCATCTCTCCAGACCATCTTTCTTCCCTTCATTATCTTCGCTGTAGTTCTTGTATCTATAGGGATGCTCTTCGCCATCATGCCCTAATTGGAGTGGGAAGAGATGTGGAAGTCCGAGACTCTGATGGGACTGGCCATAGCTACCTTCGCAATATTCGTAATGGTTTTTGCAGGGCTTTTGGTATCTTTCATCATTCAAGCATCTGTGCTTGGGTACGTGGTAGGATTCCTCTCCTTCCTGGCGACCGGCATGTTCTTGATGTTAGGAGGTTGCTTGTTTGCAAGACAGCCACTTGATGACAATGCAAAATACAATGATGATGGAAGCCCCACTCCATCTTGGCAAAGAGCCATTTTTGGCCTTCGACTAATCATTGCAAGTATCTTTCTCTTTTTGTATGGTTTGCTGCTCTCTTTCATCAGTCTTTTCCTCGGCATTTAGGAAGAAAGTATCGTGTCCTCCATTAAGTTAGTTCTATTTCGTTCCTTGCAGCATCAGCATGTGATTAACAAGTAGGAGGACTTCTGTGAAGAGCCTGTAACTCCATTCTGCCTATGTTTCAACTGAGGTATCATCTATCTACGCTGTGATGTCATTTCTTCTCATCTTCACCATATTACCTATACGTTTGACCAGGAAATAGGTGACACCTGCAATGAGAGGGACACTGCTAATGAATAGAACCAGGGCGAGGGGGAAAGAAATGCTCGCCAACGGAAGAAACACCTGCTCAAGGAAAAAGGTGAGTAGGGTGGCCAATAGTAGGGCGACAAAGTCTGGGAGAATATCACCCCAAGGTGCAATAAGCAGCGACATTGCACCGATAACAAGAAGTGTTATCTCCCAGCGTCTGATTCGATTAGTGGATATTTTAGTATAGGCGAAGTCTCCCACGCTGAGTTCTGAGATGTCATGTTCATGAAGAAAAGAAAGAAGATCATATGACACTTCCACATCACCTGGGCTTCGTACAATGAACACTGCCGCCACAATAGTCACCATGGATGCACCTACAAGAATGAAGCTCTGGAACATCACAAATACAAGGAGAACTGGAAGCGATCCCATTACAATCCCAATTGCTATTGTTCCAAGAAACGTGTTTTCCCCAATAAAATCCCCCAGGGATCCCTCCCCCTTCGAGTAGTCTCCATGCACAATATTCTTCATTATCCACCTATGTGATGCGCATTGGGTGTACTTCTTGCGGCCGCTAATATCCACGGAGTCAACATCGAATTCTCTTTGGAAGCAAGCAACGAGAGCGTCGAATCCTCTGACTCTTTTCTCCCAGATGTAAGCCGTGACCAAGGCTAGTACTCCGAATAGTGCCAGAGCCATCGTCATATACACTCTACTCAGTGCCCCCCAACAACTTGTGAAGTGACCAAAACCAAATGTCACCCAGTAATGACGCAAAATAACTGCGCTCCTCATCAAAGGTGGAAGCAATTAGGAGATGAACTTCTCCTTTCAGCTTCGCGGGTTTCCGTTTTTCTATTTCAAGCGTAACCTGTTCTCCAGGAATGGTCAGATGAACTCCGTGATTGTGGAATTCCTTAGCTGGCGCCGAAAAATCATAATCGAGATTCTGCATGGGGAGCGGATGAATTCGTATACCTGAATTTGAGAGTTCAGCAGTGACTTCGATATGAAAGAATTGATAGTTTGGAATGAGCTTTCTGGTTTCTGGTATGCCAAACTTCCGGCTTGCTATCATGCTTTGCTCTATGAATCCGCAGAAGTCGCCACCATCACCACTTATAGATATCCCCAAGGGCTCTGACTTGAAGACCATCTTACTGGATCCAGTCTTCCATCTTTTTACGGATTTGGGATTGGATGCTGATTCTTCTTTCTGATCCCAGTAGCAATAGGGGATGGTTGACATAGCCAGCATTTTGTCCTTGTCCCACTGTTTTTTTTCCATAATTTTCCACAAGGATTCATTAAACACATAGAGCGACATGATAACTGGCTGAATCTCAATTGCGCTTCTTTCCAAGAAGCCTGTCATTCCGTACTGAGCGGAAATCTGGTTTACCAAATCATCCATCTGCCTATGACTAAGAACAACACACTCCTCATTCCGAAACAGATTTTCTTGACTGGAAGAGAATTGAATATTCAGATCATACTTCTGAGTAATCTCTTCATATGTTGCTTCTGGCTTGCCAACTATCATCTGAGAACAAGATTGAACCGCTTCAGCTTCTCTCAAAACCCTTTCGTTAACGTCATAGCGGCTCCTGCGAAGCCCCGCACCAAACTCCCGATAGACCTAAAACTAAGTCTTATTCTCACCACTGGTCGTGATTACCATGTCTAGTCTACACGGGAAAGACCTTTTGTGCACGCAAGATTGGACAGTAGAGGAGCTTGAGAAAACTCTTGAGCTTGCTTTTGAAATGAAGGCAAATCGATATGACCATCCTTTGAACAATTGCCTTGATAGACGTACATTCTTCATGTTCTTTTACAATCCGTCTGTTCGAACAAGGCAGTCCTTTGAAGCTGCCGCCACCGAGCTTGGAGGGCATGCTCAGTTTCTTGAACCAAAATCAATGAGGCTCAAGTCCGCGAAGTCAGCCGGTGAAACTATTCAAGATGCTGCAGAAGTAATGAGCCGCTATGCAGTTGGAATAGGCATCAGAGTGCTCGAGACCGCCATTGACTATTATGGTCAAGGTCACGAAATGCTTGAGGAGTACGCGAAGTACTCAAGCATTCCAATAATCAGCATGGCTCATGACCGTTTTCACCCATGCCAGGGATTAGCTGATGTAATGGGTTATCGAATGCACGGTGGAAAGAATCTCAAGGGCAAGAAGTTGGTTCAGATCTGGGGCAAGGGTGCGTTAGTGCGTTCTTGGTGCTCTGTTCAGGAAAGCATTCTAATTAATACGCGGCTAGGAATGGATGTCACTCTGGCCTATCCTAAAGGCTACGACCTCGATCCTGAGGTCTACAAATGGTGCGAAGAGAATGCGGCCGAGTCAGGGGGCAACTTCGAGATCGTACATGACCAAGAGGAAGCATATCGCGACGCGGACTTTGTATATTCGCGAAATTGGATGACTGCTGGGTTTTATGGTGACATGGGCAGAATTGGGGTCGATGCTGCAAAAGCGAAAGAAATCGACATAGCAGCTAAACATGATGATTGGATGACCACTGCGGACTGGATGTCAACCACAAACAATGCTTACTTCACTCATTGTGGGCCAGTAGATCGAAATGCTGAGGTCACCGATGAAGTCTGCGACGGCTCCAGATCCATTGTATACGATGTGGCTGAAAATCGGCTTCACGTTCAGAAAGCAATTATGGCACTAACAATGGGCAAGATGTAATCTGGGAACATGAAATGGTGGTGGGTGTACTGGAGGCGATTCAAAATGCCGCCTCCTACTGTACACCGCAGGAAGATCCAGTACCTCAACATCCGAGTCCTTGAGTAGAAACCAGATGTTCAATCATCCATTGAGAATCCGAATCCATCCAAGAATTGAATTCGGATGAAGATGCCCAGACATGCGCCAACGCTGCCTGAGTACCCGATACTACTCAGTTTTCCATACTCCAAGAAATATAAGGAATCTATTATCAGCGCATTTTTCCTCAGAATTGGGTAGCTTGAAAAGGAATAGACGAAACGAGGGCATGACCCTAATATGACCAGCGACTCCATTCTGAAACTCTCATCTGACAGAATTGTCGATTTAGTTAGAGTATATAATTCAGGAAGGAGTAGGTGTCCCAATTTTATGCCTGTCACTGCACAGGAAATTAAAACAATGATTCAGAGCAATCTCCTGGCTCCGGAGCAAACCTTTCTGGCACTGGGAGGCCCTCGACCAATAGCGACTGCTCGATGGGGTTGGAGTGATGATGGATGGGCTTACATTACCGATCTCAGTTGTGTGCCAGGCTTGTGGTCTCCAGTTGAGATGCTTGTCGAGCATGTCTTGGTGACCGCGCGCGATGGTGGATTCGGAGAACTGAGAACCTGGGTACCGTCATGCTATCTCAAGTTGGCAGAAATCCTAACAGAATTCACATTTGAGCCTCGTAGGGTGCGCCTTCAAATGCAGTTGTCTTTGCCTGCAGATTTTGAAACAAATGGACAAAACTCCCAGAAAGCCCTTAGATGGAAGCCTGAGCTCAGAAACAGCAGTTATGAGCCCGGTCACAGGCTATTTCGTCCTTTGGAATTGTATGAAGCCAGAGACCACTCCGAATTGAATTGGGAACCAAGATGCTACATTAGGGGGAGCAGTGGGATCCCACTACTAATTGGATTTAGAGCAAAGAACGAGAGAACAAAGGGATGGATTAGCCTAAACGAGGATATGAGTAAGCGGACTATGCCTTTCATTTCCTGCAAAATGGTTTCAGGAATTCTTGATTCGCTCTACCTAGACGGTGTCAGAGAGGTTGGTTGTGAGGTTGATGCCACGCGAGAGCTGCAGCCCGCCTTTGCAGATAATGGCTTTGAAAGCCTTCTGACCCTCTACGAGATGGAACTCACAATGGTCTACAATACCTAGGGACCAAAACGGCCTTGCGGAGATGTACTAGGAAAGATGTATATACCTGCAAAATATACATCAAGCCATCAGCCTATGGCCGGGAGAACAAGTAGAAAGTAGTAAGCTACTCAAACCTGAGTTGGATGCAGACTTTGAAGCTTACGCGAAACCTTGCACATTCAAGGACCCTGTGGTGCTTGGGCTAAGTGCAGGGTACCACCCCGTGAGCGTCGCTGATGGCGCTCACACTCTTTCATTCCTCAATCTCTCCCCATCGATGGCAGCGAACCCAATGACGCGCCTCCACTTCTCTGTAGTCGGGGACCTCAGTCTTGCAGATATCAATGCAGTAGTCACACCTGGGATGGAATGCACATCCTGAGGGAACATCTGCCATGTCCGGCGGTTCTCCTCTTACACCCCGTAATTTCGGTCTCTTGCCTCCCACCTTCATTTGCATCATAGCAATTGTTGGAAAGCTGCCCATCAGCCCCTTAGTGTAAGGGTGGCTTGGTTTGTGGAACATCTGAACTGCGTCCCCGTACTCGACAATTCGGCCTGCGTACATCACCGCCACTCTGTCAGAAATCTCAGCAATAACACCAGCGTCATGGCTAATCATAATGAGCGACACATCAAACTCATCTCTTATCATGCCAAGAACATCCATGATTTGCCGCTGAATGGTGACATCCAGTGCACTTGTTGGCTCATCGGCAACCACAAGGTACGGTCCTGAGATGAGTGCCATGGCAATCAGTATTCTCTGTGATTCGCCTCCTGAGAAAGAGCCCGGGTCAAGCACGTATCGAAAACCGGCATCGGCAAGCTTGACAAGGCCAAGATATTGAAGCACCTTCTTCTTCAATTCCAGTAGCCTAACATCCTCATCATGAATCGTGATTGGCTCGGCAGTCTGGTGCCCTACACTGTACTGCGGATTAAGTGCATGCCCAAGTCCTTGGGGAATCATACTAATCTCTTTACCGCGCACTTGGACGAGTTCGTCTTCAGGCAGTTTCGTTAAATCCCGTCCCCTGAATGTGACCTTTCCCTGAACACCAGGCCGTTCTATGGCTGGGATTTGCTCGCCTGCTTTGAACTGCTTCAACAATGTCGGGTCGTTTGAAGCGCCGGCTGAAAACCTAGCGACACGTTCGAAGAGCCCCATGATGGCCAGAGCAAGAGAGCTCTTTCCGCAACCACTCTCGCCAAGTATGCCTACCGCTTCTCCCTCGCGCACCTCCAGCGATACGTCATCAACAGCACGAATAAGGCCCTTTGTTGTGGGATAGTATGCACGCAGATGCTCAACCTCGAGCAGGATGTCGCCTTTAGCCATCAGATTCACGCATTTTGGGTTTAGCACTTGAGTAATAAACAGTTTTGAATGAGCAGCGGTGAGTACAATTTCATTTCAAGGCAGCAACACCACTTGCTTCTAGTGCATAGGGGAAGGCAGGCTAACGCAAACCATTAAGTCAAGGCGTATATTCCTGCAACCTATGTCGAAACCGAGAGTCTTCTTTAGTGATAGAGCTGCCAGCTCTGATTACAACATGCTGGATAAGCTGGAGCATGTATTTCGCAAGATGGGTTTGAATAAATTAATCAAGAAAGATGAGAAAGTAATGATCAAAACCCACTTCGGTCTTTATGGAAATACAAACCACATCAGACCTGCATATGTTAGGAAGATGGTCGATCTTGTGAGAGCAGCAGGAGGTTTTCCCTTTGTTGCAGATACAGCTTCCCTAGCATATGGCTCGGGTAGACCATATGGAGGTCGAACAACTGCTCCGGAATATCTGATGCGAGCCGCTCTAAATGGTTTTACACAGGGCGTCCTTGGAGCCCCTATTGTGATCGCCGATGGGTATTGGGGCGTTGATACATATTCTGTTCCTATCGAGGGACAATACCTGAAATCTGTGCCAGTCGCTGGAGCCATTCTTGATTGTGACAAGGTGATTCTATTGTCCCATGCCAAGTTCCACCATATCGGAATAGCTGCGACATTGAAGAACATGGGGGTGGGTATGGTGGGGAAACAGGGAAAAGCCGCTGTTCACTGCCCTGACGGGCTCCAAGTCAATGCAGAAAATTGCCTAGGAGCCGTATGCTCCAAATGCATCTCTGTGTGCCCTAAGAGGTGCATCGAGGTTTCAGACACGGTGAAAATAAACTTGGACATATGCGTAGCCTGTGGACATTGTGCTTCGGTTTGCAGGGCTACTAAAGCCAATGCAATTGCAATGCCCTGGTCCGGTGAGAATATGGCTCAACGAATTGTTGAGAACTCTCTCGGTGTGATGGAATCGGTAGGCTCTGAACGTTTCTTCTTCATCAATCTCGCAATTGATATATCGGACCATTGCGACTGCATATGTGTGGGCGCACCTCTGATGATGCATGATGTTGGAATCTTTGGTTCAAGAGACCCTGTTGCTGTGGACCATGCAACGCTTCAAGAAATGAAGAAACAGCCCCTGAATCCTGAATCATCAGAAAGGGGCGCCTTTGAAGCGTTGGTGAAGAGATCCGAAGTTCTGTTTAACCATGCAGCCAAAATGGGAATTGGGTCAAGTGATTATGAACTTGTGAAACTGTCTAAGAAGCGACGATAGCTAAGCGTTATTTAGGGCTTGGTTTGCTGCTTACTAGGTTCGATATCAATGACATCAACGGTCTATTTTACTGATAGGAATGCTCAGTCATACTACAATATGTTAGACAAGCTAGAGCACGTGTTCAATTCATTGGGGCTCAGCGAAGCCATAAAACCTGGTGACAAGGTCATGGTCAAGACACACTTTGGCCAATGGGGTAACACAAACTATCTTCGTCCTGCCTATGCCCGAAAAATAGTTGACCTCGTGAATGCCACAGGAGGCATTCCCTTTGTGGCAGAAACCTGTGGCTTAGGCTATGGCGCAGGGGGCGCATACGGTGGCCGCACTACTGCCCCCGAGTATCTCGCAATGGCCGCTCTGAACGGATATACCGAGGCAACAGTTGGAGCCCCTATAATAATGGCTGATGGCTATTGGGGCACCGATACATATGATATTGCTATTGAGGGTGACCACTTGAAAAGCGTAGATGTAGCTAGTGCCCTCTTAGACTGCGACATAGTCATCGTTCTCACGCATGCAAAGGGCCACGGCTTATCAGGCCTTGGCGGGACAATTAAGAACTTGGGCATAGGCCTTGTGGGGAAGCGTGGAAAAGCGGCGATGCACTTCATGGGCGATATTAGGATTGATGGAGAAAAGTGCCTCGGCGCTGAGTGTTCAAAGTGCCTGAAAGTCTGTCCTGTGCGATGCATAACCATGAATGAGAAGGCAGAGGTTGATGCCTCCAAATGTATAAGCTGCGGCCATTGTAGCAGTGTATGCGATAGGGTCAAGGCAAAGGCAATTGCGATCTCCTGGCGGCCCAATCATACTCAGGCTCCGATATTCGTAGAGAACGCTTTTGGTGTTGTGAAATCAATTGGTCCTAACAGGTTCTATTACATCAACCTTGCAATTGACATAAGCGACAAGTGCGATTGCTGGAATGTGGGCGCCCCTCTTCTTGTGCACGACATTGGAATCTTTGGATCAAGAGACCCCTTGGCAGTAGACGAAGCAACCTTGCAGGCAATAAAGGACGCTCCTGCAAACCCCGATTCCATGATTGTTGACATTGAATGTGGAGTCTGCAAATTCGCCTCTGCTCATGCCTGCAAGGATCCAGAAACCGGAGCGGTAATAGAACTGGCTGAAAGGCAGTTCTCTCACGCTGAGAAGATAGGCTTAGGCAGTCGGAAATATGAACTTGTGACCCTTACCCGAGATCCACCAAGGCGCGAAGGACCGCACTAGGGGAGTGAGTTGACAGATGGACTGGTTCAGACAGGCACTTGTCGGGGCACATAGAAATCAAAGAGCACACATGTTCTTCGTCCTTCAGAATCTGACGGAAGATGAACTGAAGAAGGAAATGACTACCGAGGACTATTCGCGTTCAATAATTGGCATTGTGATGCATATTGGCACTGCAGAGACATATTGGTTTCACAAAGCAAAGGAGTCAATAGGTCCACCAGTGATTGTTGACACCGTGGAGGAGGCATTTGCACGAATTAGGGAAAACACTGCCAGAATCGAGGAGAAGGTTTTGGAATGCCCCAAAAATCAGCTTCGAATTATTCCACCCACAAAGGAATCTGGCCCCTCAATTGCATGGGCTGTCCTTCGTACTGCGCAGCATGGCATTTACCATTCCGGTCAAATCGCGAAGATTCGGAGGATTATTGGTGCATCTGAATTAGGTCCCGACATCGAAGATACTTGGAGCACGGCAGCTGATTCCTTGATTCAAATCATCAAGAAGATCACCGATTAGAGCCTCAGTACTGTATCAACTCGAGTTGGGAACCTCAACTTGGATATCTGCGATTTCCTAAAAAGGTACAGCTAGGAAACTTAAGACGCTTTCAACGAGCCAACATAGGAGGTACTGCCACTGCCGAATTTTCCAATTGGTGATCCCATACGAGAGCTTTCTCTTATGCTCGATGGTGGCGTGCTCTTCTACGCAGGTCTTCTTGGGGGTATGCTTCTCTATCAGTGGCATCGAGAGGAATTACGGCGGTATAGTGACATCAAGTTCGCTTGGGCCATCTTTATGTTTGGCATGGTCGCCAATAGGGGGTTCTTTGTCCTTGCTGATTTCTACTTCGTAGCAGACCCAATAAACACGCTTCTAATCAAGGCGGGATACATAGGTCTCATCTCTGCGTTAACTGCATTCTTCTTCGCAGTAGAACTCATTCTTCCCTACAGAACACATCAGTGCTTCACAATACTTGGCGCAGCACACATAGGATTCGCGGCAATCATTCCGGGTGACTTACTTGAAGCAGTAGCTATTTCGATAGCAATAGTCACTCTAGTCTGCGTCATGCTTTTCATGAGTCATGTTATCAAGCACACAGCTGGAGATGTTCAGAGAAGTGTAAATATCGTTGTTATTGGTTTTATCATGGGCTATATCGGCTTCATCCTGGCAAGTGACATGTCCTTCAGCAATTTTGGTGTGACCGGGTATGTGATAGGGCAGACTCTTCTCATTGTAGGTCTGACTTCCTTCGGAATTGGGATTATTATTTCGCCAGCTCTGGATGAGCTTGACTGGCGAACTCAGCTTGTCGAGTTGTATATCATCCAATCTGGTGGGTTATTAGTTTTTCATCATGAGTTTGAAGAGAATCCGAATATTGACCAAGCATTGACAGCTGCTGGCATTTCAGGAATCCAGTCTATGTTCAAGGAAATAACAAGCAGTGACTCTGGCTTGAACGTCGTATCGATTGGGGAATATGACATTCTATTCGCCCATGGTCGATCCTTCAGTTCGGTCCTAATTGCGAAGAAGCCGTATCAAGTTCTTGTTTCTAAGGTTGAGGAGTTCACTGAAAGGTTTGAGGGTGTATTTGGATCAATGATTGATACCTTTGAAGGGAGCTTGCGCGAGTTTAGCTCTGCCAACGAAATAGTGCTTACAGTCTTCTAGAATCACCACTCAGGCAATTCTTCATATCTGTGACAGAAAATCCAGTAGTTCTCCTCGATTTCACGATACTCGGGAACCTCCATTCTGCAGATTTCTTTCGCAAATTCGCATCTTGTGTGAAAGGGACAACCGGGCGGCGGCCTACTCAAATCGGGCGGTTCCCCTGGAATTCCCCTTATTCTCATGCCTTTCTCCCTTATTTTGCGAATTATTTCCATGGAAGGATTGCTCATTACGAATGCTCTTGTGAAGGGATGTCCCGGAGAGAGAAGTACTCTCTTCACATCCCCGAATTCCATTATCCTGCCAGAGGACATCACTGCAACTCGATCGCTTGTTTCAGCAATCAAACCTTGATCATTGCTTATGAGCAGCATTGACAGGTGTAATTCTTCTCTAACCAATTGAATCGCACGCAATATTCTGTGTTGCACGCCAACGTCAACTGCCGTTGTAGGTTCATCCGCAATCAGCAATACCGGATTTGTGATCAAGGCCATTGCCATCAATATGCGCTGGTCCTCGCCCATGCTGAACTGCGAAGGCTTCATTAACTGACGAAGGTCAGTATCGGCAATCTCCACAAGATCCAGTGTTTCAAGCACTCTTCTTGCAACAAAGCGTTCTGTCATGATTTTGTCTTCATCATGAACCCAAAGGGGTTCCCCTGTCTGGTCCGCAATCTGTGTGTATGGATTGAGCGATTTGTGTGTGCCCTGTGGAACGTAAGTTATTTCGTTGCCACGTATCTTCCGGTACTCATCTTCATCCAACGCTAGGATGTTCTGCCCCTTGTACCATATCTCACCTGAAACTCCGGGTAGCTCTGATCCTACTTCCTCTCGGGATAATCCCTTCTTCTTTGCTGCATCCTTCAACTCCCAGAGCCTCCTGTTCTCAGGGTCACTGGATGCTGAGGCATAGAATCTTGAAACCCTATCAAAGATTCCCATGATTGCCAAAGCTACTGAGGTCTTTCCAGACCCCGACTCCCCAAAGAGCCCAACAGCCTCTCCCTTTTTGATATCGAAAGAAACATCATTAACAGCCTTCACGAGGCCCTGTGCCGAAGTATAGTAGGCTCTGAGATTCTTTACACGCAGGATTGTTTCATTACTGGCCTCGGGCATGTGCTGCACAACATCAATACCTCTCATATACCCTGCGAAAAGAGCATTCTATTCGTGCTATCATGTTCGGGCGATTGTTTCAAGCGTTGTTCAAGCATGAACCACACTATTCCGCCTGCGAAGGAAATAGCTAAGTTTACACCAAAATACACAAAATAAGCGACCGCGTCAAGCCCGAATCCTTCGGCACTGTAGGATGGCCAGAAGAAACACACTATAGAGAAATAGAATATCTGGAATAGAAGGATATGATATGTCGAACGACTCACCAACCGAACAAAGCCTGCAATCCTGCCTGATGCATTTCGCGGGAGCATGTCCATCCCCAGAAGAAAGAGTAACGCAGAGTACGGATATACAAAGGCGGTATAATCTCCGGCCAGAAAGGGAATGCGTAAGCCAATGAAGAGCCACGCTCCGATGTAAATCGCACTGATTGGCCCGAGCACCCATATCGCAGTATTTCTCTTGTCCTCGATTCTATGACCCCTTGAGAACCAGATGCCTATGCCAACGGCAAATAGGTGTGTGAGAATGTTCATTCTGAAAAAGACAGGAATGAAACTAAACGACTCAAGTTCTGGCCAGAGGATGTTCATAAACTGGGTTACAAAGACATGCATGGACAAATCCACTAATAGGCAAATTGCCACTGTCAGCCTTGGCCACCTGATAAAAGACCAGTAGATAAGAGGAAGAACGAAAATCGAAGTAAGAATAACTGGTACGAACCAATTCCCAGGGCCTCTGAATGGGAGTACTCCTAAGAGATTGGACCACTGAAATTCAAGATCGCCCAGAGCATAACCCAACAGAGTCGAAGCAAGAAAGAGACCCAAAAGGGGCAAAATGAACCTCTTTGTCTTTTTTTCAAAGTAAAGGCGGGAGTATAGTTCTCTTAGACCAACTTGGCCAGACCACTGAAATGAATGACCAAGATTGAATCCCATTATGATGAGGAACAAGGGTATGGAAATCCGTTCCCAAAATGGTGCAAGGATACTCCATTTCACGCCCCACGGAAGTGAATGATCCAGTATGACCAAGAATATTGCCAAAGCTTTCATGGCATCAACCTGGAAGAAGAATGGTCTCTCAATGGGTTCAAATGCTTCATCTTCCGGCAAGACTATGTCTGTCAACTACAACACAGGTCTCTGTCATTTCAATCGCAAATAATACTATTTCCCAGTCCACAAGCATTAATACTCCAATATATGCCCCGATGAAGCACTAAGGGGCAAAGAGCTGAATGGGACTAAGAGATAAAGCAACGGTTTCTGTTTACATCGCCTACGCTTTGCAATCAGCAGCTCTTGCAATGAGCTGGCAATTCGTCTCACTCTTTGTAAAACACGAACTTGGCGCTCCGGATTTCCTCACAATAACAGCGATTTGGGCTGCTCCTGCCTTCATCAACATAGTTGCTGTCAACTTTTGGGGGGCGTTCTCGGATAGAGTAGGTGAGAGGAAGCCCTTCATGATTGTCGGCTTCTTCGGCTATGCCTTGACATTCTCTTTGTATTCCATGGTTTATTCGAGCGTGCAATATCTTGTTGTAGCCGTGCTAGGTGCAGTTATCTCTTCGGCGGCGCTTCCTGCGGGGCAAGCCCTTCTTACAACAGATGTGGATAATAAGGGTGAGCGTTTGGGATATTTCATCTCTGCCCAATCTGCCGGGTGGTTCTTTGGGGCGTTAGCCAGCGGGCTTCTGTACGACGTCATTGGGATGTTCTCTCTCTACCGTATCGCTGCCCTGTTCTGTGTCGCTGCATTAATCAGCTGCGCCATTTTTGTTAGAGACATTCCGGTTGTTGTTGACAGAGAGATGCCTGACACAAGACTATCTGCGATAATTCGTGAACCAGGTATGATTCGCCTCATCGGAGCTGTTGGACTCAGCCAAATAGGAATGAACGCTGTAAGCTTCATGATGTCCATAATGATTGTCGATGAGCTCGGAGGACAAGCATACTACGTAGGATTTGCCAATTCAGCTGCAACTCTGATAGCTGTGGTCATTACAGGATACATTGGTCGTGTCATTGATAGAAGAGGACCTGCAAAAATCCTAAGCATTGCGATGTTGTCCTACGCAGTCTTTGCCTTCGGTTTTGCAATTGTTAACAATCCGGTTGCCGCAGCTGTAATGTGGGCGCTTCCCATTTATCCCCTCTCATCAACAGCCGCCTTTTCCCTTGGAGCAGTCCTTTCAGGGAAACGCGAACGTGGCCGTGCAATGTCTCTGGTAAGTGGTGCGCAAAATACTGGTTCTGCATTTGGACCAATTGTCGGTGGTCTCTTTGCTCAGTACGTCTTTGGAAGCGTACAGCCAATTTCCTGGATTAACATGGCATTCAATATAGTCGCTTTCATAATAGCGCTCACACTAATCGGTCTGGTTTCATCAAGAAGAGCACCCCGAAAAAGGAACGAAGAAAATGACGAAATTGCCGTTGGCGTTTCCGAGGCATAGTGAGCTTGATAAGTGGCCGCCATTAGGACTGTCGGTATGAGTTGTGCCTGTACCCTTGCCGCAAAGCGTGTTGGCTGGAGGTATTTCCTACTAAAGAATAGGGACCTTACGTATCCTGACTTCCAAGACCGGCTAGTCTTTGATGAACAAATCTTTGCAGTGAAAGGAGTACATATCGGAGCTGGAGTAGATATTGGTGTTTCAATTGGGCTGAATCGAAAAGGTCTTGCCGGATGCTCCGCAACTGTGCTTGCCAATGAAAACCTTCCGTATGATATTCTCCTTGAGAGGATTCTTCGTGAGTGCACCACAATTGACGACGCTTTTCTACTCGTTCAGAATGACCTTGAAGTTGGCCATACGTATCAATGGTGCAACTTTGTCTTGGCGACATTGGAGGGTGTCGCAGCCATTGAAATCGGGGAGGGCACGTGCGATTTGGAGAAGAACTCTGACGCTATTTCAAGGACAAATCATCATCTACGATTGGCCACAACCGATCAGGTCAAGGCAGCGAGCTCGGAGGAACGTGAAGCAGCTGGACCTCTATACACCAGCCAGGCAAGAAGGCAGAGGGCATCCAAAATGCTGAATTTGGCCAAGACACTTGGTGACATGATTGAGATTCTGAGTAGTCACAGTGATAGCAGAGGATTTGACTCCATCTGTCGTCACTGGAGTAGTGATCCGTCAAACCAGTATCTTGGTGAAACATCTTACGGTTATATTTTGGAGGTTGAAGGAGCCAAGGATTCATCAAATCTTGACATGCGGATTCACGTTTCCAAGGGCAATCCGTGTTCGAGCACTTTCAAGGAAGTTCTGATTGATTTTGATAGCACCGGTTTCAAGAAAGAAGGCGTTGTATCTGAATTCCCGTAGGTCGAATCTTAGCATCAACAAGTGTATCTAAGAATTCTCCTACTGCACCTTATCCCCCTTGTGGCGGGCCTTGATGGTTTACTGAATGACTTCCTCATTTGTCATGCGGTTAGTGGGCAATTCAGTGCCTTTTCGGGGAGTCATTGACTACCGAATTCAGCTATTCTGAAACGGCTGCATTGATGAGCCCAGGCCAAGCCATATAGGCCGATGAACGAGTTCCTCTCGCGACTTGCGAGTGACTCCCTTTTTCTTCAAACAACTTCCACAAATCGGTGCGTATATGAGGAGGAATACGAAACCAGTTCAAAGCCAGCTAAGGAAACGAACGATTAGCCGTGATTAGCATGGAATTAGCAAAAGCATTATGTGGCGTTTCAGTTACCACCGTTACACCCTTTTCACCTGACCTGATGAATATTGACACTGAGGCGATTCCAAGAAATCTCTCCTTCCTTGAGAGAGAAGGAATTGGCATGGTTGTTCCTGCGGGTAACACTGGGGAGTTCTATTCGCTCTCGGAAAGGGAGTGGGCCCAAGTGGTTGAAGCCACAGTCAATGCAGTCGGAGGAAAAATGGTTGTTATGGCGGGCGTAGGGCAATCTATCAGTACCGCAATAGACATGATTCGCCAAGCCAAATCCTTTGGGGTTGACGGTGTCATGGTCATGTACCCTCAACACGTATTCAGCTCCGAGGAAGGAATTCTGCGATACTACAGACAAATAATGGATTCTGTGACTGATGTTGACGTTGTGCTTTACAAGAAGGGACCTCTTCTTTCTGATGCAGTACTCGGAAAGCTAATTGGACACAAGAGGTTCGTGGGTGTGAAATACGCGCATGGTCGCATTGTTGATTTCGCGCAAGCAGTGCAGACACTCGGCCACTCCATAATTTGGTCTTGTGGAACTGCTGAGCGTTTTGCTCCTTTCTTCTGGCTGGCCGGGGCCAAGGGATTCACCTCAGGACTGGGCAACTTCGCCCCGTCGCTATCTCTTGGAATGATGGCGGCCCTAATCGAGGGTAACTACCAAGAAGCCATGCGCTATCAAGAAATGGCTTCTCCACTGGAGTTCTTGCGCGAGGGCAGGGATAAGGCGAACAATGTGCCAGTGATCAAATCGATGATGGACCACATTGGCCTTACAGGTGGCTCATGTAGACCGCCCTTGCACGACCTAAATGATGAAGAAATGAATGCGGCAAAGGCGGCAATTGAAAGCTGGGATTTAGGAAGACCCTGATACCCTAATCAAGATTCAATTCATCCAGCTCAACGACTTGCCCACAATTGGGGCAAACGAAGGCTGACGGCCCCATCCAGTCTAATGCCTGCTTGAAGCTGATTATTTCTCCGCACTCAGGACAATTCGGTTCCGGCACAGTGCCATCTGATAGGCATTTCGTCAATGAATGAAATTCCAAATCATAGTGCTGCTCATAGGACCTTGATTCAAGCCGAGAGTGGACGCGCATGCGTTTCTTCTGTGAATATTCAGGTATAACAACGAGTATGACTCCAATGATACAGAAGTAGGTTATTGTTTCTAGGAATAGGAGCATAGTAATATCAAAATCGCTCATTCCAATTGACCGGCGGAGCAATACGCTTACAACCATCCACAGGATCAATCCCACAAGAACCAGCCACATTGATTTTCCGTAGTAGCCAGCTTTGGAATACATTGGCCATACACGCTCCAAACCTAGTTTGACAATTTCCTTCGTCGCCGTTTCCTTGTCGATTCAATATGGATTGTCCTCTGATATCCTCACACTAATGTGATTTCCGCAACTTGAGCAGACCAGACTCATAGGGCCGCTCCAATCAGATCTATGAAGATCCAAAGCAGCTTGGCAATAGGGGCAGTATGTTGGTATAATGTACACTGCGCCAAGACTTCTTGGTTCGCCGAATCCTTCGTCTGCAAGTATTTGTGCCTCATATGTGCGCGCTATTGAGCTTTCCAGCTCTGATCTTCTTCTTGTCGAAATTCGAATGGCGAACGCAAGAATCGCTGTAAAGACAAGGATGAAGGCTCCAACGGAAACAAAGATCGGTATCATGATTGGGAACACGTATTCTCCGATGCCCAGCCAACTTAGGAGTAGGATTATGAAGACCATGGGTGCGATGAAAGAAATTACTAAGATACCTCCAACATAACAAGTGCTTGTCTGGCTCACTGATCTCCCAACCTTCCTTCAATGTTCGACCATCTAGTTGTCAATTGAAACTTCCTTGCCGTTAATGAAGACCTGTTCAACTTTGCTGTAGAAGTCAAAGGGGTCTCCCGACCAGACAACAATGTCTGCATCTTTTCCAGGTTGAAGCGACCCCACATTCTTGTCGATTCCGAGAATTTCAGCCGGGTTAATTGTCACGCACTTCAATGCCTCGTCTCTACTCATTCCGTGCTTCACAACATACATAGGAAGGAGCGGGAAGTGGTACATAGGCGTAAGCGAGTCTGTTTGTAGTGCAACCTTCACACCCGCATTGTGAAGCTTTACGGCGGTCTCGAAGCTTCGTTCACGAGTTTCTGGCTTTGATACCCAGTACATTGTAGGGCCCACAACAGCAGGGATCTTCTTCTCAGCGATGTAGTCTGCAATTTTGTGCCCCTCAGTACAATGAATGAGGACAACCTTGAGTTTGAATTCATCGGCAATGCGGATGACTGTGGCTATATCATCGGCTCTGTGTGCGTGTGCATGAATTGGTATCTCACGCTTCAGCACCTTTGCGACTGTTTCCATCCCTAGGTCTCTCTTGGGCGGCTTAGGAAGTGCCTCGCCCTTGTCTTTTGCCACCTTCACTTGAGTTCCAAAATCCTTCCACTCCTGCATATAGTTCTGACCATCGGTAAGGGCTTTTCTAAGAAGTGCGGCTACTCCCATTCTGGTCGAAGGTGCGCGCTTCTGATCTCCATGGATCCTCTTTGGGTTCTCACCAAAGGCGACCTTTAGGCCTGATGGAGATAGAACTATCATCTCGTCCACAACTTGGCTACCTGTCGGTTTAATTACCAACGCCTCGCCTGAGATGACGTTTCCTGAACCTGGACCCGTGTTAATACAAGTCACACCTCCCTTGATTACTTCCTTTAGGGATGGCTCATTTGGATTGAAGCTATCAATACCTCTCATTTCAGGTGTAATTGGAGTTGTCATCTCATTTCCATCTTCTCCAGCCCACCCAATCGACCCATCAAATAGCCCCTGATGCGCATGAGCGTCTATGAATCCGGGCACAACGTATTTTCCTTGGGCATCTATGACCTCGGCATCCTTGGGCACTTTCACATTCTTTCCAACGGAGTGTATTTTCCTTTCGTCGAATAGAATTGCTCCACCTTCGACCAATCCTTTTACAGGGCATAGAATTGTCGCATTCACAATTGCTTTCATCACACTACCTCCCAGTGCTGTACATCGGTTTAGAGGTCATCGCGCATATAAGAATCCGCGCATATGCGGACACTTACTTGCTCAGCTCCATGATATGTGCGGCCCATCCTGCTGACCTTGCCACTGCGAATAGCTCAGTGTTCATAAAATACGGATATCCAAATGTGACATAGACAGCGGCATTGTAGAGATCCACGTTCGGATAAACAACCTTGCCCTTGTTCCGCAGCATTATCTCTGGTCCTACCTTCGAAACCTCCTCTATTCGTTTCGCCAGTGCGGAACCTTCATTATCCTGAGCCCTTCTCCTAAGGATTTCCTCTAGGACTCTCGCTCTTGGGTCAATGGTCCTGTATATTCTGTGGCCGAGTCCATAGATTAGCTCCCCCTGCTGAAGCCTCGTGGTTAAATATGCCTCCGTGTTCACGGCAGGATCCATTTCCATTAGCATCTTAAACGATTGCTCTCCGGCTCCGTGGTGGAGCGGGCTAATGTGTGTATCAAGAGCAGCAACCAGCGAATCGGAAAGCGACAATCCATTTCCGATACATTCCCTCAGTTTTGACAGCGAAGGATTGTCCGGATCGTCCATGTGGAGTATAAAACACGAGTTCAGGTCTCTAGCTTCATCGGGCGGCAGCTCCTTCCAACTAATCATCCAATGGAAATTGTGCAAGTGTCCTAGGTCACTTCTGGGTTGGATTATCTTTTCTCCTTGCATCTTCCGCCATTCTGATGCAAGCACAAGAGGCGCCCAGGTTACATACAGTAGTACTTGCTGGAGAACATCTAGGCCAAAAAGATCAGCATAATTGTCAACTCTCCCAGCCAGCACTCTGAGACCCAGCATTCTAGTCCTATCGATACCATTGGTAGTTCTTGTATGCTTCTGTCCTGAAGATGACACTGTGTTATCAATGATCTTCGGAATCTCTGAGCTTGCTAGTTCTCTTAATTCCATCAATCTTCTCCGAAAAGTCATGCCTTCTTGGTTGCGCGGGAGATGCCCCTTGAGCAAAAGAAAAAGCACGTTCTCGAAGCTTTGATTTTTAGCGAGGTCAGTTACATCATGTCCTCTGAATGTGAGAATTCCCGCTTTTACATCAATTTGGCTTATTCGCTTCAAGAGATGCTCGTGCTCCGTAAAGTGGATTCCGGATTTATTTCTCGGTTACCGTGGCAACAAGATCGATTATTGGACCATAAACAAAACCTGCTAATAGGGCAGGGAAGTCGCGAAATTCAGTAGAGAGGAATATTGCTGATGACACGAGAATTCCAAAAAGCAATCCCCTAAGAACTGAATTTACAAGATTCTTCTCTTGTTCGCTTTTGATTATCATCATGTCGCCCGCGAAACCAATTAGCAATCCCATTATTACGCGATTGTACCACATTCCAATCAAGAAGATAATATTGCCTTCTATACCCCCAGAAATTCTTGTTCCAACACCAATGATGCAAAAACCACCCAGAATTGCACCCATCATGGTAGCTATGGCTATTCGTCTGTAGTCTGGCATTCTAACCTCACCTTAGATGAATGCAATACTGAGCCATGATATAATAGTATGCTAGCATTTGGAAAGAAAAGGGATGGACCCCATCGGGGCCCTTCAACTACATCTTTTTCGCAACTATTGAACAGAGGTCTGCGAGTCTGTTTGCATATCCCCATTCGTTGTCGTACCATCCCAAGACCTTGACCATGTTTCCCACGACTGCCGTGGTAAGCGAATCAAAGTTGCAGGAGTGGGCATCCTCGATGAAGTCGGAAGAAACCAGCGGTTCATCGATATATGCAAGATACCCCTTCAATGGGCCCTGTTCTGATGCCTTCTTAAAAGCGGAGTTCACACCAGCAACATCAGCAGTCTTCTCTACGATGACATTCAGGTCGACAACAGATACATCCATTACTGGTACCCTTAGAGCCATACCATCAAGTTTTCCATCCGCCTTTGGGTATACCAAACCGATTGCACTGGCCGCTCCTGTGCTTGTGGGTACGATATTCCAGCAGGCAGCCCTGGCCCTTCTAAGGTCCTTGTGAGGGCCGTCGAGCATTATCTGGTCATTTGTTACTGCATGGATTGTCGTCATTAGTCCCCTTACAAGTCCAAAGTTCTCATCAATGACCTTGACCATTGGGGCCAGGCAGTTCGTCGTACAAGATGCGTTTGAAATCACATGATGCTTGTCAGGAACATAGGCGTCATCGTTGACGCCAGGCACGACTGTAAGCATCTCCCCTTTTCCCGGCGCACTCAAGAGCACTTTGCTCGCCCCGGCCTTGATGTGCTTCTCTGCATCCTCTTTCTTTCTGAAGAAACCTGTGCATTCAATGGCGATATCTACGTCCAGATCTTTCCAAGGCAGGTTTGCGGGGTCTCTGTCAGCAAATACCTTCATCTCTTTTCCGTTGATCTTCACAGAGTCCTTGCCAGCTTCGACACTTCCTTCAAACTTGCCCATTACTGTGTCATATTTCATCAGATGGGCTAGTGTTTCAACATCCATGAGATCGTTCAGCGCAACGACCTCGAATTCCTTTTTTGGGAGCGCAGCTCGCAAGAAGCCGCGTCCTATTCGTCCAAATCCGTTTATGGCAACACGTACTGTCATGAGGATGCACCTCTCCTGGTTATATCTCAGTCGTGATGATTCTATGCTACGCTATAATTCTTGCGCATCATCTGGTTTCATTTCGCTGTCTCTTTGGGTTAACGCTTGTTCATACTGTCGCATTCCATGCACGTAGATTGGAATCAGGAAAAAGCCTGACAAACCCACAAGAACGAATGGGACGACCGGATTAACAAAATCCCACAGAATCCCTCCTACCAGAGGAGCAGAGAATCTAGCAAGCCCCATTGCCGCCTCGAACATGCCAAAGCCCTCTTCAGCTCGACCTTCATAGGCTGTTCCCAACACTGAAGACATTACCGTGTAGGCCATTACTCCTGTTATACTGCTGAATGTGAACAGAGTCGAGATAAGAAGCAATCCTTGGCCTGCCACTGGGAAAAGGACTGGCACAAATGCCAAGGTCAGTGTACTAGAGGACCCTGCAATGACGGCTCCAGATACTACAATGATTTTGTTACGCTTATCCGCAAACTTCCCAAGCGGGGCGCCAAGAACTCCCGAAATAAGCCCAGCTGGCAGGTAGACGAGAGCTAAGGGGATGATGTCCAAATCGGGGTAGTTGAATAGTATAAATATCTCGACAAATGGTGACAGCAGTGAAGCAATGAATGTGTCAAGTGCTGCAGCAACTACTAATGCAAGAATCCCAATTCCAATTGCACCAGCAGTTTTTCCCTCGAGAGCTGCTTTCTTGGCCAAGACAAGCTGTGGGCGATTAGTAACAGCCGCGACGCCCCCAACCAAATTCGCAAAAGCGAAGAATAGAAATGCACTCTCAAGTCCGATTGTGTATGCAATCCAAAGTCCAAGGAATGCGCCAACAACGGCTCCAGTGGCATTGTAGGATTCTCTCTTTCCGAAAGCTTCGGCTCTATTTTTCCGGTTGACCCTTTCAGATATTTCCGCATCGCTACCAACATTGTATAGCGCAGCCCCCATACCCCAAACTAGTCCACTCGAAATTAGGATAAGAATACTGCTATGCAAAATCGAAACTGCCATTCCAACAAAGGCTGATGCCCTGACGATTGCTCCAAATGCAATTGCCTCTCTCCGCTTTCCCTGTTTGGTTATCTTACCGGCAATTGGAGAGATCAATACTAATCCAAGCATGAGCATTGAGAAGACAAGTGCGACCTCTGTTGCTGAAGCCTGCATATTGCCATATGCTACAATTGGAATCAGAAATCCAACTAGAAAGAAGCCAAAGCTGCAGAAGAGCGCCGAATGATAGACTGGCCTGAGTGACTTCCAGTCACTATTGGTCGTATCCTGCATTTCTCTCAGCTCGATTCGCAGCCCCTCATAGCCCTTTGAGCAGGATTCGCGCCACGAGGCTAGGACAACCAGCAAGCCACGAAATGCTCTGGAGCTACCTCCCGCAGGACCGGTTCACCTTCTTGGCATCCTACTCCATATTCCTGGCAACGGGGCTTGAATCTGCAGCCTTCTGGCAAATCGATAGGCGTGGGTGTTTCTCCTGGAAGGTATATTCTCTCACGCTTAATGGTTGGGTCTGGAACAGGTATATTGGAAACAAGTGCTTTCGTATAAGGATGAATTGGATTCTGAATTACTATCTCCATTGGGCCCATTTCCGCAATGCGCCCAAGATACATGACAATCATATAGTCCCCAATATACCTGGCTTGGGCCAAGTCATGAGTTATGAAGATGTAGGTGAGCCCATATTCCTTCTGGAGTTCATCCATGAGGTTCATAATCTCAGTCCTTATACTCGCGTCCAACATTGATACAGGCTCGTCTGCAATCATGAGCTCCGGTTTGAGAATTAGGGATCTTGCAATTGCAATCCGTTGAAGCTGGCCTCCTGAGAGTTCATGAGTATACCTTGTCGCAAAATCCTCTGCCGGTATCAACCGTACATCAGTCAATGCACGAAGCACGCGTTCTCTGAGTTCGTCCTCGTCATCCACGAGATGATGGATGAGAAGTGCCTCTCCTACAAGGGTTTCGACAGGAAGTCTTGGGTCCAGCACTTCAAATGGATTCTGAAATATCATCTGCATTTTGAGTCGAGCATTTCTCAGCTCTTCCCTAGTCATTTCGTAAATATTCTGACCATGAAACTCTGCTCTGCCTTCGTTCGGTTCGATTAGCCTGAGAATCGTTCTGGCCAGTGTTGTCTTTCCACAACCACTCTCTCCAACTATGCAAACTGAGCCTCCCTTAGGAACTTCAAAGGATACGTCGTCGACTGCCTTAACCCATCTCTTCTCTTCAAAAAAGGAGAATATTCCAGAGCGAACTGGGAACCATTTCCTGAGATGCTCCACCTTCAATATCGGTTCTGCCTGCGTCATGTTAATGCCTCCAAATTCAGGGTGCGGGCAAAGTGGCACCTAGCCAGATGTCCAGCTTCTATCTCTTCGAACGCGGGAAATTCCTTTGCGCATATGTCCTGAGCGTAAGGGCACCTAGGATGGAATCTGCAACCTGGTGGCGGATTCAGGAGATTCGGCGGCGAACCTGGAATGAACTCAAGCCGCCTCTTCTCGCCCTCAATACTTGGGAAGGCTCCGATGAGTTTGAAGGTGTACGGGTGTAGCGATTTCTTGAACACCTCTTCAGCTGTGCCCAACTCAACAAGGGAGCCTGCGTACATGATTCCCACTTTGTGGCAGTTCTCTGCCACAACAGAGAGATCGTGTGTTATGAACAACACTGCAAGTTCGTACTTCTCTTGTAGCTTTCGTAGCAAATCGAGGATTTTGTTTTGAACCACCACATCTAAGGCTGTTACGGGTTCATCAGCAATGATGAGCTTTGGCTCACACGCTAGCGCCTGTGCAATAATCGCTCGCTGAAGCATTCCTCCGCTAAACTCATGGGGGTAGTCACGCATTCGCTTTGGTTCCAAGCCAACCTCATCAAAAAGGTCTGCCACTTTGGCTGTCGCCTGCTCAAGAGAGACCTCTTCCTTTTCCATCATTACCTCAGTTATCTGGTCTCCAATTCTGAGAACCGGATTGAATGCATTCATTGCGTATTGAAACACAATCGACGCGCTTCGCCATCTCAGAGCTCTCATTTCAGGCTCGGGAAGCTTAAGCAGATCCATTCCATCGAGGCGAATTTCTCCTCCAACTATTTTCGCGTTTCTGGCAAGGATTCGCATTATGCTATAGGCTGTAGTTGTTTTGCCGCATCCGCTTTCTCCAGCGAGTCCTAGTGTTTCTTTCCTGTCAATGTCAAAGGAAACATTCTCGACGGCCCTTACCGGTTTACCGCCGAGGTAGTAGTGTGTAGTTAAATCATCAACTTCCAGCACTGCCATGGTCTATCCGCTCCTTCCTCGAAGTCTTGGATTGACAACCCTGTCTGCTGCATGACTGATGAATGCGAAGCCAAGCGTCGTCAGCATTATCATCAATCCTGGTGGAATAATCCACCACCAGCGCCCGTTCGAAAGCGCAGCTTTCTTCTCAGCCCAATGAAGAATTATTCCCCAGCTGGGTTGTCCATGGATTTCAGTAAAGCCGAGGAATGCAATGCCAGCCTCGCTGAGGATTGCTCCAACGATTCCTAATACGACATTCGCAAGTATCAGGGGAAGTGTGTTGGGTAGTATATGCTTTGAGAGAATGTACATATCTGAGGCACCAATCGCATGGGCGGCTTCAGTAAGGGGCCGTTCGCGTAATGACAGGGCTTCAGAGCGGACCATCCTAGCTGTTCCTGTCCAGCTGAGAATCGCGATGACTATAATGATGTTTTGAAGACCTTGCCCGAATAATACCAAGAAAATCAGCATCAGGGGTAGGGTTGGAAGGCAGAGAAAGACATCAGTGATTCTCATCAGGATACTGTCAGGAAGACCTCCGTAATACCCTGCAAAAAGGCCAACGAAGGTGCCTAGAAATACTGCCATTACACTTGCAGTGAATCCGACTATCAGGGAGATTTGGGTCCCCCAAATCACCCGACTAAAAATGTCTCCCCCCTGATGGTTAGTTCCAAGAAGGTGCTCCCAACTTGGCGGAAGGTACCAGATATCTTGGTTGTTTATGTCTATGTATGACCAGTGGTATGGAGCAATGACGGGAGCTAGAATTCCAATGAGTACAATCGCGGCAATGAGAAAGAAGCCAACAAGGCCCATCCGGTCCTTATAGAATTGCATCCAGAAGGTTGAGATGCTCCGTCTCATGCCCCAGACCATTTTCAGTGCTCGCGGCAAAAGAATGAAGAGTGGGATGATGATGAAACAAGCCGAAACTGCTATCCATCCAAAACCAAGTGATGCGAGGACTCTACCAACCGAGTTCATCATAATATTGGGGAGTACATCCACTCCTACCACATCTACAGTAAGGAATGATTCAAGAAGTGTCCAAAGTACAACAACTCCGGAAATCCCTGCACGATAGAGCAGAAGTTGAAAATCGGACCAAGTATCTGATCGCCTAGGAGTCAGGAAGAAGAACATAAAAGCTGCTATAAAGGCGGACGCAAGGTTCACTGTAAGTAGTAGCAGGTAGACAATGGCTACTTTCAGCAACCGTGTTGCAACCCTTCCAGGCCGTTTCTCATAGAGTGGTTTTCCAAGAACACCAATCCATAGCACTAAAACAAAGACGATCAAACCTATGATTCTAACCGACAGGCTTGTAACAAGTCCTGCAGCATAATCCAAGCCAGAGATGTCCCCCACGATGAAATTAGTCATTAAAGACATTGCTGCATCGACTACGATGACCAGCACAATGCACATTAGAATCGCTCCGCCATTTGAAACCAACTTCGCATGGAACGGCACCTCGTGAACCTCTCGAGCGGCGAACTCTGGATACTCTTTTTCGTCAAATGATTGTAAGTTGTCTGACATTCTTTGGCCTCCTAGTATCGAATTCTTGGATCAAGGTAGAGATACAATAGATCCGCAACGAAATTCGAAGCCACTGTTATCGTTGCAAGGAATAGGAATATTCCTTGGAGCACAGGGTAGTCATTTGCAAGTACGGCGTCATAGGTAAGAAGACCTAAACCTTCCCAGCTAAAAACATACTCCGTTATCATTGCGCCGCTGATAAGATATGGCAGGTTCACTGCAATTACACTGACCATGGGGAGCATGGCGTTACGCATTGCATGCCGATACAGCATTGTGCGTTCTTTCAACCCTTTCGCCTCAGCAGCAAGCATGTAGTCCTGAGTGAAAACGTCCAGGACCGAATCCCGCATGATGAGATAAAACCCTCCTATGAATGAGAGAGTAAGTACGATACAGGGTCCTATCATATGCCAACCATAGTCGAGGATGTAGATCAGCAGATTAGGATGAATATACCCTCTTGTTATGGTTCCAGCTATTGGTATGAGATTGAATTGAAATCCTAGGAACAGAATCATTAGCAGCCCTATCCAAAAGACCGGTATTGAATATGTCACCAAGAAAAACACGGTGGAACCGGTATCAGTTTTGGTTCCTCTTCGAGCTGCCGCAATTACTCCGAATACCATTCCGATGATTATAGAGAAGATCAGGGCACCTCCCATTAGCACGAATGTGTTTGTGAAGCGCCGGTCAAAAATGGCATCCAATACATCCAAGCCATCCTGATCAAATGACTCACCAAACTCGCCACGAAAGAGATTCAAGAGATAGAGCCCATACTGAACAAGTAGAGGTTCATCAAGCCCAAAGGTTTCACGAATCCTAATGACTGTGTCAGGAGGCATATTTTCCCCGATTAGGGCGGCTGCTGGGTCTCCAGGCATTACTCTAAAAATGAAGAAATTGAGAGTCACGATAAGAAACCAAATCAGGATTGTTTGTCCCAAGCGCTGCAGGATGTATCGCTTTGTTCCAATGGACTTCCTCACCGACATTCATCGTCATCTCCGAATAATATTGTCCATTATTTCGTGCTAAACTGCAATTTAAAGGGTATCGAACTACGCTTCTTGCATGCACTAACAAAAAAAGTAGGAGGGGGTAGCTATTCTACCCCTTTCATTGTACTATTTCTTCTTCATCACAAAGTAGGTAATTACAATGCCAATCACAAGAGCTCCAGCGCCAATTGCTGCTATCAGTATGAGATCAGGTGCTGCACCAGGCGGTGCTGCGCCTGGGAACTCCCTGATGCCGTCATTGTCAACATCAACATAGCCTGCAGCGTCAAGAATGTCATTTGCCGTATCTACATCGTATTCGTAGAAGACTCCCTCAGGGCTGTAGAAGCTTGGGAAGTACTCTGCGGGAATGCTGCTATTGGTTGCTGTACCAAAGCCTAGCCTGCCAATGTTGATTAGAGTCTGCCTGTTGATTGCGTAGGCTATAGCCCTTCTAACATTGACGTCATCAAGACCAGGAACGGTCATGTTGAAGCCGACAACGTAATCCCATTGTGAGGTGACTCCAGTGACCAGGTCAAGCTCTGGGGCATTTAGCACAGTGCTGACATACGGCCCAAAGACCTCATAGCGTTCAGTGTCCGCTGTGCCCTGCCTCATGGCAAGGATCCTAGCATCCTGACCTCTAACAACGTCGATTCTAACGGTCTCGATGTTTGGCAGTTGCCCAACATATGGATTGTCTGGACCCCACCAGTCATCATTTCTGACGACTGTCGTGTACTCAGTGGCAACTCTGTCGCTGAAGACGTACGGCCCCGATCCGATATGATAGTCTGGGTCTGATGGGTCATTCCACCTTTCGTCATCTGCAGCGACACCGTCATGGGTGTGCTCAGGAAGGATGTACAGCTCTCCAACTGTTTGTAGTGCAAAGGCAAAAGGCTGGTCAAAGTTCATGACGAGGGTATTTCCATCGATTTCGGTGTCGGTCATATGCTGCATCAGTGCCCAACCAAGTGCATCTTCTGGTGCATTCTTGTAGTAGTGCATTGTGAAGTTGACATCGTTAACGGTCAGTGGATTACCATCATGCCATTGAACGCCACTCCTAATGGTGAAGTTTAGCTGAAGCCCATTTGAGGCCGCAGAAAATGATTCCGCCAGCCAAGGAATGGGATCCAGGTTATTGTCGTAGGAGATTAGGGTGTCGTACACAAGCATGTCATACCAATGTGACCTCTCGCTTCTGTAGAACATCGGATTTAGCTCACCAATGTCTGAAGGATATGCCATTACGAAGGTGTAGTCACCACTCGTGTAGGTTGTGTCATACATGAAGATCATAGTCTGCGGATTATGTGATGTGAAGACGCCACCTGGCTTAAGCGTGTAGTTAGTCCATTCCGCTCTGATTGCATGGGTGTCATCTGATAGGAATAGGGGAATATAGGGTATATTCTCTCTAATAACTCGCTGTGCCGTTGCTGCGGCCGTGGCCATTGTTGCTGGCGTAGCCGCTAGGAACGCATCAAGGGCCGCGTCAACAGTCGCATTATCCAAACCGTAGCAGTTGTCACCCCAGTCAATTATGTTCTCGGAATGACAGCGCCACCAGATATGATCTGGGACACTACCATAGCCGTGGCTCATCTCATATACAGCGAATGTCCTCGGCTCTTGGTAGAGGCCTTCATACATTGGATCGTCGTCCTTTATGACGACGTCAAAATTAATGCCTATATCATCAAGTAGGGTTCTTAGACCCGTGCCGGTGTCCACTGAAATGTCATCCCAAGAAAGCACCCAACACTCATACGAGAGTTCAGGGGTAACATCAAGGGTTGCCACCGCAGGTACCGCGGCATATGGGAGGACTAAGAAGACTGCTAGAAACAGGCATGTTAGGTGTTTCTTTTTCACAGTAGATCTCTCCTCCTGCGATTATTAGGAGATACATACCTCCTAAACGCAGAAAACAGATACAACAGTACTGTTAGCTCCTAATGAAGGCTCCGTTCCTTATAGGCATTTCATTTTGAGTAAGTCAGTATTGATTAAATCTTGGCTGGTTGCCGAACCAGAGCTCGGCAATTGCCGTTAATACTATGAATTCGAATCATAGTAACATTGTCCAACATAAAAACCAGACCGTAGAGTGAAGCGTATCGAACTGCCCTTGATGCATTCCGATTTTCAAGTGAGAATGGGAAAGGGTAGTATGACTACCCCCTTCAATTGAACTACTTTTTCTTCATTAGGAAGTAGGTTATGACTACACCTATAACGAGAGCTCCGGCGCCAATGGTAGCTATTAAGAGGAGGTCGGGTGCAACTCCCGGAGGCGCTGCCCCTGGAAACTCCCTGATGCCGTCATTGTCAACATCAATATAGCCAGCTGCATCGAGAATGCTGTTCGCAATGGTCACATTGTACTCGTAGAAGACTCCTTCTGAGCTGTAATAGGATGGGAAGAACTCGTGCGGAATGGTGCTGTTTATAGCTGTACCAAAGCCCAATCGGCCGATGTTAATAAGGGTCTCTCGGTCCATGGCATAACACATGGCTCTCCTGACATCAAGATCATTTAGACCGGGGACAGTCATGTTGAAGCCGACCACGTAGTACCACTGAGAGGTGACTCCGGTGACTAGGTCGAGCTCTGGCGCGTCAAGCACGGTGCTGACGTATGGTCCAAAGACTTCGTAACGCTCAGTGTCAGCCGTACCTTGCCTCATGGCGAGGATACGAGCGTCCTGAGATCTGATGACATCGATTCTGACTGTTTCAATGTTTGGCAGTTGGCCCACATACGGATTGTCCGGACCCCACCAGTCATCATTTCTGACCACTGTGGTGTACTCCATAGCCACTCTGTCGCTAAAGATGTACGGCCCTGAACCAATATGGTTGTCTGGGTCTGAGGGGTCGTTCCACCGTTCGTCATCTGCAGCAATACCAGTATGGGTGTGCTCAGGAAGAATGTACAGCTCTCCAAGGTAGTTAAGGGCGAATGCAGATGGCTGATTCAAATTCACTACTATGGTATTGCCAACTATTTCAGTGCTTTCCAAGGTCTGCATAAATGTCCAATAGATTGCGTCCTCAGGAGCGTTCTTGTAGTAGTGCAGTGTGAAGTTGACATCGTTAACGGTCAGTGGATTCCCATCATGCCAAAGGGCACCACTCCGAATGGTGAAATTCAACTGAAGCCCATCGTCAGCCACATCGAATGATTCTGCAAGCCATGGGATTGGATTCAGATTATTGTCGTAGGAGATTAGAGAGTCATACACAAGCATGTCATACCAATGCGATCTCTCACTCCTATAGAACATCGGGTTCAGCTCCCCTATGTCTGAAGGATATGCCATGACGAACGAGTACTCTCCACCCGTATATGTTGCGTCCTCCATGTAGATCATGGTTTGGGGATTGATTGATGTGAACACGCCGCCAGGTTTCAGGGTGTAGTTTGTCCATTCGGCCCTGATTGCGTGGGTGTCATCAGAGAGAAACAGTGGTATATACGGGATGTTTTCCATTAGCACACTTTGAACCGTAGCAGACCTCTCATCAATATTGGCCGGAGTGGCTGCTAAGAAATCATCCAACGCTTGGTCCACGGTTGCATTATCGAGCCCATAGCAGTTGAAGCCCCAATTGACAATATTGTCAGAGTGCGCAGACTCCCAGACATGACTTGGCACACTACCATAGCCATGGCTCATCTCGTATACAGCGAAAGCCCTCGGCTCTTGGTAGATGCCTTCGTACATTGGATCGTCGTCCTTCATGACGACGTCAAAATTAATACCTATGTCATCTAGTAGAGTTCTTAGGCCCGTGCCGGTGTCCACTGAAATGTCATCCCAGGACAGTACCCAGCACTCATACGAGAGTTCAGGGGTAACATCAAGGGTTGCCACTGCGGGCATTGCGGCGTATGGGAGGACTAAGAAGACTGCTAGAAACAGGCATGTTAGGTGTTTCTTTTTCACAGTAGATCTCTCCTCCTTTGTTAATGGGAAATACATACCTCCTAAACGCAGAAAACAGATACAACAGTAGTCTTAGCTCCTAATGAAGGCTCCGTTCCTCGCAGGCATTTCATCTTGAGCAAGTTGATATCGACTATATCTGGGCTTGTTGCCGAACCAGAGCTCGGCAATTGCCGTTAATACTACAAATGCGTGTAAGGCCCGAGGCGTTCTTCAAGGCCGCAGAAAGCGAGGCGGCTCCGGGACTTTCGAGATGGAGATCTCTCTCTTCGCTGGATTCATTGTCAATGAATACCGCCGACACGGTACCAACATATACTCTCTCTCCCAGGGTGAAGTCCTTCACCATGACCGAGTTTGGAACATTCATCACTATTGAAGTCGCCAGCAGTAATCCGTGGTCAGGCTGCCTCCTCTCCATTACAGCCGCATCTTTTCTTAGGCCGCCTGGCGTACGAGGCAGAAGCACACCAGCTGCGGCTCTTCTGTCTGCTTGAATCCTGCGAACCTCTGGTTCCAATTCGGCCAGCCTTTCTTGGGCATCTAGCCGTTTCTGAACCAGATTCTGTATTAGTTGCAGAAGACCATCTGAATCGGAGGCCTCCTCTTTGAGACCATCGCCTTTGGTGGCAGCAATGGATGCATAATTCGGCCTCCAAAGAAGCAAGTCTTCATTGGACTCCAGTTCAGGAATCGCGAGCGACTCATCAACCACGGAGGCATTAGACCCTTGTCCCTCCGAGGTTATCCACTCCACGATTCTGAAGGGCCTCCAGTAAAAGCTCGATATTCTAAGCTCCTCAATTGGTTCCTTCTTCAAAATGCCCTTTGTTCTGATTTTCCCTTCCAGGAACAATGCGATTTTTCCCTGTCCGATTGTAATTCCTTCAAGGTAGGCCATGTACGATCATTCCTTCGCTTGGTCTTGGGAATCAGGCAACAGATAAGGTGTTCGCAAATAGTATGATATATCACCTTCCTCCCACGCATGGCTGTCGTGGTTTAGATAATGGAAGAAGTGATTCATTTCCTGGAAACGACTACTGATGAAGCCATCAAAACACTTGACAGAATCTGCCGAATTCCAACGGTTGCGGCCAAGAATCAGGGATTGGAAGAAACGGCTGATTTCCTAATGCGGCTTCTGGATAGCATTGGCGTGAAACCCGGTTTGCATCAAACCTCTGGTGCTCCTGTTGTTACTGGACTCCTAGATGTAGGAGCTGAGAAGACGCTTCTTTTTTACGACCATTACGATGTTCAGCCTGCTGAACCTCTTGAGCTCTGGGAGACCCCACCTTTCGAGCCTAATATCCGAGATGGCCGACTATATGCAAGAGGCGTTGCTGATAACAAGGGAGATACAATATCCCGCATCTGGACAGTAAAGGCATTTCAGGAGACCGGCACAGAACTACCGGTGAACATCAAGTTTGTCATCGAAGGAGAAGAGGAGATTGGCAGCATTAATCTCCCCGATTACACCGCAAAGAACAAGGACTTCCTCAAGGCAGATGGAGGAATTTGGGAGTTCGGTGGCGAAGGCTATGATGGCGTGCAAGAAGCATGGTTAGGACTCAAGGGGATTTTCTACGTCCAATTGGAGGTTGAACTGCTCTCGCGAAATGTGCATTCAAGTCTTGGGTGCGCGTTGCCTTCTGCCCCGCATGTCCTTTCTTGGGCGTTGAGCTCCTTGAAGGATAGGAATCACAGAGTTCTCATTGATGGATTCTACGATGGCATAAAGCCGTTGACTAATGCAGAGTGGGCGGCAATAGACCTGATAGACCTTCATGAGGATGATATGAAGGAGAGCTACTCTGTAAGCGAATTCTTGAATGGAATGACTGGTAAGGAATTGAAAGAAGCCTACTACAATGCACCAACGTGTACCATTTGTGGTCTCACTAGCGGCTATCAAGGCGAAGGCTCGATGACAGTACTTCCTGCAAAAGCTTCTGCGAAGGTTGACTTTCGACTTGTAGAGGGAATGAATCCAGAGGACATAAGGAGCAAACTACGGTTTCATCTGGACCGCCATGGCTTTCCTGGCGTGAAGTTTGCATGGTATGAAGGATATCCTGCGGCAAAGACGCCGGTGGACCATCCTTTTGTTGACGTGGTTAGACGTGCAAACGCCAAGGTCTTCGGAGATCTTAACGTTCATGTAACGAGTCCCGGCTCTGGACCACTCTATCTCTTCAAGGACCATGTACCAATGGTGTCCATCGGTGTGAGCGATTTCAACTCAAAGGGACATTCTCCGAATGAGAGTATCAAACTCGACAACTTTGAGAAAGGGATGAAGCGCTTGACCTATGTTATCGACGAAATGGGCAGGTCATAGGAGTGCATCCTACGGCTGCCCTTCTTGCTGTTCGCCACAATGCGAGGCGTTCTATGGAAGCGGTGGGGAGATTGTAACATCCTTTTCCCAGGAAACCTCGAACTCGTACTCAACCTCCACCTTCTTCTGTGGTTCGATTGCTAATTCCCATTCAATGACTCCGAGTTCCATTTTCTTGTAGGAAATTGCTGGAGGTTTGAGTTCCACTTTGATCTTCTCAGAGTTGGAGTGCGGAATCCTATCAACAACACGGACATTCACAGGCTTCTTGGCGTAGCTAGATAATTCCAACCTATACTTGTAGCCCCGTTTTCGCTTTCCGCCAACCAAGCCTGCCTTCTCAGTATCCTTCTCAACCAGCTTCTTCTCGGCCTTGACATCATAGGCAATTCTGGTACCAAGCCTGAACTTCTCCCTCGGGGCTATAAGATGAACGGAGGTCTCGCCCAAAAAATCGCCAGCAGCAAACACCTTCACGCTGCCAGGAAGTATAACGGAATCCCCGTTTGTAATCTCGTCCTGCGCAACAACTTCTGGCATGGCATAGGCATTCCAATAGTAAAGGCGTCTGGAATCAAAGGCCTCCTCTGTGAGAGTTACTGGCTGAGGTTCTTCACCAGAAAAGAGCGTTATCTTGCCAGGTACTTCGTAGATGACGGTCCCACTTAGGGTTTCGGAGGCTGTGGCGTAGGACTGCTCCATGATTGGTTCCGGTTCATAGGCATCTTCAGCCATCTCGAAGGCCTCAGGCTCTTCATCGCGGTCGTATGCCCTGGCATCAGCCATCCCTTCAATTCCGGTTCCGAATGCTCCGGTGGTCGGATATGCCGACATAATATCAACGTAGAAAGGACTTGATTTTACGGCTTCAACAGGCCTTGCAGAAGATGTCGAAACGACCAGGCCTACATCTTTCCAATCTTCAAGGGTTTGATTTGAAACCATTGCAATCCTCTTCACTGCTGATTTCTCATCGCCAATATCGACATCATAGGTGGGGGTCCAACCGGCGCCTCCGAGTTGGTAGGTCACATCCAGTTCAATCTTCGTGCTTTCCTTGACATCCAAAAGAACCTTCACTAGGGTGGTTGTTTCAACCCTTCTTTCGCCTCGCACGCGGCTAATGTTGTTCTGAACAGCTTGTATCTCTGAGTTAACTCCATCAATCTCCTCCTGAAGGGCTCTGAGCTTCTTCTTTGCATCCAGTGCAATCTTGGAGGAAGCGCCGTCCATCTCCTCCAGCTGCTCCAACGATGATTCCCCTGCTGCAAACCATTTCCCAAATTCACCAGAAAACTGCCCTAGAATTGCGTTCAGGCTTGTAAGCCTAGACTGCTGATATTCGATTTTATCTTCAACTTGGCCCCTCTGTTTCTCAAGCTCCTCCAGCTTTGCAAGGAGTTCCTTTAGGTTTCCTTCAGGTTCAAAGGTAGCTGATTTTGTGGACACATCAATTCCCTTCAGTAACGCAGCTCCTCTGCCTTTAACTCTGAAACTATCGTTCTGTGCGTATTGTGATATTCCATCGATGAGAACTGTCTGCTCTCCCGCCACGAGCTCTGTCGACCCAATTCGTGTGACTCTTGCGCCGTCTCGGAACACTGTTACGTTGGCAATCTTGGTCTTCATTTCTTTGGACATTCTGTTTGCCTCCTACGGAAGTGGTGGTGAAATCACTGTGTTGCGGTCCCATTGGACTTCGTATTCGTATTCAATCTGCTTCTTGGCCTTAGGTTCCAAATCAAATAGCCATTCCATTACGCCCAGTTCATGCTTCTCTGCCCCAATCTTCTCCCAATCAATCTTGACTTCTATGGAGGGGTTCAAGCTATGGGGTATCCTGTCCACAACATGCATTTTCGCCGACCTCTTTGAAAAGCTCTCAATTTCCAACCGATACTTGTATGACCTGCGGAGCTTGGCCCGGGTGATTCCTGCTTTCTCCGCCTCGCGGTCTACCATTTTCTTGGTTGCCTTCAAGTCATAGGCCGTTCTTGTGCCCAGTTTGAATTTCTCCCTGGGCGAAACTAAATCAACGGTAGTCTTCCCAATGAAATCCCCTTCCGAATAAACAGCTGCTTTCCCAGGAAGGAGTACTGTATCAGCGTTTGTTATTTCATCCTGCGCCACAACTTCTGACATTCCATCAGTGTACCAGTAGTGGATTGTTGTTGACTCGAAGTCCTCCTCGATCAGTGTCACAGGATGACGTTCATTGTCAAAGGGAATAGTCACTGGCTTTGGAAGCTCATAGACAGATATGCCCGATACCGATTCTGAGGCTTCTGCGAATTCTTCTTCCATCTCAGGCGGCGGAGGCGGTGCCCCTGGTGCCATTGATGGTACGGCCATAGGCTTTGCAGCTTCTTTTACCATCCTGCCCATACTCCTACTCCTTTCCGCACGTACAGGTCGTGGGACATAAACTGAGATGATGAATGGTGAGCCCTCGATTGCCTGAACTGGTTGAGCAGTGGCAGTTGAAACAACTAACTTGACCTTATTCCACGCTTCTCTTGTTCTATTCGATATCATAGCGATCCTTCTGACAATAGCCTTTCCGGGCGGCACATCAATGTCATAAGTCGGGCTCCAATTTGCACTTCCAACTTGGTAGGTAATATCAAGCTCAAGAGCGGCTTTCTGCTTGGCTTCCACCGAGATCTCCACTTCATAGTAGGTTTCTGTTCGTCGCGTTCCCTCAATTTTGCCAATGTTCTGCCTGGTGGCCTGAAGCTGCTCCTCAATCTCTTCGAGCTTCTCCTGAAGCTTTCGCAGCTTCGTCTTGGCATTCGCATGCATTTTCTCTGTCTTGGCATCGAGCGCTGAGAGCTGCTCCATGTTGGCTTCCTTCGCCGCATAGAGCATGCCGAAGTGCCCTGAAAAATCTGCCATAACTCCTCCAATTACCTCGAGCTTGTTCTGCTCCAATTCAATCTCATCGTTTACACCCTTGTGCTCGCGTTCTAGCTTCTTGAGCTCCTCGTAAAGCGGTTTGAGGTCATCTTTGGGTTCAAAGACGCGATGGGTTCTTCTCACATCAATCTTGGAAAGAGTTGCTGGTCCTCTTCCTTTTACTCGGAAGCTGTCCTCCTGTGCATAACTTGTTATCCCAGTAACAACAACTCTCTGTGGACCCGTGTCCAGGCTTGTCTTTCCGGATCGTGTGACTCTGGCTCCATCACGAAAGACAGCAACTGCTGTGATGTCGGTTTTCATCTCATTCAAGGAATATCTCCCACGTCAGCGGGCACATTTTCCCATTTATCCTTTGAGTAGCTTGTGGGCACTATTGGCCCTTTGACTGGACTCTGGATGGTGAGCCGGCAAGTATTGCGAAGATAATGAGTACTATGAAACTCAGGAACATAAAGACCCACTTCATCCACGTTGCGAAGCTTGCAAGCGCAATTATCAGTTCAGAGAGGTTTGGAAAGGCCGCAATTTGCGATGCTATGAGCACATTCTCAAGGTAGTCAAAAGCCGCTCCAATTATGGGGAGAAAGAATAGGATTTTCCCTGGCTTCCTCTCCTTTGCAATTGCAGGGGCGATATAGATCAGAAGCAAGGTGATCGTAAGTGAGTACATCAGGGGAAATATCATATCCACAACTTGGAGGATGCTGTAAAGTGCGAGTCCATCGCTGCCAAGAGCGGTGAAGAGCTCTTGTGCGTCTGAGAATGTGTAGGCGATTCGGAGATCTAAAATTGTCAATCCTCCCGATACTGATTGAATTGCCGGACTAAAGCCCACGCCCAATATTCCCAATAGAGTCAGCGTGAATAGGAGGTTACTCAAGATGTTTCTTCTAGTAGCCAGGCTAGCAAGCTTATCATAGCACATTTCCTTCCTGCCTCCAGCGGAGTCTTCAAAACACCACTATTTGATTATTGGTGAAACCAGAATTTTCCACTAATCAACAGGGGTTGCACCCTTCGCCTCTTAAAGCCATACCTTCCTAATGGGTCTCTTCATCGCTTTTTGACAAGCTTTCTTTTCTTTCCCCAATCTACTCTGGACAGTATTGGCAATGCAAGGTTATCGTTGTACGAGTGGTATTCATTGCTGAAGGTGGTTAACTAGCAATGATTACTCCGCGAATACCGGTACGACCTGAACCTTGGATACTCCCTTCACTATCTCTTTGATAAACACCAATCTGCAAAAACTGGGATTCCGAGCCGAATGTCTACCATCCTATTGGTTTTCTTTCGGCTCCGCCCTCTGCAATTCTTCTTGTCATACGAATAAGTAGCCGACGACCTCAGTCTTGTTTATTCCGACCTCGAAAATCTGCCTTCTGATGGGATCATCAACATAATTCCATAACTCGACGTGGGAACGAATTGTTGCGCTAACCGTGATATCTCCATATTTCTCCACTATCAAGAGCCGCGCATCGATTCCGTTATCATTTAAGACCATGACTGACTTTACTGCTTCCTGTATCTCCTTCCAGCCTACAGCTGTTGGACCTGGTCCTGGTTCGGACTCCTCTTGGCGGCGTGCTTGATCTCTGCTCATAGCGCTCTAATGAGAATTCATTCTGAATTGAGATAACAGGTTCTCTCATTATTGCCGAGTAATGCTTCAAAAGTCGGTACTAGTGAGTATGATTTTCTCGTTAATTAGGTCTCTTTTGCAAAGAACCTTGTCTGGCAGAAAGAAATCAGTGAAGGCGGGGCATGGCAGCACCCGCCTCCTTCAGAGTTGTTAAGTCTACAACTCCTGGAAGTCCTCTTTGCTAGCTCCGCACATGGGGCATACCCAGTCTTCTGGGAGATCGGCGAACTTGGTTCCAGCAGCGATTCCGCCATCCGGGTCACCAACATCCTCGTCGTATACCCATCCACAGACTAGACATTCATACTTGGCCATGTTGTCTTTCTCCTAAATTCGTATCATGGTCAAGAGACCGTTATACCTGCCGTCAGAGCTGTGAATCCGATAAAAGCCTTCGCTTTTGCCTTATTCAGGTTCGTCCTCAAGAGGGTAATCCTCATCTGACAGGTCTGCGTCGGCTTCCTCGGGCTCAACTTCCTCCTCAAGGGGATACTCCTCATCGTATTCTTGGTCAAGGTCTTCTTCAGAAGGTTCCAGCATTTGCTCACCCGGTGGTTCTTCCTCTTCCTCTTCCGCAGTCTCCTCTTCCACTATGAGAAGGTCTTCCGGAATCTCCGGGGCTTCAAGGACCTTTCCTGCCCGTCGGAGATATAGCAACTCCATAATCAGGACAACGAAGGGAAAGAGTACGAGTTTGATGAAATCAGGAAGCGCCCCCAGTGCTGGATTGGAAATGCCCGGTAAGTTGGCTAGGGTCTCCAGTTCAGCCTCAATGAACATGTATCCGGATGCAAGGAAGAAGGTGAGAGTGGCAGCAAACTCTTTTGAAATCTTCAACCTAGTGTCTAGATCGGCTCGTGATGCAAGAGTAAGTCCCACGGAACTCATCGCATACAGAAGGAAGAACACAGATACTCCCAGATCAATTAGAAGGGAAAACGGGTCCCACGCCCCAGTATCCACCTTGAGCACGTTGTACATGAAATAGGCAACATAAAGGGCCACGAAGATACCTAGAATTGCCACGCTATCTCCAGTTTGCTTGTTCCTCTCACGAACAATAATTAATCCGTTCAGAAAATTAAAGCCGGAGGCAAGAACTGCCCCAACAATGGCAGCACCGATTAGAATTAGGTTTTCAGGGGCAAGCACCACTGGATTGATGATGATCAATGCAATTAGAGCCGCCCAAATTATGAAGTAGGCAACTATGTTCAAACTGCCAAAGAACACTGTCGTGAGCTTTGACCTTTTCTTCACATCAACAACTTCTGAATATTGCAGAGCTGAACGTGATGAAAGATAGGCCTGAAGGACAATCCAGCCAAGAAAGGCTACTCCTATGAATAGGAAGACAAGAATTCCAATTGCCATGATCCAAAGCATGGCATAGACGATGACGCTTACGATAATCCAGGGAATGAATAATATCCCCGAGCGCTTGTATGATTCATCACTAGCAATGAACCGATGCAGTCCAATAATCGATACAAATGCGGTCAACAAGAAGAATGTCGGAAAGATTCCTCCCAGCAGGGTGATGATGCCAGTCGTTGGAATCCACCGGCCAATTTCTCTGAAGAATACAATAAAGGCAGTGCCCAAAAGAAAAATGGCAGTGAGCCATCTCAATCTCTTCTGTTCAAGAAATAGCTGAATTCCTTTAATGAATCTTGAAACAACTGGTATATCCACTATCTATTCCTCCTCAAACTGTGTTAGTTCGTGAAACTCTTCCTATTTATTCTTAAGCACGTGGAGAATCTCTGCCTCCATAGTCGTCTTTACCCTTGGCTTCTCGATTATTGTACCAATTCTTTCTCCTTTGCTGTCGAAGATTTCAATCCAGGGTATTGCCGTTGCACCCCATTCGTTAATCTCAGGCGGCGAAGGCGGGACCGCCCATTTGTGATTTGGGTCCAATGGAGCTGTTTTGATTTGGCCAAAGATGCAGACCTTGAGGCCAATCTTTTCTTCAAGAAGCATGAAGACAGGGAGAGCTTCCTTGCAGTCCTTGCACCACGCGGCACTGAAGACCACAAAGGTCACGTCTTCTATTAGCGGCTTGAGTTCATCAACGGCGCTGCTATCTAGGGAATATGCATCATACTTCTCCTGAACAGTGTCCTTAGCCTTCTCCTCTAGGCTTTCGAAGTATTCGCGCGCAGTTACTGCTCTATCACAGATATCTTTCAAGTCGACCATTATGGTTCTCAGGTTGTTTCTGTGGCTTCTAAAAACCTTCTGTATTGACACAACTATGCGATGGATTGATTAATTAAGATTGAATAGACTGATTTCCAAGAAGCAAGTATCATCTATCTTTCATGAATCTGGGGTGTGCAATTCCTGGCCGCTGAGGTGTACAAAACAATCGTACTTGGTCCACCTAATGTTGGAAAGAGCTCTCTCATCCGGCGTTTCAGCATAGGTGAGTTCAGCGATTCATATCGTGCCACTGTTGGAGTCGACATGAACGCAACCACGCTGGACTTTCCAGGAGGGAGAGTCATCCTCACGGTTGTGGACATTGGCGGACAAGAGACCTTCTCTGCACTCAGAGGTAGATTCTTTGCCGGCGCGCACCACATGATACTTGTTTTTGATAAGACCAAGAGATCAACCTTCGATGTGATTCCGGAGTGGTATGACAAACTAACTGGGCAATTCGACATAGCTGGCCACCGATTTCTTAACGGTTCTCTTGTGGGGAATAAAGCCGACATGGAAGGAGAAGCGGAGGTTACAACAAAGGAAGCTGAGCGTCTTGCCAATGTACTTACGCTCAAATACTTCGACACCTCGGCCAAGACTGGTCAGAATGTTGCAGAGCTCTTTCTTCATGCTGCGGAATCTTCTCGTCAGTTTGCAAAGCGCTCACAATAGCCTTCACTGATTCTGTGGACAGAGTTAAAACGATGAACAGCCTCCCATTGATAGAACAAGAACGGTGAGTAACTTGGGCGAAGTTTCAATTGTCGGAGAAATCAGCAGAAGAAAGTGGCAAGCACTTGCCGGATTCCTCGTAATGGACCTGCTACAGATTCTCTTTGTTTCAGTTCTAAATGTGAACGAGTCTTCAATGCTAGCCATCGAATTTGGTGCAAATGGATTGGTTTCTGGTTCAGTGTTTGTTTCAATCACTCTTGTGCAACTCCTTATGATTTACGTCATGGTTGCAAACATGATGCGTAGTCCAGAGATGATAAGACTCCATCCTAGTTTTGTGCCCCCCGAGAATTGGCATTGCAGGTATACCAGAGATGAGATTGTTGAATGGACAATGGAGATGGCAAAGAAGAGCAATGTTCGCGTTGGCAAGATATTCCTAATGAAATCGCCCATGCCCAATGCATTCACCTTCAGCCTCCCGTTTCTTGGTTCCTTTGTCGCCCTCCACAGTAATCTGCTTGATGTCCTTCGACCAGATGAAGTTAAGGCCATCATAGCACACGAGGTTGGCCACATCAAGAACAAGGACTCATTGGTTCAGATATTCGCACGCATGCCTTCCTTCTTCGTGGATATTATTTACCTCTACATCTATGCACGACTAGCCCTAAGTATTGCCAATGCGTTTGTTGGCGGAGCATTGTTTGCTGTGGGCGTCCGAGTTGTTGTGTTGCTATTGTTCTTCGGGCTCTCTAGACTGCTAATGATGATTTCAGTTCTATTGATGCAAAAGGCGTCAAGAGAGGCTGAGTTATTGTCGGACTACCATGCCGCCGATGTGGTGGGTGTGGAAACTACTGTTAATGCTCTGATTCGACTGGGCCAAAGAGTCGAGGCGCTGTCTGCACTGATCAAAGAAATAAGCTGGCTAGAGTCGCTAAATCCGGAGAGAGCCGGAAGCGTACCACAGACTGAGCTAATTCGGATGATTACGCAGTACCCGCTTGATGGAATTGATGATGAAAATGCAAAGGAACGTGCTCCTTGGATTTTTCTCTCAACCAGACTTAGGCACATGCGAAAAGTCTACGGATTGCAGCTCACGGATGAACAAATCGACTCCGCAGTTGGCCCAGCCATGGATTTCTTGAAGGAAGAGCGTGCCAAGAGTGAAAAGGAAGATGAGAAGGATTTGAAGAAAAAGAAGCAGCCAGTTGGAACAGTCGACTGGCGTTCTGTAGATTATGATGGGGACCGCCGGCTCTCGAAGGAGGAACTACATGAGCTTCTAGAGCTCCTTCGAAAGAATCCCAACAAATTGATGTTTACAAATGAAACCGGCATGAATTTGCTGGCGGTTGACCACCCTGACTTCCGGAGACGTGTTCTCACAATTGCTGATGCGTTTGGAATCTAGCCGGTGATTTACTCCGCAATTACCTCTTTCGAAGACAGCTTTTTGATTCTCTCCTCTTCCGCTGGACTGAGTCCTCTAAGGGCTGAAATTCCCGCAGCAATAAGTGCAAGAAATGCAAATGTCCAGATTGTGAATTGAAATGCGGGGCTGTAGGGCAAAGCCTCCTGATAGAACAGGAACACCGTTGTTACTAATGCTGTGGCAATTGAGAATCCGGTGGTTCTGGCTATATTAGTAAGCGCACTAATCACTCCCATGTACTCCTTGGGTGCAGAAGTCATGATGAAGTTGCCATTGGCCACAGAAAACAAAGACAGCCCAAGACCCATTATAATGATGCCAACCACAATCAATGGAATGTTGGGGACCGCAAACCCTAGGAAGACTAAACCAATTAACTGTAGTAGTATTCCTAGGACCGTCTGCCTTTTGGCCCGCACTCTCTCAGAAACGACCCCGGAAATCGGTCCAATTACAGAGATGACTATTGGGTGTGCTGTAATTATCAACCCCGTAATCGCTGGCCCCAGATTCAGCTCCTCCTGTAGGAATATTGGGAACAAGTACGTGACTGGAACAATTGCCATATAGGCCAAAAGGGCGGAGAATATTCCCGTAGATATTCTCCTATCTGCGAGCACACTTGTTGGGATTACTGGAGATTCGAACCTTGATTCACGCATGACAAACCAGAGCAACGATGCAATGACTACGGCAGCTAATAGAACTATAACTAGTGGTTCATTATCCTTCGCAACTGAGATCATGTATACGAGCGTGAAGAGGAATACAAGAAACAGAGCCGCTCCAAGCGTATCAAAGCGGGTTTCTTCAACACGTTCGGTTTCAGGAACCGTTCTGGCAAAAATGACATAGCCGATGACGCCTATTGGCAGATTGATAAGGAAGATACTCTGCCATCCGAAGAACTCGCTAAGTATTCCACCCAATACCGGACCAGACCCAAGAGCAGCAGCAAGCACTATTGAGTTCATTCCAATGGCCCTGCCTCGGTTTTCTGGAGTCGTATAGTATGTGACTAGAGCTAAACCATTAGCAGTCATCATGCTCGCTCCTAATGCCTGAAATGCTCTGAACCCTATCAAGGGCAATAGGTCACTACTTATTGCACATATCAAGCTGCCAGTGATGAAAACAGCCATTCCAACCTGAAACACTTTGGCCTTGCCATACCGGTCTCCAAGTTTCCCCATAAGCGGCATGAACGAAGTGAGAATGAGAAGGTATGCCAGAACAACCCACTGAATCTCCGCCAAGCCCACGCCAAGCGATGCAGCCATTGTGACGAGAGAAACATTGACAATAGAGGAATCTAATGCGCCAAGAAAGATACCAAAACTAGTCGCTGCAACAATCTTGTACGGGCCTGGGCCTGCAACGGAAGTCACGCCTGCTGAACGTTCGTCTTGGATTGTCACTGAACATCACTTGTCCGAAGCAGTAGATTAGCATGCCCGCACAAGATGCACAATTAAGGGTATGCCTAGGTGCGAATAGATTGAGCGAAACCGTTTTCTTGTTTGAACTTTGCATTTCTTCTCATGGCTGACTTCTCCGACCTCCACAGGCGCGCTCGACACGACCTTCGCATGTGCTATCAAGCGTGGTCTGAAACTCTTCGGGAGCATTTTGGAAAGCGAATCAAATGTGCCTACGCAAAGGGCTCTGCCATAAAACCTTGGGACTCGCCAATTGATTATGTTCCTGTCCTCAGTGATGCAGATATCCATATCTGCCTGAATGATGAACGGGACTTCTTTGAGGGATGCGACGACCCTTTTGCAGAAGCAATGAAGATGTCGAGCGCCTTCGAAAGGCGGTTCTATGAGATGGAACCCAATCCGCTTCACTTTCCTAGAAGTCAGATAGTTCACATAAACAAGTTCATGCAGTCTGAAAAATGGACTCCACCAAGGCAGAAGGAGGTCCAACAGTTAATTGGAGATTTCAATCAGGAGCCACTCCCTTCAGACGACAAGATTCGAGAATGGGACCTGGAAAATCTACTCGAGCTTAGGGAATGGTTGGGCACTGTGCCAATGAGTGCAGTAGATCGGGCGGGGTTCGATTTCTGGTCGCTGATTAGGAGGATGGTCTTTCGGGTATCCCCCTCGCCTGTACGTCTACTAACTCAAGACTATGATGACCCCTATGATGTATGGTCTTGGAACCGAACCAAGATTGCTGACGAACTAGGTTTTTCCGGGCATCTTGATATCCAAAGGCACTATCGCGGCTTCTATGATGCAGGGTGGCGCCTCTTTCTCTCCAATTTTTCTGATAATAGCTCATTCCGAGAAGTCACTAACCATGGATATTATGTCCTAAAGGGATGTTACGAGAAGGCAGCAAGCTTCTCAGTGAAGTGAAATCTGGACTTGCATGAGTTCCGGATGAAGCCAATTCTTTTATCCCGGCTTTGAATGGTATAAACGAAATTCATTGGAGCCCTACAAGAAGATACCATCAAAGAGAGCAAGCCGTGCCGGCATTGTTGAAGATACGGAAACGATTGCTGTTGAGTCCAGTTTGGATTTGTACGTTAATGGCGTGCTTGTCCAGTCCTTTGTGTATAGTCCAGGTTTCACCAAGGAGATGGTGACAGGACATTTGCTGTCATCCGGGATTATTCTGAATCTTGCCTACATCAGGTCCATGAATCTCACAGAAACCAATTGCCAGGTTACAGTTGAGGAGCCAATCCTGCCGGGCGAAGACCCGAACATCAACCAGCTGAGAAAGGAATACCTTAGCACAATTTGGAATGTTACAAGGAAACTCATCATGGAGATTGCGGCGAAGGTGAGAAGCAGCCAGGAAATTCACAAACTCACGGGTGCTGCTCATGCCGCATTGCTGTATGACTTGGATAACGGTCGAAGCGTTGTGGTTGAGGATATTGGAAGACACAATGCTGTGGACAAGGCGATAGGTCTCGCGCTAAATGAGGGCGTGTACCTGGGGCAATCGGCGCTCTTTGTCACGGGCAGACTAACTTCTGATCTGGTCGCGAAGGCTGTCAAAGTGTCATTCCCCCTTGTTGCATCCTTGGCAGTCGCAACAGACGAAGGGATTGAATTAGCTGCCAAGAGCAATATCACTCTACTTGGCGCTTTTCGAGGAGATGAGTTCAGAATCTATCATCACGGTAGGGCAAAGCTCTCATTGTAGAGCTGCGCTTGAGTCTGGGATATGTTGCTAGAGATCCAGCTCGAAATCGTCGTCCTTCTCCTCAACGCGTTCTTCATCAATAGATTCCTGTGGAGTAGGAACCGCTCTTTCGTCAGCGAATCCAAACTCAATTCTAGTATGGTCCGCCATGTAGACATCTTGCTTTTTAACTACTGAGGGTTCGCGCCCTTTTGTGAGAGTGATTCCAAGGCTAATCCCAAATAGGGTATAGATTAATTGTCCCAGGATAGGCGCTGCATTCATAGTAAACCCACCAATTGGAATTGGAATGGTCAGACCATTGGCAGCAGCCAAGCCCACACCAATACCCGCCAGAAAGCCAACCAACGAAACAGCTTTGTTTTCGAAATGCAAGAGGCATGTGCCAATAACAATGAGCGAAAAGAAAAGCCAAAAGAATACTGATGCTAGAGGCATAACATCATACCACCAAATCTCCTCCGGAAGCAATCCCATGACGTCAAGGAGCACCACCGCAAGCCCTTCAGCCAAACCTATGATCCACAGCACCGATCCCAAAACGAGCATGATGAGTCCAGTGACCTTCGCTGCAGGTAGTTTGCCACTTTTCTGAATTATCAGCCCAAGGGAGATTACGGAGAAAATAGCCAATACTGTTCCTGCTATGTCCATCACCATTGTTGCCAGCAGGAAGGAGTACAGTGAGTAGTCTCCAGAAGAATATACAATACCCTGATAGTACCAGCCCATTGAAATAAGGAAAACTCCGAGAATACAACCGGCAATAGATGTCCCTATTGAATCAGTCTTCGCCCCAAGAACCGATAGGCTGATTGCAGCCGCCCAAATCAGGACTTCAAGACTATAGTAAAGCGTGTAGGTTGCGCTTGAGCCAGTCGAAACGAACATTCGGACAATGAACCATCCAAGACCAACCAGTACTAGTCTTCCCTGAGGATGCAGTGCGAGGCCAAAAAGCCCACCTGCTGTCCCTCGATATGCAGAAGTTGGAACGTATCCCATGTTTTACCCTCCAGCGTCCTCTCTTTCAAATCCTTCTAATAGAGTTATTGTTGCTGGGAACTCTTGATTACGTATGTGCCCGAAACGGAATCCCTTGCTTTCAGCAATTAAAACATGCTTAGGCGTACCTGAAAATCGGTTTCTTTGGGATTCGAGGTGGGCAATATTTTCATATTGCTCCGTGGAGCCTGTTGAGGTGAAGAGTTCTAGATTGGTGTATGGAATGTCAGCGCCCAAGAAGAACCCGCCCATCAACATAAAGTCTATTCTGGGCAGGTATGGAATAGTTCCCAATCATCAGTTTGGCCAAAATTTCATAATTGACAAGAAACTAATCGCGCATGAAGTTGCCCTTGCTGGCGTTCGAAAAAGCGATATCGTTCTCGAGATTGGTCCAGGAATTGGAATTCTTACCGAGGCACTTGCAAAGAAAGCAGGTCGTGTTGTCGCAATTGAAAAAGATCGCCAATTCGAGGGTATTCTAACTGCCCTCCAGAAGCAGTCGCGTAATCTGGAAGTAGTATGGGGCGATGCATTGAATGTCGAACTTCCCAAATTCACTAAGGTTGTTTCCAATCTTCCATTCAGGGTCGCTTTGCCGCTAATGTTCAAGATTATGGATAGCGAGTTCGATACAGCAGTTCTTGTCTGCCAAGAGCGTCTTGCCAGAAGAATCACTGCGAAGCCAGGAGAGAAGGGCTACAGCCGGATTGGCGTGCAGGTCGCGAGAAGGACCAATCCTCGGCTTCTGTATACCGTATCTAGAGAGAAGTTCTTTCCGCCTCCTGAAGTAGGTGCGGCGCTGCTCCGGCTTGAAGGTATTCCTGCAAAATTCGAAGTGCCCAGTGAGGCTTTCTTCAGAGAGGTTCTGAAGTATCTCTTTAGCTTCCGAGAACGCACTGCCGGAAAGGCACTAAACACTTTGAAGGCTTTCTCAATTCCAACTCAGAGGATGATGAAGGCTAGGCGTTTGGTTGGTGAAGGTATACTCCGAAAGAACATCAATGCTATTCTCCCAAGCGAATTTGGTAGAATCACAAGAGTGCTATGGGATGAATTTGGCGATATCACCCGCAAATTCCACACATACTACGATAAGATGAATCTCTACAAGCAAGATACAGAGGAAATTTAGTGTATTCAGATTCCTATGCCTATTGATATACCATTATGCGTAAGGTCTTGGTTTCCTTTGGGCCTTTCCGAGCCTTCCTCAACGGCAATTGCATCGCTCGAATTTCCTTTCATGTTATCGCCATTGCTGTTGTTCAGAGGAGCGTATGATTAAAGTATCTCTGCTATACAGATTTTCCCAATCGCAGTGGGCGCTTACATTTATCGGGATGGACATTAGTATGGAGATTCTTATTATCGGGGCTGGTCGGGTGGGCTTACTGACGGGCGTAGCGCTCGCGAAACAACACATTGTGACCCTACTGGACACAAATCCGCTACTTCTTGAGTCCATACGAAACGCCAAATGCCCCTTTTATGAGAGGGGTCTGCCATCTTTGCTGAAGGAGTCAGTTGAAGACAAGAGAATGGCGGCGACAACATATGAGGAAATGGGAGGGCCATATGATGTGGTACTAATATGTGTACCAACACCTAGCAGACAGAATGGCTCGATTGATCTTTCTGCTTTGGAGATAGCGACAACTAGAGTATTTAATCATCTGAACACGGTGCTTGGACAATATGCAACTATCGTAGTTAGAAGTACAGTGCCACCAGGAACCACGCGCCGACTACTATCTCAAAGAATACCCGAATGGCATCGCAGTCGCATAGCGGCAGCATTTAATCCCGAATTTTTCAGGCAAGGATCTGCACTACAAGACATAAGGCACCCTGACAGAATCATATTGGGAACTGAGGACAAAGAAGCCTATAACTTCCTGAAAAGGATGTATAGAAACTGCATTGATTCTCCGGATGCAGCATTCCTGAGTATGTCTTTGGAATCCGCAGAATTGGCCAAGTATGCAAGCAATTGCTTCTTGGGCTTGAAAATATCTTATGCGAATCAAATAGCTGACATCGCCGAACAAATACCAAACGCAAATCTTGAGGATGTTCTGAGAGGCATGACTATGGATCACAGAATAACTCCATACCACCTCAATGCAGGTGCTGGCTTCGGAGGGTCTTGCCTGCCCAAAGATCTCAAAGCAATCCGTCATTTCTCGGAAACGGAACTCGGTATACCCGGTCATCTTTTCAAGGCAACCAGTGATGTCAATGATGGGCGTGTCTACCGAATACTGATGCTGGTCAAAGACTATGTGGAGCTGGAAAAAGGTGATAGAGTAAGTATACTTGGAATTGCATTCAAGCCCGGCACTGATGATACAAGGGAGTCGCCAAGTCTAAAGCTTGCTTCCGAGTTGGCGAAGCTAGGATTCGAAGTGATAGCACATGACCCTGTTGTTTCCAGAAATGAAATTCCCATCAATCTTCACAAGTCAATAAGGATAGAGAACGACATAATTGAAGCAGTACGTAATGCTTCTCTCTCAATCCTAATGACAGAATGGGATGATTATCTCACTCTTGGACTATATGAGATAACAAGGCCTATGAGAAGGAAGATATTCATTGATGCGCGGAGAGCTTTTGTGGGATCACAGAAACCTGATGATGTCTTATACCTAGCAATAGGGTCATACGCCAAAGGAAGGCGCGCCGATGAGGAGTCATAGATGCGTGTAGTAATTCCGGCTGGTGGGAAGGGAGAACGTCTCCATCCCATAACTCTCGGAAAGGCAAAGGCCATGATAGAAGTGGCCGGGAAGCCCATCCTTGGTCACATAATAGATAATCTGTTGTACTGCGGGCTAAACAACATTCTTTTGGTTACAGGATATCACCCGCATGATATATTAAAATGGGCTACCAATCAATATGGTCAGCACATTAGTCTATGCAGTGTAGTTCAGGAACAGCCGCTTGGACTAGGTGATGCCATTCTATCTTCTGGAGAATTCATTGACGGTTCCCCAGTTGCGATTGTGTTGGGCGATAATATCACGAATCCTATCTTAACGGATTTAATTAGGGACCTATACTCAGATTCAAGTTTGGCAGGCGTTATTGGCTTAACAGAAGTCGGAGACCCGCGTAACTACGGTATGGTTTCTGTTGATTCGTCTGGAGTAATTACAAGCATCGAGGAAAAACCTGACGAATTCTCTGGGACATTAGGTATTGCAGGTCTATACGTTTTTCGCAACGGTAGAACGATTTTGAAGGAATTGAATACCGCCCAGGCGGAACGAGGAAACGAAGGCATCTCTCACTTGTCTTTTGCTCTTCAATCCATGATCGACTCTGGTCTTCGCTTGCGCGGATTAATCCTTGACACATTCCATGACTGTGGCAGAATTGAAACATTACTACAAGCCAACAAGGAATTGATTTTGAAAGATCCATTATTGAGTAAGAATTGCATTCTCAGGAATTCGGAAATCATCCCTCCCAATGTAATATGTGAGGGTGCTAGAATAATCAATTCGAAGATTGGCCCATATGTTTCGATTGGCAAAGAATCTATGGTCGAAGGTAGTCAGCTAAGTAACTTCATTGTTGAAAGCGATTCTTCCGCCTTAGGAATGAATGTAAGTTTCGGTATCAAGTCAGGTGCAAACCTGCTGCTCATGCATGACGAAACCGATAGATGTGGGACCGATTTTAATGGGGCTTCAACTGATGAGTGTCGATAGAAGAGTTACTGAAAGGGATCTAAGAGAGATAACGGAATATCTTGAATCCTGCAATGCGATGTTTGAGGGATTGGAAGTCTTGGTAGCTGGAGGAGCAGGTTTCTTGGGATCCTGGGCTTGCGACGTGTTGGAGCGAGCAGGCGCCGACATAGCTTGTGTTGATAACTTCAGTTCAGGCAATACGGCCAATCTGAATCATCTTAGAAAGAGGAAGTCAATTCGCATTTTCAATGCGGATATATGCGATTTGAAATCGTTCGATCGCATCGACTCCCGCCCTGACATCATAATGCATCTCGCCGCTACACCCAATCCAATGGAGTATGTTACCAAATCTGTATCAACCCTACTCAGCAATACTCTTGGTACCTACTATCTTCTTCAGTATGCTCGAAACATAGGTGCATCCTTTGTCTATGCCTCATCTAGTGAAGTATACGGTGATTCTGAAAAAATACCGACCCCAGAAACGTATTTTGGAAATGTAAATCCGGCAGGACCACGCAGCTGTTATGACGAGGGGAAGAGATGCAGTGAATCGTTTGTTAAGGCATTTGAATATGAGTTTGGGCTTGATACCCGGATTCTCCGAATCTTCAACACATATGGTCCGCGTATGAGGTTTGGTGACAGAATGGGACGTGCCATACCCCGTTTCATGACTCAGGCTTTATGTCGCTCCCCAATTACGATTCTTGGAAATGGTTTCCAAACAAGATCCTTCACTTATGTCACTGACACAATGCGTGGCTTGCTTCAAATCTCAGTGGACAATGCGGCCAAGAATCAAGTGTTCAATATTGGCAACAACAAGGAGACCGAAATAATTGAATTGGTTAACCTAGTACTCAAACTCTCGGCATCGAAATCAGAAGTGCTATTTGAGCAGCTACCAGAAGATGACCCAAAAAGGAGGGTGCCTGACATTTCGAAGGCTAAAGCCCTTCTTGGCTGGGTGCCAACAGTAAGCCTCGAGGATGGTCTTGCACGAACACTGTCTTGGATTCAAGACTCTGGTCTTCGGGCCAGTATTTGCAGGTCCTGGAATGCGTGACAAACTGGATTTCAAATCACGATTGGAGGTTCATTAAGAGATTAAGATAGCAATCCTGGTTACTGGGCAGCCATCTCTCAAAGGAGAATATTGAATAGTAGCACCGTCCAAAACCAAGGAATCGGCTAAGGGGCAACATCGTATTGAGCGGATCAAATTACACTTGCATAGGACTAGACGAAACCTATGATCTAATCTTGGTTGGCTTCTATGCAGTTGGTGGTGTAGCTACATATCTATATCAGCTTTGGAATTTCTTAAACAGGCACAAGGTCAGAACGCTTCTTTTATTGAATTTCGAACAGCTTGGAATAATTCCAACGCAGGATGCGATCGAATTTTCGACTTTCGATTTTTCAATGGTCCCGGATATTATTGCGGATCTTGAACGGATTGAAATTAAAGCTGCCCAGATTGAGCAAATTGACTGCATTCCTTTCTTCTTGCCACTCGCTCTAAGGATTCCCACTCTTCTGCACATGGAGTACTGGCCGCATCAGCTATCGACCTGTCTTCACAAGTTGAAATCTGGCTACAAGGATTTTCTCATGTCGTTCCGTTCCGAAATGCCCAATGCTTTGGATTGCTGGAAGCAACTCGTTTCTCGGAGAGATGCTTTCGAGAACAGGTGGAATGATAGATTCTACCTGATGTCATATTGGTGGTCACTTCAAAGCGCTGCTTCGATTGGTCTATGGATCGAGGGTGATTCTGCTAGGTGGAGCAATTTGATTGCTGGTACGCCAGTGGACAAAAGCAAAATTGAATTTCATCCGCCGCGGATTGACACTGAGATGTTCTACCCTCCAAGGCAACGAAGGATTCCCTTTAGCGTTCTTGTGAATGGGAAAAAAACATTCATGGGGAATTTCCAGAGAACCATCCAATCCGTTCAAGCTGCTCTTCGTGCTTTGCCGCACGCCCGTTTACTTGTATCAGGCATTGATTCCTTGTGTTATCCGATGGAAACCCAATTAGTAAACAAGATTGAATATCTTGGAAATCGCTCTTACATTGAGGTTCCCGAAAATTTCAGGCAGGCTGACCTCTATGTCCTTCTATCATCGACGCATGAAGGATTCTCCGTTTCGACACTCGAGGCAATGGCATGCGGATGTGTTCCAGTAGTATCTCATTTTGTTTCAGAGAACATGAGCAATGCCGTCCGCAATAGGATTAATGGATTTGTTGTGGAGGATGACAATGAGGTCAGTGCTATTCTGGAAATGATTGCCGAGGACCATGAACTTCTTGGTCGCCTACGCGAAAAAGGACAGGCAACAATTGAGGGTGAGTTTTCAATGAAGAAAATATGGAACCATTCTTTTTACAATAGGAATTTGAGGGGATGAGCTGGCGGCATGCACAACGCAATTCCTTACGCAACTCAAAATCCGCAAAAACTGAAGGCGCGAGGGTGCTTTAAGCAGTGATTAGTGTTATCATTCCCCTATCCAACTACCCTTTTTCAGGAAACCTTGAGTGCATTATCGGTCATCTGGTGTCGCAAGATGTGCAGGTTGAAGTCCTAATCAGCGATAGCAGTGCGGAGCCTTCATCGGATATCAAAGACCTTTGTGGTGCTTTCAAAGAGTGTCACTATACCTACTCGAAAACTGACACGAGTATGATAAATCTCGGTCAATGCAGGAATAGGGCTGCAAAGGTAGCAAAAGGTCAGTTTCTATATTTCACTGATGCAGATGTTGTTTTATACGAAAGGCAATATCTATCAAAACTTCATAGACTGTCAGAGGGCCATCCAAGGACCACTCTCGTACAGCCAAAGATGCACCGACTTCTAACGAATATTGAAGAATTCTTGGGGGCTTGCTCTGCTTCAAGATTGATATCCTTCAAGTTCAATCCTGCGCAATGCCTGTATGGCTTTGGTGATAATAGGTTTCTGGATATTGAGGAGAAAAGGAAACTCTTCGAAGGTAGACCCTATGTATGCTCAGAAGCCAGCTACGAACCTTGGGAAAGCGAAGATTTACGGCTTAAGGAGGAGCTTCTTTGGAAACCCTTTTTGCATTGGGGAGGCGTTTTCTGTGAAGCCAGCTTCTTCTATAAGGTTGGAGGATATTGCATGAAGTACTTCAACTGGGGCTGCGAAGATGAAGACTTGATTTGGAAGCTTAGAAGTCTTGGTTCCATCACGTACCTTTATGATGAAGCGCCAGAATTAGCAGTACTCCATCTTGAGCATCCCCGACAATATAGAACCAGCCTCGAGATTAATACTCGGCTGCTGGAGAAACGAATGCAAGAAGGAATAGAAGCTGCAATTGTGTCAGATGTAATTGAGTATAAACGTCTTTGATTGCAATCATATTCACGTATGGCTGATGTTTCCTCTACCGAATATCTGGGGAGTATTCATTTAATAGAAATTTTGCCACCACTTCGGCTCCCTTGAATTTCATATCGGAGTTTTCCGATATCCCAATGCCAGGTTTGCTTTGTGAATGAAGAAACACCGCTACCTTCTCCCGAAACATACGTTGAGCGTGATTGTCATTGGAGAACCTGTTTCCCATCTCAATTGCTCTTTGCACGCCTTCCTCTTCAGAAAGGCCTGCCGGAAGGGATTCGTAGCCCTCAATGTCATCCCATCTTATGAAGTAGGCATTACTTAGCATCTTCAGGTAGGCTTGCGTTTGGAGGTGCTGGCTGTAGTTAAGAGGCAAACCAAATAGTGTATTTTTCTTGAAGAAGAGAGCTTCATATACGA
>RDOF01000012.1 GCA_011365025.1 Candidatus Thorarchaeota archaeon
CTGCCACTCCTTCAATGTCCGTTTCTGGCAATCTAAGTAACTCCTTTTTTTCGAAATCCCCTAACACAACCAAACGGCGTGCTGAATTTCCTAAGCGGACCCAACAAACCACCTTTTAGGAGTATCGAAACCATAGTGGCATTTATCGTCATTCACTTTGATTGAAGACAAGGCTCTTCACTGTGACTGGAAAAACCTGACCTGATTGGAGAGGTGCACCAATGTCAATCCAATCACCTTCCTCCAAGTGCAACTCATCAAGACTAATGAGGTTGTGCTGAATGGATGTTTCTTGGCGGGTCGCCAATCCGACCATCTTACCAACATCGCTGGCAAAAAGAAGAATTACCATAATCTTGCCAGCCGCTGTATTTGGCAAGGCATTCTCAATTGCCTTGACGAATTCCTGAAGCCATGAGTATGATCGATATAGAGAGTCCTTGAAGTACAAAGCAACAACTTCCTCACCTTCCTGCAAGTCATACTTCGCAAAGGCCCTTGCAATCTCTTCCTCAACTCGTCCCTGCCGGTAGTTCTGGGTGGTCACATTGATTGGTAGTACGGGCACATTAGCTATTGGAAACTCAATATTCTCATCAAAAAAGCAGGTTGAACCTGACACGGAGAGTGTAAATGCTCCAGCTCCGATTACAGTGGCCCTAATCTTGTTCTCTGGTTCTATAACCCGCATCATATTCTTCTGAACAAGAGCTTTAATCTCCTCAGCAAGATATCGTCCTATGTCATCATAGTCCTCTTCGCTCTCGCCAAAGTAGATTTCTGCCACACCGCCTGAAAACGAGAATTCGTCTACCGAAATTGAGAAATCCAAATCACCAGTCATCATCAGCTTCTTGGCAATGTAACTTGTTGCAGGACCTCTCATCACCTCAATCAGTGCGCTAGCATAAGCTCGAGCGATGAGTCGGGCATCTTCCTCAGGAATGATATCTCCCAGTGTGTAATTCATGCCCAATTCCCGCATGACAAAACTGGTTGGCTCATCAATTCTCCAAATCCTGAAGTCTTTGTCAATTCCGAGCAAACGTCCACCCACATTGATACAAGCGGTACTCAATACATTGCCATTGGATGCTATTGCAAGATTGCTGGTCCCGCCTCCAATGTCCACATTCATGATTGTGCGCCCAGCCTCTCTTGAGAAGTCGACGATGCCGCTCCCCATCGCTCCCAATACAGACTCATAATTGGGCCCTGCAGCCGCACTGACGAACTTTCCTGACTTAGAGGATAACCGCCGGACAATCTCCTCAGCATTCTGCTTTTTGGCGGTCTCTCCTGTCACGATTACTGCGCCCGATTCTACCATTTCGGGGGAGATGCCAGCCTTTTGATACTCCTCTTCACAGAACCTGATAATCGATTCAATGTCTATTGTGTATCTATCAAGGAGGGGAGTGAATATGATCTCACTCTCGTAGATGATTTCCCTATCAGTTAGCACGAACCGGTTTGTTGGATTCAGAAAGCTTCTCTCCCTACCAAGTAAAAGTCGAGAAAAGACAAGGTGTGATGTAGATGAACCGATATCGATGCCTACACTAAGAAGTTTCAATTTTTCAGCACTGTCATACTTCGGAATTGCAACGCCCTTTGGCGCAGGCCTTGATTTGGCTGATTCTTGAGCCCTTAATGACGCCTCCAACGTTTGCTGTTCAGCAATTGAGAGAGCGGCATTGAGAATTGGACCTACTCGACTCACCAACATGTCAAATCGCCCTCCTGGCTCTAGAACTGAGCTAAGCGCTGGTTTGAACTCCTTGATGAGTAGTTGAATGCCAGATGTCTCTGATTGGTCGTCAGATTCGTGTTGCTGCAATAAGGAATCGTAATGCCGAATGAATTGGCTTTCAAGGGCAACGGCCTCTTCACCAAAGTGCTCCTTAAGGAATTCACTGACAGTCTCGATGATTTGCCACTTTAATCGATTCGCATCAGTCATTTCAATTCAACCTAAACATATTCCTTGTTCTCATTGAAGACCAAGCTCTTCACAGTCACTGGAAACGACCCTGTCGACTTTAGTGGTGCCCCTATGTCAATCCAGTCGCCTGTTTCCAGTTGCAGCTCATCCAGAACAAGTATGTTGCTCTTGATTGATGTTGCATCTCGAATTGCGAGACCGAGTCTCTTTGCAACATCGTAGCCGAAGACCAGTATAATCAGCTTCTTGTTGGAAACGGAATTCGGTAAGGCTGCTTCAATGGCTCTGGCAAATGGTGCCAGCCATTCATCACCAGCGTAGTATCTAGACACAATCATCTCTTTGAAGTACAAAGCAATTACGTCATCCCCCTCAGCAATGCCGAAAATCGCAAAGGATTTCATAATCTCTTCTACGAGTCGTTCAGGAGTAAATTCTTCAGCTCCCAGATTAACCGGGAGAACAGGTATGTTAGTTAGTGGAAATTGAATGCGTTCATCGAAGAATGTAGTTGATCCCGATACAGAGAGAGAGAAGGCGCCTGCTCCGATAACGGTGGCTCGAATCTTGTTCTCAGGCTCCACCACTGAGAGTCCCTTCTCTTCGACCAACACTCTGATTTCTTGTGCAAGCATCGCCCCGATGTCATCGAATGTTTCTTCGCTTCCGTACAGAAATTCAGACACGCCGCCTGAGAAGGAATAAGCATCGACTGGAATTGAGAAATCCAGGTCGTCCGTCATTATCAGCTCTCTGGCAACTATACTCTCTGCCGGACCCAGCATGACTTCCACCAAAGCTTTGGCAAACTCCCAAGCTATTGTCCTTGCATCCTCTTCGGGGATTGTGTCACCAACCTGATAGGACATCCCTAGTTCATTCATTAGAAACCGGGCGGGACCATCGATTCTCCAAATCCTGAAGTCCTTATCAATTCCAAGGAGACGACCTCCAACATTGATGCAGGATGTACTAAGTACATCACCATTGGCAGCGATTGCAAGGTTGCTGGTTCCTCCGCCAATGTCAACATGACAGATAGACTTCTGATTGTGAACCGTTTGCTCGACTATCCCACTCCCCATTGCACTAAGAAGAGATTCAAGATTGGGACCAGCGGCAGCACTAACGAATTTTCCGGATTTGGAGGATAAGCGATTTACAATCTCCGCCGCATTCTCTTTTTTGGAGGTCTCTCCGGTCACCAAGACTGCGCCTGTTTCCACCATTTCTGGTGTCATTCCTGCCTTCTTGTATTCTTCTTCGCAAAACTCGATGACCGCCTCGATATCGATGCTGTATCTATCAACCAGCGGAGTGAAGATGATTGAACTTTCATAGATGATTTCTCGTTTGACAAGGTTGAATCGATTCGTGATATTGAACAGACTGGTCTCTCGCTTGAGGGTAAGTCGAGAGAAGATGAGATGCGAAGTAGAGGAACCAATGTCGATTCCTACGCTCAACACCTTCATGTATTCCACATTGTCGGCTGGCAGATGACCCATAAGGAGCTCTATGGGTTCGATTGGCTCCTCTTCTTCAACCGGTTCCGCCTTGGGTTCCTCTTGGCTGCGAGTGATTCTAATCTTGACCTTCTGTCCGCAATGCGTTGGAAGCTCAACCGCGTCCTCGGAATTGAGGATCTCCATCCTCTTTTCGTACGATACATCGATAGCTTTCTCACAGACTGCGCAGTAGAACTCAAGACTCACGGTCCTGTCACTACCAGGCATGACTGGACCCTTCTTAGGAGGAGATGGTTTTAGCTTTCTGCGGTGCGCTCCTTCCCAAGGTGCCTTGAGCATGTATTGCACCAGCGTCATGAGCATATCGAATTCTTCACAGGGTTCCAAGACCGAAGACAGTGCGGGTTTGAAAGATACTATGAGATTTCGAAGTCCTTCAACTTCCGAAACCTCCACTTGCTCATTCTCCTTGACCATGGAAATGAAGGTCTCTTCGAATGTCTTGCTCAATGCTTCTGCATCTTCAGGGAAATGCTTCACAAAGAAGTCATGCACAACGCCAATGATGTAATGTTTCAAATTCTTAACATTGTCTTCAATCATGATTGGTTTTCCCTGTACTTACCGTTGAAATAGAGGAAGATTCGTCCGCATATAAAGAATATGTTTATATATTATTTAATACAATATTGTATTATGTCCAAAAAGAAGAAACGGAGAACTCTTACACAACGTGCTCAATCGATATTCAGGTTCATTGAAGCCCAGCCAGAGCCATTTCCCAAATCGGAGTTTCAAAGGGTTGGACTCAATCCGACAACTGCTGAAACGTGGGTACGGCTGATTGAGTACATTCAAAGTCAACCAAGAATAAAGGTGACTAAAATGGGGGCTTCCACATATATCGAAAGACTGGAAAACAGATACCTTAGCATGTTGAGAAAGCGGATTCTCGACTCAAGCCTGTCTTTGAAGGAGAGAACCCAAACCATGGACGACTACATCAACGCACTTCTGACCCTTGAGAAGATTGAGGATGGAAGATTAAAGCAATGAAACGAAAGCTCATCCAAGCAACTCCTTCACGCGCCCAAGATAGCTTCCAGTGTCAGGGTAGGAATCTCTTGTCCGCAATAAGGACCCCTATCTCCTTAATTTGAGAAGAAATCCTACTCCTCAGAGTCTTGACACCCAGAGAGTCAGTGATATTGAGTGCGCTTTCAAGCGTCTCAAGAGCATCTTTGAACTGACTATGTTTTATGTAGAATTCGGACTTCAGCAATGCGGCGTACATTCGGAGGCCAGGCAACTCCTTCTCCAGTGCAAAGTCCTCAAGCTTGGAAAGCCATTGGCCTGGGCCAGGCGCCCTTGTATCATCTGTCGATTCACCTCCTAATGCAATCTCGACTCGCGCCAAGTCAAGGAGAATCCGATTCTGATTGGTCCCTCTAGGCAGGCGCAAGGCCATTTCCCACGCTTTTGTGAGACGCTCCATCGCAGCTAATAGATTACCCTTTCTTAGTTCAACGACTCCTGAAATGTGATAGTAGTTGAGTAAATGAACTTCTATGCCAGCTTTCATTAGCATAGGATAGACAGTTTCCATAAGTTTCTCAGCTTCACCAGTTCGGTCTTGCAGCGCCAACGACCAAGCTTTATAGTAGTACAAGGGGGGACTAGCAACAGGACCACAGCATTCAAACCCCCGGTTTATCCATTCCAGAGCCTGAATTCCATCATTCAATGTGTTAAACAATCGAGAGAGAAGCATGTAGGTTGTGTCGCTGACGCATTTGCCAGCTGCCATCTCTAAAATCTCAGCATGACAAGAAATCGCAAGATCGTATTCTCCAACTGTTTCAAATGCAATGGATGAATCGTTCAGGACTTCGCTGATAAGACTAGGCACTCCTAGGTCTTCCGCCAGCTTGTAGAGCTCTTCGAATAAGATGATTGATTCATGCGCACTGACACACCTAAGGACATTCCCCTCATAAAGCATGTTCATGTATTTGTACAGTGGGTCGCCATAGTTCTGGGCGAGTTCTTTGCCCTTTCTGACCATGACAAGTGATTCATTCTGATGCTCCTCAGCCGCTTTTGCATACGCTTCGAAGGTTGTAACCGCAGGCTCATAGCAGGCTAGAAGAGGGTTGGCATCAATCAGGGCCTTTGCCTTCCTAGTAGGCTCAAGAATACTTGGGACCTCACCTAGGGGATAATGAAAAAAGGCGTGAAGAATGTGAAGCTCCACTTCCATCCAGTCGGCTATAGAGTTGTCCAGTGAGCCCTCTATGGCGTCGACAACTGAATCATGGAACCATAGTTGGTCTCTCTCCATAGAATCACAGTGAAATGCCCACGGCCTTATACACGGAATATCATTGTACTTGTCCTGAATTGCATCAATGATATCTTCTACTCTACACCACCACGCATGGACTGCTGCAAGAAAAGCTAAATTGAGTGGAACTTCATTCTCAAGCACAAAAGCACTTAGACGTCCTACAAAATCGAAGTAGTTCTTCGAGTCCTTCATAAGGGAATTCAGGATGGACCTAGTTTCCTCATCCACAAACGGATAGTATTTCGTTATGGTTCCGCCAGGTTCCAATCTACCACGCGTCCCTTCAAGCATTTCGACAAGTCAAATGCTTTGGTTAAGAAACGAGACAACACATATATAGCGATGCCGACCTTACTTTATACGCAATACACGATACCTGAAACGTATTGCAGAACAAGTGCTGAAGTATGGAGTCGTATCTCGATCCCATAAAGTCAGTGCACAGGTTAGGAAAAGGAGATTAAAGCATAGAAGGAGCTGTAATTAATGACTGAAATTAAGAAACTCACAAAAATCGCACTTATAGTGGATGCTGTTATTTTTCTCATATTTGGGACCATGCTTGTCTTTCTATATGATATGACATTGAATTATGAGGGTTGGACAAATCCATTTCATGTAAGAGCTTTTGGGGGTATTCTTTATGTCGCTGCCATTTTCGCAATTATAATGCTTCGCAAAAAGGAATGGGAAGAGATCAAATTGGCATACATGTTTTTGTTCAGCTTGTGTTTCCCGGTAATAATTATTGAAGCTGCAATATTAGCATGGCTTGGGTCAACATTTGTGGCTGCCATGGTATCTCAGATGATCTTCGATTTGATTATAATTAGTGGAAAGGTAGCTCTTGGTATTGTCGCTTACATGAGGCAGTAAGAATGACCCAATGTTTCAAGCGACCACATTTATGGATGGAGAGGTAATTATCCACCTCTTCATCTCTTTTTATTAGAATAACTTCAAATTACCGAAAGATGAGGTTGAAAAGGGTATTAGGAATGTGCTACGCAAGAACATGGTGCATTCTCAATAAGAAATGGGAATGGGATCGCATTAAAGTGGCCTACATGGCTCTATTTGCCTTCATCGTTCCTATGATTATTGGGCAAATACTTGCATTGGTTCTCTTATCACCGACTGCTGCTTTTGTCGGCGAGATGACCATGGAGATACCCTTGGAAGCTGTACTACTAATCCTTGGAATCATCGGATACCTGAAACAGGGTTGATAGGGGGAAGACAGCTGGGGGGGAACCCTATTTTAAAAGGACCAGAGGAGTTGCCCTCTAGGTAACAAGGTTTCACTACTGGTGCACGGAATTGTTTGTGCGCTGTATGCCCTGCTTGCATTATTCTTTCTTGAGATGATGGAGCCTGCGCTTGGCCCTTTGGACCCGTTCCAACCAAGATTGCTTGGAGGGGTTTTGTTTGCTATTGCAATCTACGCATTTCTGATAATCATCAAAAAGGACTGGAGCTGGGACCGGCTAAAGCTTGGATTTCTAATTCTATATTACATGCTGTTGAGCACCATAATCATGGAAGGATCAGTGTTCGCGCTATTATTCCCAACCATCTCTGCTGAGGGAGTCAGCATGCACACATTTGACCTTATCATAATGTCCGTTCTTTTCATACTAGGGCTTTACTCATACATGAAGCAGAGTGAGTAAAACAGCAATTGGGTTCAATGACCAAAAACAGACGTTGGTTAGGAGGGGGCCCAGAAATTAGGGGGCTTTGCCAAGATTATGGGAGTGCTAAGAACCTGAGTTCGAAGTCAAGCATAGAGCTCTCACGAATCCATCAAGAGCCGTCTGTCTAGGCATCAAAATCCCATCCATGCGCCTACACGACGAAGATGCACAATAAACAGTACCAGGGCCGTTTGCTTGCTACACAGGTTGAGTGAGTTGCAGTGGCCAAAAAGAAAAAGAAACCAGACATAACCGCTTTCCGTGAAAGGGTCTTAAAGAAAATCACGACAGAGGCATTCGAGGAAGGCGAGACAGATGTTGCGGTAGTCGCGAGGATGACCAGACATGTTGTAGAGACCTTGGATTCGCTTGTAGCCGTTGGCATTTTTAAGAGCAGGTCTGAGGCCACAGCTGCGCTTGTGGAGGAAGCTATATCATCAAAAGAGAGCCTATTCGAAGACATTAGAAGACAGGCTGCCAGTCTGAGCAGGCAGCGGCAGGCTGCAATGAGAGAGGCACAGAAGTCTATCCTTGGAAGGATATAGTGAAGTTTAACACCTATGCTCAAAGAAACAACTGAACTCTGCTGCTATTTCTTTTCTATTCCACCCCTTCAGGCAAGTGGATGGCAAACTCGCAGTAGTCATCGCCTTTCGTGAGTGCCTTCACAACATCCACTTTCACTGGCTGTTCCAAAATCCCTTCGAAGAGTCGTTTTGGCCACCCTGCAGCACAATAGCAGAATGTTCCAGGCATCTCATCCCACACATCTCTGAGCAAGGGACAGAAACATATGGCACGCATTTTCTCTAGTCTAGTACTTGCCTGCTCAAAAGCCTGCGGCCGTGCCGGGCCTTTTCTGTCATAGATAGTGTTGCCTTCTCGACGTAGTTTCGGAAAGAAGTAGTGGCCGTCCCTCATCGCCTGGATAACCGTGTCAATGCTCTTTGTTTCTCTATACAAATTCCTCATTTCTTCAATCAGCTCGGCGGGAAACTCATGAGCACAACAGGAGAGCGCCTCATACTTCTGATCTTCTGTTGCAACTTCATCAAGTCTATGCATCGCTTCCTTAATGATTGAGGCACGTTTCGCTTGCTCAGTTTCCAGTGATAGGTTCCCAAAGCCACTAAGAACATAGTCTTTCTTTTCTTTGCCTATGACCCGCTCAAGATGCTGTTCTAGCTTGCCCTCCCATCCGATTATCATTGCTTGAATTTCAACCACGGTATTCTCAGGATTCTCAATATCCAAATTCGGAAACGCTTCTCTTCCGTTCTCTTGGATTGGATGCCCATGCTTGTATACCTGGGGAATTAGCTCACGATAGGTGTCCAGGATTTTCTCGTAGGGGCCGTTATGAATGGCCGTGGCTGCAACTCCACCTTCTAGTGTTATAATCTCGAAGTCGCCTCTATCAACTCTTTTAGACAAAGGGATGCAGACATCCATCGTTATACCTTTATCATCACTTAACGGGAAGTGCTTAACCACAACAGGGATGCCAGCTGCTGCATCGCCTGCGACTTTCTCAAGTTTGGCGAACACCTCAGGTAGGTCCTCAACCTTTCCATGAATCCTATGTGTTAGCGCAAGGGTGTCTTCAATTTTCTTATACTCTACTCCCATTTCAAGCACCTGTTCTGCAGCTTTGCTGCAACATCTTCACTAATTAAGGATGAATTTCGAAGCAACAATTAGAAGTAACGCCTATTAGTACCCACGAATTTAACAGGTAATAAGTTCGAAGCAGTATATTTCTGGGAGTCGAATAGGAATGCAGTATAGAACATTGGGAAAGACAGGCATCAAAGTGTCAGCACTCGGAATTGGATGCATGCGGCTACCGACTACTGAGGATGGCAAAATCAACAGGCAGGAAGCGATTGCATTGATCCGCAAGGGCATTGATAAGGGCATCAATTATTTGGACACAGCTTGGACTTATCACAAGGGAGAGAGCGAAGTAGTTCTTGGATTGGCACTCAAGGAGGGGTATCGAGAGCGTGTCACACTAGCAACCAAATGCCCGATTGGGCGTGAAGACTTCACAGAGCCTGAGCATTATGAGAAATACCTTGACGAACAACTTGAACGGTTGAATGAAGAATACGTGGACTTCTACCTATTTCACGGTGTGAACAAGAAGTTGTATGAAGAGAAAGTGTTGGGACTCAATCTAGTCGAACAGGCACTAAAGGCAAAGGAGAAGGGGAAAATTCGGCATCTTGCATTCTCCTTCCATGACACGCCCGAAGTGCTCAAGCAAATCATTGATTCTGGGCACTTTGACCTTATGCTGGTTCAATACAATATCATTGACCAAGTCAATCATGAAATGATTAACTACGCTGGTGAGAAAGGACTCGCAGTTGCTATAATGGGTCCTGTAGGCGGCGGGCGACTAGCAGGAAAGGACATGCCTGAAGAAATGAAGGAATGGCTTTCGCCGGGCAGAGATAACTACGCAGACCTGGCACTCAAATTCGTACTCAGCAATCCGAACGTTTCAGTTGCATTATCAGGAATGGGCTCGGAGGAGATGTTAGATGATAACCTGACCATTACTTCCAAAGAGGATTACAATCAGTTGAGCGAGAAGGAAAAGGAGTCAATTGGCAGTATCGCCAAGAAATTCAAAGAGCTATGTGACCTTGTGTGTACTCAATGCAAATATTGCGAACCCTGTCCAAATGAGGTGAATATTAGCTTCATATTTGAAACTCTGCAGCGATATCAAATCTATGGCCTTAGAGAACAAGCAATACACAACTACTCACTGATAGGGGAAGTGCCCTGGGCAAAAGGGAAGGATGCTTCTGCATGTGTCGAATGCGGAGAGTGCTTGGAGAAGTGCCCTCAAGGCATTGAGATTATCGAGCAGCTGAAGAAAGCACATGAAGTGCTTTCATAATTTCATTGCGAAATGGGATGATTGGCACAACCAATAAGCCAGCTCTGAAATTTAATCGGCATCAGTGTGGTGGATATGGAAATCATGGCTCCAAGTAGACTTTTCAAGTATGATTATTACGTCGTTGTCGTTGGCGCAGGACTCGGAGTTACAGTCGCCGATTGGACTCGGAAGGCGGGATTTCGAAATCCATGGCATGATCCGGATTCAGCGCAGGCTGTTCCATCACTAGTCTGTCAACAATCTCCTTACCTTCACTGAATGAGCTTCGAAATTGAAACTCGAGAAACGCACTATAGAAAAGGAGCGGAACGAATATTGCGATCATAACGTATCTTAGCGGCCAGAGGTCATAGCTGAACGCCGGGTCAAGCAGAATCTGGAACAGCTTGAAACCAACCTCGACCACCCCCCATAGAAAGCCGGCCAGAATGCTGAATTGACGGATGTGCTTTAGTCGAATGAACAGACTAAATGCGTGTCCCATCCATGTGTCGTACGAATCAATGCCTAGGCGATAATCCATAGCACCATCTTTCCGCGTGATTGAAACGGCAAGCTTTCCCAGTAGCTCGCGGTTCTCTTTCTCAAAATACAAAGCTGTCCTGAACCTTCGTTTGAAAAATCCACCAATGGTTAATATTGAATAGGCAATCATAATGATGGCCCATACAATGGCAAAAGCGGCCATCAATACGAGAATAATGATCAGGCACGCCAGTTCGCCTTCACCACCCCCACCTGAACCACAGCCGGAGAAGATGTCGCCCGACGTTGCCCGAATCTCAGAGTGCACAGCCAGGTAACCTGTTTCCTTCGTGTATATTGATTTCTTGCCTGGATGAACCCCGGCGATTTGTTGAATCTGATCCTTCACGCAGCTGCCCGAGACGCCGTAGATTCTGATTTGTTGGGGGGTTTCCGGTTTCCCACTACTCTCTGACTCCAAGCTCCAAACACACCGTACGCTACTTAACTGGCTTGCTGTTAAGTCTTTACAATCCTTTTTTTTTCTGTTAAGGTTCTTTGATTCAGTCGCGCCCTAGTTGCTTCCTAGTGCTCTCTTCATGTCTCGTCACTGATTTCTCAAAAAGAAAGTAAGAGAGAGATATTGGCCCCAGGGCGAATAAGGGAGCGAAGACTGTTACAATCAATGGGATTGTGTAAAACACAAGGGGATAATCAATCATCCCGGGAAGGACCTGAAACCACAGAATTGTCTTTGACGCTATGATAACATACGCCAAGATTGCAGAAATGCTGGCAAACCCAGCCAGACGAGAGGAGTACCATCGTCCAGTTTCACCTGTTTCAGTCACTTGGCCATCGACAATTCGCTCATGAATTACTCCCGAATTCTCAAGTATCCAGATTGGACCAAATAGAATACCCACAAAGCAAGACACGAGCAGCATTATGAAGAACATCGACATTGCTTCGGTCATTATCATTGCCGAATAAGGTTCCAACGAATCGAAGCTTTCGACAACGAATACTGTATTTGCAATCTCTGTGACATTTCCCAAGTAGATTGACAAGCCGAGGGAAACAAATGCAGGTACCAGAAGCCGTCTGATTTCACTTCCCTGCAAGGGTGGTTCTGCAGAGAATCTATAGAGGTAACCGCGGCCTGTTAGGCGTCCATGTATCCTGATGAATAGCCAAGACATCTTGCCCCCAACCATGTAGACCAGCAGTCCAATGAGAAGGGATATGGCATACACCCATACGAAGTCCAATACTATGTTTCCGGGCAGCTCTCTATAAATTCCCAAGACGTTGTCAAATGGAAATATGCCAGCGGCAGTCAACGCAATTGTAAGCAAAATCACTGTGGCCATAATCACTTGTGCCAAGATGAAAAATCGGTTGTCCATGCAGGAGGCACAGTTTTCATCACCTATTAGTTCAGCTTGTATTAGTAATCAATGCTATACCAAGGGGAACACTGGAGAATGGATCTCTGGTTCTGTCACATCATGAATTCTGCTCTAGAGCAAAAAGACTGCTAGGATACCGGTGAGGAAAACGCCATCAAAGGTTCCAGCCCCACCAATGGACGCTTCCCCGGTTCTAAGAAGTGAGAGCTTCCCGAGATTCAACAAATCAGCACCGATGAGAGTACCAAGTGTCCCAGAAACATATGCAATGGCATAGCCATTGTATGCACCAGGAGCGAGGACTATCAAAGCTAAGGTGATTAATACAGCTGCAAATGCTGGTAAGAACCCGGGGGTTAGTATACCCACGTTTGGTTCAATTCTAGCGACTCGATGTACAATGAGAGTAACGACAAGAACACCAATCGCGAACTGCAAGAACGCGCCCAAATTCAGCAGAATCAGGTAGCCGCTGACAAGAATAGGAATTACAGCACCCCCTAAATTGATGCTTATTCTAGTTCTTCCGGGGCAATCGGGATGAAAGACTTGGTAACTAATACCCCAATACTGGAGGAGGGAATCCTGAATGCACGGCGTGTCATCAGACTCAATTGTGTATAGGGGGATGTTTACAACGCTTCCTAAGAGTGATCCAGGAACCACTAAGATAGCCAGCCAGATGGGAATACCAAGTTGCAGAAAAGCAAACCCCGCGGCCTGAATCATGAATGCAACCATGATAGCAAAGGCTAGCATTGCAAAGAACGAGGAACTGCCTTTTCCGTGTTGTAAACGCACTTGACTCATATTGTCATCGACATGTGCTTCCGATTTACGCGCTTTTGAGAGTTCGCATCTGTCATTATGATTGAGCTGAATTGGATGACAAGAGGTGTTACAAGCTACAGCTGTTTTGCAAGAGCCCAGAAATGCAGGAATAGGTCTTTACACCAGGCCAGCGCACTTCGATTACGAATGGAGAATCCTGTGTAGTCAGGATGTCCATCAGTTGTGGGAAAACCAAGAAGTGCCTGCTTTTCTGACAGTACAATGACAAGCCTAACTGATTCAATGAACCTATCGTGCGCAAGTGTATGCTGATGTTCAAGGACCTGAGGATAAGACATCAAATGGTCACCCTGCTCAGAGAGTTCCCTTGGCAGTATAACCCGAAATTCCAAACCTCTTTCAAGAGCATCATCAATCAGAGGAAGCGAACTGGATAGCACTTGATCAGAGTGAATCCAGACGAAGTCCTGAGCTTTCTTGATAAGGTTTTCAATCTCCTTGACAGATTGTGCGGCATCACCTGTTGTTCTGTAGTCTTCGATTAGTCCAAGTCCATACTGAAAGTGAGATGGGATACATGATGGGTCATGATCTGCGAAGTAACCTGCGTTAGAGGAAAGGAAGTTCACTGTTGGAAAAAGCGCCGCGACTTGACGGCCAAGAGGCGTCGTAGAATAGTAGCCTTTTGCGTCTTTTATTACAAGATTCGCATTGGTCAATCTTGAGAGATGCCCTGTTGTGTTCTGGCTTGATAGACCAGCCTTCTTGACAATCTCACTTTGCTTCAGGGACTTCTGATCGACAGCAAGAAGAATCTTCAATCGATTCGAATCCGACAGCTCCGAAAAAAGCTCTGAAACTCTCTCTGGATTGACCATACTTGCACCTAGTGAACCCTGAGATTTCAGGGTTTCTCTTTGGTCATGGCCAGTTCACATTGGCAGGACCCGGAATTCTGAGCTACAAATCATTGGCGAGCTTTGTCAGCGCTGCAGTTTCGAGTTCGTGAGCAACTCTTAGCTGTTCTCTAACCGGGCTAATGAAGTCTGAAAAAGCAGACACCTCCGACTCAGCAGCTTCTTGAAGCAAACCCGGTATCTTGCTGGAGAGCCACCTCACCTCTTCAAGCGCACTCAATCCCTTTGTTTCCAGTATTCTGTTGGTTTCCCATTGCGTTTTTCGTATCTCCCTTAGTGCCGGATATTCGTCTGGAAGCAGTCCATCTGCAATACTATGCCAAAGGTCTACGATTTCCTGGAACTCGGAATACGCTCTTAATATTGCATCGCTTCTCATGAGAACGCCAGCTTCCTGCAGGAAATCTGTGAAAATCTGGCGAAAGATGGCGCCTCCGGAACCTCCCGTTTCAATGTAGATATAGTGCATCATAAGTGCATGAACAAGGTTCTTCGGGTCAGGAATTATCTTGGGGTATCTACCCAACTCCTGACTCCATTTTAGAATGCCTTTCACTCCAGCATTCTGAATTGGAGGGTTCAGAAGGGCATCTATGTTCTCACGTATCGCTCTAGGAATGATCTCCTCCAACGGCGTCAGCTCAACGGGAAAAGAAAACCGGACCATTTGATTCATTGCAGGGAAAGGAGGAAACTCGGAGGCCCGTGCCTTCTGAAGTTGAGACAATGCCATTGTCGTTGTTCCATGAAAACGGTCCGAAATGTATGCAACATCATCTACTTCGTCAATACCGTACACGAGGAAGTTGTGTTCGCCAAAATGGTCATCTTCCCCTGTGAGAAGATGATCAAGATATGCCATGTCTACACAGACCAGGCCGGGCTGATTCTGTCTTAGAGTGTTCTTTAGGAAATAATGAGCCTTCTTCACGCTCTTCGTTAGAATCGACTCAAAGCTACCTCCAAGTCTCACTGCAGCCTTTCCCAGTATTCCAGGAAACTTCCTACAGTCAGCCCGGTTCATGCCTCCAATGACGGGATAGGTCATCATCTTCATGAACCAGTAAATGAAGCCAACCCCCGACGAGATTCCCACCAGCATGGGCTCGCTGATTTCATAGCCCATATGGTTCATTAAACGGACCATTGCGCTGGTCTGGCAATTCTTGCCATCTCCGAAGTGCTTGAAATCCAGCACGATTCTCTCATCTTCAAATCCAGCAGGCTTGAATTTGTCTCCCAAATGAACCACCTTATTTCCGCGAATGACCCAAGACGACTAGTATGCATAACTAGTGATGGTGAGCCTGACACTGAAGGCGGATTAATGTTCGTCTATTTCTTATCCAACACAAGTATCTTTGGTAGTTTCAAGAGCTTGCCAAAGTTCCTACCAGTCGTCCCACCTTTGTATAGTAGCTTTCTTTTTCCGAACCTGTTCTTAGAAAACATCATTTTGAGAGTGGAGTACTTGCCATTAGTGAAGTACATCATATCCTCAGGGTCAGAAACAAGCTCCAAATCATACTCATCCAGCTTTCCCTTGCCAAGAACATAGCGGCCGGCATCAGCAACCAGATTGACCCAGAAGATGAATTCGTCTTCAACATGGAGGCCAATGTTTATTCTGGCCTGAAATTCATTGAGGGTTTTGACATTTCTCGGATTTTTCCTCTTGTCGGCAATGACATCCTCAATTACAGCTTTGAAGGTAAGGTACAGAGTTTCCTGTGCTGCTTCGTCCATTCACCATCATCTCTTGTTTTAATAGAACTCCGTGTCGATTAGTGTGCTCGTACGTACAAGCTCCTTTGCCGCATCTGTCGCCTTGAGAATTTTGGCCATATCGCCCTTGATCTTCGCCTTTCCGCTTAGCAGTCCTCGGATAGGGTCGAGTTCGCCCTTTAGGATCAGTAGCCACGTATCATAGTTGGCCTCGTAAGCATATTCGGCAGCAATCTTATGCGGGCTGCTGGCACTTTCTCCGGGCTCTACAACCTCAAACTCATCTTCACTTGACAGGGCTTTCACGCCTGTGCATTTCCCATGGGTCAACCCGATGAAGGCGATGAGATCCTGATTCAAATTACCGCTGGCTCTAACGATGAATATAAAATCACCTGTCCACCAGGAGGCAGCTTTTGCGTAAGCTTCGTTATTATTCAGGGCATTCTTGTATGATTCCAACCAAGTTTCTGACATGAACTTCGGCATTTCGGTCAAATCCTCATTCTTGTGTGTGGTAGCCGTAAGTGAAAAACGGGCTGATAAATTCAACCACCGGCGATTGGAGGGAAAATTGCGATTTCATCGCCAGAATTCAGCGGGGTTTCCATGCCTTCGAGGAACTTCACCTCTCTACCATTCTTCAAAATAGTCACACCGGCGCTCAATCCCTTGTCCGTGTCGCAGAGGCCATCTTTGATTCTTGGATTCATGAAGAGCTCTTCCAAAAGGAGAGAGATTGTCGCGCCTTCCTCCAAATCTAATTCGACAATGCCCGACCCACCAATTAGGTCGCGAAAATGTGCGAAGAATCGTATCTTCACTCTCATCAAAAATCAGCTCGGTCCAAGTAATCATCAGGCTTATAAAAGTGCAATAGAGCGTTTCATGGTACAGGTGCCATCTGAATATGTTCGGCTACATGGGTAGAATCCTTCGAGTCAACCTGACGACATTAACAATAACCGATGAATTCCCAGATGAAGAAACGCTAAGGAAGTACCTCGGCGGCGCGGGATTGGCAACTTGGTATCTCATTAATGAAACAGAACCAGGAATAGACCCCTTAGGACCCCAGAACAAGCTCATCTTCATGACTGGTCCTTTGACAGGAACTAATTCTCCCAGCACAGGAAGATACAGTGTAGTTACAAAATCGCCATTGACAAACGGCTGGGGACAGGCAAATTCCGCTGGTTTTTGGGGGAGAGATTTCAAACGCTCAGGTTTTGATGGAATAATTTTCGAAGGAAGAGCCCCCGGACCAGTCTACTTGCTTACAGAAGATGGTAAGGTCGAACTAAAGGACGCGGCTGATGTATGGGGCAAGAATACCTCTGAAACAACCAGAATTCTGAAGGAGAAGCATGGCCCAAAATTCAATGTTGCCTGCATTGGCATAGCCGGAGAGAACCTAGTGAAATACGCCGCAATCATGAATGACTGTGACGAAGAGAACCATGGTCGCGCCGCGGGAAGATGCGGTGTCGGAGCTGTAATGGGATCTAAGAATCTGAAGGCAGTTGTTTCAAAGGGAACTCTTGAGATACCCATTGCGGACCCCGAAACATACCGAACTGAGGCAAAGCAAAGATTCGACTGGGTAAATCAAAGCCTCCTGAAGATGACTTTAGAAGTCTATGGCACTGCTGCCATGGTTGACCTTGTGAATGTAAAAGGCGGAATTCCAACGAGAAATTGGCAGACTGGGGTCTTTGACAAAGCTGATGATATTAATGGCACCGCAATCAATGAGAATATACTTGTGAAGAGAAAACCGTGTTTTGCCTGCCCCATTCACTGCGGCAGGATTGCGGAAATCAAGGAAGGACCATTCAAAAGCCGGGGAGAGGGGCCTGAGTATGAAACACTAAGCTCATTCGGAACTATGTGTGGCGTTGATAATCTAGAAGCAATCACTCTGGCGCATTTCCTTTGTAATGAGTACGGCATTGATACAATCTCGGCTGGAAACACTGTGGGTTTTACCATGGAATGCGTTCAGAGGGGAATCTTAAAGCGCGAAGATGTTGACGGTATGGACTTCACTTGGGGAAATGCGCAGTTGATTGTTGATATTGTTCCTAAGATTGGAAGACGGGAGGGAGTTGGCGACCTTCTGGCCGAAGGGACAAAGAGAATCGCAGAGAAGCTTGGCAATGGTTCTGAGAGATTCGCCATGCATGTAAAGGGATTGGAGTTGCCTGGGTACGACAGTCGTGCTGCGAAAATTACGGGACTGGCTTATGCCGTAGCAAATCGAGGTGGGGATCATATAACTGCCTATGTCGAAGGACCTGCATTTCTTGCCATGCCATTCATGATTGTCGAAGATGCTGAGATTGGAGACCCCTTGAAAGAGATACCGGAAACAACCCTTGTGGTCAAGAATTTTGAGGATGCCTTCGGTATATTCGATGCAATTGGCGGATGCAAGTTCATGGGGATGGTGCTTACTGCCGAGGATTGGGCGAAGCTCATCTCAACGCTTATGGGCTACGAATTCACGGCAGACGACTTCAGAAAGACAGGCGAGAGAATCTACAATCTTGAGCGGATGTACATCTTGCGGGAGGGATTCACCAGAGCTGATGATACACTACCACCCCGCCTTCTTGAGGAGCCAATGCCTGAAGGTCCAGCGGAGGGCCATGTTGTGGATTTGAATCCTCTTCTAGATGCGTACTACAAATACAGAGGATGGAACAACCAGGGGATACCAACCAGCGAAAAGCTGGAGGAACTCGATCTTGAATGGCTTACTGATGTGGCCAAGGCAAGCAAGAAAGACATCGAAACACATGCCACTCAGAGGACAAAGCATATTGTTGGCGCAAAAAGGGCGTCAGAAGCAATACAAGAGCCAGAGATGAAAGGTGACAAACCCTGGCTTGAAGGATACAAGATAGGACCGTTCAAACTGAAGCAATCCATGGCCCCCCACCCAGAAATGAATGTGTATCAGTTCCTGGATGACTCAGCTAGAGAATTTCCTGATATCGAGGCTTGTGAATATCTAGATACGAAAATGACGTATTTGGAGCTGAAGGATAATGTAGACAGATTCGCCTCAGCGCTGGTGGCGCTTGGCGCCAAGAAAGGGGATACGGTAGCTACTGTTCTTCCGTCATGTCCGGAGTTCATAATTGCAGACTATGCCATAATGAAAATTGGTGCAATCCATGTACCCCTAAGTGTCTTGCACAAGGCGGCCGACCTGCAATATGAACTGAACGAAAGCAAGGCAGAGATTGTGCTCTGCTCCTATAGACGAATCGAGCGGATTAATGAGATTAAGGCGAACACGAGGGTAAGAACTGTAATCTACACTCCAACTAGACTGTTTCCTGACTACGAATATCCCGAGATGGATGAGGTTGCAGGTGAGAACTACTACCTCTTGAAGCAACTCATTGCAAAACATACACCCCATAGAGAAGAGGTTCGGATTGACCCGAGAGAGGATGTTGCCCTCCTCCCCTTTACTGGAGGAACGACAGGACTTCCCAAAGGAACAATGCTAACTCACTACAATCTCACGACGGTTGTCTTTCAGTCCATCCAATGGATGATGGATCCGCTAAAGGAAAGTATAGTCGGAAAAAGTGCCGGTGCGATCTGCGTTCCAACTTTTCATACTTACGGCCACTGGGCAATTCACGCATGCATTGCTTGGGGGATGAAGATGTATTTGATGGACCCGCGTGATATCTCCGGGATAGTCGATGTGATAAGCAAACATCGTCCATTTGTCGTCTTTGCGGTCCCCACGCACTACACCTTCATGTCGAAAATGGACCTCATCAAAGGGCAGATTTTCTACTACTCGGCAGCAGCAGCACTTCCAGCGGACTTGGCCGAGGAGTTCGAGTCGAAGACTGGCGTACCGATGGGTGAAGGCTACGGCGCAACAGAAACATCCGGAGTGGTTACTGTAAACCTATCGGCCTTCTCAAAGGTGACCGGCTTTATGGCCGAAACCAAAAGAGGAGTTGGCATACCCATTCCGGATACTGAGATTCGGATTGTAGATCCGGACACCGGTAAGGACCTTTCCATTTTCGAACGTGGCGAGTTGTGGGTTCGAGGGCCCCAGGTTATGAAAGGGTACTGGCCAACGCCAGGTGCGGGACTGAAGGAGGGTGGGTGGCTGCCCATGGGCGACATCGTTGAGATGGATAGTGACGGATACTTCAGAGTTGTTGACCGCTGCAAGGATATGATCAATGTATCTGGGAATAAGGTGTACAGCAGGGTCATCGACGACATCCTCCACGAGCATGAGGCGGTTGACGTAGCAGGCGTGATTGGCATTCCGGATCCTGATAGACCAGGGAGTGAGCGAGTCAAAGCCTTCGTCCAGTTGAAACCTGAATTTAGGGGAAAGGTTTCAGAACAAGACATCATTGAATTCCTGAGAAACAAGGTGAAACCATATGCAGTGCCAAAGTGGGTGGAATTTAGGGACGAATTGCCCATGACAATTGTGATGAAGCTTTTCAAGAAGAAATTGAGAGAGGAAGAGCTCTCAAAGATGAAACAATAGTCGGGGTTGTTTTTATCAGTCCATCATGGTGGATTGCCTTGCCATTTCCTGATGCAACGGTTTATTTCAGAACGGCATGCATGTCAATTGAGGTGTGCTTTGGAATTGGATGAGGAAGGGTTCCTGTTATTTCTGAAGAAGAAGAGAAAAACACCGCGTACCAATGCCTCTTGTATAGAAGGTGCAAAAGCGCTGGAGGATTTCCTTCAATCAAAAGGCAAATCGGCTGAAAAAGCCTCAGTAGCAGACTTTGAGGAGTTCGTGTCAGCCGCTCTTGCCGGAAGAGACATTGCGAAATACATGTGGACACTTCAATACTACTTGCAGTATGTTGGCAATAGCGGCCTGCTTCGATACTCTCAGAAACTAAGAGAGAAACACATCGCTAAAAAGAGAAAGCCATTCAAACTGAAGGACTTTGCGGGCGTGGATCAGGAGTCCATTGGGAAACTATCGGCAGCTGGCATTGATACCGTTGAAGACATGCTCCATGCCGCGAAAACGGAGAGCCAGAGAATTCAACTTGCAGAGAGAATCGAAGTGGATTTGGAAGAAATCCTCGAACTTGCGAAATTGTCCAATCTAACCCGCCTTGGCGCAGTGAAGGCAGTAAGAGCTAGACTCTATCACGACTCTGGATTTGATTCCATTGGAAAAATCGCGAACACAACCGCAGAAGGACTAATCAGAGTTACCAAGGAGTTCATTGATTCCACAGGCTTCCAAGGGATTCCCCCTACGCCAAAGGAAGCTGAGAATACGGTCAGGGCTGCCAGAAGGATCACCGAAGCATTAGAATTGTAGCTTTCCATACATCCTGAAACCCAATGCACCTCTCCGCCAAGTTGAAAACCTCACGTCTAGGCAATATTGGGAGGGATTAGACTTGAGTGGAAAGACATCAGGAAACCAACCATCAGAAGAACAAATGATGAAATTCCTAGGTAGAGAAGCAGGGAGAATCTGGAAGAAACTCACTCTCTACCTAGAGGAGAATTATGACTTCGAGCCTGTAAGGGAGAGTATAGAATTGGATGCAGCAATTCGATACCGACGAAGCGGGAAGACTCTCATCACCTTTTATCCCAAGAAAGGAGAGCTTACCGTCCTTATCATATTCGGAAAGAAAGAGGTTGAAAGGTTCGAACAAACAAGAGGAGAATTCAGTACGGAAATTGTGATCCTTTTTGACAACACAAGGCAGTATCATGATGGAAAATGGCTCCACATTAAAGTTCCACCCTGCAGTAGTTTTGATGAGATTCTGAAACTCCTAAGTATCAAAAAGAATCCGAAGAAGCCAGCATAACCAAATCTCTAGTCATAGTAGGAATTGCTATGCGATCCATCATAATTGCAACAAGAATAGTCATGAGGAAGAAACACGGCAGAGAGGAGCCTAGGCGGAGGGTGTTTAGCTCTCCTTTTCCCTTCTTGTTTAAGGAACCTCATCCTGCAATCAGTCTAACATTATTTTATCAATAGAAGAGCAACTACTAAACCGAAAACGTTAGGAGACAACAAACATGGGTCTAGCAAGGAAAATCGGAATCGTAATCTTAATCTACGTATTTCTTGGCATAGCGTGGTCCGCAATGCGCCACTTTGGCATTGTTCCAATATCGCCAGGAGGCCTAGAAGGACCGGCGAATATCCTATACATAATATTCGAACCAATTAGTTTGGTCTACTTCATGATAGTAATGGCGCTGGGTGTACCAGTTACATTTTGATAAGGTATGACCTTTGTAAATGGATAGAGGAAGGGGCCAATCCAGAAGCGGATTGCTCTTCTCTAATTGGCCCCAGCTTAGCTAGCATTGATGTGTTATGTAAACGTACCAATTGAAGGTTCCCGGAGTCGGATCAGAACACTGGTATCCGAAACCATGGGCATGATCATTGATTGGGTCATCAAGCTGTGGGTGCCACGGGTCTGCGGACTTTGAGGCATAGAGGACGGCAGCAAGGCAGTTGCTATCCTGTGTCTCAGCACATGCCTTGAACCAAGCATCAACCAGCGACAGCTTGTTGATGAAGATATAGCCGGTAGAATACATACCCATTCTCACACCTCGAGTCTGCACGTTATTGCTACCTGTCGCAAAGGAAAGGATCAGATGCAGACCCTGGAGAGCCGGAGTCCAGCGTTCCCATACATTGACACCATCTTCATTCACCCATGCCAGAGGACTGCAGGCATCCAGGACAATCCATTCGAGGTCGCCGTCGCCCCACCTTGCCTCGGTATAGTGAAGCCCGCCGTCATCATGGTTGGAGCTGAAGGCAATTCCATCTGGATTTCCATGATCCTGATAGTAGACCCAATCAACGGCATCGACCCAATCATTGTCGGTGCCGCCAATATCATAGTACTTGAAGTCCTGCTCCCAAGCAGCGTATTCACCGTAGTTGAACTCCCGGTTGTAACCGCCTATAGTACCCATCCAGTTATAGAAGCCCTCAATATTGGTCTTAGTGTTTCCCAGAGGAGGGTGGCCTGTCAGGCCAACCCATTCAATTCCTATTTCTTTAACGCCATCATCATAGGCTCCAGAAGGTCCGCTTGGAGTGATGAGACTGGGTGCAGGACCACCTTCACCAGCTGCCACCATCGGAATCATTGTGAAGGCGGAAAGGAGTGCCAATAGAAGCAAAAAGGACCAAAGTTTTCCTCTGCGTCTGCTTGTCAGCCCGCAAAGCACTACTATCAATACTACTACGCCTGCCAGCACGATGAGAGCAGTATCTCCAATTGGAGGAGGTTCAGTAATGGTAATGCTGACGAAATCGCGTGAAATTAATCCATTCTCATCAACAACTGTCAGGGTTATTGTATGAATTGAGTCCTCCTCGGCGGGCGTTTCCTCATTCATTCTGCCGGTTTGCGCTCCGCTGTTTGCATAGGCTGCGACAAACATAGCTTCATCACCCAAGACCCCGCCGTAGTTTGATGTCCAATTGTATGTGTAGGGAGCAGTCCCATTTGCCACTGAGCAGCTAAAAGTAATTTGCTCATCAGACCGAAAAGTGGCGCCGTCTGCGGGGGAGGTAATTGTCGCGACCGGAGTGAATTCGGTGGCTGACAGTTTGGGCAGAACTTGTGTGGGTTCTCCATCATCATCTTCAATTTCAAGTTCCATCTCATAAACCGGGAATAAGTAGTCCTCATTGTCATCATCAGGACCTGCATAGTAGGCAAGGGTATGGCTCTTCACAATGTCGGGAGAGATTCCATGCATGGCAAGCAAGGAATCGTACTCAATTAGAGGAACCGTGTCAGCTATCTCTACATCTCTCCAGTTCCAGTCAAAGCCCACAATCGTCGGAATTGCATCTATGGAACTAATCGTTACGGCAATTTGGGCCCCAGGACCAGTCACAGGCATTCCGCCAAGCTCAATCCCGTAATTCACGTGATAGTGCAGGATTTTGGTAATCTCTGCTTCAGTAGCCTGGTTGAGGGCACTTGCATTGGTGATGCCAGTGTTTAACCAGAATGCATCTGCCGGTAAGAGGTCGTTGGCCATGAGAAAGGCATCCGCAACGTCCTTTGCAGCTTCCGGATCTAGGTCGCCTACACCAGAAGCGGGGTTGCACAGCCACGCATAGTTTGCATAAAACATCGACCCATCTCTCGTGTCCATTTCGAATGTCCTGTTTAGAGAATTCACAAAGAATCTCCCTTCATACTCCTCCACTTCAGTGGCTCGCAAGTTGAACAAAGAATATGCCCGATTGTCAGTAATTGAGGAGTTCACCTCAGGAGTAATCATTCTATAGACATTTGCCATCACTGCAGATAACTCGTAGCTCGGAGGCGTGTGGTACACTACAGCTTGCACATTTTTTACGTCAGCTGAAGAACAAACCAAAAGAACCAGAAAAACAATTAGCACTGCATCCTTTCCTTTCATTTATTAACCACCATCATGAACTCTCACGATTCCTCTCCAATCGCAAGATGCTGAACGACGTACATTGTGCCCTAAAAATCCTCTGAGTATTGTATCCGCGTATTTGGCTTAATAACCCTTGAATAAAGGAGCCTTTCTAATATATGAAGCAAGTCTATCTGCACTAAAGCCCCATTCTGGATAAATTGCCATAATTCGATTGCGCTGAGCTGAACTCTTTATTATTCTTGTAGGACGGTTTTCACCAGATAGTAGAACATGAAAGCGGTGCATTGAGATGGGACGTGCTTCTGGATATAGAAGAAGGAATCTAGTAACCATCGCGTTTGTTGTTCTTGCCATTTCAACTCTTTGCTCTCTGAGCATTCCCATGTTCTCAGCTGCCCAGGATAAGTCAACACATGATATCCAAATCTTGTTTCTGATGGACCATGATTATGGAGCAAACTATCATGCGATATGGCCAATCATGGAAGGGTGGGGGTGGAATATAACAATCGCAGGGCTGGATAATCCGTTAACTCCCTGTGATTATCAGAATCCATCCGCGCTTGTATACATTGACTGTAATATACATGATATAGAAGATATCACAGCTTACGATGCAATCTCGATTATGCCCGGTGAGTCACACGCAAATCTACTGGTAGATGCGGCAACCCTCGAGCTAATTCAAGATGCAGTTCAAGAAGGACTTGTTGTCAGTGCCTGGTGCAGAGCTGTTAGAGTTCTGGCAGCTGCCGGTGTACTCGATGGGGTAAACATTACAGGCAATGCTGATTACGAAGCAGAGTACTTGGCAGCAGGTGCAATCTTCAATGAGTTAGTGCCGCCAGTTATCGATGGGAATATTGTCACCGGCGTCCGAAGCAGATTCTACCGTAGAGAGATGTGTGAGGCGATTGCCACTGCTCTTGGCGTATTTGAGGAAGACCCTCCTACTCTAGTCGAAGTGAGTGTGAATCCTAGAACTCCGCAACCCTTGTTGCTGGCTAATTTCACTGTCGAAGCAGCCGATGCATCAGGAATCGCAGGGGTTGATATGGATATCTTCCCTACAGCAGAGCTCGGGGGAGAACGCATTCTCTATACCCCTGTTGTTGAGCTAACTCTAACGGACTCGGGTTTGAGTAACATCTACAAAGGAAGTACTGCAGAGCTAGCATTGGGCAGCTATACCGTAGATGTAATACTACGAGATATTTTCGATAATTGGGTCGTTTGTGAGGATGCATTTGTCTTCGAAGTCTGCGAAGCTGCAACGGCGACTACCAATACGACCTCAACGACAACGGGGGCGCTCAATTGGAATGAGGTGGTTTCAGTTGGCTTAGTTGTGGGAGTACCTTCAGTCATTGTTATGCTTGTAGCTATTTGGAGAAGAAAGGGAGCAGACTAGGCTAGTTGAATTATCTCCTTGTGTGTTCCACAGTCAGCAACGAAACAAATGCCATATCCCAAATCAGTATCAGTTAGCCATATATCTAGTGCCACAGCATAGCATTGAAAAGCTTGAAAGCATGGCATGAACTATCAATCAGAGGAGTAGTTTATGAGTTTTAGTTTCCTTGGTGGCAGGGTTTACAAATCAGTCCTGATTGGGGATGGCAGTGTCGGGAAGACAGCAATGCGCCGCAATTACCTGGGAGACAAATTCATTGAAACTCATATCCCGACGATTGGCGTTGACTTGGCTCAAAAGAGCGTGCATTATGAAGGAAAGATTGTCAAATGGATTCTCTGGGATCTTGCTGGACAGCCAAGCTTTGAAAGCGTGAGAAAACACTACTATCAAGGAGCACAGGGAATAATCCTCGTCTACTCCATAGTTGACCGCACATCCTTCGACAATGCATCAAAATGGCTTGTGGAGGCATACAAGTACATGGGCAAGCTACCGCCGACAGTCATTGTAGCCAACAAGGTCGATTTGAGGACAAAGTATCCTACAACTCAGACTGTAACAACTGAAGAGGGACTGAGGTTCACGAACTACTTTAGCGAGAAACTGGAAGTTCCTACAGTATTTAGGGAAACCAGCGCCCTAACAGGCGAAAACATTCACGATGCCTTCAACCAAATCTTGAGGATGATGGCAGAGATGGACGGTTTCTAGTCACCGTTCATCGCGTTTCAGAGCAAGAGCATCCGCAGGGATGGGAGTCTCATCTGTTTCAGCAGTTGCCAGACTAATCGAGATAATAGCAGGCCTTTCCAGCGGCTTCTTCATGTTTCTGGAGACGCTTGACTTCTCCCCCTCGAAAGCCTTCATCACCCCGGTGATATCTTCCACCAAAGATTGTAAATTGCCTGCCTCTCCAACCCGAAAGGTGAGTAGTTTTCTAACAACTAGGCACACACCTTCGTCCTCGTCCGATGATTCCTCGGGGCAGTGGAGTATAAGTTCGTTGCAAATCCGGTTCAGATCCAATGGGAGACCCTCAAGAGCTCTCCCATAGTCCGCTATGACACGAGTCATCCCCCTTTCCCTAGCATATACTTCTGCTTCCTTTGAATAGAGTGCTTTCATCGTTTTCAGCAAGTCACGATTAATGTGGTAGTGAAGGCTGTATCGCTTGTCGGGAGTAGAGTCCACCGCTTCTTTGTCAAGAATGCCCGCACTGGAAAGAAGCGCCAAATTGCGAAACATTGTTGCTTTGCTGAGGCCGGTTACATCCCTTAGTTTCGCAGGAGTTGTTTGGCCAAAAATGAGAAGATACGAGTAGATTTGAAGGCAGGATTCAATACTGGCAATCCTGATGAATTCCTGCATCTTCTCAATACGATTTCCGATAGATGCATTGTCCTTTTTCTTTGGCATTTCTTTGGCCTCCGACTTGGTGTGAACTATCTTATCCTTGAGCCAAGTTAAAAGATTGACTCCCCCAATGATTCATTTAGTTCAAATCCAGCTCAACCAAGGCAAAGCGTTGATTGGGATAATCCAAAATCAGCTCAAAGTCCTTCAGAAAGGGGTAGCCAACTATTCCGAATTCGAGCTTGTTTCCAGCTGGCGAAATGACATTCAAATCAATAACTGCGAACATAACATCATTTCGAGAAACGCTGCCGACGGAAAGTTCCTCAATCTGGGTGGCGAAACCCCTAACTCGACCACCAACTCCAATACAATCCGCTTCCGAACAGCTGGCAGTAATAGAAGGCGTGGTATGTTTAGTCTCCATTAAGCCCAATTCACTTGCCAATTTTGGGGGAATAATATTCCCGCCTGAGCCAGTGTCAAGAACCAAACCGAAAGGTCCAGCCCCATTGATTTTCGTTGGCACCAAAACAAGATGAGTATCTTCGAGGTACCCGAAAGGAGTCCAATTGAAACCATCACGTTCTGACCCACTTCCGTCAAGGAGAATTGTCCTCTCACGATAATTAATTGATAGCTGGTAATCCTTTAGTAACGAGTGACCTATAACGCCATCAGGAAAGCCATTTGCGCCTTGGAGGGCCTTTCTTCTCTTCTCTCTGTCAATAACAGCCACTTTCTGAGAAGAGAATTCCATCGTGCCAATTGACAGGCTGTCAAGTTTCGCTTCTTCAACAGGAATAAGCCTCCCACCAGCCCCTCCGGCCTTTGCTCTCTCCCCTTTGTATGTTTTAATTCCAAGACTCTCAGCCAACGATTTTGAGATCGTCGTCATGCCTGCACCTGTGTCAAGTGTGAAGAGATAGGGGCCGCTTCCATTTACCATTACTGGAATATGCACATGGCCAGAGCACGAATCTAGTTCGAAATCGATTTTCATTAAATTCACCTATAGATTTAACTTATCTCTCTTATGAGATATATTAACTTGTCTTATCTGTGAGATATATTAAGCTTCTCTTCACAGCATTTGCTGAGGAAAGCATGAATTCGGGTCGGTTACAAAAGGAATTATAAGAGAGGGCCAGCCTGAAACAGGCTTTAGGTAATCTGACGTGGGCAGAATAAGGTCATTCCTTGGTCTCCCTGAGGACAACTATGAGGTTGCACATCTCGCAAGCAAATTCACGGTATTAGGAGTGCTCATGCAAGCCACCATAACCATCTCAACTACATTCTATCTGATTTTTGTAGCTGAAGTGCTAGGTTATGGCGATTACCTGATTGGCATGGCTTCGGTAGGCTTTCTCATTGTTGTCGAAATGGCAACACAGACTCTTCTTGACTACCCTACTGGAGTAATTGGAGACTGGCTGGGTCAAAGATTCATCTTAGCGGCAGCCTTCCTCACCTACGCTATTGCCTACTACCTTGTGTCTCTAGTCACGTACGACACCCCATTCCTTTTGCTGATTGCAGTTTACGCGCTAATGGGCATAGCAGCATCACAGCAGAGCGGAGCCATGGGAGCATGGTTGGACAATAACTGGAAAATAGCGATGGTTGAAGATGAAGGGAGAAAGCAGTATGGCGTCTTCATCGGGAAGTATGGCATGATTATGTGGCTGACCAATGTACTAATTCTAATTCCAGGCGGCATCCTCGCAGTGGTTATTGCCAGACAATGGGTCTTCCAGCTCCAAGCCATTCTTTGTGTTGTCATTGCATTTCTTGTACTGCAATTAGTAAGGGATCTTCCAGGCATAAAGGAGGAAAAGCAAGAAAGGCCTACCATGAATGAGTACTTCTCTCTGCTTCGAGATGGTGTGAGTTACCTCTTTAGCACGCCATACATAACATTCCTCCTCCTTGGCTCTATGTTAGTCACCAGCAGCATTAGCGTATGGGGGAATCTAATCCTATTTCCAATCTACTATGGATATCTTGTAACCGATATTGCCGTTGCGAGTCTTCGAACCATAGTCATGGCCCCATTAGCCTTTTACTCCGAGAGGTCGGGTATTTGGGCAAAGCGATTCGACCCGGAGAAATGGATTCCTAGGTTTAGATTCATTCAAACAGCAGGTGCCGTCTTCTTTTGGGCTGTGGCAATCATTTTTCTTGTTTTTCCGCCACCGCCGGCAGGAGCCCCTATTATCTCCTATGTGATTCCTGGAACTGATATCCTGTTGCTGCAAGTTCCAGTTGGCTCATTATTGCCGGTATTGCTCCTAATCTCGCTGTTTTTCATCTGTGGGGTGTTTCTTCAACTGGGAGGCGTGTTGACCTCTCGAATATACATCGACGCAATCCCTAATCGTGTGAGAAACGGGGTGTACTCCCTCTTTCCCACAGTAGTAATGTTGTTTGCAATTCCTCAGATAGCATTCTTCGGATGGTTCATTCAATTTGCAGGAATTCCAATCACGCTTATTGCATGTGGTTGCATTTCTACCTTGGGAGTGCTGATGATTAGAAGGGCATTCTCTCACCCTCCCCCGAGTCCTGAAGAAAATCAACTCAACCTCTAGCTGAAACACATCATAAAGCAGTATTATTAAGAGGCTGGAATTCCAGCTCGGCTGCCATGAGAATCAGAGCGGTACTACGAGATGCAGAAATCCTTGCAATGAAGCCCGGGTCAAAGGAACGGATTCTCGCTACGGCAATGAAGAACTTGGACCGTTTGGTGAATATTGGTAGTCTACTCAAGGTAATGGGCCTTTCAGCAGAAGACAGGATTCTATTGCTCCAGATACTTGAAAAAACGGAGCTGAATATTTGGCTCCTGAAAGATAATGAACAGCACTTGATATTCCTCAGCGAATCTGTCCGAAACGATTTGGAAGGCTACAAGTGGAAATAGAGCATCTATGCATCCAGAGAAAATGTCCTTCTGCGTTCACCCCCAATTGTAAGAAGCGGTTCCACCTTCTGCATCATTGATTCCTTTCCCTTCCAAGCAATGTTCTTTGCTCTTTCAATCAAGTGCTCAAGCTCGCCTGTAAGTCGCAGGACATCTTCCTGTAAGTCATTGAAAATCTCCCTCTCTCTGAGTGCATCTTCTCCCAGTTCTTTCTCCATTTTCAGAATCATTTCAAACTGGTTAACGAAAACCGAGAATAACTCGCCAAGAAACTCGGGGTCATCCTCGTTGCCTTCATATTCAAAGCAGAGAGAATCTTCAACTCGAGCCAGGACATACCGTGCTGCGGAATAAGCATCAACTTCCTTGGGATAGTTGCTGGCATGCTCTTGGGCGATTTTCAACGACTCCTCAACTCTACCCTCCGAATACAGAATCCGGCATAGGTCATCAACTGCACAGTGACTACGGGGCTGCTCTTTCAAGAAATTCCTCAGCAATTCCTGCGCTTCATCGGTTCGAAGCGCAGAATCGAGAAGTCGTCCAAGGGCGCAGAGAGCACCTTCGTGATGCGATTCAATTTTCAATACTCTGCGGAAAGTAGATTCAGCTTCATCTTCGAAGCCGAGATTCGCTTGAACAATCCCGAAAGTTGTAAGTAAGTTGACATCCTCGGGATAATCCACAAGAGCTTCCTCCAAGAGCTTAATCGCCTCGGACGGGTTCTCATCATCGCACAGGGCCAATGCCTCCGCTATGATACTGCTGATATGTTCCTTCACTCTGGCCCACAACCGCACGGTATTGACAGACTATGGCAAGGCAAAACCATGGAGCCCATATATTTCAATCTGAAGCTCAGTCCTTCCAGCAGAGCAAGGGAATGTTAAATGACGAGCAGATAGATTTGCGCTCCAAACTTGGAATACTGGCAATCTTTGCAGAGGCCTTTTTATGTAAACAAAGTATGGAAAGTCCGGGTAGTGACAATGATACAAGTCTATAACACCCTTAAGCGAGCAAAAGAGGAATTCAAACCGATTGAAGGAAACACAATAAGGTTCTATGTCTGTGGTCCGACAGTGTATGATTACCCTCACATAGGCAACGCAAGATCATTCGCAGCATTCGACACCATTCGTAGGTATCTTGAATACAAGGGTTACAGGGTGTTCTATGTCACAAACTTCACCGATATCGATGACAAGATGATCACTCGAGCAAATGAAGAAGGCATGGCCGTTGCGGACTTGGCTTCGAAGTTCATTGCTGAATACATGGTGATAGCAGAACAGCTGAATCTCAAACCAGCAACTATCAACCCAAGAGCCACTGAACACATGGATGACATCATTCAGATGGTTGACCTGATCATCAAGAATGGAAAAGGGTACGTTGTTGACGGTGATGTATACTTCGATGTCAGCGAACTTGACAGATATGGTGTGCTTTCGAATATCTCAACTGATGATTCATCAGCCGGAGCAAGAGTGGAGGTTGATGATAAGAAGCGGGACCCACGTGACTTTGCGTTATGGAAGGGAGAGAAGCCGGGAGAGCCATCATGGGAGAGTCCTTGGGGGAAAGGGCGTCCGGGATGGCATGCTGAATGTTCAGTCATGGGAAAGCACTACCTTGGGCTGCCCTTCGACATTCATGGTGGAGGACAGGACCTCATCTTCCCTCATCATGAGAATGAGATCGCGCAGTCCTATGCAGCCTACGGCGTTGAAACACCCGTGAAGTATTGGTTGCACAATGGCTTCCTCACTCTCAACACCGAGAAGATGTCCAAGTCTGAGGGTAACTTCTTTACAGCAAGGGAAGTCCTTGACAACTATGACCATCAAGCAGTACGGCTCTATCTAGTATCTGGGCAGTACAGGCAACCCCTTGATTACAATGACCAGGCCTTGCAACAGGCGATTCAATCCCTTGACCGCATAAGGAACTCTGCGGATACACTTCGTGGAAAGATATCGATTCTTGAAAAAACCATTAACAGGGAAAACGAGGCAGATCGGAAGTTGGCGGAGGCATCCAAGAAGATGCGGGAAGGATTCGAACGAGAAATGGACGATGATTTCAATACACCTGGAGCCCTTGCTGAGATATTCACCTTCGTTAGGGAGATCAATACACACACCCCAGAGGTGGGTAGTGCAGCTGTATTGCGTGAGGCACTAGCTGTTCTTACAGAACTTGTAGGCATTCTTGGAATCAACCTATCGGGTACAGGAGGAGATACAGCAGCCGCCAGCTCCGAAGTGCTGAAGGGTGCAGTTGACCTACTACTGGAAATCAGAGAAGAAGCCCGTAAGGCGAAGGATTATGCAACATCTGATCGGATTCGAGATAGGCTTGCGGAACTAGGTATCACTGTTGCAGATACAAAGGACGGCCCCACGTGGAAGTTGGGCTAGCCAGGCCAAACCACGTAAACAAATCATTATAGCTAGCTGGAGGACGTATGCTCCTCCGGCCCAAACCTTTGCTATTTGGCATCCTTTTGCTTGAAGCTTAATTGTTATTACTAGTAATCGGACATGTATTGAGTAATTGGGGACGTATTGAATGAGTTCGTCTTCAAGAATCCATGTTGTGAAACGGGAGATGACTTCCGGCCGTCAGACCATTAGTGTTATTCTAGCTGCTTTTGGCATCTACATTTTCTGGATGTCAACGGCAGCAGTCTATCTGCATGGCGATGCTGTGACCGGAGTATTTTGGAGTTCATCGCCACCTGGGTCCCTATTCCCCATTCCTTATGGTCCGGGCCCATTGATGATGCTGACATTGGCTAACCCGATTGATTCGTTTCTCTATCTTCTCCTATTCCGGTTTGGAATATGGATAATTTTAGAGATTCTTGTCATCCTGTATGTGGTCCTGCCCTACACACTTGCTCGTTCAGTGGTAGATGAAGACTCACGTAGATCGAGCGACTAATTTGGCCTGCTTTTCACTTCGACCAAAAGGCCTGCATCAGGAAGCACGTAGATTCGGGGGTCTGGAATATCGGGGTTCTCCTCGATGAATCTGCCAACGAGACGCCGCAAAACCTTTTGCACCTCGTCGGGTTTGCCGGGATTGATTCCTTCCATTCGGTAGACCTTTGACAGCTCGTCTGAGTCGAGCTCGGTGACGACCTTAATATTGCCTTCAGCAACATCGAGAAGAATTCTGAATAGGTCAGGAGGTTTTTGATTCCCAATCTTGAATGTCTGCTCTGACCCGTAGGTTTTGATGACGAACCGAAGTGCATCTTTGACCATCATGTCCTTTGCAGCGTACATGGCCTCTTCGTAGGCAGCACTACCTATACCTTCTTGGCAAGGGGCCAAGAGAACAATCCACCCCTTCAAGTCATGACGGACTGCATTCCACGCGGCATGAACTCCCTTTCCAGCCTGATAGAGATTCAAGCCAAGCTCACCTACAGACACGAAGACAATATCAGCCGGCTCATCTACTTCAACTACCCTAAGTCTACGAAGCGGCTCAGCCGCAGCCTCATGACATGCTATGAGATCTCCTGCCTGTAGATAGACAATCTCATCATGGTCCACTATGGTGTCCACACAGAACATTGGTAGTTTCTCTTTGACCAAAGAGGCAATCTCAATCATGTCCTCGATGACAGGATTCCCCGCGCAATTGCCCAGCCTGCAACCTGGAACGAATCCACGTTCGAGGTCGAACATACGCGGATGGTTGACGCGAATGGTTTCCCTACCTGCAACTCCCGGGCAAAACAGCTTAACGGTACCGGCTTGTCCTGCGAAGTAGTGATACTCGCTATCTGAAAGCGGGATCAGTAATGATGCTTCCAAGACTTGCTCATCAATCAGTATTGGTGTACCAACAGATGTTTCTCCAAGATGTCTATTTCCGTTGTCGCAGTTATGAAGAATGATGTGGTCCTTCCATTCACTATAGAGAGTATCTCCAAGGATTCTATCACGAATTGCATCTGGACTAGGTATCTTATGAGACCCACTTGCTATGATAATTCTAATGTCTTCTCTTTTCACTCCTAGGTCCTCAAGACGACGAGTTAGCAGGGGAAGAAGCGCACGCGTATGAACATTGGGACGCGTGTTATCGTCAACAATAAACATTATGACTTTGCCGGGGTCGTAGATATCTTGAACCAGTTCGTCAAACGGTTTAGAGGCTAGTGGATTGCTGAGAACCTGATTCAGCTTGTTGGCGAGGTTTGTGAAATCAGGCGTGAACTCGTCTATCTTCAATACAGTGACATCGCCAAGAGAAGAAGGAATGAATTCATCAACCACAACGGCGCCATACTTGAGCGGAGTCTTGTAATAGACCATGTCAATCCCGGGGAAAGAACGGGTCATGGATATATGTAACCATTTTGGTGCAGACCGATTGCCGGAGTTGGTTTTGAAGTACTACTTCCGGTATATCTCGAGACTCAATGAATGGCCACAGCTCTTACATTTGATTGGCACCTTTGCTTTCATCTTCAGGACTTCTTCAGTCTGAAGTGAGGACCCGCAGAAAAGACAACTCCATGCCTCTATGCTATCCCCCAGCTCCTCAATGGTTGTGGGAAGCATTGAGATATCCTCACCCAAGGACTCTATTTTCAGAAACGAGCTTCGTCCGTTCCTTGGCCCCTTCACAGTGATGACAGCTGCTACCTTCTTCTTGGTGTATTTGCCCTCGGCAAAACCGCGTAGGGTTCCAATGAATTCATCACCAATGACTTGTTCATCCCTATCAACAAGATAGAAGTTCTTGGCAGGAAGAAGTTTCTCAGTCCTCTTGAATACAACCTCGGCATTCCATTCAAGTTCGTACTCCCTGTCAGAACAAGTGAAGTCTTTCATGGCGGCGTCAAGGCTCAAAGGTGTTGCCTCGAGCGGCTGCAGGAGATCACATACAGACTTGATTATATATGGCTGAACATGCTGCGTGTGGACGTTATCCATGAAATCGATGAAAGATACCGTTGCGAGTATCTTTCCTTCAACACAGTCTTTGGTTGGAGTAAACGAGAATTGTGGAGACCTGAACCCTCCCACTTCCACGCGAGCAAGAGTCTTGGAGGACTCTCCAACCATCTCCATTGCATCCTTAGGATAGCCTACCACAGTTACTGCCACATTTGTAACGACGAATTGGGAGTTATTGGAAACCTTAACCTTGTATTCAAATCGGCCGCCAATCACCTCACACCCCCTAAGCACAGTCACGCCCTCTACCAGTTTTCGCGTAGATTCATCTATCTCTTGACCTGCGGGCATTCCTTTTCTTGCCGGAGATAACTCAACCCCAATAGTCTCTTCATCTGCTGAGCCTGGAAGGGTTTCCGAAACGATTTCCGATCTGCCGGCCTTTGGTTTCTTGCTGGTCCTAGTGTAAAGGTCAAGACTAAGAGGTGTAGCGCAATATCTGCAGTTTAGCACCCCTTTTGCCTCAATTTGCATAACTTGGTCTGGGTTCAAACGAGCACCGCACTTTATGCAGACCCAGGAGTCAATCTTCTCAGCAATCTCATGGATTGTAGTGGGCAGCATAGCTTCATCATCACCAGACACCTCAACCTTTGCGGTGGAACTGTCGCCGTTGGCTGGTCCCGTTATGTGAATAGCAACAGCAACTCTCTTTCCGGTATACTTGCCTAGAGCATACCCTCTTATCGTCCCAACGATATCTTTTCCCACTTCACGCTTCTCAACATCAATCAAGTAGAAATTCATGGCAGGAAGAAGTGATTCTGCTTTCTCTAAGAGCACATTTGCATTCCACTCAAGCTTCATCTCCCTGCAGCCCCCAATGAGGGCGGCAAAGGCGGATGTGAATTGCTCGGACGAAGATTCCAGAGGCCGAAGAAGATCGCACACGGACCGTATGATGTATGGCTCTACATGCAATGTGTGTAGACTGTCTCGATGGTCAATAAATGAAACAACGCAGACCACTCGCCCCTCAACGCAGTCCTTTGAAGGCAATAGAACGAACTTATCACTAATGAATCCACCAACTTCAATACGAGGAGTGGTTCTCATTGAGTCAGTGGCAAGCTTCATGCAATCTTGGGGATATGCAACGAGATTCGAAGTCACATTGGTGATTACAAAGTCACTGGCGTTCTTAATAGTGACATCATAAACGAACCTGTTTCCCATTACGTCGCAGTTACCGAAGGCAAAAATCTTGTCCTGCCCTTGCTGGCGCACCCATTCGGACTCGGAAACTCCAAGTTTCCTTTTTCGGACCCTAAGCCAAGCAGCACGACTCTCAAATGACCTCTGGTCATCAAGCTTCCAAAGGTCATCCTGAGTGTGTGTAAGATTATTTGCATCTATAATCTCCTGAGCTTGCTTCAAAAGCTCCTTGGCTTGATAGTTGTCATGGAAGACTGTATTTGTTGCCTCGCCTTGGTCCCATTCCTCATCAGACCCAATAGCCACCATCTTTAGCTTGATGACACGGTCGGTTATATCGACTATTAGTGACCTGAACCTATCAATAGGCGAGTCCGTCATTTCTCCTCACCACGCAATGAGTATTGAGCCTTGATCAAATCACTGAAACAGAAACTGCATTGAGTAGGGGCGCCGGAGTTGATGAGAGTCACCTGCTCTGGTTCAAGTGGAGCACCACACGACATGCATATCCAGGAGTCAATACCCTCAGCCAATTCCTCAATGGTAGTTGGCAACATAGCAATATCATCACCCAGAACATCAATTTTCACATGAGCTTGCGTTCCCTCAGCCGCCCCAGTAATTGAGATTATTGTGGCTACTCGCTTTCCTGTGTATTTCCCTTGAGCAACGCCTCGAATTGTACCTACATATTGTCCCGCGGCTATATGCTCTTCTGAATCAGTTCCGTAGAAGTTCTTTGCGGCAAGCAGACGCTTAGTCTTTGAAAAAAGTACCTGAGGATTCCACTCCACAGTCTGCTCGTCAGAGGTTGAGCTCATTCCATCCAATACCAAGTCAAGTTGCTGCTCATCTAGTGTAAGAGGTTTCAATAAGTCACATACAGACCTAATGGTATAGGGTCGAACATCAATCGTTTGAACTTGGTCCTTATAGTCAAGATAGGAAACAGTCGCGACTACATTTCCCTCAACACAATCCTTGGTTGGAGTAAAGAGGAATTGTGGAGACCTGAAACCTCCGACTTCAATACGACTAATGGTCTTGGATTTTTCTCCAGCAATCTCCAAGCAGTCATCGGGATATGCTACGATAGAAACGGTGACGTTTGTGATTACGGATCCACTCTTGTTCATCACCTTGGGTTTGAATTCAAAGGTACCACCAATTATTTCGCAACCCCTTACGACCTCTACTTTTCCATCACTTGGAAGAAGCATGTGAGTGGTGGTTCGGGCACCAGCCGGTACAAAACTTTCAGCCTCGGCAATTGTTTGCCGGTAGATTTCCTGAAGCCGTGACTCCAAATCATCTATAGTTGAAAGCTCATCTGATGAATCGGGATTCGCTATCCCGCGTAGTCCGACCAGAGCCTTTACAGCATTCTGCTGCTCTTGGTCTGCAATTTGCACAAGCTCTTCATAGAAGAACGCCGGGCGATCCTCAAAGAGGTCATCGATTCGCTTGATAGAAGCCTTGGCCGTATTTACTAATCGCATCCACTTATCGCTTCGCCGACGCTCGGACCTTTTAGAATAGGTTGAACGGATTGTCCTAACCAAAGTAGTAATGAAGGTCCTCCCTGTCGCCAGAGCGATTATTGCCGAAATGCTGATTATTAGTGGAGCCAGATTCCTATAGTATGATTCAGTGAAAGCGAAGGCAATCATGAAGAGCGAACTAAAGAATAGTATTGTACTTATGGACCCACGATGAACTCCGTAGTACTCCTGTACCCATCCTATGAAATCGAGAAGGTAATTACGCGTCCCTCTGTAGGCAAAGAGCATCAAGGAAAACCAGCAAAGCTGAATAACGAAACCTGGCATCCCGAATACTGCCCATGCAGGCATTATGAAGAAAATATAGTACGCGTTGATGAGCACGGTGAGTGTCAAGCCCAGCATGAATCTCCATTTCCCAAGGTCCTCCTTCTTTGGCTCAAGAGAGGCAATGGCAATGGCAGACAATAAAATAGGAGCGCCGAGGACAACCAGTGCAACAAAGATTTGAAGCGGATTCATAAACATGTAGAAGCCAATTGGCTGGCCCTCGAAGATGGGGAAGAATGACAAGCTTATGCCGGCGCACAGGATGAGAAAGCCCACGGTTTCTAGATCTGACCAAAACTTCACCGGATTTTGCAGATAACCCAAAGATGAGCGGAGTTTCGGTTCTGCCATTTCCTGGGTAGTTACCTTCAACTCGCTCTGTTCCCCACTAGCGCCCGGCCAAAGCCTATTCCTTATATCATCAAGCAGAGGAGCTAAGCCAATTACTGAAAGAACCAAGAGGAACATTGGCATGTTAACATAAGGACTAAGAATGTATAGTGTAAGCATCCACAAAAAGAAAGGCAGGTAAGAAGCAATCGTAAGGATGTATGCAACATATAGAAGCTGAGGAACCCTATGTTCAAGAATGTAAGGGCGAATCAGCGGATATGTAATGAATACAAAAATCAGAACCTCGGCTAGTGGAAGAAGTGCATCGGCAAGAATGCTTCGAAGCATTGGATTGCTCATCCAGTACATATCATTGTAGGTAAAAACAGCCAAGTAGATATTAAGAGCAACAAGCATAGTAAGAACATAACCACCAAGGAAAGCATCTCGTTTCATCATTCTCGATCTAGTTCTGTGAAAGCCGTAGGCAATTACAGTAATATTCGTAGCAGGCAGGAGAAGAAACAGAGAGATTTCCGAACCAGGCATATAGTAAGGATACAGAAAAACTGCAATCTGTGTCCAGATGCCATATATCAAAAGCAATCCAGCCAGGATATCGGGTGCCCGTCCCCCCCTTATTCGGAAGCTGTTCCGAATGTCACGATTTACTGCAATGAGACCAATCCAACAAACAGCAAGGAGAATATAGATGCCGCCTTGTGTCGCTAGCGGCGTAGTCAGGACTAGGAAAATCCAGAAGACTTGTACCAGTAGAACGACGCAAATAGAGGGTTCGCTAGAAGTGAAACGCGTCCACGTTTCCTCATCGCCTGTCAAGTAGATAAGTCCAAGCAAAAAAGGTCCACAGAAAACTACTCCATAGAGGCTGAGAAGAAAGACTGGAACAATCAGTTGCAGAATGCCAAGGCCAGGGAGATAAGGAACTGGCGCCGTATATTGGAGGAATATAATAATCGTCGTTAACGTGAGCATGAATGCCAGAATAGCAGTAGCTATTTGCTCAACCCGTTTTCGCACTGTAACACGCCTCCAGAATTCTCACAGTTGAAGGCTTCATATACCTTTCCAGTAGCTCCATTAATGAATAGCACTGGCCATGAGTGCATGGGCGGATTAAAATTGCCGACTATGCCCCAATCAACAAATCTTATAACTCGGAATGCAACGCTCTAAATGTTAGAGAACTCTAACTTTACCCCTATTTTCTGACTCCCGGAGATTGAAAAATGGATACGGAGGCGACTAAGGCCCAGCCTGTTCAGCTGAACAATGTTAGACCGGGTACTAGATGTCGTTTGGTAGGAATCTTGGGGGTCGGACCCAGCAGGCACATCGGTCGTAGAATGGGACGAAGGCATCGTATGAAGGGACGGGGCCGCAGACGGCACTCCCCCGATATCGACTGCCCTTTTTGGGCTCTGCACGATGGTCCAGATCGGTCGCTCATGAGGAGACTAATGGATTTGGGCATAACAAGGGGGTGCACCTTCACTGTTGTTCAGGGCGGAGGTTCTGGGCCAACACTCATTGAAGTTCGCGGAACACGGATTGCCCTAGGACACAGACTGGCCTGCAGAATTCTTGTGGAAGAGGTGGCAGCAAATGGTTAGAATACGGGTCGCACTTATTGGCAACCCAAACGTTGGCAAGTCTGTCATCTTCAATAACCTCACTGGCTTAAGGCAGCATGTTGGCAATTGGCCCGGGAAAACTGTGGAGGTCAAAGAGGGATACTATGAGTACAGCGGATTTGATTTTGAAGTAATAGACCTGCCAGGAGTTTACAGTCTTAGTGCAATCTCCGAGGACGAAGTCGTTGCGAGAGATTATCTCATTGATCATCGTCCCGATGTTGTGGTTGATATTATTAATGCATCACAACTGGAGAGAAACTTGTACCTTACACTGCTTCTCATAGAAATGCAGCTGAACCTTGTAGTGGTTCTGAACATGAGTGATGTCGTTGAAGCCCGAGGGGACCATATTGACTATGACGCGCTCTCCAGACATCTAGGAGCGCCGGTCGCGGTGACGACTGCAACGCGAAAGGAGGGCATGAATGAGCTTCGAGATGCAATCCTCCGAGCAGCTCCAGAAGACCTAGTAAAGGCGCATGCTGACGTTGCGGGTCATGAGCCTACACATCCTGTTGGTGAGCCCAACGGAAATGACCATCTTCACTACCATCCAAGGCATCATCATCATGGCGAGTACGAGCGAATCCCCCCTCCGTCGATTCGGTATGACCCAGAGATAGAAATGAAGCTCAAACAAATCGTCATGATAATGAGCGAGGAAAAGGAGCTACTGGACCGATTTCCTCCCCGGTGGCTAGCTCTCAGAATTCTTGAGCGTGATGATCAAATCCTTCTGATGATACAGAACCCTGCTGTTAGAGAGAGAGTTCTGGAGGTGACGCTTTGAGTCAGCGGGAGAATCTGAATCTGCAAGATGAGGAGGCAGATGAAGAAGAGGGAGTAGACCCTCAAATCATCTTGGCTGATGAGCGTTATGAGATCATCGGGAAGATACTTTGCGAAGTTTATCAGCCAGGGGAAGAGAAGTGGAGTCTGAGCGACCTCTTGGATAGTGTTTTCCTTCACAGGTATTTGGGACTTCCCATCTTTCTGGTTATAATCTGGGCAATGTTCCATTTCACCTTTGGCGCGTCTCTTGTATTCATGGAGATGATAGAGAGTTTCTTCGCTTGGCTTGGGTCCTACACCTCTCAAATTCCAGTCCCGTGGCTAGCCTCGCTGCTCACTGACGGGATCATTGGGGGAGTAGGGTTCATCCTCGTATTTTTGCCGCCAATACTCTTCATGTACTTGGCCATCTCTATCCTTGAGGATTCAGGGTATCTTGCGCGAGCCGCTTTTGTCATGGATAGGCTAATGGTCAGGATAGGACTTCATGGCAGGTCATTCATTCCAATGCTACTAGGTTTTGGCTGTAGTGTACCAGCAATTATGGCTGCAAGAACCGTAGATGGAGAGTCAAATCGACTAACCACAATTCTTGTTAGTCCACTTATGTCGTGTGCAGCACGACTTCCTGTATATGTGCTGATTGCCGGGGTGTTCTTTCCTGATTTTGCAGGGACCATGGTATTCCTGATGTACATCCTCGGAATCATCATGGCAGTGCTAATGGCCTTGGTCTTTAAGCGAACGCTGTTTCAGGAAGAGTCGTCACCGCTTATAATGGAACTACCAACCTATCAGATGCCCACACTTCATGGATCCTTAAGACATGCATGGGAGAGAGGCTTCTTGTTCATGCGGAAGGCAGGGACATACCTTCTGGTGGGTGCAATGCTGCTATGGGTCCTTGCTAACACGGGGCCGGCGGGCTTTGGGGTTTCAGTGGATGCTTCTTTTGTCGCAATCATCGGCAGGCTAGGAGAACCGCTATTCTCAGTTCATGGATTTCCGTGGCAAATAGTGACAGCTCTGATTTTCGGACTTCTGGCAAAGGAAGTCGTTGTTGAGTCCCTAGGCATAATTTTCTCAGCGCAGGGCGATGTAGCTATTGGTAGTGCACTTTTGTCAGCCTTGTCTCCACTCTCTGCGTTTGCCCTCATGGTTTTTGTTCTTCTCTACACTCCCTGTATCGCAACCGTGGCCACTATACGAAGTGAAACCGGGTCATGGAAATGGGCAGGAGTTTCGGTGGCTTATCAGGTAACCCTTGCCTTTGTAGTATCACTTGTCATTGTTCTTGTGGGAGGGCTTTTCATTGGATAGGAGGTTGGCATAAGGATGAACAAGAAGCGTAGTTTCATGGGAGGAGCCATCTCCGCCCTCGCTATTGGCGTGATATACTTGGGAATAGGGCTCCTTTGGCTAACAGCTTCTCTAGGATTCATTCCACTGCCATTTCCTGGCGGATTGGACGCTATCAGCGCTATTGCGCTTTGTGTTAATGCGATAGTTTTCCTTTCTGGATTCCGTCCTCTGTCCAGAGGAGAACGAGAAGGATTCGCATTTATTGCTGTAGGTATTGTTCTGGCCATGGTTCTTTTCGTCCTTCAGCTATTCATAATGGCGACCAACTTTCTGGGTTGGACGTTGGGCTTTCAGGATTGGGCTGATTGGAATATTCTCACAGATATCACACCGAATGTCTGGCTCTTTCTTGTAATTCTCGTCATCGCAGCATTTGCCCATAGGTTTCTTGATAGTCCCTGGATCTTCAACGTGGGGGGTTTGTCCTATGCTTAAGCGAGTCCTGCAGGTCATCATCAAAGGTGAAATGATGAACGCTGCCGAAATAGCAAGGGCCATCGGCGTGAGACCTGAAACACTTGAGGACATGATCAAATTGCTTCTCAATCGAGGATTCTTAAGAACAGAGAATTGCGCCTCAGCAGAAATGACTCTTTGCGCAGCTTGCCCCTCGCATGCAGCATGCGCGTCGGGGGTTCACTCAGGACGAGCTTACTATGTGACTGAAAAGGGAAGAAGATATGCTGAGTCCTAAGCATACTACAATATGTTTTCTTTGGACCATCTTCTCTTGATAGCTCGATTGCTCTCGGAAGGGTCGTTGCCATACGTATGTATGAGGATAGTATGTTTTTCCGAAAAATTGGGTAAGGATGACACCGTATTACGAGAAAAAGGAGGTGACGCAATACTTAAATCAAAAACATACATACGTCTTGATAGCCGCGTGAAAGTGTATAGATAGTAGACTAGCTATATAAACTTTCGAAAGACTTATAAGGCTAGATGAGCCTATATAAACTTAAGGGTCTAGCCGAGCAGGATTGAACAACTTCTGATCGCACATAAGCGCCACAATCAACGAGGAGTCCACCCTCAATAACATCATACACTACCTTATACTGTTCAGTCACTTCTAAGCTAGAGGAGAGGTTCATCATGGCATCGAGAACAGGCAAGAAGAAGGGGGAACGTTCCCAAGATTCAACTGAGTTCACTTGCCCAGACTGTGGAGGTCGAGAGATTATTCAAGACCTCGAGAAAGGTGAGAAGATATGTGCTTCATGCGGTCTGGTCATCAGTGATCATCGCATAGACTTGGGTCCGGAATGGAGAGCCTTCACTGCCGATGAGAAGGACGCTCGATCCAGAACCGGCGCGCCGACTAACTACGCTATCCATGACAAGGGTCTCTCAACGATGATTGACTGGAGAGATCACGATTCCAGCGGAAAACGCTTCACAGCAAAGAAGAGGTCGGAGTTCTACCGACTTCGGAAATGGCAGATACGAACACGCGTTCATAGTTCAGTAGACCGAAACCTTGCTCAGGCAATGAGTGAACTTGACAGGTTAGCATCACAATTAGGCTTGAACCAGAGTATCAAACAGCTGGCTGCCAAGCTATACAGGCAACTGATAGTAAAGCGGTTGGCAAGATCACGGTCAATTGATGCAATGGTTGGAGCATCCATCTATGCAGCCTGCCGACTCAGAAAAGCACCGCGGTCTCTTGAAGAGATCGCACGTCATTCGAGAGTTTCAAAGAAGAAGATCGGTCAGCACTATCGATTGCTGGTGGAAAAGCTCAAGCTTCGAATGCCAATATCGGACCCGGCAAACTACGTCCCGAGACTCATCACACAGCTCAAGCTGCCAGGAAAAGTGCAGCAGAAAGTGTTGGAGATTCTCGAACAAGCCAAAGGAAAGAGGAGCCTGGTGACTGGCCGCGACCCCCGAGGGCTAGCCGCGGCAGCAATATACATCGCGTCGATCCTGGTAGATCACAGGGTCACCCAACGTGATATCGCAATGGCAGCTGGCGTGACAGAAGTCACAGTCAGGAACCGATACAAGGAGCTGGTACGAAAATTAGGTATCACAATGGCCCCGTAGGAACTGGAATTGATACGATTCGGATTCCGAGCTCGGAAGTGCTCGGACAATCCTTCTCCGAAGGAGGGAGAGAGTAATAGCATCCAAAACAACTCAAAGTAAAACCAACTCAAACACATACGTAGAAACTGGTTTGGACAGGAAGTGTCCAGAATGTGGCGGAAAAGACGCCATATGGGATAACGGAGACATGGTGTGTTCTCAGTGTGGGCTAGTTCTAACTGACCACAGGATTGACACCGGTCCCGAGTGGAGAGCCTTCACTGCGGATGAGAGAGACTCAAGGGCAAGAACCGGTGCCCCAACAAGTGTCACCATCCATGATAGAGGACTCTCAACAATGATAGACTGGAGAGACCATGATGCCTCTGGTAAGCGCTTCAGCTCAGCCCAGCGTGCGCAGATATATCGGCTGAGGAAATGGCAGCGACGTACCAGAGTTCATAGCTCTATGGAGAGGAATCTGGCTCAGGCAATGACCGAGCTAGACCGTCTAGCATCACAGATGGGTCTTGCAAAGGCCATCAAGGAACTTGGGGCGGATCTATACAGGCGACTCATACTTGGCAGACTCGTCAGAAGTAGGTCCATTGACGCGATGGTTGCAGCTGCGGTTTATGCAGCATGCAGGCTTAGGGAATCCCCTCGTTCACTTGAGGAGATTTCAGGCTACACTAGAATTCACAAGAAGAAGATTGGTGCGAGTTATAGACTACTGGTGACTAAGCTCAAGATTCGAATGCCTATCTCAGAGCCAGCGAACTACATTCCTAGGTTCGTTTCTGATCTCGGGTTACCGGGCGTTGTCCAGATGAAAGCATTAGAGATTATTGAGGAGGCAAAGACAAAGCACGGACTTGTTACAGGAAGAGACCCCAGAGGTCTGGCCTCAGCGGCGATATACATTGCCTCAATCCTAACGGACAACCGTGTCACCCAGCGGGAAATAGCTCTTGCGTCTGGAGTGACCGAAGTAACGATTCGAAATCGATACAAGGAGCTTGTCAGTAGACTTGAGCTCTCTATGGCACCTTAAGCTACAGAGGGTTGCAGTTGCTGCAACCCGATTCTCCTTTTTATTCACCTAACGTAACATTGTCTAATTCTTCGAAGAATGTCCTAGTCAGGAAGGCACGGTAGACAAAGCCGCCCCACCCAGATTCTGTCATGAGTTTGTCAACACCATTGAGGATTTCTTCACGTTTCATTACCTGAACGTCGTATATCTCATAGGTGTCAATGGGTTCCATCTTGCCTCCAACGACCTCGGCAAGAAACACAAGAGACCGCCAAGGGATGCTTCCTTCATTGCATTCAACAGTCAAATAGGAGTCGAGGACGAATCGTTTCAAGCGTATGTCTAATCCTGTTTCCTCTCTCATTTCACGCAGAGCAGCCGCTTCAAGGGACTCACCCATCATGGCCCCTCCGGAGGGCGCTCGGTAGATACCAGTCTGCGCATAGGCATGCTTCTGAATTACTACATAACCTCCGGCGCACTCGATGAAGCAAGTGATGTCGTGATTCCGCCCCTTGTTTGCACTAGTCCTCACAAGCTCGCACTCAAAGTCAAGAAACTTGGTTGCGAAACTTACCTTCTTTGGGGCACCATACTTCTCAATAATGCTTTGGAGCTCTTTGGGATCTATGTCATTCAGGATTCTCGCCATCCCATGAATTAATTATTAAAGGAAAAGTCTTGTGGACCTCGACATCCTTTTACGCGTTCGTGCAGAATATATCAGAAGCACCTTAGTAGGAGCTGGCGCTCTTGGAGAAGAAAGTGGGAGACGTTGTAATCTCGACGCACCGCGGAGACATAACCAAGCTCGAAGCAGATGCAATAGTCAATGCAGCCAATAGCGATCTGTGGATGGGTTCGGGTGTTGCAGGGGCGATTAAGAAGGCCGGCGGCGATGAGATAGAGCGGGAAGCTGTATCCCTTGGCCCCATTAAGCCCGGTGAGGCGGTAATGACTACAGGGGGAAGACTTGCTGTTAAGTATGTAATTCATTGCGCAGGAATGCCTCCAGGAGGAATTGCTACATTCTGGAACGTGAAATCCTCAGTTAGTGCTGCCTTAGCTTTGGCATGTGACAGCAATCTGAGGGGAATTGCATTCCCTGCCATCGGCGCAGGCGTTGGAGGACTCTCACCTGAAGAATCCGCTAGAGCCATAGCTGAATCCGTCATCCACTATTCAAAGCGACCAGGGTCAGTAAAGGAGATTGTTCTCGTCGGTCTGAAGAAAAGTATGTGTGACCAATTCGAGGAAGCAATTGGGAATGCAATCATCGACGATCAAGTCATGAGCCTTGATGACCTGAGGGAAGAGCAGTGAACGAACGCTGCATAGGCGATATCCAAGTATGCATTATTCTTGGTCCGTATGATGACTCCAGGATTAGGATTGCCGTAAAATCTGAGATTATACCAATGGGGCTTGATGCCGGCGGAATCCTGGGAGGGGGAGGTACAATTGGAGGCTTTGGCATAACAATCAAGGAAGCGACCAAAGCTGAGAATGTGCTATACTGGCCAAGAATCACGCTTGAGGAGCCAAATAGACGGACAATGATCTTTGATGCCGCCAGAGGCGCCTTGGAAAAGGCAGAGCGGCTGGATTCAAATGAGATTGGGTTCTTCACCCTTGGTTTGGAAGTCTCCAGAATCCCGTCATGGGAGATTGCAGAGGAGATAGCAAAGGCTGTGTATATGCATTCACAAGTGGAGCATAAGCTGAAGCAGGTAGTTCTTGTGGCAAGCTCACCAACTCAGGTTAGCTCGTTCCACTTCGCAATTGACAATATTCGGGTAATCACTTCTTGACCCTGCGCTTGCCGGCTGCTGCGGACTCGACTAGAGGGTCCCAAGTGTCGCATATTGCCGGTGCGTAACAATTCTCGAAGTCAAAGAGCTGTTCTGCATCGATATTGCTTTGGATTCCCAAGGTCACAACATTAATTCGCATCGCAGCATCCTCAACACCAACTATCTGCCCGCCAATAAGCTTCCCCGAGGCCTTCTCATAATAGGTCTTGACCTTTAATTCCTGGCCACCCAGGTAATAGGGAGGCTTTGTGCTCCCCTTGATGGAACCCTTAACATAATCCACCTGAAAACGCCTAGCCAAGTCTTCGGTGAGACCAGTACTGGCAATCTCCATGCCGAATAATTTGGTCACCTTCGCGCCAACTATTCCTGGAAATCTTTCATCGCCACCAGCAGCATTAATTCCAGCCACACGACCTTGACGGACGGCAATTGTGCCAAGACCTCCAGCCATAGGATTCCTTGTGATGAATTCCTGATGTTCCACGCAATCTCCACAGGCATAGACATCAGCCAAATTGGTCATCATACGATCATCCGTGGCAATTCCTCTCGTGGGACCAATCTTCACGCCTATGCTCTCGGCCAAACCCGTTGTTGGTCTTACACCAGTTGCTACAACGACAAAATCCGCGGCTATGGTAGACTCCGCACCACTTTTGCGGTCCTTCACGAGCACACCAGTTGGTTCATGGCGCCCAAGGATTTCTTGTGCCGCGGTGTTCGTAAGGAGTTTAAGCCCGTGCCCAATGCAATGCTCTTCGACAATTGCGGCCATATCCGGGTCAACCATTGCTAACAAAATGTTCGGAAGAAACTCAACAACTGTGACATCAAGACCTCTCTCGTGAAATGCCTCTGCGGTTTCCATTCCAACAAGACCGCCACCAATTACAACAGCCTTCTTTGCGCGGCTAGCCTCAACAGCGAGTGATTTGGCATCATCAAGAGACCTTAGCCCATATACTCGTTTCTTGTCGAGGCCCCTAATTGGAGGGTCGGCATTCTTTGCGCCGGAGGCGAAGATAAGTGCATCATACTCTATGGTGCCTTCGCCGCCAATGCCATAGAAATGGAGTTCTCTTTTTGAGTGTTCAATATTATCTACCATAATTCCCAGCTTGGCATCGATATTGAGCGCAGCCCAGTTGTCAGGAGGCATCAGGATGAGGTCATCAAATGCCTCAACCTTTCCAGAAATTGTATAGGGCAGACCACACCGAGAGTACTGGGAATATCGCTCTTCATTGAAGATGGAAATTGCCACCTTTCTATTCTGCTTCCGTGCCTGTAGCGCCGCAGTGGCGCCAGCAGCCCCGCATCCAATCACAGCAATATGCTCAACCATGATGAAGAACTCCTGAAGAGAATCCATTTTGTGGGTCCTTGTGCCTTCAACTTTAGCATATCGGTTCGGGAAGAAGGAATTATCAGGGCAATTTGTTGGCAAGAGTGCCCTTTTTTTGCCGAAAGCACAACCGGCGAAGCGATAAAAGGGCGAATGTGGAGCGGAATTAGGAGTAAGCCACCACAGGTTCGGTGTCTGGCTGTACAATCTGTTAGGAGCGAAGAAAATGCGGTTTAGAGTTCACGGAGATTGCACTCAGAGTAGCGTCAACCAAAGTCCATTCCGTCCAACCAGAAGGATGGTTTCAGGAGAGGCAACATCCCTTCTACGACTGGGGATTGCGTTCTATTTGTTGATGCTTGTCGCAATGCCAATGGTGGGAGGGGGATCATCCGCTTCTGCAACGCCAGTTGCAGTCTGTTCTCCCCCGCAGTCCATCACATCTCAAAGTGGCGACCTGTTTCAGTATAGTCTTCCTGGGTCAAACATACAAGTAGCAACTGGGTCCGTTTTAGGATACCACGGGTTCGCCTATGTTGTCGAAGTGGAGGCAAAACTATACTTCTTCGACCCCGTTCAAAATGCTACGCTGTCCATCGACTTCCCAATTGGTGATACAGATTATGGCTCAGGTCTTACCGGAGTGGATTATGACAATGATGGAAACACAGAGTTTGTCTTTCGCGACTACTACGATTCCTCACATCATCTTATCTTGGCAGATATTGATGATGATACCGTTTCAGTCTTTCGAATCTCGTTCAACCTCCCAAGCGTCGTAGGTGTGGGAGATTTCAACGGAGACACTTTTCCAGATGTGGCTGTCCGTAACAACAATGTCAACACCGATATTCTCATCCTAGATTTGCAACATAATGCTACACTTGCCCATTGGCTATCCAATGATTCTCAGCTCTTTGCAGTAGGAAGGTTTGCAAGTGCGACTGAGGACTCCTTGGCAATTATTAGCAGATGGTCAGGGTCACCAAGAAGAAATCTCACCGTTGTTGATGGATCTGGAGCAGCAATCCAGTCACTTGATACTGGCATCTCCATTGAGGATATCGCCACCTTCCACCATGGTGCCGGCTACGATGAGATTGCCTTGGTGGATTCTAGCGGAGACTTAACGGTGCGCTATGGCAATACGCCAGGCATTCTATTCAACCAGCCAATAGATCCCCTCGCTTCCAGTAACATGTATGTTGATACAGGCTTCTTCAACTCTGATGGCCAAGAGGATTTGGTAGTAGTCAGCAGGTCCTCAGAAACTGCATTCTTCCGGGACGGAAACATGGGGTTCTCGATTGGACAGACCGATGAAGTATTCATCTTCAGTCACAAGAGACTTGGCACAGGATACATAGACCAAGACGCTCTGTCAGATTTGGCAATAGCACATGTATCTGGTGGACTTGGCATAATTCGCGGCGCAGACAGAAGTATGGCTTATATTGAGTACTTGATCGATATCCGCACAAATATAGGCTCATACCAAATTCTGCTTCTGGATGTGAATACCGATGGGCGAGTCGATGTTGTATGTCGGGTAGGAGACATGGTCTTTATAGTGTTGAGCGATACAAGTCCGCCAGAGCTAGACCTGCAACCAATCAAACCAGCTCATCCAACCATTCTTGATGACTATGTGGAAATCTCGGTCATTGTGAGTGAATCCACAATCATTGAAGAGTCGACGCTCTTTGTCAAGGCCCCGGGAGATTCCATTTTCACCGAGTATGAGATGTACGAGTCGCATACAAGTTCTAGGTACTACGCCTTTGTAAGCGGACTGCAACCAGGAGGGTATCTGTTCTATATCGAATTTAGGGATGTATTTCTCAACGTGGGCGCACTTGGGAGTGTTTCAGCTCCCCTCGAATTCGAGGTTGTAGGTCACAGCGTATGGGAAGTGGATAAGACAGATGGCATATACTTTGGTCCCGGCAGCCACCTGCTAGATATGGGGAACCTTTCAGATGGTAGTTCCGTCCTATACACTTTGTCGAGTGACAAGGCAGGCGAATTGACTCTTGCCAAGTATAGCCTTGATGGAATGCTCCTCGACAATCTTACAATCATTCCCACCCTAGTGGAGTACTATGAAGTATACGCAATGATGCTGAATGACGATAATGTTACAGACGTCTTAGTACTAGCGTACTATTACGAGAAGCCGCCAATCACAGAATACTATGCATTTCACGGGAGCAATCTGTCACTCATCGGCCAAGGGCAGACGACTGAAACATTCAAGACTTTCAGGTTCGTGGAGGTCTTCGATGATGATGGTGATGGACTGGAAGAGCTCTTTGCCTTGGACGAAGCTGGGGAACGTTTGGCAAAGATGGACTCTGACCTCAGCTGGATAGGTGCAGATTTGCCCGCTTCTGCTGACAATCCTCTTGGCTTTGCGTTGCTTCGAGAAACCGGCGTACCAATCATTGCACTTGCGCGTGGCAATTTGAGGATTGAACTCTACAATGGAATGACGCTCAATAGATACAGGGTACTCGATGCGGAAATACCAACTTATTCAAGTCAAGAGTTCATTCAACTCTCCCGATACCATAACTCAACACTGGGGAGAGATCTGTTTATTGCAGGCTACACCTACTGGGATGCTTCAGTTCCATTGACCAGATTCTACATATTTAACGAAGTGGCAACGTCACTTATCGGAGACGTCGAGTATACAATCCCCAATGAGAATCTCCTGAAGTTTTATCCATCAGACTCATCGGAAATAGGTGCTGATGGAGTGTTCATAATAACATCTGGAGGCGATTTGCGACTGGCAACTTTGAGCAGTTCGCTTTCCACTCTGTGGAGTACGGCAATCACTCAAGCATCTCCCCTTAGTATGTTGGTTACGGATTTCGACGGTGATTCGAAGGGAGAATTCGTTTTGTTTACAGACCAAGATGAGATGCTAACGTCAGTATCAATAGAGGGCGAAATCGAGTGGGCTGTTAAGATTGGGGAAGTCCACCACCCAATTGCCGTTGGAAATATAGATCTTGGATTTGGCACGGAAATCGCTGCGTACCCAGCTTCGACAAGAACAACAACAAAGCTGATTGTCATAAGGAATTTGGATACTTACTATCAATTGGATGTCACAGCAGCCTACCAACCCACAGATGTTGTGCAGGGTAGCTTGCTTAAGGCAAATGTAACGGTCACCAACATCCATGGCGAGTACGTTGAAGACGCCGTCGTTTCAATGATAGTCCAGTACACCCAAGGCGGGGAACAAATCAATAATCCCTTTGGGTTCTACTATGATGGGCCCAACAGCAAGTATAGGATGTTCACAGAGGCGATTTGGCCGATTGGAATTGCAAATGTGAGTTTTGGGGTAGACCATCAGTTCTACCACTCGTGGTCCTCGACGATTCTTGGAGGCCTCACGGTGAGATCCGACCTTGACGTGAAAATATTCCCGGGAGAAGCTGTTCTGCAAGGGGAGGACCAAATCGTTGAAGTTCAGATCCAAGACAATTTGGGATTCAAGGTCGCTAACGCCGAGGTATTCGTGGATGTAGAGGGATTGGCTATTCCTGCTACCTTTGATGGGAAGAATTACGTTGCAGTTTTCTCCAATGTCACTTTGCCTACAGGCCCTCATCAGATTATCGCGACCGCCAATCATCCCTTTGCTAATGAGTCGATCAAAACGGTCTCGTTCACTGTTCACACGACAGTAGACGACCTTATCTACACGGAGAGCTTCCCGAGTTCAATAGCTCAAGGCCAGTACATTTCAGCATGGCTCAACATCACCGACAAATATAGCAATCCCTTCGTCAACGCCAAGGTCACGATAAGAATAGCCGAACTCTCCGCAATCCTGCCGCAGATTGTGCCAGGATGTTACCTGTATACCGGGACGCTAGATGTCGGGATAGGACTCCATAATCTGGAAATCTCCGCAGAGCACGAATTCACATTTGGCGCATTTATTGGAGAAACCCCGCTCGTTGTAACTGGTGACCTCAAACCAATTGTTGTGATGGACACCATTGTCACAGCAGGGGAGAACTTCGAAATTGATGTGTTTGTCCAGGATAGCCTTAGGCCAGTAATAGCTGGAGCAGAGGTGACCATTGAAGTCCACGGGGTTAACTATACCGCGACAATGGATACCGAAAACCCTGCAAGATTTCTGGCGGACCTTCTGGCGGACCTTCCTGTTGGACAGAATTTCATTACTGTATATGTGAGCGCCGAATACGCATCCGACTGGTCAGCTACATTTCCAATCCTTGTCAAGTCTACTCCCGTTTTGGATGTCTTCTACTCGAACAGAATAGTGCAAGGAGAGGCAACTGAAATCAGAATCCAGTTGGAGGATTGGAGAGGTTCTCCTGTAACAGGAGCGACCGTGAACCTGAATATCCGAGCGTCTACCCGGCTCTTCTCTGACTTTGGTAACGGAACATACGTCATTCTTGTTTCAACAACGGGCTGGAACCCTCTCGAATACAACTTCAGCATCACAGCAAATCATCCCTACCTAGAATACCAACCGCCCTATGAAGGAGTAATAACTGTGAGCGGGCTCGTGGAGATCTCGGTGAATACCGCTCCAGACACTCTGGTGGCGGGAAGCGCGGCAGACATTATTGTCAATGTTCAGGACCTCTATGGCAATCCATTGCCTGGATTGCAGGTGGAGGTTGCCCTGGGGATTCATTCTGTTATGGCTGAGGAAACTGATTTGGCGGGAGAGTACATTGCACACTTTGCAGTCATTGAAGTCGAACATTGGGGCGACAACTCAATACAGGTAATGGTCAACGGAGAATTGGTCGGAGAGAATAGCTTCTCCGAACAGCATTTCGTATCGGCTGCCGTCCCAGACCTCAGCCTAAGCCCTTCCTCCTTGACTGTATTTGGTGCTGGCTCGTTTCTCATTAGTATCATTGGATTGCTGATCTACTTCAGAATTGCAGCCTCTATGCGAGTGAAGGACAAGTCAGATGAAGGAATGAAGAAGACGGTCCGCTCAATAGACAGACTATACATGGGATTGGTTACAGGAAGTGGTCTCACACTTGCAGCTTCTTGGAGCGCAGCAGCTGGGGGAGAGTACCTTGCTGCCCTGGCTCTTGCTGTGCTTCTCCTTGGCATATCTGTGCTGCTCTATGGATTATGGCTCTATCGAGATGCAATGGCTTCTGTCTTTGTGAAGAACACACTCGACCGAAGAAGGATGGTGCTCGGACTATGGCACCTCTTCTTTGTTCCAGTGGTAATATGGATGATATTCACATATGGAACGCATGTGGAATGGTTCGATCAGTACATTCTTGCTCAATCATTGCAATTCGAAGGCATCAGAATCCCCACAATCATGACTACAATATTTGCTGCATATGTATCTTCAATTCTCATTGTCGTCATAAACCTCTACAGGGAGATTGGCAAGGGGATGAAGAGAATTGAGAGAATGATTGAGGCAGACACTCCGGCGGAGATTGTCGAAGAGGAACGCGCATTGATGACAGAAAAGTTTGGCTCGTCAATCCGAGTGAAGTTCCTGATGTTCTTGGTCGTGATAGCAGCGACCACTGTAATGTCCATGGATTTCTTGAAGAGCTATTCTCTGGCAGTCATCATCCTGATACCTGTAGTGTTTCTGGTGGTAATTCCGTTCCTCACCTCAAAGATCTTGCAGGTATTTGGAAAGGCATCGAGCGTGTTCTCACGTAAGAAGAGCACAGTTGAATGAAAAATGGGGTGATGGCTCATGCGAGCCATCATCACCATCCGACACTAGGGACCATTAGTCACCGTCGTCATCATATTCGTCAGTTCCTGGAGAAGGTTCATCAACGAGATCTTCAGACACCATTTCGTCTTCTGTTTCTTCATCTTCAGAATCTTCTTCTACATCACTATCGGCAATTGGTTCCTCTGCTGGCTCCGGTACTTCTTCTGGTTCGGGTATGGATTCATCTACAACGGGAGCCGGTGCTCTTGCTTCTTCAGTATCCTGTACAGGTGCCTCTTCTGTGATTGGAATGCCCTGATCATCCAGCTCAACGCGCAGCTTCTGAACCTGAGTCTTTCGGGCGAAGTAAAGGGCAACAATGACACCAAGGGAGAGCGCTCCTCCAACAACCGTTAGGGTTGTTTGGAATTGACTTGCCGAACCGCCTAGCAGCTGCTGCCAAGTGATTATAAGAAAAGCCAGTCCTGCAATGTTCATCACGAAACTTCGAAAGGGTGTTTCAACCTTCGTGATTTCAACAACACCCGCATCGACAAATGCAGCTCCAATTACTCCTGCATTGTATTCATTTGACTTGGTCTTTTTCGCGATTTTCCTGATTGAGAGAGATTTCTTCTTACCAAGTAGCCGCAGTGCTCCATTTGACTTTTGAACCAGAAGATCCGCATAGGCTTCTGATGCCTCTTGAATATCTATTTTGCACTTCTGACAAGATGTGGCATCCTTCTTCCATTTCTTGCGGCACTTCGGGCAAATGTCCTTCCTCCAGGCGTCAGGCGCGATTTCGCGAATGCTTTGGCGAACATTGTAAGCACTGATGCCCTCTGAAGTGCCCTCGTCTTCTTCAACGGCCTCCTTCTTTTTCTTCACCTTGACCATACCGGCGACAAGTGAGAAGAGCACTGGCAATGCCCCAAGAACCGTAAGGTCCGGCAGCGATCGAATCTCCCCAGCCTTCTTCTGAATTGAGCGCACCTTGTGAGCCGTTTGAATACCATCAAAGAGAGACTTGAAGTTCACTGCTGTTCCAACAACTGCACCACCAGTAGCCACAGCGGTTGCGATGCCAGCAACAGATGTGATTGCATCTAGGAAATCAGTAGGCGGAAGTCTCAGGAAGAAAACCTGCTCTATACTATGACTTGGAGGAGCGCCTAGGTCTTCCCCTTCGAGCCAATAGTAGAGAATGACTGAAGCTTCGAATTGCCCTGTGATAAGGTCAATCTCAAAGCCAGCGACTGTGGTTTCAAGGTAACTGCCAAGAGCTAGTTGAGCTGACACTGGAGTGACAGGGGCTTCGGGAGGAATGCTTGTCACGCTCTCATTCAATCCGATAGCCAGCTCGAATACCTTGATGCTCTGGTAGTAGAAACCAAGGGCGCCGGTAAGATTGGAAATCGCCTGAGTTCCAACAACATCAATGGCAATGTCAATTGTCGTCAGCCCCTCCAGATCAATAAGAATGGGAGTCGTCTGGTTAGTCTGCGTTATACTGACATCATTCACGGCAATGTAGGCCTGAAGATGCGTGTCACCAAACCAGTCATCGGGGTCTTGAGCAGACGTCAACGTTACGCTGCCTACTAACATCAGAGCAATGAACACGGCAAAACCAAGTAGTAACTTCCTTTTTTGAAAGCGTGCCATTTCACATATCCTCTCAGGTCTTTATGATAGGGACAAGTTCTGTGGTTCTGACAGTTGAAAAGCGTTTTTGTTCTGTAACTCAGCTGGGATTCAAAGCGGACCGAGGCATACTTCTCAGCATTTCTGCAACCTTCATTGCGACTGTCCCCAGCCCCTCGCTCTTTTGCATAAGACCTTTGGCACCGGCCTGTAAAGCCTCTGATATTAGACCAGGATTCACATATGCAGACAAAATGTGAACATTGTTGATTCCGAGTTCGGCAAGTCGCTCGGTACATGTGATTCCATCCATAACAGGCATTTTCAGGTCCATTAGGGTTATGTGAGGAATGCAGCCATCCTTGGCCATTTTCTCCGCCATGACAATTGCCTCATATCCATTCTTTGCATGGATGACCTCAAAGTCGTCTATGAACCTGCGGAGATAGGATTCCATGATTTCCGCTATAGCAAGTTCATCGTCGACAATGAAGATTCTTATGGTCATTAGCGGACCCCTTCTCTGATTAGATGGTTTCTGAACATATTATATCAATAATCGGGCTTAAGAATTGCTAGGTCCAACAAAATTGGAACTCTGAGGGGAAGAAAGACAGATGGCACCGTCATGGCGAATGTACCTATGATTTGCAGTTTGTCTGGTCACGAAGCCTTTTATGATGCATTTGGTGTACGGTATACTTCAAGGTGTTTTTGAAATGGTCTTCAAAAGAATGCCCTTGGAGATTTGGTTCGATGCATATCAGTACGAGGTAGACTACGATATTGGCGAGAGCGGAATGAAATTCTTCACCCTTCGCGAACTCGATACTGATTTGCAGGGTGTGGACCTAAGATATGGATATCATGTTGGTCATCCAGATCTCCGGAAATTGATTGCCGACCAATATCAGGGCCGCACCTGGGAAAATGTTGCTGTGACAACAGGGGCTAGCGAAGCGAATTTCGCTGTCATTGCACATCTAGTAGGGCATAGGGACCATGTCATCGTTGAACACCCTACATATCCTTCGCTCTACGAAGTACCCAGGTCTCTTGGTTTAGACCTCTCTTTGTTTAGTCTAAAGTGGAATAATCAATTCAGACCGGATATGAATGCACTTCGCAAGCTTGTAAAACCCAATACCAAACTTATCACACTCACGCATCCGAATAACCCAACGGGGTCGGTAATTTCACAGGATGAGCTAAGTGAAGCAATAGAGATTGCGGAGGATGTGGGGGCCTATCTAATGGTGGATGAAACCTACCGGGATCTTATGTTTGGCAAACCACCGCCCTTGGCTGCGACAATGAGCGAAAACGCAATTAGCTTAACAAGTATGTCTAAGGTTTGGGGAGTTCCAGGAATTCGAATAGGATGGGCAGTCGGCGACGAATCCATAGTAGAAGGAATTCGAACTGTGCGAGAGCAAGTCACTATCTGCAATTCGTCCCTTGGTGAGGCAATTTCAAAATCCATACTTCGACAGCGCGAGCCGATTCTAAACAGGATAAGGGGGCATATGCTGGAGAACTATTCGATTGTTAGGCAGTGGATGGATTCTCAGGAGTGGCTAGAATGGATAGAACCTCAGAGTGGAGTAGTTTGTGCTCCAAGACTCAAAAGAGGAGGAAGCACGGATGAATTGTGTAAACTGCTGGTCACGAAATACAGAACCTTTACTGTTCCATGCTCAACCATGGAGCTAGATGGGCACTTCAGACTGGGATTTGGAGGAGAAAAGGAAGAACTTGAGAATGGATTGGAACAGCTTGAGAAAGCCCTGAGGGAGCTACATTCCTAAACAGTAGGCTTGGCTCGCCCAGCTAGATGAATATCATAGTCAAGCCGGAGAGAATAACAAAGGCGGCAATGGAGCATATTAGAGCAAGGAGGATGGCCAAGCGCAAGTAGACTAGCTGAGGACGTTCCGCTTCAATCTCTTTCACATAGCGACTAGTGAAGAGCAGCAGCGCGGCCACTGCAAGGGATAGGCTTTGAAGTGGGGAGCCAAGAACGGAGGTATAGGCAAATCCAGTGAGTGAGAAGAATAGAAATGCGTAGAATAGCTGGCGCGACTTCTGGAAGGTAACCACTGAAGAAACAACGACAGCCGTCAATATTGCGAGGTATAATCCAGCCAGAAACGAGAAAGGCGGACTGACGGCGAGGTAGGAGAGGAAATAGACTGTGGCACCTGAGTGAAGTCCCAGAAGCAGCCAAAGCGGCTCTCTGTATTTCTTGTCGAGCCAATTAAAAGCAGTTGAAAGAAGATACAACGTCGTTGATGGAAATATCGATACAAGAACCGCAAGTGAAAAGGCATCTAGAGTGAGTTGCTCAAAGCCAATGAAATAGAATATCAGGGCAGAGAGAGACAGAGGCATTGGCACCCAGAAAATCTTGGTCCACCTCGGACTCAACTCAAGCTCTCCTTTCACCAATAGACCGCTGGAGCAAAACCCTAGTATTGCGACAAAAACTGAAAGATAGGGATGTCCTATATCAAAGAGAAGTGTAACGATTGAGATTCCTAGCCCTACGATAGAAAGCATGCCACTAAAGATGCCAAATGAGCTCTTTACTCGACGTCTAACTATCGCAAGAAGCAGTGAGAACAGACCGAGAATCATCAATGGTATGCTGAAGTTCGGAACCTCGTAGAAGATGCCGGTGGGAGGAGTGCCAATCAGCTCGCTAAAGAAGGGGCGACTCAGAAGACCAATAACCACAACGAAGACCAAGGAGAAGAAGGTCCAAGTGTAGTAGCCAAACTTGCGAAAGATGTCAACAATCAGAGCACCTAGCTTCCTTAGGAATGTGGCGAAGAAACGACCCAAATCAGCAATATGGTGGAGGAAGGATTTGACCTGCTCCCAGAAAATGGGGACCTCAATTGCAAGAAACAGAAGAAGTGATGGCCATAGAGAACTAAGCAATGAAGCTTCAACGAGCCAGAATAGAGTTGTGAATACATATAGGAATAATGTGAAACCCAGCAAAATGAAAATGCGGCGTCCTAAAGAGGATTTGCGATAAGCATATGAAAGCAACCCAAGGCAGACCATCGAAATGCTTGCGCTTAGCAGAACAGCGTTTTCGATCAAGATTATGGAAACCATCGATTCAGGCAGTAGATAGGAAAGGAGCATTCCGTTGATACCTATTGCAAGTGCTCCCAGACTGGGGTATTGTAGACGATCTGAAACCGATTCATCCAGAACCAAGCCCTCCAATGAATAGATTCCCCCGACTACCAGGAAGAACGCCGAAAGCAGAACAAGCGCACTCCTGATGTTGAATCCTAGAAGAAGAGGACTAATCTCAAACAATGAGAGAAACCATACGACCAAGATGCCAATGACTAAAGGCACCGCCAATGCAAAGGACGCAATGTTCCTTTCCACAAAATTCGCAATACCTCGAATCACTTCAACGAAAGCATCTAGAAGCCGCCCAAACTGAATACTAGCCCAAGTCAGGGCTGCAATAGAAGCTGCAAGCGTAAGCGGTAAGCTAACTGCATATACGACAAGGATGACCAATGTGATCAAGACAGGGGGGTCAATTAATGGGACTCCAAAGAACCAAACAATTATTGCTAGAGATGCCGCAAAGGCCAACAGTGTGGCCGTGAAGACCCTCGTTGATCTATCAGGCATTAGGGAGTATAGGAAGAAGAGAGCTAGGCTAGACCCCAGCATCCCCGCTCCAATGGCTAATTCCAGCAATCCGGAGAGCGAAAGCCCAATCTCTGCCCCAAGAAAACCCCATCCGAGAACGCTTGGAATCCAATGGATGTGGAATCTTCGTTCGCTCTTGAGTATACCAGTCCTTCCTTCTGCATACGCAATAACAGGAGTAGCAAAGAGGGAATAGCTACTAAACGCTGTACCGGCTGTAAGCAATAAGGAAGGAGGCAGTGGCATCATGAATACATCCCATGCAGTAAGCAAACATGATAGGGGGATACATGCAATCACTGAAACAGAAGTCCATATTCCTCTGAACTCATCCCACTCTAATACGCCAAGGGCAGGAAACAGGATAGATGTCAAAGGAATTAGGCTAGCGCCGACAAGAGCAATCATTTGAGACAACTGCAGAACCGAAAGCGAAGCCCACAGCCAGATGGCTTCAAGCATAGTCAAGAAAGACGCTGCTGTGAAGATTATCGCAAGTCGCCTTGCCTTTATGCCTCTGGGAGTGTATAACGCACCTGCTGAAAGAATGAAGGCAGAGGTTGTAAGAAGCAACAACACTGCTTCGACCCCGCTAGCCACTAGCATCCATGTGAAACCAGCAATTCCAGCCGCTAGAATGACAAAAACATACCAACTCGAACGTGTGTAGGGGCCTCTCATTGACTGAAACAAGAAGAATGGTGCTGTAACGAATAATGCAACATAGACCGAAGTGATTAATGGCTGCTGAAAAGTAGTCCACAGTAATGTGAAGATGAGAAGTGAGATTTGCAAAGAGATCGCAAAGGAAAGCAGGTATTTCTGGAGGGGAGTCAAGGAACCACTGAGCGACAAGTAGAAGGTCAGCGAGGCAACGAGTACAGATAGAATCAGGAGACTCTCTAAGGTAACCGCAATGCTCAGGGCAATTAGCAGCTGTGATAATGAGAAGAAAACAATGCCGCAGATTAAGCATGCTCGAACTAGTGCATAGGCATTCAGGCTCCGTGTCCTGATGAAGGCGAATTTCTCCTCAAATACAAGGAGCTCGAGTAATGCGAGACAGGAGAGCAGGATGTTCATAGGGTAGTAGGACACCAAGAGGAATGCGATTAGGATTGCTGATGAAACACTAAAGACAATCCAAGCTGCAGATCTTGCCTTGGGAATAGAGAATCGCACTAGTAAAGCTTCGGTCCAAAAGAAGCCGAGAATGGAAACTAGAATGTCCGAAGAGAAGAGGTAGAAGTTCCAGAAAATAAAGGCAGAAAATGCACTTGTGCCAAGTAGTGAGAGGGTATCCTTTCGAATCTGCTCAGGTACGGAGAAAGCTGTAATCAAGGATATTGTGAATGCTGAAAGCAAAACCTTGGATACCGGATCGATAGGCACGACATAAATTGCCAACAGGATGATGCTGCAGAGTAAAACGGCTATAGCAAGGTTGCGAGTGAAAGTGAAATCGATTAGAGGAGCAGCAAGGGCAAGCAAGAGCGAAGAGATGATTATTAGGAGCAGAGTAGACAGAACAAGATCCGGAAGTTGAAGTGCGAGAGCAAGGTCGGCTCCAAAGAGAATGCAGACTGCAATAGAAACTCCGCTCAAGATACGGCCGTATTCATTCTTCCTTAGCGCGAGCGCAGGGAGACAGAGTATCAGGCTCATTACGACAAATGATGTCAATTGTAGCAGGCAGGGATTGGAATGGTAGACAAAGAGAGAAGGAAGCCAAAACAACACAGCAATCCCTGAGAATAGTATTCCAAGAATGGCAGACGAAACAACAATGTAAATGGCCAAGTATACCGTAATAATTCGTAGCCCAAGCAGAAATGCGGCGCCAGCGGTTCTTATTCCATGGATGTATTGCCGGTATGCTACCGGGATTGGAGCAACGACCAAAACAAGTAGACAAAGCAGGAGGTCGAAGGTCAACAGGTAGGTCAATAGAATGGCGGAAGGAAGCACGAGAATGAGGTAGCCAAAACCGGCATATCGTGCCAGAGGCTCTAACACCTTAAGTGGCAAAAGCCCAACACCAATGACCAAAGCGCCCGTCAACAGACTTGCAGGCCAATGGAGGAAGGCTTGAGAAAAGTAACTGACTTGAAGTGCTGCCAAAGCAATCAAGACTATCCAAAGAGCGGGGTATAAGATGGGTTTGATGCGGTCAGGAAACAAACTGCGTGTCAAGCTCAAGATGAGGAGGAGGGCCACCGCAGAAGCAAGAATTCTGGTGGCAAGGTCGAAATGCGGAAGATAGAGAAACGTAAGAACACTCACGGCACAGGCAATTAATGACGCCCCTAAGGGCTTTAGATATCCGGGAGATTGCTCCCTAGAGCCGGCAACTGGCAGGTACAGCACAAGGAACAGGAATATAGACCAAGCTGCAACCAGCAGAAGATCATACTGCAAATAGGGAGCCAGAACAAACCAATTTAGCGTGATTAGCAGTGAAACGAGAATAATTGCCCAGGAATAAAGAATGAATTGTAAGGCAATTCTTGCGAGGTATTTCAAACCAGCGTACAGCTTCCTTCCTGCCATGCCAAGGGCATTGGAAATGGCCTTGGCTGCAATCTCGTACTCCTTGTAGAGCATTGGCACCGCAATAATCTGAGACACACTAATCAGCACGGACGACCGGAGTTCTGAAGGTACAAAGGTCGTAGTCAAGAGAAGATAGAAGGCACTGAAGGCGCACACCAAGTAGGGTGGAGCAAGATACGCTCGCCTGATACCGAGAAGCTGCAGCAGCACAACTCCGTATAGCCATAGGCTCGACAAGAGCAGGGAGAAGAGGATATCGTTTCCAAGAATGTAATGGAGGTTCCAGAAGCTGAACCCTCCAAGCAGGAGGAGGAGAGATGTCCAACCTATTGTCAACAGCAGAGTTCGCCTTTGTAGTCGTCTGAACGCAAGTGCTCCAACAGTGGCAATTATCGTAAAGGGCATGGCAAAGGCCAATCCTAGAGAAAGGAAAGACCCAGGAAGGGTAATTAGGCTTGGATAGAAGTAAAACAGAACTAGGACTGACATTGCTAGGTCGCAAGCAACTCCTGTAATAACAGGATGTCCTAGAATCCAAGCTTTGATTCTCCTCAAAGAGCCAACAATAGATAGCCAGAGATTTCTCCAGAGGCGCCGAATAGTGCGGAATAGGCCAGTGATTCCGACGAGGAAAAGAACAGCTGAGAGCGCGACCGAGAGTACTAGCGGCCAGAGAAAGTGGACGGTCCAGAGAAAGGTTGTCAATGCGGCTAGGAAAACGACAAAGAACCCAATTACCCGAACCGCAATAGCTTCTGTCTCCCTTCTTATGCGCTCTGCCAAACGCAGGAAAACAGCGGATGGAGCGAGCACGAGAAGCGAGAAGATGAGAGCGAGTGGACCCATTAGAAGCAGAAAATCTGGATTGGAGGCCCAATCTGTCGTGCCTGCCATCCAGAGAAACTGCCACGGAATCCCAATGGATATCTCAACCATGGCACAAGCGGAAAGTGCATTAGCCGCCTCTGTGGAGATAATCCATTCCGCAGGCGTGGACGTCTCATCCGGCTTTGATATGCCCTCTTGAGCATCGCCGGTGAGAGATTCTGGATCGGCAAAGTATCTGCCATAGTAATCAGCTGACTTCCCCCTACGTATAAGCCAATTCTGAAGCCGCTTGGCTACCTGAGATAGAATCAGTAGTCCAATCCCCATGGCAATGGAAAAGGCAGTTGCAACCAGCAGTGTTTCAGATGTAATTGCAGTAGGAAGCCAACTCGAGGCATAGGTCCCAAATATGAAAGATAGGAGCAGAATGTTCAGAATCCCAAGAGTAGGATTCCTCAACTCATATTGTATGCCAATGAGATATAGCGAAAACACGAGCAATGCAAGATAGAGAATCGTGGCCATATCCACAGCAAGCGATTGCAGGATTAGACATACTGCCACTGGCGCTGAGAAAAGAATCAACAAGCCAAGAATCCTCGATGTGGTAGTCCAGAAACGAAGAAACGCATCTATTCGTTTCCTCATGCTGTTGAGAAGAAGCAAGAGAACAACCAGTTCAGCATGGATGCAAAATGCTGTGGCATGAATCGAATTCCAAAGAACCGCCAAAGATATGAAGGCTGCTCCTGAACAGAGAAAGACGAGGGAGTACCCAATCAGTAATCTATGACGCCATATTAGAATCATACCAGCTAGTGCAAGACTAACCGAGGTAGCTAGGAGAGACTGAACAAGAAAGTCTTGGATAAATGGACTCAAAGCGAAGAAAGTTGCTAACCATACCGCAGCGGATATGATAGCTAGTACGATCACCAAAGCGAAAAGCTGAATTCTATCAGCCCATCGTTCAGCCCTTTCAAATCCTTCTTTCTCCATACGCATCCCCGAGTTGTTCGAAATGCGCTCCTGAACCCACGCAGCAGTACATGTAGAAAATGAAGGCGCGCAGTATTAAATTTGGCGACAATCTACTTAACCGATTCGTTGATGTAGTCGAATTCCCCATGACCATCAACGAATCCTTTTATCAGGAGGATGAGTATAACAGGATGAGTAAGTAATTCGAGGGGTAGAATATGCCGGAGAGAGTCGAGTGTCGGTATTGTGGCTCACTTAATGATACGGAATTGACTGAGTGTTCGAAATGTGGAGCAACTCTGGCTGACGCATTCAAAAGAGTTGTTTGCGATAGATGCGGGATACCTCTGCCCGATGGAACAGCTTCTGTGGGAAGGTGTGTGGTGTGTTCAAAGGACGTCTTCTTATGTGAGAAGCATAGGAAGCGAGTTGAAGATGATGAAGTCTATTGCCGTGAGCATGAATCGGAGTGTTTCATTGCCACGGCAGTCTTCGGTACACCATTAGACCCTAAAATAGACCTGCTCAGGTCATTCAGAGATGAGTGGCTTGCAAGTAATCCTCTAGGAAGATTGTTCGTTTTCTCCTATTATGAGATCTCTCCACCAATTGCAAGAAGGATTAGAAGAGACCCCAACCTGAAACGGGTCATGAGAAAAGTTCTCGTGGAACCGGCGTTGAGATTCGCCAGACGAATCATGAAGTAGGTTGAAGGCAGTCCCGACGCTTTGTAGGTGTTCATTAGTGGTGCTATTTAACAGAATAGTGGAAAGCAGATGAGTGTACATAAGATGCAAGATAGAGATTCCGAGAGTAAATTGTCTCAAGTTCTGGTGGCCCAACTTACACCTGAGATGAGGGACTTCAGCATCGCTTTCAAGGTTGTTTCTGTTGGTGCCCCTCGCAAGATTACGTCCAGAAACAATAGTAGGCAACTTCTGATATCTGAGCTTGTGGTTGGCGACCATACAGGAATAATCAGCCTTGTGTTATGGAATGATGATGTGGATTCTTTGACTTCGGGAAGCACATATTCCCTCAAAGGAGGGTATGTTAGCATCTATAATGACTCTATGCAGTTAAGTAAGGGAAGAGAAGCAGAAATCATTCTTTCAAAGAAGGCGATAGGGCAAGTGGATATGACAAATGATATGAGTAGACCATTTGCTCTACTACCCTTGAGGAAGCAGAAACGCCGCTCCAAGACAGGTAAGTCGATGAGCGGAGAACAAGGCAGGGAGGCCAAGGGTTATTGCTCATGGAAGGGCTTTTGAGTCCAGTGTGCCTTCATAGTTTCCTTGAATGTGAAAGCAATGAGGCTCCGTTTTCGAGATGAAACAATACCTTATCCACTAATGGCCCTTCGGGGCCGCCTTCGACTCAGCGGACTCTCCTATCTTGAAGTAGAAAAGGTAGTTGCTGAACTGCAAACCAGGATTAGGAGCAGGCAATCAGTCACTACGCAAGAAGAAGTTGATGAAATCGGCTATTCTCTCCTGGAAGAAGACTCCGAACTGAAGAGGCACATTGAAGACTTCAACACTCTTGCTCGCTACGAGAAAATACGAAGAGAAAATCCTGAGATTCCGCCTTTGGTGTTGGTACTTGAGGGCGCCTCAGCAACCGGCAAATCAATGCTTGCCATTGAGATGATTGCAAACCTCACAGCGACAAGAACGGTTAGCACTGATACAGTAAGGCAAGTACTGAGGGTAATATATGGTGAAGAAGACCATCCTGAGCTCCACTGCCATACTTATCAAGCCTACAAATTCAAGCAATCCGGTTCCGAGGAAGAATCTAAGGTTGTGAGAGGTTTCTTGGCGCAATGTGACATCATAACGCCTTACATTATTGGAGCAGTGGACAGAATACTGGCAGAAGGAACCATTGCTCTAGTCGAAGGCGTGCATCTCATTCCTGGAGCACTTCAGGGACTAGGCAGGTCGGTCCTGGAGGTTCTCATAAACCCGGATTTCACTACCCATCTTAGCATGTTCAAGGCAAAGCATTGCGCATCTGGCTTGAAAACGGTTACGGACAATGAGCAAGTACGCGAGGAGGAGTTTAGGGCGGCGAGAGAAATTCAGGACTACATGCTAAGGGCGGCACAAGGTTCTTCCATTGCAATCATTGGCTTAGTGAGCTACGAAGAAACTATTGAAGCCTTGCGGAAGACCATCATCGAGAAAATAGTGAAGATACTTCACGACCACAGAGAATAAGTGAAAGAGCCTCTGCTATAAAAGGAACAACTAGTCCTGGTTTTAGCAAAGTGGTATCTGAAGGTGTAAGAATGGACTGGAAAACGGAATCCCTCGACAGACTCTTCAATCCCGAAGCAATTGCCGTCATTGGAGCCTCAGACAAACCGAATAGGCTCGGTGCACTCACCATGCTCTCTCTTGGACAGTCGAATGCTGAGGTATTACCTGTCAATCCGCGTCTTTCGTCAATCGAAGGCAGGAAGTGTTACCCAAGTGTGGAAGAGATTGGCTCAAATGTAGATCTTGCATTGATTGCTCTCCAAGGACCACGCGTTCATTCTGCAATAGCACAATGTGCGCAGGCTAGAGTCGGAGCTGCGATAATATTCTCAGCAGGTTTTAAGGAACTAGGACCGATTGGTGAGCAGATGCAGCTCCAGATAAAGAGAATAGCCGATAAAGGACACATAGCAATCATCGGTCCCAATTGCCTTGGAGCTGGCAATATCCATAGGAACCTGAATGCCACGTTTTTCCCACATCCGATTGCTCTTAAGAAAGGGAAGGTGGCACTTGTAAGCCAGAGTGGCGGGGTTGCAGGCCTTATGATTTACGCGGCAGCTGACGCAGGAGTGGGCCTTTCGAAGTTCGCGAGCATTGGAAATAGAGTAAATGTGGATTTTCCTGACATTCTCAAGTACTTGCGTCAAGATCAGGATACCGAGGTCATCTGCCTCTTTGTCGAGGGGACAGAGAAAGGTCGCGAGATGTATCAGGAGATGGTTCTGACCTGCGATGAGAAGGCAGTTCTTGTTTACAAGGTTGGAAAAACACCTGTTTCACGAAGCGCTGCCTTAAGTCATACTGGTAGCCTAGCTGGTCATTCGCAGTTATACTCCGCTGCAGCAAGACAAGCAGGGGCAGTTGAGGTGGAAAGCACGGCTGAGCTCATAGACACTGCCAAAATTCTGTCAATCTGGAAACAGAAACCCCGAGGAAGGAAGGTCGCAATAGTAACTCATACTCTCGGTCCTGCATTAATAGCTGCACAAGTATTAGAGGAAAATGGAATACCCCTGCCCCCACCATCAGCTCCAACAATAAATGCCATTCAACGTATTTTGAACATGCCAGTTGAGATACCAATTTCCAATCCTATCGACCTCTTGGCGCAAGGGTGGTCAAATCCGAAGCTTTTTGCTGAGGCATTCAGGCTTGTGCTGAATGAAACGCAATATGATGTTGTTCTGATAATGTTCTCGCCCAATTATCAGGAAGATATAGGCGGCGGAATGCCAATTAGCGAGATAGTTGCTACAGCAAAAGCAGTGAACAAACCTGTGGTTGCAGTACTGAACTCGCCAATTAAGAATCCTCCATCTGGTTGGAGTCTCCTGGAAGATGCAGGAATCCCAGTTTTTGCCAAACCAGAAACTGCAGCACTAGGAATCGCCAGAGCCATTTCCCAAAAGTAAAGTACCCGTCCTGCCTTGGTTGGGTCGTTCAAAGGATGTTGTTTATATCTGACGACAAGTGGCCAGAAATACGCACTAAAGCATAGCAGCAGGCCATCCCAAATGAAACAAGTTGACGCAGGCAAGAACAGCCACAGAGCGGTCGTCGTGCTCTGCTTCCTATTGGTGACTACAACCACAACTGGGATACTGGCTTTCATAGACTCTTCTTCTTTGCAGGTGTGGACAGCAGCTCTAGACACGGATCCAGTAGCAATGGTTGTAAATGGGAATGGCGTTGAGAATGAGATATCTGATATTTGTCAAATTGATGGGGTGTCGGCTGCAGAGGTCTTGGCTGGTGCTCAGGGCCATATCAGAAGAGGAGAAGATGGCATTGACAATGTAACGCGGGCCTTTGCGGTCAGTGGCGTGGTGTATTCACCGACCGCTGCGTTCTTCGATGAATTCGAACCAATTTTCACTCTTCTAGATGGAAAATTCCCGGAGAACGAGTCGGAGGTGGCGATTCCAAAGAAAGTAGCGGATATCGCTTTCATTGGGATTGGATATCAAGTAAACTACTCCTATACTTCTCTCAATATCCGTACGCTGCTAACGGTTGTAGGCATCTATTCTCAGACCATTCTGAATGTAGTAGATTACTATTTTGATAGCATCGGTATCGTGCACCCAAGTCTTCTCAATCCGATATCTTCTTTCGCCAGGGTTTTTGTCAACGTTGATCGCACTCAGGTAACTCCTTCAAACGTATTTGGAGCGTTGGCATACGCTAACAGGATTGAGCGCTCAATAGTCGATCTCTATCCTGGAGGCGTTTATAATTCCCAATACAGAGTCGACAATTATTTGGCTATTGGAATCAAGTCATATCTCAGCTGGAGGGATAGCCAAAGAGCGGCTCAACTTCTGAGAGCTGGAGGGATTGGACTACTTATACTGATGGTGGCTTTTTCGGGAGTTCAGTACTTCGTACGAGAGAAGAAAAAGAAATGTACTCAGTTGTATTCCAGAGGCGCTTCGCAATTCAGGATTAATTTGAGCCTCTTTCGAGAAATTGTGATATTGTCATTTGTGGCTACTTTGCTAGGCATATTTCTGGGCATTCTTACAAGTCGTATTGCTATGGCGAGTGATGGGTTTCTGAGTTTGAATTTGGCCAAACTGACATGGGAACCGCTTCTATTCACTGCCGACTCGCTTGTTATAGTGATTGCCCTTGGAGTCCTATTACCAGTTCTTACGTTCATAGGATATAAGGGGCTATTCACTGCAAAGCAACATATTGCTGAGGAGAAAGGGAGAACGGCAAGGCTCGTGAAAGGTATGAGCCTGATTCGTTGGGATCTTCTTGTTGTCCTGGTGACTGCCGTTATGATTGGGTCTTTCTACATGGGAGGACCAGCTATTCAATCAAATCCGATTCTAACTGTAATGCTCTCGGTGCTGCAGCTTCCGTTGTTTCTGGGAATTGCTAGTCTTGGAATAAAGGCACTATCAAGAGGAGCAGAAGGGGCTTCAAGCTTGGTGAAACCGCTGGTGGGTAGCATTCCGGCGGCAATTGGAGTGCGCACGCTTGGAAAGGGCAGATACTCAATGAGTATTGCGGCAATGGCACTCATCATGGCAACATGCATCATGTGGAATGGGGCAGTTATTGACGCAACTCTCCCCATCACCAGAACCAATCATGCAAGATTCGCGATAGGAGGTGATATTTCATTTCACCTTTCAGATGCTCATAGCACTGACTGGACTGCATTCGCCGACTCCTTGTCAGCATTTGGCCCTGGAATTGCCGCCTCAATCGTAACCACAGGAGTCTTATTTCTCTCGGGTAATGCAGCCGATAAGGTTGAATTCGTAGCCATAAACGCCTCTGAGTACGTAAAGATAGGGTATGACTACTATGGTGAGCGACTTAATGAATCGTCGCTTTCGGAGGACCTAAACCAGCTCCGGTCTGAAGTGGCTGGTGTAATTCTAACTGCAGACTTGGCCAAGGAATACAATCTTCAAGTAAATGACATCCTAAGAGCTTTCACCGCCTTTTACGGAGAAAGCGCCATCGAATTCACTGTGACCTCCATAGTGGAAGCCCTTGGCAAGCCAACGATTCCGGGCTCGAGTCTTGACGAAGCCAAGGAGGGAGTTGCTTTTGGTCACAGAAGAATGTGGGTCAATTTGGAGTACCTTAGACCTCAAATTAACCCATTAATGGATACACGAACATACTCCCTTTGTGCAGCGAACCCTCAGTACAATAGCACTGATCTTGTGGAGTATGCGATGGAAGAATGGGGCCCTGAGATTCTCTATTCGAATCGCTGGGCATCTGCTGATTATGAAGTTGAAAAGTACCTCTCGCAAACAGAATACATCATGGATCGCGCCGTTGACAGCATGATGGTGGTAGTCGCCGCAATGGGTACTATTGCAGCTATGGTAGTATTCTTTGTGGAAAACCTGAGAGAGAATGAAAGATACTCCGCTCTGTTGAGGTCCATGGGTGCTACGCGAGCTAGTCTCGTTAAAAATGAAATAGCACAAGGTCTGGTTCTTGTCGTTCTGAGCATTGCTGTGCTTGCTCTCTACGCGCCGCTCTATATTGCCAACACATTGGTTGCATCTGGCACGATTTATAGTGCATGGGAGTATATCTTTCCAATTACGGTGTTTGTTGTAGTTCCTTGGCCAGTTCTAATCTCCTTCCTATTCGCATTTGTTTTGGAAGTCATGGCAGCAATTGTGGTCATTACAGGAACGAATGGAATGTCTCTTCGGCACCAGTTGCGTGCATCTTGGGCAGAGTCTCAACCAAGTGGAGGTTCAAACTGATGTTTCTGATTTCACGTATCAAATCAAAGGCACCCCAGACATTCACAACACTCCTTGTTTTTGCTCTGGCTGCAGGTGTACTTGGTGGCGTACTGATTTACGTTGACACATCCGGGCCTCAAGTATTAGAGGAGATAACAGGCGAATTTGAGATAGACATGCAGCTGGTATGCAATCCAGCATTCTACACAGATAACGAATTCTCGCTTTCGGAAATAGAGGAGATTGTTCAGGAACAGGAGGGGGTGGGACAAGCCGCCCAAATCACCGTCTTGGAAATCTATGACCGATATGGCAGCATTCCTGGCAAATGGAGTGCGATCATGGGTGTTAATGATTCGTTCTTCGACCTGTTTCCAGAGGCGGTGTCATTGGGGGATGGGACAGGTGACTTAAACGATACTAGCTGCTACCTGCAAAGGAGCTTGTTGCTCTACCTGGAATTGGATATTGGCGACAATTACTCCGTCTATTATCCAAAATCGGATGGCTCATACGATGAGCACAATTTCACAATAGCGGGCTGGTTTGAGTCGGGTTTGTTCACACGCGGCGGCGGAGATGGAGCGGTGGGCGATTCCTATCTGCATGTAATAACAACAAGAAACGGCGTGAACAATCACTTCTCATCCTACGGGAGAGATTGGATAAACGGTGTTAGAGACCGCATCATTGCAAACTTCGTCACTGACAGTCTTCCGCAGCGGGACCTGTCGACATTTGCGACCGTTCTGCAAAATGCCGAGAAGAGGATAGAACAGCGAGTGCATCCGTATGCGACTATTGACCAATTCCCTCTCAAATCAGCTGTTCAGGAGTATTCTACGTGGGTCAGCAGCATGAGGATGATAACTCTTGCATTTTCGGTTCCGACTATAGTTATGGGAGTTATGCTAGTCAGGTACAACGCCGACCTTCTATCTGACGAACGGAGACGCGAAGTTGGGACACTCAAAACAAGGGGAGCAACAGGCTGGCAATCATTCAACTGGATACTTAGTTCGGCCCTATTCACAGGGTTGGTGGGCAGCATTGGAGCAGTTGTCGCAGGAGCCGCGGCTGCACTCTTTTCAGGCACTGTTAGAGAAGTGATGGTGGTTGATCTAGCAAGAATCTCCGCCTCAGCCCTGATTCTTCAGCCGCAATCGATTTTGTCGGTTTTCCTCTTCTCGTTTGTCGTAGGCTTTTTTGTCGCGGTTCCAGCGGCGATCACAGCTCTTCTACTTCCCGCCGCTGACGCGCGAACAATGATTGAGAGAGGAGAATCCAAAAAAGTAGAACAGATTGGGAATCCAGTAACAGAAACTGCAGCGGCGGCATTCTCCGGTCTGCTTCTTTTAATTTTGCTTTCAACGAATGGATCCCTTTTGGAGTATTCTTCTGGTTCGGGGCTTCTCTCAATAGCAATCATTGCCCTATTGGCAGCTTTTGTGGTTTCATCGACTCGAATCCTTTCACGTCCCGCATCCACGGTAAAAGCCAAGCTCATGGCGCAGATAAAACGACCCTCCTTACTTGTGGGTGCAAGAGTTGTTTCAAGAAACATTTTACTGGCAAAACGAACTGAAGTCGCATCAATCATGTTCGTTGCGCTTGTCTTTACTGCAGGATTCTTTTCGTTGGTGTCATCAACTACTGGTAACATCCACATGCGAGATCTCTATATGTTCCAATATGGCGCGGATGTGGTCGTTGACGCCGACCCAAGACTGGGAAATGTTACAGATGACATTCTGAATCAAATCCGAAACATTGAGGGAGTTGCAGAAGCCAGTGGAATGATGAGAGCCATGGGGCATGTCACGTTTTGGGGTGCTTGGTACGATTACACTTTCTTTTACAACCTGACTGCAATCATATATGGCGTTCAGCCAACAGAATTCGTGAAGAGTGCGTTCCTACTTCCATACTTCACGTACGAAAGTACACCCGATACTGCCGTTCTGCGTCTAGCAGAAGACTCGACTAACATCATAACCTCATTTAAGCCATTGCTGGGCTATGACCAAGGCGCATTAGGAGGCGAGGCAATGATATTTGGCAACACACTTTCAGTGGAGTTGCGTGGTGAAAATCAGAAATGGGTGGAAGACTGCGAAATTGTTGATGTGATGGCAGAGGGCATGTACCGCAGAACGGACTACACAACCTACTTCCCTGGTGAGTCACCTGATTTCGAATTCGTGGTTATGGATCTCGCAACCCTCCATTCTGTCTTTAACACATCAAGAATCGACCGCATCTACGTCAAGTTGGAGCAAGGTGCAGACTATGAAGAAGTTATGCACGAAATCTATGAGCTGGCGCCCTCAAGCTTCTCCTCAATTGGTTCGCCATTCGAAGACATCGATGCTATTCTAGAATCGCGCGCCGGCCAGCTGGTATATGGGACATATACGCTAAATGTCGTTTTTGCACTGCTCTATCTTACGGCAGGAGCGACTATTATCGCAAGTGTCCGAATGAGGAGTTTCAGGCGGCAATTCTCCATTCTTCGGTCTTTGGGAGCAGGGGAGCAATCAATAATCAGAACCATGCTCATCGAAATCACCTTGACAGTCGGGCTAGCAGCCATTGCTGGTGCCATCGTCGGAGGCATCTTGGTTTTCATTATCAAGGACATTCCTCTCATCTACCTAGGTCTTTCGAGTTCCGTTTCTTGGAATCAACTGCCATTGACTCTCGCAATACCAATTCATCTTGTTGCAGGTGTTCTCATGGCAAGCTTTGTTGTCGCCATCATTGTCAACTACATAATGCTGGTCCGAAGTCTCAGGTCCAATATCGCAGAGGATATCCAATATTCTGATTGAATGATGCCTGAGCTAGCAAGTACAATCCTATGAAGGGTTATATGCAACCTAGGTGAGCAATACCCAATTTGATGCTGGAAGGAATTCCTTTGCCACAGGATAGCTCTAGGTATATGTTCAAGATGGTTTCTCTGGGCGATGCGGGAGTAGGGAAAACAAGCTGCATCCTCCGATATACCGAGAACTCCTTTGGCGACGTCTACCGGGCAACTCTGGGCACGAATCTTGCAATCAAGAACCTCATAGTGGAAACCCCAAATGGAGAAACAGCCTCAGCACAGGTGGTAATTTGGGATCTTGGTGGGCAGCCTTCATTTCGTGAACTGAGGATACGCTACATGACCGGAGCGAGTCTTGCCTTTCTTGTCTATGATGTAACCTCCCCCAGCTCCTTCCTAAACTTACAGAACTGGTATGACAACTTCATTGAAATCAATCCCAAAGCATCGATAGCGGTAGTTGCAAACAAGATAGACCTGAAGGACCGAAAGGTGCCTCCAGAGGCCGGTAGGATGATCAAGAAATGGTGGAAAGTCCCTCACGTTGAAACTTCGGCCAAGACTGGACTTAACGTAGAATCTCTATTTCGAGACCTCATTCAGGATGGCATCAAGCGACGCCATCAGATGGAGAGAAAGAAACAATCCAAGTAGTGCCTTAGGCCGGACTGATTTATTCCCTCTACGGAAACAGCGCACTTGCGCCTGCAAATGCATAGTCCAACACAATTCCCGGAAACACGAACAAAGCGATAACTGCAACAACGCACAGCCCCACCGCTAGCATTGGTATCTTTGCCAGTTTGATCTTGGAAGTGTCTTTTGGTTCCTCCATGAACATATACTTGAGAACACGCAGGTAGTAACCAAGAGAGAAGACTGAGTTGAAAAGGGCGACCAGAGCGAACCACCACAAATTAGCCTCAACGGCACTCTGTGGTAGCAGTATCCATTTCGACCAGAAGCCTACGGTGAGTGGGCCACCCGCCAAGGCGAAAATCAGGATGCCAAACATTGCTGCCGCGTGAGGGGACCTGGTTCCGAGTCCGGCAAGATCTTCGTAGGTAATCTCCTTGGCCAGTCGAACAGACATCGCCCAAATCAGGATGAAGGCACCAGTCTTCATGAGGGCGTGGGTGAAGGCATGAAACATGGCTGCTGCCGCGCCTAATTCGGTTCCTGCAGCAATACCCACAAAGACAAAACCCATCATCACAATTGAGGAATAGGCAAGCATTCTCATGATGTTGCGTTCTGCCAAGGCGAGGACGTTGCCAATAACCATGGTTAGGAGCGAAACTGCAACAATAAGGAACATCCATTCCATTCGTGCCAGAAAGAAGCCAACCATCAGTATGCGCATAAGGGCACTTATGCCGGTCTTCTTCGTAGCGCCTGCCAAGTAGCCGGTGACGCTTCCATCGGCTGTCGAATACGCATCAGGAACCCACATCCACCCCGGAAAAATTCCCACTTTGAAACCAAAGGCAATAATGAACATAATCATGGCAAGAAGAAGCGTGTAGGCGGCTGGGCCGGGCGTACTTGATGCCCAGATGGCATTTACTGCTGTGGCCAAGCTATTTGCTCCAGAGAGGGCTGTTGTTCCTGTAACACCAATTACCAATGCTATACCAAAAATCATGAGCATGGTGGAAAGCAGGCCCATGACGAAGTATTTTGTTGCACCATCAACAGAACCTCGATGCGGACCGAGAGAGACCAGCACATAGGTGGGGGTTGACATCAACTCCCAAGATAGAAACAAGGCAACAAGGTCAGTAGCCATCACGACCCATACGGCCCCAGCAAAGGAGATCAATAGAAGGAAGTTGTATGCACCCCTATCGCCGCCGTAGAGAGTTGCCGACATCAGGACAAGGACAGCAACTATCAGAATTATCCAAATGAAGAAATCCGCAAAAGCATCTCGGATGAATAGCCCAGCAAAGGATGAGGGGTATGTAGTGGAGTCGAATACCACCACGGCAAGGGCTGATGACAACACCCCCAAGAGACTGACTGCTAGTACACCTCGACGATTTCCCCATACTAGCACCACAAATGAGAATACGACCAGAACTAGTGCTGGCATAGACGCAATCCATTCAGTAGGAAGCATCGCAGCAGCAAGGTCTCTTAGCGGTGCGAAAAGCATTCGGATGAAGTCAGCGATTATTTCCAAAACCTGCATTTTTGCTATCAACCCCCGAGAATAAATGTTACAGCTGGAGTGATTAGTTCCAGAACTAGGTCAGGCCAGATTCCCAAAAGGAAAATTGGGATCAGCATGAGTATTGGCGCAATAAGGTCGCTCCATGGGGCTTCTGTGATCTCAGATTCTGGATCTGGGTCACTGAAGACAATTCGATTCAGCATCCACAGTAAATAGCCTACAGTGACAAAGAGGCCTAGCCCTATCAGACCAGACCATATGTAGACTGGAACTGAACCAAAGAGGACAAGTATTTCAGCTATGAAGCCACTGAAACCGGGCAGTCCGAAGGCTGCAAGGGACGACAATATGAGTATCGCAGAAAACTTTGGAGCTTTCGTCTGGAGCCCTGAGACCTCTGGAATCATGCGTGTTCCCGTTGAGTATTTCAGCTGTCCTGCAGCGATAAACATCACCGAGCTAATCATCCCATGACTGAACATCATGAAGATTGCACCTTGAATTGCCAGCTCTGAACCGACGGCCACACCCAATAGCACCCAAGCCATGTGATTAACTGAAGTATAGGCCACCATTGATTTCAAGTCGGATTGGGCCATTGCAACGAATGCCATATAGATACATGTGAAGACGGCCAGTACAGCAAAGGGGATTGCGAGACGGGCAAAAGCATCCGGGACCAACCAGAGGCCAAGTCGGATAAACCCATAGCCGCCCATCTTCAACAGAATCCCTGCGAGGATAACCGAACCGGGAGTTGGAGCCTTTACATGAGCCCAGGGAAGCCAGTTATGAAGCGGGAAAACGGGCAATTTCACGCCAGCACCCAGAAACACTGCCAAGGCGAACCCGACTTGGACCATCGGAGCAAGAGTTGTACCTCTCAACACAATCATGCTGAAAGTATAGGCTCCAGACACATAGAACAACACAAAGAATGCAATCAGCATTACTGCTGAGCCAAGGTGTGTATAGATGAAGAACTTGATTGCAGCATGTTCGCAGCCCTCCTCGCCCCACTTGCCAATAATGAAAAACATGGGAATGAGTACCAATTCCCAGAATATGAAAAAGCCGAGAAGATCTGTTGACACAAAGACCCCAAGCAGGCCAACATGAAGCAGCATGAATAGGGAGTAGTATAGTCCCTTTGACTTGCTGATGTGATTAGAACTAAGGGCAGCAATGAAGACCACTAGGTTCGCAAGAATCACCATGGCGACGGAGATTCCATCAACACCCCAAGCTATCTGGAAAGAGGTTGCGATGCCTCCTAGGTCAATTGTTGTTAAGGTATAGCTACCTGTATAGACCATACCAGCGGTGTCTGCAGGAAGGTGACTGGGGTCAAAGGCGAGAGCGAGGATTAACGACAAAGCCAATTCAACTAAGGTAACAAGCATGACCAGAGGACGCGCACCTTTGTTGCCGAGCAAGTACGCAATAGGCGTTGCAACCAGGGGGAGAAGTAGCATCAATGGCAAGATTCCGATTGAACTCTCAATAGCGTTGATTATACTTTGGGCAAACACAAACTGCATTCTAGATCACCCCCAAGCTAATGAGAACCAGAATCACCATGATTCCAATCCCGAAGATTATCACCGAGATGTAGTCATTCACCCGTCCCGTCTGAATAGCCTGTCCCGATTCAGAGGCTGCAACACTCTGAGTGGAAATTCCTTCCGCCAGCCCATCTATCACATTATCATCAAACCATCTCAACTTCGTTGATATCGAAATGGCGGCATCTCGTGCCTCAAAGTCTATGCCATCGATTATGTTGTTATCAATTCTCAGGCGATACCAGTCAGCAGCGCGAAGGAACTTGTTCAGGACCCAGAAATAGAAGTCGTTGATTAGCCATCTGCGCCTTAGAAAGTTGTAGAGCCTGCGACTGAAGCCACTCTCTGGAATTGACTGGTTTGGCGTATCAGCATTCATGATGTAGATTCTATATCCCATTATCCCTCCAACCAAGAGGGCTAAAACGGTGATGCCAAATGGAA
>RDOF01000013.1 GCA_011365025.1 Candidatus Thorarchaeota archaeon
AATAACAATGCCAAGAGCACCTGTTAATACATCAACCAACGGGCCTTCTCCAAGGAAGGAGAATATGCCAGGAAATCCACCTTCGGGTTCCTCAACTCCTGCAAAGTCGAACAGGGCCCATTCAAAGCCATCAGGATTCTCTGATGCAATACCGCCCAGTATGACAACGCCAATAATGATGACTAGGACCACAATAGCAGGCAGCACAAATCGTGTCAATGTAGTTCGTTCCATGCCTAGCCCTCCTCTCGAATAACTGGTGCAGCTTCTTCAGATCGAGCCCATTCTGCCTCGCTAACACGAGCCATTTCCTCAACATCACTTCCCGAGAGAAATGAGATCATCTTCGGCTTTGCGCGAACGAAGTATAGAAGGATTACGAAGGTAAGAATTGCCTCCCCAACTCCAATGATGACATGGATTCCAGTAATAGCGGCAAGAGCGGAAACTGTAAACCCTTCAACTGCGAATAACTCAAGGCCTAAGACAAAAGCCGCTGTGACCGTAGTAACAAAGGCGGCAATTGAGGTTGCAGCGAGTACCGCGGTCTTCTGACTCGAAATCTTCTTGATGGCCTTGAATAATAGCAGGGCGAGTGTCCACCCAAAGAAACTAGAGAATACCCCCATGTTAAACAGATTCAGTCCGTAGGTAAGAAGTCCACCGTCACCATAGAGCGCTTGGACAAAGAGTACTAGTGCCATGATGAGAACTGCCGCAAATGGTCCAACCATGACTGCAAGCAACGTGGATCCAACAAGGTGGCCGCTGGAAGGAGGCACAGGGAAGTTGACGAACTGCGCCGCGAATATGACGGCAGCAAGAACTCCCATATATGGGACCAGTCTGTCGTCGAATTTCTTGTTTATCCGTCGAACCGACAAGGCTACAACAATGCCACTTACTATGTACATCAGCAACAGCAACCATAGTGGCAAAACACCGTCAGGAACGTGCAAGGCTTTCTCATTCCTCCAAGTAGTGAAGACAGGAGCATATTAATATGTGTTACTTCTTGAGAAATCGTGTTACTATTGGATGTGGTTCGTGTCATGGTTCTGAAGAGATTTGGCGCCTCAGTGCCTGAGGACCTCCTGAAGCGTTTTGACAAGCTAGTTGAGAAGAAGGGCTATGTGGGCAGATCAGAGGCACTTCGAGATGCCATGCGTCTATACATATCACAACAGGACCTTGAAGAAATGGACACAGGCAATGTGGCAACGCTTAGCATCGTGTACCAGCATAAGCCCCGAACTTTGGCGAACCTCACCAAGATGCAGCACGACTCTGAAGTGAACGTCATATCTACGATGCATGTTCACCTAACGCCCTCACATTGTCTTGAGGTCACCACCTTGAAAGGATCCCGGGACAGCATACAGAAAATTGCTGACAGAATTGGTGGCCTTTCGGGAATAGAGTATATCCGCCTCTTCACCTTTCCTCTGCCGGAACAAGGTCATCACCCTCATGAGCATTGAAGAAGGCATTGCAAACTTGAATACGTATTGCGTTGAAACCCCTTCTTTTATTGCTGTGATATAGTTCGTGTATTGAAACAATATGTCCGTTGACAGCGAAGATATTACCCCTCCTACTCTCTATACAAAACGGACCCTCCTCTGGATGCTGATGACATTTATCCTAACGCCCCTCACTGCAGGACTTCTTGCCTATATGGGGTATATTCCCTTTTCTGTAGAAATGGCAATGATAGATGGGATTATCGTTGCATTTGTCTACATAGGATTCAGAGTCTGTAATGCGGAGAGGAAGACGAGAATAATGACGAAGCAGTAGCAGACTGAGCACCATTAGAGCAGTGACTCTAATGGATTCGAAACCATGAATTCTTTGTTACAGTTCCAGTTATTCTTCTCGTCCAGAAAAGCCCCTGCCCACACGCCATAGACCTCGCTTGACATATAGTCAAGGATTGATAGACTAAGTCTGTCAACCTCACTCTGAAGATATGAAAGAATACTTGACAGATGACTGGGCGGTAGTCTTAGAAACCACCAGAGAAAATCATCTTGGACCTTGAGCGTGGATTGGAAAGGTATAGGGGCCTTCCGCATTCTTTCTTCTAAGGCCCTAGCAAAGTCAGGACTGCACTTGGCCGTTAGCAGGACATTGCTGTAGAGGTCGAAGGCATCAGTATCCAGAAAGACCATGTAACCACGAATGAAATGCTCATTCAAGATGGCCAACCTGCGAGAGAAATCCTGCGTTGTTATCTTGATTCCTTCCTTGGAAAGAGCTTTGATGATGTCCTTCTGCTTTCTGCGGGAGCCATACGCAAGCTGTGTAAGGATGCTAATATCCCTTGAATCAAGCATGTTTACGAGTGACTTCTTGGATGCTTTGTGCTTGACTTCTTTTCGAAACCTCTTTGATGCCCACCGCTTCCAATCAAAGGCCCATGTAAAGGAGGCACTATCCCAATGCTCAAGCTTCGAAACCGAAAAAACTGGTGGAGCCGACTCGGTAGGAAGGATTGCATAGTCATCCACTAATTTTGCAGTACAGAGGCTGCTAAGGAGCATTTTGACCTCCTGGCCTGTATTAGCTGGGACGCGAAACTGGACGAACAGCCCTGAATGACTGCCAAAACAGCGGGCTCGATACTTCGTATATGGATGTGTATCACACATCTTTTCTAGCCGCTCGATAGAGGCCAGCTGCGAAGTCTCTAGGAACACATCAATGGTCATTAGACCCAGGGCGGTTTCATCAAGCTCCGGTACCACTCGAAAGAACTTCCTTGTTGAACTAGGTAGATTCCCGCTAAGGAACTTAAGGTCTCTTGACACCGTTGTACGGGAAAGACCAACTCTTTCTGCCAGTTGCTCTATGCGGGCCATTGGGGATTCATGTAAGGCGATTAGAAGTGTGAGGTATTTGCCAGTCAGTCGTTGTGTCAAAGGAAATGAATACTCTCCATCAATAATTTGATGTTGAACGGTTTCACCAGATTAGCAACTCAACATGGGGTTGACCGGATCCGCCTTTTGTTGGCGGGTCGAAATCGCAGCTTGCTGTCGAATGTCCCAACTCAGGTCCTGCAAAGGAGAACCCATCCACACGAACGTTGTACCAGCCCGCTTCTTGAGCGCAGTCATACCAGTAGAGAGTCATGTGAAGTACACTGTATCTGCCTATCACAGTGAGTATAACCAGATACGTCAAACCAGAAGGCACGGCCAATGCGATATAGTACTCAGTCTTTGCATAGCTTCTCAAGGCCCCTCTAACTGTGCATGTTATATCCACACGTACGTCGTCCATAGTCCCGTCTGCATCTAGGTCGTAGTAATATGCATGGTCTATGGAAATATCCACCCAATCCACCGCCGCAGAAACATTCTGAGCCATTGCCAAAACAAGGAATATGCTCACCAAGAGTAATGCTCCAGGCTTTTTTCCACGCTTCATAAGATTGGGGAGAATCAGCATCCCTTAAATATGTTGACCACATTCTCCCATTTGGCAGGGCGCAACTTCTAAGCAACCTGTGTTTTGCGATGGAAAGAGATATGACGTCGCTATAACGGATATTTCAAAGCCAAAATTCATCGAAAACAGAGTCATTCCAAAATAGGGGGTTTCTTAGTTTTGCTATATGAAACAGTCACCAATGAGCCACGTATCGCGAACGCAGATTACATGGAAATCTTTCAGGACCCATTAATTCCCGATGAGGACAACTCCTGGACTGCAATGGTGTATAGGGGCACAGGAGTATCAATTGATGAACACCCCCTACGGGACAGATTGGGAATGAGAGGATGCAAGAATTGCGGCAGCGAAGAGGTGAAGGTGATCTATGCCCAGTGGTCCGTGAGTACTGCAAGCGGAGATGCATACTGGGACTATGAAATTGTGTGTAGTAACTGTGGTATGTTCACAGCGCGTTCGTTTTCAGAGAACGACTAAGGGAATGAGCTATCGGTATGAACCCTGGTTTTACTCGGCATTTGCTTATTTGCATGAAGGGGCACTATCCCTGAACTACCCCAGATAGTACTATCTCTGCAGCAGGTAACAATCGCTTTCTTTGACAGGTTTTATCCCGCTGCATTGTCCTTCTTGGCAACCCCTAGCTGACTAATGCTTGAAGGTTTCTTCTGATTACGGGAAAATAGTACGGTGCGTCTTCAGGCGAGAACATTCTGAGTTTTGCAGATATTGAATGTAGCAGCTTCTCGTTCAAAGATCCTTCAAGAATCATATCCGTTTCTTCTTCCGAAACATGGTCAAGCCTTTCAGTCTTGGCAATAGCACGGCTATTAGCTGGGCAACACAGCTGGCACTTCAAACAGCCCATGAGCGCATTGTGGGAAGATGCGTCCAGCCAATCTGGGAATTCGCCTCGGATTTCGTTGTACAATGGAATACAGCGATCGACGTTGATGACAAAATTATCACCAGTTATTGCGCCCGTGGGGCACTCCTTCAAGCAAATGCTGCAGTTGGTGCAGGAATCCATCATCTTGGCCTCATTCCAGCTGTCATCTTCGAATTGAAAATCGGTGAAGTAGGCGAATAATTTGACGAAACTCCCCATTTCGTCAACATAGCACAGATTGTTGCGTCCGTATTGCCCCAAACCAGCCCTGACCGCTAGCCGCTTAAGGAGCACATGCAGCCTTGCATTCTCAACACGATAGTTTCGCTCTCCAATGATGCTGTCGAGTATGGTATTCTGTAGTTGGCCCTCAGTGATACCCAAATCATAGTAATGCGGAAGCAGAATCTCATGTTTGGTCCCCCCATAATGAAAATCAACCATCATTAGCGGGCAAAATATAGCCATCACAACTATCGACGTGGCATCCGGAAAGGAGTCGGGGATCTTGTGCTTCATGCCATCTATGTAGCTCCGAAAAACTGCATTGTTGCTAATCTTATTGGCAGAGTCCAATGCTTCAAAGTCGCTCTGCAGCTCTTCCAAGTGTTCAACAGACAGGGTTCTGTACCTTAAAATCGATTCGGGGATCTCTTCCCCCTGTATGGATTCCCAAATTCGCTTCGTCATAATTTGACCTTCAAAGCAGTCCCTTCAACACCCGACAATTCTGGGAAAGTAACTCTGCCGTATTTTGACTCATCATGTCCTATTTTAATAACTGGATTAGCGTATTTGAAAAGAAGCAAATCGAGGCGTGTTTTGACTATGGAAACTCAACACAGAATCACCAGGCCCACAGAGTTACTTGATGAAGAAGGGTATCTAATCGAACCGGGATATGCCACCCAATTGCTGTGGCAATACGACCGAAATAAGATACGGGCAGGGTGGCATCGAATTAAGGAATGGGATTACTATTACATACTTAATGAGAAGCATGGGATTACCTTTACGATGTCCGACCTGGGCTATGCAGGACTCATGGCGGTGGTATGGCTTGATTTTGAGAAAGGAACCTGTACTCAAGAAGAAACTCTATCTCTACTTCCTAGAGGTAGGATGAATTTCCCGTCAACGTCAGAAGAGGGAGATGTGGCCTATCAGGATAAGAAACTGAAACTTGGATATTATGTTGAACGCGGAATGCGAACCATCGGAGTCGAGGCGCCTCAATTCGCTAACAAACGCGGAGAGCAGGGATTGTCAGGGGAAATAGTGCTTCATCAGGATCCTGGCATGGACACAATGGTCATCGCTACGTCATGGAAGCAGAATAGAAGGAAGTTTTACTACAATCAAAAAATCAACTGCATGCCTGCAGAGGGTACAATCAGAATTGGAGAGACTGAGTATGTATTCACCCCAGAGGACAGCTTTGGAGGACTAGACTGGGGCAGAGGCAACTGGACTTACAAGAATCGGTGGTACTGGGGATCAGCATCAGGGCTTCTCAATGGCGAGCCATTTGGATGGAATATTGGGTATGGCTTCAGCGATCGCTCTGCAGCATCAGAGAACATGGTCTTCTATAAAGGAATGGCCCATAAGTTGGACCAAGTGACCTTTCATATGGATGTGAATGATTACACGAGGCCCTGGAAGTTCACAAGCAACGACGGCCGATTTGAAATGGACTTTGAACCGCTCATTGATCGCTATGGGAAGTTCAATTTGCTGCTTATCAAATCGGAACAGCATCAGGTGTTCGGACACTTCACTGGAAAGGCAGTTCTGGACGATGGAACAGAATTGAGTGTGGACCGCTTTCTTGGTTTTGCAGAAGATGTTTACAATAGATGGTGAGAAATGGGGCCCGAAGGGGGAATCGAACCCCCGGCAAGGGAGCCACAATCCCTTATGTTACCATTACACCACTCGGGCCATTGATTGCTGGAGAGCCAGCAAGGACCAGCTCCATTGTTTTTTCTTATTAGGTTATCCGTTTAGCGAGTACGCACTGCTGTGTACCAAGGTGTCCGAAACAGACGGCATCATTCAAAAGCCTCTACTGCACGCTAGGAAATGATAAGGAATGAGGTGCAACAAATGGAGAAACTGACAGCTGCACTTGATCGATATGCAACAGTACGCAATCTGGCTTTAGCCATTCTTGCTAGCATCGTCGTTATAGCCATTATGGGCTATGCCACCGAGACCTTTGTCTACAGCGTCTATGGTGAAGCCACAATGCCAGATACAAGGTTTTGGTACACCTATGGTGAAATTCTCAGTGCATTTAGTGCGCTAGGTCCTGATGGCCTGCAACTCTGGTCGCAGATTCATCTGCTGGACCTTCTATTTCCACTAGCCTATTCCTTTTCATTAGTATTCGGAACTTTAATGGAGCTTAGAAAGGCCGTGCCAGAGAGGCCGAGTTTACGGAAACTGAGTTTACTCCCCCTTCTTGCTGCAGTTGCGGACTACTTGGAGAATACCATAGTGGCATCACAAATAGCCGTCTATCCCAACCTCTCAGAGCCGGTCGTAGCACTAGCCAGTTTTGTAACGGCAACCAAATGGTTGCTTCTGGGCATCTCCTTTGCCCTAGTATTGGCGCTCTTGGTGGTTTTGGCATATCAAAGGTTCACGAAGAAGTAGAGAATAGGAACGAAAAAACGGAAGGTGAAGACCTGCCCGAAAGCAGGTCTTCGAGATACGAGAGATCTATCGATCGAATCGGTTAGGCGGAAGTACCCTCGTACCATTCTTGATTCGACCATAATAAGAGTAAGTTGGAGCAACATCAACATTGTCCGATACGCTTTTTCTCTTGCGCATAATTTGAATCGCCATAGTCTTTCACCTAGTATTAGAACTACAGGAAAAGCATATGATTAGCTGGCCAATTGCACCTGCGGAAATTGGCAGGTTTGAATCGATTTTCTATCGAGAACCGCAGAGTCTATTGCGGAGAAGCCGTTTTGTAGTTCTGGATGGAAAATGCGCGTTTCAAATCATATTCCTGCTTTTTCAATCATCTGTAGGAGTTTGATCTCTCCAAGATAGGGGTATTTCAGACTTGAATAGGTCACCAATGTTGCCGTCGAACGCACATGGTCAAGGCTTCTTATTTTCTTTGCAATAGCCTCAGCCTCATATAGCGCATCAACCACAAACTCAGCAAACAGAATTGATTCTGTTGCAGACACCCAAGGGTCCCAGAACTCAACTGGATATTCACTGCGTAGCCACTCAATCATATCATTCATGGAAACTTTTTTCTCTTCCAACTCAATTCTTATGTTGATATTGACAAGACCACCTGCTGCCAGATCTGGCCTCGCAACAAACCATGCAGCTTCTCCTGCGGCAATTTCGTCAAGAGCACGCCGCACAGTTCTTGGAGCCAGACCGGACTCCTTAGCAATATCTGCAATAAGCTTCCTTGGGTCATCAATCAATGCCTTCAGAACCTTGAGGTGCACCTTCTTGAACTTGAATTTAAGACCGCGGTCTTTGTGAAGGAGTGGATGCATCTCAACCTTCAGAGTTTCTTTAAAACTCCTCATAAACGCTCCAATTTCATGGAGCATTTCCGTACCGATATACTGCCCCCATACCAGATAGGCGCCGCCCCCAACGCTTGCAAGGAGGCTGATATGTCCAATCATAGGATTGCTGCCCATCAAACCAACAAACCGGTCAATATTCTCCGTGCCGTCTGTCACAACAATTGCCTGGAAGTAGTTGGCACCAATGACTTCTCTATCAAGAGCAACAAAGAATTTTGCAACCACGCCAGTATCAATCAAGCTAGCAACCCTATTCTTTATGGCATTGGGACTTAGGCCTGTTTCACGCGCAAGGCTCTCATAGCTTACTCGGCAATTTGTACAGAGCTTTGAGAGGATTTTTCGGTCAATTGTATCCAAGAGCTGCACCACAGGGAGAGTTACTTTAAAGGTACCAGGAATGGAAACTAACTTCCACCTACGAGGAGCCGCTCAATGCGCCCTTTAGGTTGTCGATTTCCTCTTCCAGCTCATCAACTTTTTCAGATAGTGTAATGACGGAATTCAGGAGCATGGAAATAATGTGCCCGTAGTTGACAGAGTAACCCTGCTCCCGCTCTATCAGTTTTTCCGCTTCCAGTCTTCGAGCGGCATTAGTGACAGACTGCTTAGAGAGCTTCCTTTCCTTGATTGGTCGGTTTACCGCTTCGCGAACTTTAGTAGCGGAGATTGCCGGACCTTTCAAGGGAGCTAGTAGACTGTGAAGCACTAGCAGTCCTGCACTCATGCGTGGATTTCTAATCTTCTCAAATGCCAATTCCAGTTGAGCCTTCAATGTTTGGTGCCCCCGATTATTTGATAACAACAGCCCGCAGTAAACGCATGGTCAATGAAAAAGCTTCTTGCTTTTGTAGATGCGCATGAAATCACGAAACAATCTAGTTCGGAGAAGCAAACGTTTACTCATCCATATCCCCTTTCAAGAATATCGGAATGTTAACACTAAGAGACATGTCAAAACAATGAAAAGACGGTTTCTCCGAGATAGGATGACTGCAATTGCCAACAGACATAGAACGCATAGTGCTTATTCCCGTGATTCACACAGACAAAGAGAGTGTAGAGAGGGTGAGGGACTCGATAAGAGCCGTAAGACCCGATGTGGTTGCTGTCGAACTGGACAGAGAGAGGTATCATCAACTTACCGAAGCCAAGACGGAGGGAAATCTGGCTGTTCAGGATATTACTGGAGATGCTGTTCAGGACCTCATGCAGAACCTCGCGCTATTGGAGCAGAAGCTAGGTGAAATAACGGGCTCAAGTGTTGGGGAAGAGATGCTCACTGCCATTGAAGAGGGAAGAAAGATTGGAGCTAGGATCGCTCTCGTAGACAGACCACTCCATCTCACAATCCAGGCATTGATGTCTGTGCCTCTGGACGAAATATACAGATTGATGGGAATTGTCCCAGAAGCAAACGAGGAAATACTTCAAGGTGATTCCACGGACATTTTTGGAATGCTAAAGGAGGATGGAGCAATTGCAGACTTGATGGAGGACTTTGAAACTGAGTTTCCCGGTACTGCAGAAGCACTCATTCATCAACGAGACCGCTATGTGGCAAATGCCTTGATAACAATTCTCAACGACGTTCAGGGAAAAATCGTGGCAGTACTGGGTGCGGGGCACATAAGCGGGGTTCAGAGTGCACTTAAGGAGCTATTAGAAAGAGAGAGCGCATCCTAGAAACCAAGCCCTTTAATGAGTTCATCAAGGCCAAGACCCGTCTTTGAACTAACACTGTATACAGGGATTCTGGCATCAACCTCGCGAACATCCTTCACTAGTGAGTCTACATCAAACCCAATAGCATCTGCAAGGTCTACTTTGTTAATGACGACCATGTCAGATCGCTTTATGGTCAGGGGATGCTTTCTGATCATATATGGACCTTCTGTAACACTTACAACAACTACCTTCTTGTCAACGCCAAGGGAGTATCCTGCCGGACAAATAAGATTGCCAACATTCTCAATGAAGACTAGATCGTAGAGAGAGAGGTCGATGTCTTTCAGTGCAACACGAACCATTCGTGCATCGAGATGACATGCAGTTCCCGTGTTAATCTGAACCGTGTCAACTCCATGGGATGACACGCGGTCGGCATCAATCCTAGTTGCTAGGTCGCCTGCAATCATTAGGATGCGGTATCGATCCTTTAGTCGGTCGCATAACGCTTCAATGAGCTGTGTCTTACCAGTGCCTACCGATCCCATGACATCAATTGCCGTAATTCCATGGTCCTTGAAAGTGGCAGCATTCATTGCGGCCGCTTCTTCATTCGCACCGAATAGGTCCTTTCTGATATCGATTTCAATGGTCCGTTCCGGCATTCCAAATCAACTCTCAATATTTCCAAGCTGAAGAGGTGACATTTCAGGGTATAGATAATGGCCAAGAATTGGCCTAACGATGGTCCTTTCAAGGGCCAGGGCGAGGATTGCCCACCCGAAGGCTTGTGTCATATCTACAAGCGCTCCAAGAAGTATCAATTCTATGGGGAGGAGGAATATCGATAGAATTACTAAATCGGCTAAGAATCCGCCAATTATACCGCCACCCAGAATTGCCATTAGCATGTATTTCTTGCTGTCCCGTTCTCTTGTGACATGGACTGCGTAGCCAGTCCCAATGCCCAGTGCCATATTTCCAATAAATGGAACAAGTGGATAGGTGGTTCCTGACATAACACCGCCCAAGCCCACGACAAATCCAACGAATATGCCTCCCGGAATGCCCCCTACAATTCCACCGAGGAGAGAGAAAGTGAAAGCAGGCGTCAGCTCGGCGACGTCAGGAATAAGCATGAACCAGATGGTCGACCTGACAACAATGCCAACGGCTGCAATCATTGCCAGGGTTGTTATTGTCACGGTATTCATTCGAATTGGTACAAGGTCCATAACCAAGGCTCCAGACGAGTTTACTTGGAATTGTCCGGCCAGCTTTCCAACAAGAACCTTCTGGTTTGATTGTACCATTCTTCCAGTTGGGAAAGAATCTGATCTCTGACATCCGTTGAAGAAACGGCACGATACACGTAGTAATAGCCGCCGCGATCGAAGTTCCGTTCCTCTTGTTCCACTAAGCCCTTCTTGCAAAGCTTTGTCAGAACACGCTGGATGGTACTTCTGTCGCGTCCAATCTTTGATGCAATCTCCTTTACTGTCCCAGGGCCAGACATTAGAGAAAAGAACGCGTCGATTTCTGTGTTCCTGAGGCCAAAAGCACAGCAGAGCAGGTCTGATGGCTTATCAAATCCTTTCTCGAATAAGCCTACTAAGGCATCTCTGGCGGTCATTCTGCGTAGAGGAATACCAGCCCCTCCTGATAAGGGTTGTGCAATGGCGCGCACAATCGACTAAGCATAATACTGGCCTTCAAAAGATATCAAGTCTATAACTAGGTGGGTGCAAACCAATATGGATTTCAGCGCTCTAAAAGATGAGATGGCGAGAACCCCCTGGGAAAGCCCAGAAAGAGAAGAAAAGCCATTGCAGCCAGTTAATCTGGCTCCCTTGAAAGGAGTGATAGAAGCCGATGCTGTTCGATCACGGATTCTCAAAGTCCTAATAGAAGATGGCACGTGGGTCACTACTGCAGATCTTCTGAAAGAAGCGCGAAAGGAGAGACCGATTCTGGGTGCTGTATCTATTGGAACAATTCTAAACGGTCTCAACAACCTGGTCGCTTCTCGTTTGATTCTGAGCAGAACCTCCTCAGCGGCAGGAACGGACTGGGCAGAATGGAGAATAAATCCGGATTTGCTTAGACCTACGAGAAAACTCCTCCAAATGCTAACCCGACCGAAGTTTGAGAAGATGCTCCTTGAAAAGAGCCAATCTGATGATTTGGACACACCAAAAGCATAACAGCAATTGTTACTCATTATTGAGTAAATAGTACAGATTGAGTAAACTTATTAGGGGGTGTTTTGCCGGAATACTCATGCAGCGCCCGAATAAGGAGGTGTCCGCTTCTTTGATTCCTGAGCAGAATGATGATGAAGAAGTGGAGATGAAGCTGGCTGCCAAGTCGAAAACCAGCGAAACCGCCAAGAAGGTAGCAGTGGCAGCCATTCTGGCTTCTCTCTCGGTAGCAGTATCACCAATTGCTCTGGTCATCCCGAGGATTCCAGGGTTTGGAATTGCTGTCTTTGATCCTATTTCCATCTTCTGGATGATTGCCTTTCTTGTAGGAGGTTTCTGGGTAGGACTTGTAAGCATGGTCACCGGGGCGTTCATGCTAAACTTCTTCGACCCATTTCCCATATTTGGGCCATTACTGAAGTTCCTTGCAACATTTCCAATGATAGTATTACCTTGGTTGGCAGTGCGAAATGCTGGGGGAGAGAGAGAATACTGGGAATCGGAGGTAGAGGAAGAACGACCAGACCCGGAAAATCCAAGAGGAGCCCTTCTTTCCAAAGGACGCTTTTTTGCTGTTCTGATGGTGTTCTCTTATGTCATTAGGATTTCATTGATGGTCCCGGTGAATCTCGTTGTTGTGCCCTTCATATGGGGTGTGACGGATGCTGGATTCATCATCACGTATACACTGATTCTCAACACCCTCCAGAGCTTTTGGGACGCTCTTATTCCGTTCATAGTAATTCATCGAACCCCAATATTCAGTAATTACGGCATGTGGTAATCCCCAAATAGGAAAGTCGTGGAGAGGAGGGGACCCCAGAAACCGCTATATGCTTCAGGCCATACATTGACCCAATCTGGGATGAGAAAAAATGCGGCGATGCGAGTACTGCGATAGCCCGGTTCCTGCAGATGCAACGATTTGTCCTGTTTGCAGGGAGGAAATTGCCCAGGAAACATTGGAACGAATCCTCCCTCTCTTGAAGAGACCTGATGCACCAGATGTTCGTGAAATGGGCATCCTTGAACGGGCATGGAATGTCATTAGAAGACCGGCGTCTGCATTTCGCGATATTGGTCAGCGACCTGATGCAGCAGGACCATTTCTAGTGGTGTTTGCGAACGCACTCATAATGGTCGGTCTATTCCTCGCCCTTTCATCAAAGTTCTACAGCAGAGTCCTGGTGAATGCAACCACCGGCACGTATGCAGATGTCAGTGTCATCTTTCTTGATGGTGGAGGCCCAGTTCTAATAGCTGCCTTTGTGTCATTTCTTCCTAATATTATGCTGGGAATTATCTATCTCTTCGTTGGAAGTGCTTTTGCTCATCTCGCCTTCAAGATTACTGGTGGATCTGGAAGCAAAATCAAGACACTCTCCATTGTTGGTTACAGCATGGTTCCTGTGGTTCTATTCCGCCTTATTGCTTTGGCATTTGTCTTTGTGGCTACCTTGCCCATTCAGGTGTCAGGCCCGGGAGACCCAAGCATTTCACTCATTATTTCCTCACTGTACTTGTCCGACATTTGGATGATTGTTGATTACATCACTGTGGCCGCCTTCTTCTGGACTGGATTCCTTCTCATATTCGGAATTAGAGAAGCTCATGATACCTCTACATCTTGGGCCTTTCTAGTTGCATTGGGATGCATGATTGTGCTGATTTGGACATTCTGGCAGGTCCATTAGATTCCAAGGATTATGTCAAACAGCGGAATTACGACGAACGCAATCAGACCAATGAGAGCGCCGATTTTGTCGAGGGTGCTACCGATTAGAAGACGCTTTTCGTTTCTGGGTCCAGTCAGCGGAGAGATAGCAGCTCCTATGACCACAATGCAACCTGCGAGAAGAAGTGGCCAAAGTGCCCAATTGGCAAACCCAAGCAGCCACACTGAGGCAAAGCAAATCACCCCAATTGTGTTCAGGAATGCCGCAACAAAGGCAGCCGCTTCATGACCGTAGACCCTTGCGATGGTTCGTACGTCTCGAATAGCATCACCCTCCACATCCTCAGCGCCCTTGATTGTTTCTCTTGCCTGTAGAACCATGAAGGCAGTGAGAAAGAACAGCCATGCCGGCAGAGGGATTGCGATTGCTCCGGCGATTCCTCCAGCCACCTCTCCATAGACCAGAGCCCCATAGATTACACCGAATGCAAAAGAGAATGCAACCATGATATTGCCGGCAAGGCCAAGTGATTTTACTTTCGCCGCGTAGGCGTATGCCACAACGACGAACACAATTACAACAGATAGACTGACATATCGTCCTTGCATGAGATTGGTGGCAACTCCAAGCCAAGAGAAGAATATGCCGACTACTATCCAAAATGCAACATAATACCATGCTTGCTTTATAGACATCCGTCCGCTTGGTAATGCCCGATGCGGTCTGTTGATTCGGTCAATCTCGATGTCAAAGATATCATTCACTACGTTACCGCCTGCAGCGACTGCGAAGTATGTTATATACGAATAGACGAAAAGATCAAGAAAATCCCATAGGCTCGTTGTTAGAGGCAGCAGCTTAAACCCCATGGATATTCCAGCAATCACTGTAAGACCGCCAATGAAACAATTCTGAGGTCGGATAATTGTCAAGAAGGCTTTGAAATCAAAATTGCTTCCTGCTGAATCTGTCTTTGACTCGGTCACAACAGAGCGCTCCTCTATCGAATTTCGAGTCATAGCTGCGATTAAAGACTTCCGTTGGCAATCGGATTAACCCAATGACTCTTATCCCAGTCCACCACCACTAGCATCGAGTGAGCTGCAATGTTTGAGGACATGCCACGAGAGACCTTACTGAAAATCATCGATGCTTACGCCAAGGCTTGGCAGGCTATGGATGGAGCATACTTTCTTGCTCTTGAGAAAAAGTACGGAATGGATGTGGCAATTGAAATGGATGAAGAGGCCTGGCGTATTTTTTCGCCAATTGAGGCAAATAGAATAATGAGGGAGTTTGGAATTCCAGAGAATGGGGGGCTAAAGGCTCTGGAGCAAGCATTGAACCTCAGAGTTTATGCTGCACTTAACATTCAGTCAACAGAGTTCCTTGACAACAACCGACTCCTATTCAAAATGCATCAATGCAGAGTTCAAGTTGCGAGAAATCGGAAAGGACTTCCCGACTTCCCCTGCAAGTCAGTAGGCCTCATTGAGTACGAGGAGTTTGCAAAGACTCTGGATCCTCGGATTAAAACTCGATGTGTTAGCTGCCCACCAGACCCTCATCCTACCGACTATTACTGTGCCTGGGAATTCACACTGGAGGAGTGAAGCAACTGGCTTCGATAAGATTTGGTCCATCAGGATATCCAGACGAAGCCAGAGGCAGTGTGAAACGTGTGTTCGAAATCCTGAACGAGGTACATCTTGATGCTCTGGAATACGCTGCGGTTTATGGATTGAGAGTAAGTGAAGAAAAGGCATTAGAGATTGGCGATTTGGCAAAAAGGCATGGAATAGCTATGAGCATGCATGCAGCATACTTCATCAGTCTCATTTCGAAGGACCCTCAGGTACGAAAGCGGTCCAGAGAACGGCTTGTGAAGGCACTCAAATTCGCTCCGCTTATGGAGGTCAAACGAATTGTCTTTCATGCAGGAGGATACAGCGGACATAGTCCTGAAGAAGCATATACAATCGTAAGGGATGCGCTGGTAGCGGTTCAAGAAACTGCAGGGAGAGAGTCAGGGGGCCCAATCCTTATGCCAGAGATAGCGGGAAAGCTTGGCGCATTTGGGTCAATAGACGAACTCGTTGGGATAAGTCAAGAAGTGGATTATGTACTTCCAACCATAGATTGGGCTCATCTTTATGCAAGATCGCAAGGTGAGATAAACAGTCGAGAGCATTTCCTGCAAGTTCTGGAAACCTTTGAAAAGGCACTTGGCAAGAAATTTACTGACAATATGCATTTCCACGTGAGCGGAATTACCTTCACAGAGAGGGGAGAGAAATCTCACCGCCCCTTGGGTGGAGAATGGGGTCCTGATATTCTTCCGCTGATGGAGATTGTCAGGGAGGTTGGCTATAAGCCCACCTTCATATCTGAAACGCCCCCTCCATTGACAGGAGCGCTCTATACAAAATTCCTCCTTGAGGAGCTGGAGAGAGTGAGATGACTAGATACGTGTTTGTCCTTGGCAAGAATTGGATGCTTGGTATTGCTGAACTTATAGTCTATCTTCAGGACAGGAACCTTGCCAACGAGATTTATGATTACACCAGAACTACAGCGGTCGTTGATATTGAGGAGCGCTTGGATGATAAAGAGTTGATTGACATCCTAGGATTCCTAGGAGGGAGTTTCAAGATTGCCAAGGTGGTTTCAGTTTACGATAGATCGCTAGTGGAGGAAGCTTTCCCAGCAAAGGGAGGCGTGAAAAAGCAAGCTCGCGCCCTGCTCCAACAAGTCCCTTGGACAAAGGGAGTCTGGAGGAATGTTAAGAATAAGAAGGTCAAATTCGCAGTTAGTACCTACTCGACTTCAACAAAGCAGACCACTATAGATCTTCGCAAGCTTACGATGGGATTTGATGAATGGACGAAACAGCAACTAATGAAGATGGGAGCAAGGAAGGCAGTTTATCACATCTATGAAGGACCGGACAAGAGAGGTGCGGAAAGACCCAATGTTGCTCTTTGGCCAAAATCCATTGCACGACACGGGCTTCTAAGCCCCCCAAATGCGGAAATTATTCTGGCAATAGCAGAATCCTCCGTTTATGTGGCAAAGACAATAGGAGTCTACGACGCAGAACTTCAGAGATATAGGGACGAGTCAAGACCGTACATTTCGGAAGAAATCAGTACTAGCCCCAAGCTTTGTAGAACCCTGTTGAATCTAGCAGGGGCAAGAACTGGCGACACCGTCTTAGACCCCTTCTGTGGGTCAGGAACTCTTTTGATGGAAGCAGCACTTCTTGGGATGAATTGTATTGGCGTTGACATAGATGGTGATGCAGTGAATGGGGCCAATCAAAATCTTAGATGGTTAAGCAGGGATCTTGGGGAGAAGAAGATCTTCAAAATCATCAAAGGGGATTCACAGCAGATTGACAAATTCGTCGATAGTGAAGTAGATGCGGTAGCCTTTGAACCAGAATTGGGGCCAGTATACAGTGAGCGTCCAACAAAGGAGGAGGCATCTCTCCAAGCTTTAGAATTGACAAAGCTCTACAGGGGAGTTCTGCTGGGCATAGGGAAGGTTTTACGTCAAGAGGGCAGAATAGCAATGACAATCCCGGTCATTAACTCTCAGAAGGGCCAAGTTACAATAGATCTCGAAGAGATGACGCGTGGAACTGAGTTTGGAGTTATTAGGTTACTCCCTAACGAGGCATTTGAATCATCTATGCCCAGAAGCAGACAACTAGCAATACTGCCTGATAGACGAACTCTTCCCGAGAGGAAAAGGGGCCAGGTAGTAGAACGCGCAGTGTTAATGCTTGGCCGATTTTAAAACAGATGACGTATCACATCATCGATGATTGCATAGGTTTGGAGCCTTTGGAGGTCAGACTTGACATAGGGCATTGCCTCTTCGAAAATCATGTCCTTGTACGCATCCTCGGGGGCAATTTCCCGGGCCGCTTGTGCCAATAACCGCAGAAGTTCCTCAAGAGACACCTTCAATGCTCTGTAGGGAATAGCATATACATCAATCCCTAGTATGTCAATCCCGGCTTCATCTACAGGAATACCTCCAAGGAATTCATACTCCTCTGTAAGGGGCTTCATGAGTTCCTGAATTCTTTTGACGAGCTTGCGCCGAGTCGCTTTGGGAATCCTGACACGCATGATTGCTCTGTATAAGTGACTGAAGACAGAAAGGGCATCCATCGACTTCCCGGCCATTAAGCTATCATCAGTTTCCTCATATTGGCTGACAATTTCATCCACAAATTCACCGAAGTCCTTGAAGGTGCCGGGAGCCCCATGCCAGTGCTTTAGAACATTTGCCAGACTCTCGCCCTCGGGAACCTTCTGCTTCGAGAATTCATTCAGTGCATAGCGCAGTAGGAATCGCATATGGCCTATACGGGCACCCTTTGAAACCACCATGACAAATAGAAGGTGATCATTCGCCTCCCAGATATATCGATTCGTTTCGGTATCTACTGTTGTAAGGGTTTCATTGGACGCCTTGTCAATGAAGGTGTGAGTGGCGCTAAGAAACGGTGCAATTAGGTCCATATCAATCTCAATGCCAGAGTAGGCACGAGCCACGAGGTTTCTTCCACTGCCTCGTTCGATAAGCCATACTCCATGGATGCACCGTCGATCAGACATAGCAATCTGAAACTCCTATCAATGAATCCGCTGCTCTGAAAAATAAGCGTTTGTCGGATGTCAGAAGAACATATCGAGGTATTACATTAGGTTCGCTGAGAAAGTGAGGGGGCAAGGGGCTTGGATTGTCCAATCCCCTTGCTCGGTCTATGTTGTTGTTATGCCAAGTCGCTCAACCATTTCCTTGTAGCGGTTTCTTACAGTCACCTCAGTAACTCGAGCTGTTCGAGCAATCTCTAGCTGAGTTCGTCGTTGACCGGTGAGAATACTTGCCACGTAGATCGCAGCTGCTGCCATGCCCTTTGGGTCCTTGCCAATTGTTAGCCTCTCCTGCCTAGCCTTCTCCAAGATGTCAATCGCTGCTTTCTTGGCAACCCCTGGTAATCCAAGTTCTGTGCCAAAGCGATGGACAAACTCAACAGGATTGCTATGAGGGATCTTGAGATTCAGATAGCGGAGAATCAGTCTCACACAGAGGCTTAGCTCCTTACGAGTAATGTGTATCTGATCACAGACTTCCTCCAAAGGTCGAGGTACTTGGTGAACTCTACACGCGAGGTATAATGAGGCTGCAATCATCCCGAGAATTGTACGTCCACGAGTAAGGCGTTTCCGAAGGGCCTTACGATAGATCACCGCCGAGGTCTCTCGAATTGAGTAAGGAATACTCAATTGCGAGCTTATTCGGTGGAGCTCTGTCATTGCAACTGCAAGATTGCGCTTGTCAGAGGAATGCACCTTGGTGCGTATCTGCCACTTACGTAGCCGGTGTATCTGGGCACGTCTAGTTGATGTGAGTTTTCGTCCAGATGCATCAACATTTTGTCGCCCGATGATAGTTGTAAGTCCTTGATCGAACTTACTCCAATCAGTGGGACCGCCCACACGCTGTCGTGCATTTTGCTCATCGGCTGTGAAGGCACGCCATTCGGGGCCCATGTCAATAGATCTATCAGAAAGAACAAGTCCGCAGTTGGAACAAGTAACTTCACCGCGGGTTGCATCAATATAGACTTCCTCAGAACTACACGTAGAACAAACGTATTGGGCTGCACCAAGCTTTGAATCCCTGGTTTTCCTAGTCTGAGCGTGTTTGCTGACCAGTGCGATCATCTCCCTGCAATTCCCTGCATTTAGGGTGGTTGCAAGAGTAGTTTTGGAACTAGTGCAGTGTGCCCCCCCATGGCGCATGAAGGGACACTGGTGCGGTTGGCGATTGCTGAGGGCAGTCCTTCTGAAGAAGAACACACTTGCGCAGAAGGAAAATGATTATAAACTCTTTGTAAATTAGTGCGATTATTATTTGTGCAAAAATTTGTTTGAAAGTAATTTAGCTTCGTTGAAACAATAGAAGGCAAATTGTGTACTGGTGCCTTGAGAATCTAGATAGGAGACTGTTATTGAGTATCGTTCGCCGAATAGTATTATAACTAAGCAGACAATTTTCCTTTGCGCGTAATTTAAGAACTCAGGTCCAAAGCCAAAGGAAAATAGAGGTGAAAGCTGTTGAGCAATGCGAAATCCAGAATTGATAACCCTTGGGAATTTGCCCGGGACAGGGTTGTAGAGATTTTGGCAAAGGTGACAGGATTGGATCCTGGAAGCATTGCAGAGAATCTAGAGATTCCGCCAGACTCGGCTCTTGGTGACCTCGCAACAACAATCGCATTCAGACTTGGCAAGGAGCAGAAGAAGAGCCCAGCCAAGATTGCAGAGGAGATAGCAAAGAACATTGAAGCGCTTTGCACGACTGAGCCCCTAGTTGATTCGGTGAGGCAGAAGGGACCATATGTCAATATCTTCCTTTCGCCTGGAGAGTTTGCCAAACTCACGGTGACAACTGTAATGGCCAAGGACATACACTATGGGAATTGTGGGGAATACAAGGGACTTCGGGCGCTAATTGAATCCCCAGCGGTGAATCCATCAAAGCCTTGGCACATCGGTCATGCACGCAATGCAGTGATTGGAGACACTCTTGGAAACATGATGGAAGCCGTTGGCTATGAAGTACTCCGAATGGACTACATCAACAACTTAGGCCTTCAAATTGCTCAGCTTGTATGGAAACTGAGAGAGGCAGAGAAACCAGCACCTGACGAGAAGTATGATCACTATTTGGGTCGACTGTATGTTGGTGTTAACGATGCATTTGAGTCAGATGGAAAAGTTCAGGAAGAAGTTCGAGAAGTTGGCCGCCGATTGGAGGACCTTGATTCAGAGGAAGCCAAAAGAAGCGACAAAATGGTTTCGGATTGTGTGAGGGCACAATGTCAAACAGCATATCGACTCGGAATCTATCATGACTATCACATCTGGGAGAGTATGATTGCTCATAGCGGATTACTTGAGCAAGCAAGGGGAATGATGCTGAAGTGTGACAATATCTTTGTTCCCGATGAAGGCGATAAGATAGGCTGTGTAGTTGCGGACCTGCGTGCCATAGAGGAGTTCAAGGAAATGAAGGAGCCTAACAAGGTCTTGTTCAGATCCGATGGTACTCGAACCTATACGGGAGCAGATGTGGCATTCCAGATGTGGAAGTTCGGAATTGTAAAGGATCCCTTCACATATGGCCTATTTGAGGTGCAGCCAAATGGAAAGCCTGTCTATCGTACAATGTTCGAGGGCAAGAAACATGACTTGGGAAGAATCGACCTAGTTTTCAATGTCATAGGTTCGTCTCAAGCACACCCTCAGAAACTGGTCTATTCCATTATGGAACTGTTAGGATATGAAGTGCAGGCTCGAAATTCCCATCACGTAGCCTATGAGTTCGTAGGTCTCGAGGATGTTGATTTCTCAGGGCGAAAGGGAACCTGGGTTGGATACTCCTGTGATGATGTGCTAAATAAGGCAGCCGAGCTAGCAAGGGAAGAAGTAAGCAAGAGAAACCCTGATGAAAGCGATGATTTCAAGAATCGGGTTGCCGAACAGGTAGGATCAGGAGCTGTTAGATATCATCTCCTAAACGCCTCGCCTGACAGGAAGATAACCTTCAGATGGGAAGATGCACTTGATTTCAACGGAGATGCCGCACCCTATTTGCAGTACTCATGCGCGCGGGCTTCGAGAATACTTGAGAAAGCCGAAGGAAATGGATCTGTTGACCTTACAATCCTGAATGCCAATGAAGAATTCGCTCTAATCAAGGCCATTGCACGGTTCCCAGAAGAAGTGCTTGGTGTGATGAGGGGTATGACAAAGCAGGTCTGGGGGACGAGCTTCAGTACCAACAGAATGACAGCGTACTGCTTCAATCTGGCAACATTGTTCAGTAGATTCTATGATTCCTGTCCTGTACTCAAGTCAGAACCGAAATACAGGGATGCTAGACTTCAGCTTGTTAGGGCTTTCAAGGTGACCATGAGCAATTGCCTTCGCCTTTTGGGTATCCCGGTTGTGGAGAGAATGTGATTAGCCAGAGGTGATCTTGGCACTATCAATCATTATGGATGGACTGATTACACTACTCACGGATCGTGTGTCTGCACCAATTCGTGTCACACGAAGAAGGACATCACGCATATTGATACCAATTAGCGTGCTCTTCACTGAGAATTGAATTTCGCCATTTTCAAAATAGGACCCTTCCATGACCATCGCACTCAAGTCGCCGGTGGTCATATTTGGGCGGTCACCCGTGTTTCGACAAACAATGCCCTTGCCTGCTTCCTCGATAAGGTCATCAAGAGTTCCCCTATCCTGAGTTACAACGAAATTTGAGGAGGAAATCGAGGGAGTGCCCGCGTAGGAAGGTCTACTTGCATTTCCTGTGTTTTCTACTTGATCCTTGTTTGCAGTATACGAGTTGTGGAGAAGACCTTTCAGGACACCCTTACTAATGACTTCTGTTCGCTGTGACGGAACACCCTCAGAGTCAAAGGCGCGAGTTCCCAGCCCTCCAGGGAGGAGACCATCATCGGTGATTTCCAAAATACCCGATGCCACTTCCTCACCGATTGCATCAGCAATATATGAGCGACCGTACTGAACCTCCTCTGCATTCACTGCTCCACCAAATCCCTGGCCAATGACTGTTCCTACGGCAAGAGGAGTGAAGATTACCGGCATATCGCCTCCATCAATGGTCTTTCCACCTAGGTTCCCAATAGCGTTGAGGGCCGAAGTACGCCCCACCCATTCAGGATCAATTCCTGAGAGATTCCTGAGAAGCTGGAACTCATAACTCGAGGTCTGATCGGATCCGCTCTTTATCGTCGGATAGGTGTAAAGCCAAATCGAGGTGCTTCTTGCGGCTCCAGAGATCCCCAGAGAATTCGCAATAGCTTTCAGACCCGATGTGGCTGCAAGACGTGCTTCAACAGCAGGTTTCCATCCCTCTAATTCGCTCTTCGTGGCATCAACTGCTCTAAGAATAAGGTCTGCAGCCTCCTCGGAAGTGAGCTGGTCAATCCTCTTGTCGAATATACCAGTCACTTTCGGGTATGTGCCATCAAATGCAGGCAATGTTACAAAGGTCGGATCCTCGATAGATGAACTAGCAAGCTGCACTGATTTCTCAGCTGCTTCAGCTATGTCATCATCCTGAAGTGTTGTGACATATGCGAATCCCACCCCTTTTCCAACAACGGAACGTATCCCGCATCCAGAGTCTCTCTTGTCCTGTGCCGATTTTATCGCACTATTTTCAACGTCAATGGAGAAAGATTTCGATGAGGCTACATACACCTCTGCCTGGTCAGCACCGAATGATTCAGCTCTTCTAAGAGCGCGCTCAGCCAGGTCAAGTAAACGTGCTTCCATCTACATTCCTCCAACGGGAACCTGACGAATTCTTGCATGAGGACCGCCGCTGTTGTCAGGCACCATCTGACCGCTTTTACCACAGGTCCCCGCCTCCATCTCGAAATCATTCGCCACGGCATCTATTTTTGGCAGGATATCTAGAATCTGTCCAGCAAGTGAAACATCACGAACCATCTGCCCAATTTCGCCATTCTCTATTAGGTATCCGTGACTGGCCTGGAACATGAACTGGCCCTTTGAAGGCTCAGTATATCCGTAGTTGAAGCTGCATAGTAGTATGCCGGTCCCTGTATCCTGTATGAGCTCATCAACACTCCAGTCCCCAGGCTCCATCAGTGTATTGGACATCCTTGGAATGGGCTCATGCATAAACGATTGAGCACGTCCAGCCCCATTCGGTTCCATTCCCAATCGCGATGCAGTTTCAAGTGTATGCAGCAACTCAAGGAGAACGCCATTCTTGACCAAAGCGCGTTTCGTTGTCTTTGTTCCTTCCCAATCGTATTCAAAAGAGCCTCTTTGACCTTCCATGGTGGGGTCATCGCTCAGGTTTAGGTGCTCAGGTCCGACAGCTTTGTCAATCTTGTCTTCCAGCACGGTAGTGTGTGCTGGCCAATTGTCAGCTTCACATGCGTGTCCGAAGGCCTCATGGACCATAACACCGTTCAGGATGGGGTCCATTACAACATCATATGTTCCACCCTTAGCAGCAACAGAAGAGAGTAACTCGATGGCCATCTTTGCCGATTCCTCACCAATAGTCTGAGGCCGTTCGAGGCTGTACACCTCAAAGCCGCCTCGGACTCCAAAGGACATGAAAGATCTTTGACGGCTTGTGCCATCCTTTGCGGTAGATACAGAAATGACCCTTGGAAGTGAGTTCTCCATCCAGACACTAGTTCCCAATGAGTTCGCGGTGTACCTTTCGGTCCATAAGTCTCCGTAGACAGTACGTGTATTTACGATTCTGTTATCGAAACTTCTGGCCTGATCATCTATCGTTTTGACATAGGCCATTTTCTCATCAAAACTCACATCTACAAATGGTACCTTTGCTTTGTAATGAACACGGTCAGTGAATGTCGGTCCGTCCATATCGAATTTTTCTGCAACCTTTGTCTTCGTTGCTAGAGCCAATCTGCCAACGGATTCGCCGGTTTCTCTCATGCCGCGCGCTGTAAGATCCGTAGTCTGTGCAAAAGCCCAAGCGCCATCAATGAAAGCGCGGATTCCAGCGCCTCTCAGCCTCGACGCAAGAGACCTTTTTGAAACCCCATCTGTGACTTCAATGATAGTTGTCACAGTGTTCTCGATTCGCACATCAGCAAAGGTGGTGCCAACACCAAGAGCAGCATCAATAGCTGCTTGAGCTAGATCTTCCATGGATATCCCCTTTGAAGCCACATGACTCGGAAATTATTCAATTATAACTTATGCGGACTGGGAAAAATGGCAGGGGGTCTGTTTCGAAATGTTCCTTTGTTACAAAGGCAACAATACCGAGGTTATACACACGTTATTTTGGGAAATATTAGTCACTATTACAACGGAGGAAGCTACGTGAGTCTAGATTCCGCACATCTTCGTTGTCAAAAGTGCAGTCAAAACAAAGCAAGTCATCTCTGTGAAGACTGCGGAAGTATTCTCTGCAATGACTGCTTGGAGAGTCGACATAGCGACTACAAGATGTGCAGAGAGTGTCATCAACCTATTGACAGCCCGAACCTGGGAGAAGAGGTTTCGGTGTGTCCGGAATGCGAATCCAAAAACCTGAGCACTGCTAGGAGAACCGAGGATATATGCCCTCAATGTCACTCTGGGAAGATTATCCTCGTGGAGGAGAAGAGGCGCACCTTGGCTCAAGAGATGCGACATGCAATAATGACGCTTCATTATGGCCACACCAAACTTAAGGAGTTCGCCAGTCGGCTAGATTCGGCAAAGAGGACACTGGTATCCCTGAGAATGGCCAATTTTCTTCACTACCATTGGTTAGAAGATAAGTTTGAGGAGATTCAGGAAGAACTTCCTGCTATCAAGAACAGAGTCACTAATCAAGGGGAGATAATTGCCAGACGAATGGCAGCAGAAACGAAGGGCCTAATGGACTACAACCGATGGACGCCAGATCAATTTCCTTTCGTAGAGGGTGTAACAAACAGAATCACGGAGCTAGGCAACCAGTACAAGCAGAACACCGATGAAGCACTTCAGGATTGTAGGGCAAAGCTAAAGGAATTGCTTGATCAATTGGATGGACTTAATTTCTATCGAGCCGAGTTCTCGAATTTCTATGAACACGTGGACCTCTCTGTTGGTGAGCTTCCGGTTTGTGCATTGCCCGAAATCAAGATCGTTGGAAGCGACTTTTTGAAGAATGACAAGGCTTCAGGAACACTCTATATCACAAATAAACGTTTGATACTCATAGCAGAAACGGGGCTCCTCTGGAAGAACACTGGGCCAGTGTTTGACTTCCCACTGATTTACCTGAACAGCCTTGAAGAGGACGGAAGACTCAGGAAGAAGCTACTTCTCAGAATGAAGCAGGGATATCTCCGTATATCCTGCAGTGAAGAAACAATGGAGGTTCTTCCGGATTATGTGTCAATTGCCAAGAGATTCGACAAGTACGTTCAGAAAGATATGCAGAGAGTACGGAAGATAGAACAAGCTAATGTGAACATAAGCGATGCCAGAATGAAGATTGAGAGTCTGGTTTACTCCCTTCTCGCAGGTGATTTGGACCCAGGGTATCATGATAGACGTATGGACACATTTGGTCAGCATCGAGAACCATACCGTGGGGATCAAGGCTACTTTGGAGGCGACTATAGTCGTCCCGATCTCCTAAAGGAGGAGTTGAGAAGGCGATTTGGCTCCGGAGGTAACGGAGGAGGCAGCCCTCAGTATGAACATCCTGTTTCGATTGACTCTCTGAAAAGGAATGTTGTAGAGATACAAGATGCAATTCACGACACTATTCGGATGATGAGAAGTGGCCACCTTGTGGCTGAGGACTTCATCCGAAGATACCGCGGCCTCGTTCGTGATTCCTATCAAACCAGAAAACAGATTGAGCAAATCGACCGATCACGCCAAGGCTATGGCTGGTAGCTAGATACCGAGCTCTCTTTCAAGCTCCTTGATGTCTTCCTCCAAGGAATCTAATTCGGAACCGGATGCTGCCCCAGCGGCTCGCTCAGCCAGCCCTGCTTCAACATCGATTTCGTGCATCGCGGTTGTGAGATCCTCTGAAGAAACTTCCATTGAAGCATCAAGGGATTCTGAAGATATGCTGCTTTCTATCTCAAACTCCTCGAGCCGCCTTGCGATTTCGTCAACATTCTCCACTAATTTCGTGGCATCGGTTGCTTCGCCCAGCATTCCCATTAGCTTTGCCACTTCTTGCAGTGCAAGATTCGTTTTAGCAGAGGTCTGTGCCCGGTTCAGATGTGCGAGTATTTTGAGAATTTGTAGTCGGGATTTGTCAAACGAGAGAGCCAGGCGCCGGAAGCGAATCATTTCTGTGGCATAAGTCTTGAACGCTTCAGACTGGCCAGCCTTTCTAGCTCGAATAGCGCGAGATCTTGTTTCGCTCTCCTCTTTCTCAAGCTTGTTACGTTCACGCGCGAGCTGCTTTGCCAAGATTCTTAGCTGACTTGAAACTTCGCCAGCATCGGGCTTCTTGCGCCCCCAGGAGAATGCCTTTCTAAATGAACTCAAGAACTTCACCACATTCTAAATAGGACGAACAAGTCATGAAGTAATGCTTATCGTTTAAACCTTCGCAGGGCGGTTTATTCTCCAGAGGCGAGCTGCGATTAGCGTGTATTGAGATTGGCGTAAAGCGTGGCGCCTAGGAGTAAGTTTAGAAGGTTTTTCGAGATGAATTCAAAGGAAGTAGAGAGTGACTATCAATGGTATTTGGAGCAGAAGGAGCAGCCGTTGCTGCGCAGGATACGAGTTCATACCGAGTCAAGTTCAGAAGAAGGGAATTCTTGGAGTTGGTGCGAATAGCACAGCCGGAGATTATCTATCATGTTCGAAGGATGCATTTCTTCGCGTACGATGGCTTCGTCATGTACACATTCGATTGTGAGTCGGAGGACTTCAGCCAAACAGTAATGCATGCTATCGAGTTCTCGAACATGGCATGGAGCGAAGCAGGATCGGTAAGCGATTGAGGCGAGCTCTTCGCTTTGCCCCGGACAGATGGTTCTGAAACAACTGTGAAGAGTCCAACGGGATGGATAAATACGCGCTATACTTGACAAAGGGAAAACGAGGGTCAGAGAAGTTATTAACATGGATTTGCCCAGTTAGTTTGAACAGGAATGTCCGATAGATTAGACCAAGGGCTCAAGAACCTCCTTGACAAAGCCATTGACCTTGATAGAAGGGGCATGGCGAAAGAGGCGGCGCAATACTACCTGAAAGCCAGCAAGATTCTAATCAAGCTTTCAAACGCAGCCTCATTACCCTCTGTGCAGAAGCACTACCTCGATAGAGCGCAGGAGTGCGTAGACAGAGTGCGGTACATCTCAGGCATCAAGAAAAAGACGCGGGGGCCAAGAGATGGCTTGACTACGCCCTTGGCTCCAATGCCACGGGCAGAATCTGAGGCGGTTGCTGAACACGCGCCACAATTAGACACTGAAGTGGATGAAGATACTCGAAGACTACAGGAGATGATTTCGGATACAATCATCTCGGAGAAGCCAAATGTCAAAATGGGGGAGGTTGCAGGACTCGAGAAAGCAAAACAGGCAATTCAGGATGCAATTATCGCACCTATGAAACATCCCGAGCTCTTCAAGGGTAAAGCAAGGCAGCCATGGAGAGGCATTCTGTTTTATGGCCCTGCAGGATGCGGGAAGACCCTGATTGCAAAGGCGGTCGCTGCAGAGATTGATGCTACATTCTTTAACGTGTCTGCTGGGAACATAGTCAGCAAGTGGCTGGGAGAATCCGAGAGACTTGTGATGAATCTATTTGACCTAGCAAGGAGGAGCCAACCCGCAATTATCTTCATGGATGAACTCGATTCGGTGGGGGTGTCCAGATCTGGAGATGATGTCGGGGGCGAGAGGAGACTGAAGACCCAGTTACTCACTGAGCTTCAAGGCCTTGAGAGCGACCCAGAAGAGAGAATCACGGTCATAGGTGCGACAAATCTACCATGGGAACTTGATTTCGCTTTACGATCCCGATTTGAGAAGAAGATACATGTACCGCTCCCCGATAAGGAAGCAAGAATGCACATCTTTGAGATACATATGGAAGAAGTAGATATCTCCCCAGATGTCGACTATGAGGAATTAGCTGACCTAAGTGAAGGATACAGCGGCCGTGAAATAAGCGTAGTATGCAGAGAAGCTGCAATGGAGCCAATAAGAGACTTACAGCGCACAGGCAGGCTGGACGAGGGGGAGGCAATCTTGGAGGTGCGCCCGGTTTCACGGAAGGATCTTCTTGACGCCATTGAGAACATCCGTCCAGCAACCTCGCCTGAGGATATGAGAAGGTATACCGAGTGGGCGGAGGGGTCTTAGACTGTGGGCGTCAAGGAACGACGCAGAGAGCGAGATAAGACTAAGGCAGAGGAAGAACGACCAAAGGAAATCAAAGAAGAAACGTCTGAAAGGAAGAAGGAAGTAGCAGAGCAAATTGGCCATCATGCACCACTTCAGGAGAAGAGCACTCAGATTGCCCAGCAGGATATCTCAGCTTTGCCCATCGAGCAAGTGACAGAAGAAGCCCTAGAAGAAGAGATTCTACTGCCACACTGGGGCGACATCACCGAAAGCGAATGGATGTATGGAATTCCTGGCAGGGAAGTGGACAAACCTGTATGGGCGGAGGAGTGGAGTGACTTTCTTTTGGAATGGGCCAAGAAGAAGAACGTGCATGTGATTTCGGTGTCTCTTTTCCTCACAGAGCCACCGTTCAAGGATATTGCTGGAAAGGTAGATTCCTTTCGATCAATAGGCGACGTGCTTGTCCAGAAGGAAATTGCAGAGTGGCTTGACAAAAACAGACGACAACTTAGAATCTACTGGAGGTTTCTTGAGGAGTGGGCGGATATTGTTTACCGGTGGGCATTGGAAACAGGAACAGTGCGTCTTGATGTGAAGTCCATAGTAATCCAGGAGAATGCTCAGGATTTCTCAACCCTGCCTGAGAAAGACCTCTGTATTATCATGGCAATGCTTGTGGAGAAGCAATTGGCGGAATGGATTGACAAGAAGAAGGGAGCCATCAAGATACTACTTTGAAGAATACAAGATGGACAGGATTCCAACAGGGCTCAGCGGCTTCAAGTGCCAACGGGAGTATCTTGGCTGTCGCGAGCTCTCAAACCAGGAAAATAATAGCGGCCACCAGTTGAAAATTTGATATCCGCAACAGCCATACCTGCATCAACAAGGCTTGATAGAACTCTTCGAGCATGGTCCTCAGACCATTTCAATTTGATCATAACTTCCTCAACTGAAACATGCCCTTTAGAGGCGGCTAGATTCACAACGTCGCTCTGGTCCTCTCGAAGCTCAAGAGGGCGTAATTCAACGACTTTCACTCCACCTTTCAGAACGCGGATTCCCGGGATTAGACCATGGTCGGACACCCTGTTCACAGCCTCAATAACATCACTATAGCTCACGCCCTTAATTTGTGGAAGGTGCTTAACCACTTCCACAATTAGCTCTGCAAGTCCCATGAGCCCCTTCGAGGCGTTTGCTGTGGCAACGTCAAGAATCGCAAGCCCGATGAAGTCGTAGTACTCATCCTGCGTCAGGTCATGATGAGAGGTGGTACCCTGCCTGCGGTCCATATTCAACATTCGAATTGCATCTGGAAACTGTTCGTGTACACGTTCATGGTCCAAGAACTCAGAGATGTCCATCCCAACACGTCGTAGGTCAGCAATGCTCGATTTCACCTCTATAACTAATGCTTCAGACTCTCGCTGGAAAGACCGAATGTCGACCACACCCATGTCATACATTTTCTTAAGCTGGTCAAGAGTGGCAAGTGAGGCATAGAGCTCGGTTTGGAGTCGATTTTGCATGGATTAGAATCCCTTCATTCCTCTGTCTGACCCAGAGTGGGCACATCAAGAGATGGGCGAAAATGTGCTTTAAGAGAGAGTATTATCCCCCTATGATTCCATGTCAAGTGAGAGAGTGTATCTCCTTACCGTCTTTGGGTGAGAATACACGCTTCTAAACAAGGGATGGGACGGAATCACGAATTAAGGGGTAATTCTATCGCGGTCTCTTGGCAGAAGAGTTGCTTCACGGATATTTTCAATCTCCAGCAACTGCATTGTCAACCGCTCCACGCCTAGACCCAAACCACCGTGAGGCGGCGCACCATACTTGAAGGGATCGAGGTAGAAACCAAAGTCATCAGGATTAAAGCCCTTAGCCTTGAACCGTTCCACCAGCAAGTCGTAGAGATGAATTCGCTGGCTGCCCGTTGTGATCTCCATGCCTTTGTAGGTGAGATCAAAGCTCTCTGTCATTCCTTCGTCTGTAAGACTTGGCATTGTATAGGCAGGTCTCAATTCAAGAGGGTAGTGCGTGATGAACACCATCTCTGTCCCGAATTTCTTTGGGAATATTTCACCGAGGAGCCGCTCACCTTCTGGGTCGATGTCATCGGTAATCCCTAATTCCTTTCCTTCTTGGTTGAGCAAATCAATCGCCTGAGCATACTTGATTCTCTTAAAGGGCATCTTCGGAACTTCAAAGCGGATTCCAAGCAACTCGAGCTCGACTGCCGCTACCTTTGCCGTGTTCTTGAATGCATGATGAAGCATTTTTTCTTCCATCTGCATGACATCTTCAACACCACTAATCCAAGCCATTTCAAAATCAAAGGAAGTGTATTCGTTAACATGACGACGTGTGTTGTGCTTCTCCGCTCGGAAGACTGGAGCAATCTCAAACACACGGCCAAATCCTGCAAGTAGCATTAGCTGTTTGTAGAACTGCGGACTTTGAGCGAGATATGCCTTTCGATCAAAGTATTTCACCTCGAACAGATTCGCTCCGCCTTCCGTGGCCTCTGCAACAATCTTGGGGGTATGAATCTCAATAAAATCATTCTTCTCTAGATACTCTCTCGCAAATCTCACCAGAGAATGCTGAATTCGAAATATAGCATTGACCGTGGGCTTTCGCAGGTCTAGAATCCTATGATTTAGCCGCGTGTCCAAGTCAATGTCGACTTTCCCCTCTACAACATCAATTGGCAAACGGTCAGAGGTGTTGATTATTTTAATGTCCTTTGGAATTACCTCAGCACCGGCCTCCACTTGCTTTGCTTCAACGACTTCTCCATGAATACATACCGCGCATTCCGGTTTCAATTCGCCAGCAATTGCGAATACCTTCTCGGGAACCTTCTTCTCAGGGATGGTCACCTGGACCACACCATGTTCATCTCTGAGAATCAGGAATTTGATTCTCCCCTTATCCCGGAGGATATGGACCCAGCCAAAAAGAGTGACGTCGGTGCCTGCAAGTGCAGGACCAATTTCATCACTAAAGTGTGTTCGTCTTGCTTCTCCGAGAGGTTCAACACCAGCTTTGGTATAGAAGTCCATAGCATTCGCCTCCTGTTCTTGACCTCCCTGACGAGGCTATAAGCATTAAGAGGCTTTTGGAGCACAGCACTCTTGAGTATTGCATACATAACCCCAAGGAGGGGGGATGTCTCCAGAAGGCTTCCGGAGACATCAGGGTTATTGGATCACGATGCTTCTACATGGGCGCCGTGATGAGCTCGTAGACCATCCTTCGCTTATCCCTTCCGTGCACATGCTCTCGTATTAAACCGAGGTCCTTTAGCCTACTAAGTCCATAGTTCAGAGTTCGTGGAGGCAAGTAGGTTCGTTCAAGCAGGTCTTGCCGGGTCATCCGGTGCCTTGCTTTAAGAAGCACGTAAAGAAATTTCGCCGAAGGAGGTAAAGCTAAGAACGAGCGCCTGGCAAACATGATCCCACCGTAAAGTTGTTGCCATGATATCTATGACCTCCTTTTTTGCTTTCGACTGGTTCTACACTTTACCAAAATAAGCGTTCCCATCTCATCATCGGGCATAGTCTTTTTCAATCAAAAATGCATGCATTCAGAACATGTATTCCCTTCAGAATCTCGATATTATTGGATATGACGGGGCTTCAATCCCGAATACATATTTCAAACTGAAAACGACCAGTGAGAAATCCGCCATTGTCTTTCCGGGGAGGGGCTACACTTCACAAGGGCCACTCCTGCACTATACCATCAGCCTCCTTCTTCAGAACCGCATCAATGTTCTGTCCGTTGACTATCAGTACTTCAACAAGCGGGAATACGAAGCCCTAGACTCAGAAGAGAAACGCAAATGGCTCTTCTATGATGTTGAGGAGGCGTTCAAAACCTTCGTGGATTTCATGAGCAGCGATATTGATATTATGGTAGGCAAATCCCTTGGTAGTCTGGCCATGGGAAACCTGTTGGATAGGTTTACGGCCGCAAGGAAGGCTACTTCGATTTGGTACACGCCTCTACTGAAACAAGAGGAGCTAACAAGACAAATTCACAAACACCACCCGAGGTCTCTATTTGTTATTGGTACGCAGGACCCTCATTACGACGATACTATTTTGAAGGCAGTCAGGAACAGCACAAGAGGGAAGTCACTTGTTATTGAGAATGCGAATCATAGCATGGAGGTACCAGGTGACGTAGAAGACTCCATCAATGTAATAATCAAAGTAGTGGATACCATTAGGCACTTCTTGTGGCCGGTGGATCGATGAGTGTTTCATTGGGGCTTCCTTAGAATTAGAACCCATTCCCCGCTCATTCTTTCCTTCCGAGGTATCTTGATGAAATGCCTAATCAACCCCGAGAAGAAGGTCTTCTCCAACTCAAATCCAACTTCATCCGACGTAGCAAGCTCGCCAAGAATCTCCTGGGATGGAATTGGAACTCCGCGAATGACGTTGTTTCCAATTGCCAGACAATACCGGCCCCCCGGGTGAAGAACGCGCAGTATCTCTTGCAGCTGCTTCTTCATGTCAAAAAAGAACTTGAAAACAATGAAAGACCGACGCGGGTCTTTGTCAAATATTGCTCCCAGAAGCGGGTCAAGCGTTGAGAGCCCTGACGTCTTCAAAAACTCATACTCCTTCTTGTAGACCGTTTCAGTCCCAATGTACTCTCGTTTCATCTTTGATAGAGGCTCATCGCCTGCAAGCCCTAGCCAGTACATTTCAAGCTGATGCGTTCGAGGATAATCAACGGCATTGATGTAAGGAGGCGACGTCACGGCCAGATGAACAGAACTTGATTCGAGACCTGTGTCTTCGGCTCTTGCTTGTGGAAGCTGTACTTCCCTGAATTGGAGCTGCCTGCACACCTCAGCGAAATCAGTCATCAAACCAACTTGCTTTTCGAGGGTCGTCCTGAATTTGCCAATTGTTTCCCCTGGAGAAATATTACGCTTAAGCTTCTGCCGAATCACTGTACGCGTGCAGTGGGGGTCTGCATTTGACACATCGCGGATGATGGATGAGAAGAGGACATTCAGAAAACGGGTCACATCATTTTGCTCTTCAGAAGACATACCATTTCCGAGAGAGGAATTTGGAATGTCAAGAATGGCAGACCGGATGATTGCAAGCTCTCTAAGAACGAAGCTGCGAAACCAATTGTTGCGGTAGCTGAAAGAGGGAATATTCGGTTTGAAATCCTTGCCAAGATGCCTTTTCTGAATGGTTTCAATAAGCCAAGTAGCGGCGGGCCTCAATATTTCCGCGTCTATGGGTGTTGTCTTCGCCCGCGTGATTAACTGAGCCATCGGGTCGATATCGATGCCAATAGCAAGCCGCTCCATGAGCATGGCTTCGAGGATAACGGTGCCGCTACCACACATCGGATCAAGCACAACTTGCTTTGAGTTCGAATACTTCTCGATGAGATAGCGAGGCAACTCTGGGAAGAATTTGGCGGGAAACTTGTGAATTCCATGAGTCAGATAGGACTGGTCTTTGCTATAGATGAGAATTTCTGATTCGTTTGGAATTTCCACAGCAGGATCAATGCTTCCAGAGAATTCCAGTAGGGGCATAGCTCCAGGTGATGTATTTGCCTTGGTTTGCTCATCCGGGGCCTCCACCATATCTCATCTCGCCTAGCTGTATCTGATAGGGGCAACACATCCTCATGCCATTTAAGATAGTTGTTCAGCAGTATCTGGATAGTACGGCATTTGACGATTAAGGAACCTGATTTTCCGGTCATGTTAAATAGGAGAAGGGTGTCTATCACACTCAATCCCTTCCTTTGAGTCGAGTTTCGTGTCCATGATGCTTGGAGGAGAAAGAACGCGCCCGTGCTAATTTTCAGGACGCGCAGCCCCAATTGTCATGAACTGGAAATGGCTTGGAGCTATGGGAGTTACGCAACGGAGTTACATGCAATGGCAGATCTAAAGAAAATTGGAGACCTACTGGTTCTCCTTGGAGCCCTGATTGGCATTATTCAAGGAATACTCTTGCTACTCCCCGACCTTGGTTTTACCTTGGGAGGTTGGATTAGTCTTGGTGGGTTCCTTGACGGCTTCATCATGGGTATTCTGGCAATTCTCTTTTCACTAATTGCCTTAGTGAACAGTGGATTCTTGAAGATCAGTGCACTCGATTTCGGCAAGACGAACAAGTTCATCGTGATTCTCATTATTGGGATTCTTATGATTCTGTTCGCCAGCGACATCGGTGGCATTTTGTGCATTCTAGGCGCCATACTCTGGCTTCTATAAACAAGGAGTACTCATCTCTGGTATTTGCTGGAGATGAGTTATCCTTCTTTTTCCGGCAATAGTACTAAACTGATTCCTTAATCGCGCTATCAATACGGCCTACGGCCTCGTCGATGTTCTCCTTCGTAATAATGTAGCTCGGAGTCAATCTCATGACATTTTGACCCGCGCCAAGAACCCATAGCTTTTGCTTTTGCACCGCGTTCTTGACAATAGTATTTCGGAGCCTGGGCGCCTTCTCTTTGGATTTCTTGTCCTTTACGAATTCGACACCAATCATCAAGCCCATCCCACGAACATCACCAACAACTTCGTATTTCTCTTTAAGTTCCTCTAGCAATTTCAGGAAGTATGCGCCGTTTTCGGCATTCCTTCTGAGATAATCACCATCTTCAATATGCTTGAGGATCCAAAGTGAAAGCAGCCCCATCTTGGGCTCAGCAGAGAAAGTCTCTGAATGGCGTGAAGGTCCAGTAAACATAGGCACCGGACCGATTGATGCTCCCATTGGATAGCCGCCACCTATTGCTTTGCCCAAGGAGATGTAGTCCGGAGCAACACCATGCTTCTCGATGGCGGTCCATTTACCTGTACGACCCATCCCGGCCTGAACCTCGTCGGCCATAAAGTAGGCTCCTACTTCCTTAGCCAGTTTGTAAAAGCCCTGGATAGCTTTGCTAGGAGGTACTATGAGACCACCCTCGCCAGCAAGTCCTTCCATTACAAAAGCAGCGATATCATCGCCCTCAACTTGCAGGGTATAGCGAAGATACTCTACACATTCGAGATTACAGTCTTCGACATTCTGCCCATAGGGGCAACGATAGCAATAGGGGTATGCAACACGAACAACATCAACGCCTTGAGGAAATCCAGATTTGTGTCTTGAGTTTGAAGCCGTCAGAGCAAGGGCGTATCCTGTTCGACCATGAAAAGCGGGACGAAACGCAACAAAGCGTTTCCTTCCGGAAAGATCCATTGCTGACTTCATACATCCTTCTACTGCACGCCCTCCTGAGGTGGTGAACACAACGCGTTTCTTGTGAGCCCCGGGAGAGATTCGGGCCAACTTCTCGGCAAGTAGTGTCTGAGGAATTGCATCGAAGTCCTGGCCGGGCATCTCATGAATGACATCAATGATACTCATCTCGAAGTCCAGAAAAGGCTTGTATCGTAGCCCAAATGCGCGCACGGCAACACCACCAGTAACGTCAAGGTACTCTGTCCCCTCGATATCGAAAATCCGGACCCCTTCTCCCTTGGTGTGGTCAAGGCAGCCATACACATCGCGGTCCTGGGTAGTTATCGCAAGTGCTTCAGCAGCCCTGGCTTTCCAATAATCATTTGTCATTTGCTTCTTATCTACATCTTCAAAACCAAGATCATGAAGAATTCGAATGTGCTTCTCATCCATTGACGCCACATCCTCTGGATTACAGGCCTGAAGCCATAGTTGCCTCATTATTTAATTTGCGATGTGGGCTGAAAATAGGAGGAAAAAAGGGGCTAATGCGAGTCTCAGCAGGCCCGCACTATCATCTAGGTTTTAGCCACGAGTAGAATGCCGGCAATCAGAATCATGAATCCTGCAAGGGTGCCTGCATTTAGCAACCAACCCACCAGATCGAAACTCACATTCCTTAGAACAATGAATATTGAGAAGAGCCCAAAGATTGCCAAGAGGGCACCGCTCTTATTTACTTTCCAATTGATAAAACCGCATGCGTCATAGGACAGGGCAACCATTAGAAGCAGAGCAATGGCAATCAGCACGTCAATCAGTGCATCTACATTTCCACCGAGAAAGGTGTTGACTCCGCCTACAAGCATCTGAAGCCCAATAATTGCGAGCACTAGTCCGCCTAACACAGTGAAACCCTGTGCGGCACCTTCCGCTTTAAGACCCATTTTGTCACCATCCATTTGAGAAGTTACATTCTCCTTGCGATCGAGCCTAACAGGGCGTACTGATGATAATATAGTTTTCCGGAGATTGATTCAAGTTACCCCGGTAATACACAGGTTCTATTCTGGATTCATTCCATATCAATCAAGGCTCCTATGAGGTGACCACTATTACCTATCATAGCCAAGAGAGAGAAGATTCATCAGTCAGACCAGTTAGGCTTGATCGAACAGAGGGGCACGTGATTATCGAGGGGAGAGCCTATCCTGCAAGAGAACTAGTGGAGGCCTTGGCTCAGAGTGGATATGCGGAACTGCGGGCCATGGGAGATTCGCTTGTTCTAGGACGCAAGAAGATCACTCCCATTTTCAAGTCGAGACAGGAACGTGCAATGGCGGCTCTATGCCATGGAAGTCTAGCGTTTTGCTGTCCCATGTCGAAACGATGTGCCGAAAGAAATAGGGCTCTCGAGATGCTAGGGCTAACGCCTGCAGATTATGAACAGATGAAGGGCGAAGCGCATCTCAGATTCATTGAGATGGCCAAGGGACACCTTCGTGAAACTCGATCTTATGAACCTCTTGGACACAGAACAGCCAATCGCCCCGCCGTTGATTATGGCTATGGAAGAGATGACTATAGGAGAGAGTTTGACGATCTTGAGAGTTCACTCTCACGGGAAGAGCGAAGCCCAGAAGACCGTCGGTCGCCATGGGCCCCTGATTCCGATATTCGAAGTACCCGGGCTCGTGCGGAATACGGAGAGCGAGAGAGAAGTGATCCATATTCTGACCTTGGCTCACTCTTTGGGGAACGCTCTGGTCCCGACATCGAGATTCCAACACCTGAAAGAACCTGCAAAACCTGTAGTGATGAGAATATAGAAGGACTCGGCTCCCTCTTCAGCCAAGGCGAGCTCAGTCCTTTCAGTAGTGACCACAGGGATGTTCAAGAAGAGCGTGGGTTCTGTTTCTCCTGTGGAAGAACATTTAGAGCTGGCACCAAGGTTTGCCCGTGGTGTGGAATTACTCAGTAGTTCCCAATGGCGCTTTCGCGTCGGGTTGAGTAATCGGCAGGGTAACTAAAGGTGGTCATATATCGTTCAATCCCAGCATCCTTTCCTAGTGCCTTCAATTCCTGAAGCTGTTCCATTGATGTCACTCCCCAACGGAAGAGAGATACAGTGCCACCTCGCCGAGTGAACTCGTTGGTGAAGTAAAGTGACTCAATTAGCTCGTTGTACTCAGCGGACCCGCTGATGGGGAGAATTGGACTCCATGGATAGAGATTGATAATGACACTTCCAGTAATGTCAAGGATACCGTTGTAATCATAGCCATACTGACCCCTGCCACCTTCCGAGAAGCCGGTTTCTGGGTCAAGCAGGACTTCCACGGATATCTTCAGGGGCGTTTCTCTGGCAGTCTTTTCATCAGATGCCTTTGCTGCCGCATGTAGGTGGCGGAGACCTTCATTGATCTTGCCGGCCCTCCATTCATGCCACCTTGCGTGATATTCAGGATTCTCGGTGATGTACTCGTAGGTAAGTCGGGCAGGCTCCTGATCAACAATTGGCGCGAACTCGCTTCTGCACCTATTACAGAAGCAGAAATGATCACGAATGAACCCTGCGCCAAAGAGGAGAATCTCATCTATAGGAAATGCACCGAGTTCACCGACAATTTCCGCGCCATAGGCCCAAAACTCCTCTCTGTTCGGGCAAATCTGGTGAGGCATTTGCTCGCCTCGTGGCGATACCGTGTGATACTTCGGGTCACGTGCAAACCATCCATCGGTATAGAAATCCATACTGGCAACAGTATGAATGTCCAACATATGCGTCAAGTCCACTAGCTCTTGGAAGAGCTGAGTGTTTTGCTCCTGTACGGGGGCAGTCTTGCTTGGAAAATTCACATATCCTGTGGGCCCCTTCCCAACAATTCCTATCGATTCCATGTAAGATGCGTAGGTCGACACGAAATCCTTCGCTGACATATCAATGTCCTCGGGTTTTAGAAGGATCAGGAGTTTTTGCATGAAGAATTCCCTGAAGTTAGACATTTTTTCTACTCCGGCAACATCAATGGTCTTGCATCTGTCCTTTAGCGTTTTCCCCTGTGTCCGCTATAAGAATTTCTTAGGGATACCCGCCATGTTTTTTGTAGCTACACCTGCTTAAAAGAACTGGTCAAGCGTGGTAAATCCTAGCAACTCCTCAAAATCAATTCCTACTGAATCTAAGACTTGCTCGAAGACTGATCGTAGAGTATCGATATACTTGTCTTTGTCAAGCCAGTAACTCGCACCTTCAGCCAGTTGTACTGGGAGAAGATCCTCTGGCCCCTTTGTTTTGATGTATTCCACGATGGTCCCGGGTGGCACATCATATCCTGCATTCTTCAGCATCAAGGCTGCACGAACATGTTGAGGAGTGGTTTTTCCATAGGCGTCAAGAGGCTTGGTCATCTGTACACGAAAGGCAAGCTCTTCCGGTTCGTATGGATCTGCCTTCCCCTCAAGACGATCAATGACAGAATTGACTATTTCGCGCACTTCTTCCTTTGCGGCCTCAAACCCCTCGGGATTGTCGACCTTGCTTAGGGCACCGAGCATTTTCCGGAAAGCGTCTTGTACAAAATTGGGGGTGTTCCTCTTCTTTCCGCTGAGCCCCTTTACCTCCACATAGCCCGATTGATAGACTCCTATGTAGTTCTTCTTTCGGTCAGACAATGCTACATACTTGTAGGTTTTCTCAACCTCAAGATCAATTCCCAATTCATCACGGGACCACTTGACAAGTTCTTCTTGCTGCTCGGAAGACGGGTTGTCTAGGAATACAGAGTCGGTATCGCCATAGAGGACCTTCACTCCCATAGATTCCGCTTTTTTCTTGGTCTTGATAATTGCATTCCGTCCATAGGCGGTAACGCTCTCTGCCGCGGGCATGCAGAAGAGCTCAAAATGCTGAGCTCCTGTTACTCCATAGGCAGCATTGACAAATACCTTCAACGCCTTCTCCACTACGCCATACCAGTTACGCGTTTGCTCGTCAAGTTTCTTATCCTTGCTTCTCGACTTGAACCATTTCACACGAGTATCGCGGAAGAAGCCAATGGTTTGGCTAATCATTCCCTTTCGCTTCTTGCAAATCCAATGGTCCGTTTCAGGAACACGGTTATCGGTTGCATTCCTGCATTCTTCGTGAGGACAATCAACCGTTTCATAGCTAATGTTGTGGCGTTTCATGATTGTAGGATACAGGCTGGCAAAGTCCAATACTGTTGCATTGAAGTGCACACCGGCCTCGGGTTCGATTACAATAGCTCCCTTGAATCGCTTATCCTTGATCATCGCTTCAGTATGAGCTTCTGCGGATTTCAGGGTGTCAATGTCGATTCGCCTTGGGATGATGAATCCCTGGGACCGATGTTCCTGTCTAAAGAGAGACTGAATCCATGAAGAGATGCCAAGACGTGTCACATCTTCCATTGACAGACGCGATATACGCATGAGGAGAACTATCAGACGCAGCAACAGGTTGTCGTCATAGGATGTGATTCTTTGGGTAATATTGGCATCAAGCCAGCAATAGTGAGCAAGTTCGTTGTACGGTAGCGCTGATATGTCTGTGCTGAGCTCCAGTTTCCCAATTCCGAGGAGACCTTGCGCAATAGAGTCCAAGTTCGATTGCTCGTAAGCTCCCGAAAGCGCATAGAGCCGAATTGAGGGGTTCTTCAGGAATCGGTAGAGGTCGATGTGAATTCCCTTCCGTAGTAAGGACAACTCCTTAGCCAAATAGATTGGGCAGTCCGCCTCCATGTTGATACCAAGCTTCTTCGCTCTATTGTGCAAATACTGAAGGTCGAATGCATCACCGACAAAGGTCAAGACGACGGGATAGTCATCAATGAGACGAAATGCATCAAGAATCATCTCTCTTTCATCGTCATAGTATTCTATCTCAAGTTGCTTTGGAAATCCGCTTGGTTTTGGACCCTCAATAATACCCTTCCGCTTCAGAACAAAGCACTTCTGAAAGTTCTCATTGTCAGACAGGCCAATGGCCGTTACCTCATAGGGGGCGGTAGCAGCATCAGGAACCCTGTTCTTGACAGGAGTATAAACCTCTATGTCAACTGCGATTCTTCGAATATCAGGGACTTCAGTAAAGAACATGGGAGAGTATGATGAGATTATGTCCGCCAGACCTTCTTCATCACCAATGGTTTTTTTGAACTCATCAAGTAGTGATTGATCCAGCTTGGGAGGACATGGAACCAAGTCCCCCTTTTCTATCTTGTATGGCAAGCCACTGACAATGTCCTGATCATAGGTGTAGCAATTTCGGTATCGAATATTCGCCTCCCAGGCGTGACTAATGGGCTCTGGTCCGCTTCTATCCACAAGCCGGTCTCTTATCGCGCCTACAGAACCTCCAATTGCAAGCGGATCGGTTCCAATGACCTTTGTCATTTTCACTGACGAATCGCGCAAAAGATCAACTAATGTCACCTCTTCCGCCCTGACAAATCCCCTGTGAGATCCAGTCTTTTGTTCTACAACCTGCACTGGGTAATCAGTGTAGCAATAGGGCTTGTGACCCCTATTATCATACCAGAAGTAAATTCGCTTCGACTTCGGTTCGTACAGTCTTGCAAAAGCCCGGTTCTCAGCTCCTGAGTAGTCCACCGAAAGAATATACGATGGCGGAAGATCATTCGGTCGGTCCTTGTCCGGGGCCTTTAAAGGAGCTACGATTTCTTCCTCTTCTTCTTCCTCTTCCCCATATTCATCATTGGAATTGTCACGAGATTCATTAATTTCATTAGATTTCGAGGCCTTTGCTTGCTGCGCGTTTGGCTTCCCGGGAGACGCTTTCGGCTGATCATCAGTGGTTTCGCTGAAAAAGTCCTCTAGATTTGACTGCGCGCCTTCGCCATCTTGTTTATCGTCGGACAATTCCACTCACTGTTTCTGTCAATGGATTTCACCTGATAAGGACTTCCCATAGTGAGTAGGCACAATTCTGCGAACGGTTCTTAAGAACACCGTGGCTTCAGGTGAACATGACTCACTCAATTGAAGCAAAGCCCATCCGTGTAATTGTTGCTAGAATGGAACCGGGTGAAGACATCCTTGAAGTAATTGAGAAAGTAGTGGAGTTCCATAATATCCGTTCAGGAACAATAAATCTGATTGGAGCAATATCAAGAGCACACCTCGGCTATTTTGATCGAAAGGCAAAGGAATACAGGAGTTACGTGTTGAAGCAAGATCTCGAAGTTGTTTCTTGCATGGGCAACATCTCACGATTAAGCGATGGTAGTGCAGTGATTCATGCGCACATGGTTGTATCAGAAGAAACAGGCGCCTGTTTTGGTGGACACCTGATGAAGGGCTGTGAGGTGTCAGTCACAATCGAACTGATTATTCAGGAGCTGGACGTAGACCTAAGAAGAAAGAAAGATGCAGAGACCGGGTTGAATCTCCTGAATCTCTGATTCTGCATCTTGACTAGACCTTCGCTGAAGCGATGAGCTTTGCAGTGGACTCCAGCTCTTCCCTATCGGCCATTTTTTCTCTGTAGTCGTCAGGGAACTTGAAACCAAAGGAATCGCCCTTGTTTCTGGGTATTGAATGGAAATGAAGGTGCGGAACCTCTTGACCGGCACCAACACCATTTGCCACGACCGTAATCACTCCATCAGGCGATAATACCTTGTTGACTTTTCGAGTCAGCTCTGCGAGACGCCCACTCATATGTGCCAAGACCTTCATGTCGACATCGAAGAGGTTTTCGTAGTGCTCCTTTGGAATCAGGAGACAATGACCCTTGCTAATTGGAAAGATATCCATGAAGGCCAGACAGGTTTCGTCTTCAAAGACTTTGGATGCGGGAACCTCACCCCGTACTATCTTGCAAAATATGCAATCATCTGGGCCGGACATAGGGAAGAGGTCATAACACTACGAGATAAAGTGTTGCATCATTGAATAGGAGAGCGGCACAAGTCTCATTAGTTAATCTCTCTAGGGAAGGAGATAGACCCTTCAGACGGTGGTAGCATTGAGCAGCAGAAGAAAGTTGGTCCTCTTCGATCAAACCCAAAATGAACGCGGCAGACTAGATACGACCTACTCAGATCTAGGAAAGATTCTCAGGGACAATGACTTTGATGTAGAGCCTTACACCGAATTTATGCTCTTGGCAAAGAACTTGGAGAACGCAGATGTATTGGTTTTCGGATGTCCCAATAGCTCAAAACTGAGACCTGCAGAGATTGACGTTCTGAAGAGGTTCGTTCAGAAGGGAGGAGGCTTAATGCTGCTTTCTCTGTCGGGCGGCGATAGGGGTTTAATGAACAACATGAGCCAGGTCTCGAAGGGATTCGGAATTGGTTTTGATAACACCGCAGTGAAGGATGAACGAAACAATGCAGGTCTGCCAACAATGCCACTCATCTCAAATGTCACACAGCACCCAATTACTGTTGACGTAAATGATATTCTTGTGCCCTCGGGCTGTACGCTATCAGTCAGTGAGAGTGCAAAGGTGATTGCGGCAACGTCTGAAACTGCAGAGCCTCCTAACAAGCCAGTTGTTGCCATTGCAGAGAGCGGGAAAGGGAGAGTGCTCTGTGCGGGAAGCTATGAAATCTTCCGGAGAGGCGGTGGATTGAAACACCAAGGAAACAAGACATTTGCTGTTAATGCTTTTAGGTGGCTAAGCGGCGAGGTCACTGTGGCAAAACCAAGTAGGGTTGCCGAATCTCAGAAGGAAGACTCGAGCAAAGAATCCGCTGTCACCAAGGCCACGAAATCGGATGCTTCACCTGAGTTTGAAGCAACACTCCGTAGGCTTGTGAATGCAGTCTTTGATTTGCAGAAGGACATCTCCAAGTTGACAGAGAAGACAGACAAGATTGAGAAGAGCATCGAGAAGCTCAGGGACCAGTTTCAGGACTTTGCAGAAAAAACGCAATCTCAACTGGGTGTGATGATACCTGCAAAGCAATTCAAGACAGACGAAGAAAACCGACTTGCCGAGGTAGAGGGCGACATTAAAGGCCTACGGAAGGAGATAGGCTCTGTTCAGCAGCTTCGAGACCATATTGAGGAGCGACACTCTTCCGGAGCAATGCCAACAGAGACCTATGAAGAGCAGGTGAAGAAGCTCGATTCACGCCTGAAAAGCCTTGAGAAGAAGCTGGCCACGAAGGAGATGGAGCTTGCAGACCTTGTCTCCTAAGTTTCTTCAAGGGCATCCAGAGAAGATGGTGACTCTGGAAGTTCTTGAGGTCGGGGATTGAACCTAGAAACAACACTCCTCAATCCAATTCTAACGGGGCGAGCTAGAAGATTATATGTATCTGAAAAAGCGCTTCTAAGAAGATAAGCAAAGAGAATCAGAACGAGGTAGAGAAGGTATAGATTACGATCGGGAATCATAATTGCAAGGGCAAGTATGAACGGATTAACAAGCATAGGCAAAGACACGCGCACCTTGCTCGAGTCCCTGTTGCATAAAGCAGAAACTGAAAGAATGGAGAAGAATGGTGCGAGAACCACAGTGTAGTACTTGTAGATACCCCGTGGAGAGAATAGATGCACACACAGCATCAGAAGAAAAGTGAGATAGAGCAGCCTTCTCCAGTAACCACGGAGGTTGTTGTCATTCTTTACTTCAAGGAGCAGAAGCAGGAGGATTGGTATGAGACCGAGCATCAACAGGATGGAGTAGTAGTTCAAGAGATCCGTCGCTTCGGCAAGCCATTGAAGCAGCGGCACAAATGGTTCAAAGGGAGTTGCCTGTGCCTGAATTCCTCCAACAACAAACAGCGCTGCAATTGTGATAGGGGAATTGGATGCTGGAAGTTCAGTGAAACTTCGGAGCCGTGTAGCTCCAGCTCTCTGCAGAATGTTATACAAGTAATTTGCAGGGTCCAGTATGTAGGGCAAAGAAGCAATACCAGCATAGATAATCACGACAATGGCAATCTTTGCAAAACCAAGAAGGTCCAGCTTATCGTCGGAATTCTCGCTTTCCTCCTCAGGAGTCTTGTCATCCCTCTGTTTGGATTTCTTGGGAGGCCGTCGAAGCAAGTAGGCGAAGAGAGGGAGCGCGAAGAAAAAGGCAGTCTGCTTGAAGAAAGCAGACATTGTCATTGAGATTGCACCAGCTATTCTATAATCCTTCATGAGAAGAAGGAATGAGAGCATAGCAAAGAACACGAATGGCGCCGGGTTCAGCCAGTCAAAAGTCGTGTAATAAAGAACAATTGGACTGAAAAGGTAGGTTGCCGCAGCAGTGTCGCCCACGTGCTGATTTCCGGAGAGAAACGCCGCTATTCCATGAACAGGGAACACCGTTATGAAGCCAAAGAGAGTAATGATAAATCCAATACCCAAGTCAGGATGAATTATCTTCCCAATTACGCAGATATAGAGATAGAGTGGCGGGAAGAAGTAGGGCACATTGAAGGAGTTCGAGTTCACGATGATTGTGTCAAACTCAGTAGTATATGGTAACTCACCACTAAGAAACTGCTCAGCCCAGCTGTGATAGAAATAATCATGGTCAGCCCAACCTTCGAAGTTCAGGTGAATTGTGTAGCCAAAGACATCAAGCTCACCATAGCCATTCCATGCTGCTCTGAAGGGACGTGTGCCATTGGTAACAAAGTCGATAGCGGCTTCATTGAACACCCATACCCATACAACTGCTCCAGCCAACAGAATCACGATGAGTAAGCTGTTTCTTTTAATTGCGGCTGCTATATTGTTCAGGGCATAGTGCTTCATACGCCCATCCCTCACAATTCTACTCCTACAGGCTCATCCAAATCAATCAGTTCCTCCTGCGTTTCAGGATAGATGAAAGCAATGGCTCTATCATGGAGTTGTATGAATCGAGATGTGAGAAAAGCCATCCTCGGGGAAATGCGCTTCCGTAACCATCGCCCTGGAGCAGTCAGATAGTGCCAAAGGTCTCCAACTTGCTCGACGAAGATATAGATGAGTAAGATAAGCAGTACGTAAGCCAGATAGACATTCCTAACCGGTATCAGAATCATCAGACTAAACAATATTGGAACCCAGATCATTGAGATAGAGAAGCCAACCTCTTCCTCCGTACTGGATGCCATACTCGCCGAGGAGAATATTGAGAAGAAGGGAGCCATCAGTGTAAAGTAATACTTGTACACGCCTCTAGGCCCCATTAAATTGACCCACAACATCATCAGCATCGTCAGAAAGAGAAGGCGGCGAAAGTAGATTTTGGACTCGCCTTCGCGTTTGGGCTCCAAAAACATCAATCCAGCAATCACAAGAACGCCAAGAACAAGAAGAGCCCCAGAGAAGACGAGGGTATCAACAAGCTCCGCAAGGGTGGGAAGGCCAGCCATTACTGGAAGAACCTGAAAACGGATGGGGCTTGTGTATGGAGGGGGCTTGGTGAATGACTCAAGAGGGAATCCACCCATTGCCAACCGCAGGTGAATCAAGATGGTCTGGGGTTGTGCAATGACGAAGGGGAGTAGGATTACGCCCGCAAAGATGACAACCACTATGACACTAATAGCGAACTCCCATAAATCAAGGTATTCTCTCGCAAGGACTCCGACTTTGGCCTTTCGATCATATAGAAAGCCAATTACTCCAACAACAGCTACAAGCCACCATGCAGGGTGGTTGTAGATGGCTCCGGCCAAGATGGAAATGGCCGACACAATTAGGAATCCAACAGCCAAGTATGGGAAAGGCTCAGGTTTTTTCTCTGAGGACTCATACTCCTCAGAAGGGCCTCGTGATTTCATGAGCAAAAAGACCACAAGAGGAATACCCAGAAACCAAGCGGTCTGCTTGAAGAGCGCGGCAGTGACTATCAAGAGCGTTCCTGTATGCCTTTTACCCTTCGTTAGCATGTAAAAACCTGAAAAGAAGAAGAAGTAGAACGGAGCAGGATTGGTCCACAGGAAGGTGGTGTGATATAGAACATTTGGTGCAAGAAGATAGGTCAAGGCAGCAGCTTCACCCACGTGGCGATTGTTGGATAACTCGCGAGCAATGCCATAGACAGGAAGGGCAGTTAGATACCCAAGTATGGTAATTAGTAGTCCAATGCCCCAGTTGTCAACTGGGATAAGGATGCCAATCGCATAGAATACTGCCGTCAAAGGCGGAAAGATGTAGAGACCATTGTTGTTTGTGATTCCATCCATCTCGAGATGACCAAAAGCATCACCATATGGCATCACGCCGTTCAGCAAATTGTGACCCCAATGAACATAGAAGAAGCTGTAATCGCTGTACCCTTCAAACTGGTATTGAATAGTAAACCCAAAGATGTCAATGTTGCCTGGGCTGAATCCAGTGCCAGCTCCACCTAACCACACTGATCTCGAGTTCCATGAGCCTGCTGCAAGATAATCAGCAAGAGCGGTTTGGAATATATTCGCCCACACTACTGCACCGATAACCAGTACCACAATGAGAAGGATGTATTCGTATATGAATTTGATAAAGTGCCGCTTCAGCTCTACTCGGTCCATGGCACACGAATTCTCAACGCACCCCTTAATATGTGTCCTCATGAACGTCAGCTTGGGGGGAGGCTCATGCCTAGAAATGGTTAGCCATTACCAGCAAGAACAGCGTTACTTGCCGAACCGGTCTTGCTCACCTCGATGACAGGAACTCCTTCCCAACCCTGTACATCAGTATGTGTAATCAGGAATATCTGCTCGAAGCTCTGGTCATCAATAAGATTCTGAACCACAGCCGTTCTTCTACTCTTGTCAAGGCCGCCTAACGGTTCGTCAAGAAGAACGCACCTTACGCGCGGCGAGATGGCGGGACTATCCTTTAGGGGACGGATGCTACTCATTGTACGACTGATGCCCAGGCGAAGACCCAGACTGATAGCCGTCCTATCTCCAAAGCTCAACTGATTGGTCTTCTTGTTGGCCTTATCACGGTCATCCCAGATCTTTAACACTAACCCAGGCCCAGCCCTCCCCTTTGCAGGAGTTGGCTCCAAGTCTATGGCAGTATATTGGTTATTTGTAAACGAACTGACATACTTATTCGAGGCTGTTCTAATGATGCCGATGAGCCGCTTCTGGAAGACATAATCAGCTATGAACCCGCTCACCAGTTTCCTGCGGACGTACTTTGTATGGTCGTCCATGGCCCTTAAGGAAGTAATTTCGGCCTCCATCTTCTTCATTTGCGACTCTTTCCCTTCGTTCTTGGCAATCTGGCCCTTCTCGTCATCAATTGCACTGCGTAGACGGTCGCACTCCTTCCTCAGAGACCTGAGGTTGTTTTGCTGTACCAAGATGTTGTTCCTAAGATCATTCAAATCCTCTGCTTTGTGCTTCTTGAGGAGTTTTTCAATGTCGGCAACCTCCATCTTCTCTAGCACCTTTGATAGATGGGCTGCCGCATCCTCAAGCCGCTTCTTTGCTCTATCAACTTCTTTTTGATGGACAGCTACACGTTCAATGGCATCAATTGTCTTGGCAATGGTCCGTTGTCGCTCTTCAATTGCTTTAGTTTGAGCAGGGATTGCGTTACGCCTTTTTCTGAGTTCTTCAAGCTGTACGCTCTTGTCGTGAACAAGAGCGTCATACTCAGCAAGCATTTTCTGCATTTCCTCTGGGCTCAGCTCTCTAAAGCAAATGGGACAGATGCTTTCATCCTGCACAGAAGCTCGATTTGCCATTGCCTCCTCAATTTGACTTGAGAGCTGGCCTGTGTCGTGGTCTATCCTAGAAGCAGTAGTTCGCGCCTCTTCCCGTTCAGTCTCCAGTTTCTTGTCTTCCTTCTTAAGCGACTGCAGTTTTGCTTTGACAATTCGCTCATCAGCATCAACGAGACCAGCATCTTGAATCTCCTTATCCCGACGCTCAAGACCGAGGTTGTGATCCCGTTCCAGATTTGAAATTTCTTGGAGTATATCATAGGCAGCCTTCAAGTCAGCAGGATTAGGAAGAGAGCCAAGAAGACTATCTGCAGCCGAAGCCTCCTTCTCCTTTGCAGCGAATTCCTTTTCCAAGTCAGAGACCCTAGTTTTGCCCTCTTCTACAAGCTCACTCAAGACCTCAGGTCTAACGAATTCTTGGTCCAGACTAGAGACCTTTGCGGAGAGTTCTGATTCAAGAGTCTGCAGATGGTTTCCCATTTTGTCGAGCAAATCAATGTTGTAGACCGTAACTAGCTGATTCCGAAGGTCAGAGGGAGATGCATGTGCTATCATTGCAACTTCGCCCTGCCTGACGAGAAGCGTGTTCAAAGCCTGCCCCAATTCTAGGTTAAGTATGCCTTCAAGGGCAGTATCGACAGTCTTGCTTTTGTCGGCCATGCGCTTCCATGTGTTCCCTTTATCGACATAGAGAATTACTGCCATCTTGTTTGCCGGGTCATAGGACCGATCTATCTTGTACCTAGTACCAGCCACCTCGATTTCCAAGACAACTCTGCAAAAGGATGACGCGAAGCTAATGAGTTCGTCATTAGTCAGCCCAACGGCATTTGGTCCCCATAGGGCCCAGAGAATCGCCTCAAAGAGAGAGGACTTGCCAGTCGAGTTCGGGCCGCGTATGAGAATCAGCCCATCTGGCAAATCCTCATCATCATTTGGAAGGGATAGGTCTCGAAACGGCTTGAAGTTCTTGAGTTCTATTCGTAAGAGCTTCAATACTCCCCCTCCGAGAAACTGTCAATGCTTAGCTTTTCATCGGTCCCCCCAACTGCGAGTCTCAGTGCCCTTACTGCAATCTTAGTCAGCAGCTCAGTGTCAAACTTCTCGTCAGTGGCAATGGACTCCAGATATTCTTTGAAATCATGCTCAGGATCCTCGATGAGATACTCCGATTCGATCTCCGGATAGGCGGCAGCGTCGCGTTCTGCTTCCTTCTGATGCATTGTCCAGACGAACTGAGATATATTGTATTCCGAATCACGGCCAAGGAGATTCACCCTGAATCCTTCCAGCGCGACAGCCAACTCGATTCCTCCAATTCGGGAAGAGTGTCCCTGAAAGATGAGACGCACTCGGGCCGCAGTTGATGCATCCCAGGGTGATTTCAGTTTCTTTTCTTCAAGATAAGCTTCAACCCTTCCAATAAGAGACTCTACAGTGTCGTCCGGAGTGATCTCCATACGTTCATTTAGAACCGGTCTTGAGAACTCTAAATTCACAGGCTCTATCTTTGGCTTCTTCCCAGCCTCGACCTCAACCACAAGAAGTCCTTTCTTATGCTTCTCTTCGTCGAAGCGCCACCGCTCAGGAGATCCCGCATACCAGGCATAATCGGTCAGTTTCCGCTGGTGGTGGTCATGACCAAGCGCCACATAGTCGTACCCCATACTAAAGATGGGAGCATGAAGGGACCGGTCTATATCCATTCCGTGAGCAACTGCGATTGAGGTTTTCTTTGGAGTGGGAGTCTGATAGGTGGAGATCCAGTCATTGAAATTGGCAACATGCCCGGATGACTCCAGTACGGGATAATCCATGAAGGGAAAGCAAAACACATCAAAGTCATCAAACTCAAACATAAGGGGTTCATTGTTAGTAAAGGAGTGCCTCAAATCAACTTGAGTTGCAACTCGCACCTCAGGGATGGTCATTCTCAAGTAATCGAGCAATGAAACATCCTTGTTCCGATAGAGCCCGTGATTTCCTTCGATTATCAGAATTGGGATGCCAGTCTTTCTGATGAAATCATGAATGACTCTCCATGCGGTTTCCTGAGCAACAACAGGAGGTTGCTGAGGGTTGTTTTCCCAGGGCGAGTCGTATAGGTCTCCCGAATGAACAACCAGATCAACAGGGGGGTCCAGCTGTGCGATGATGTCAAATATCTCTTCAAATCGCTCATAGAAATCGTGCTCTAGAAGATGACTTCTCATTTCCTCGCCCCAGACGTTCTGTTTAATACCACGTCTAGGCCGTGCACCCAAGTGGGTATCGGAAATGTGAGCGATTCTGGTAGGCATTCTTTCTTCCTCAGAGTTCGTGCTTCTTAGTACTCGCTCCCTTTTTACCCTTGTAGTTGTTCATATCCTTCTCAAAGACATCATCAAAGAGTGGAATTCTAACTGAGAGAGGAAGCTCTCGGTAGGAGGCTGTAAGGATACATTCACCTCTTGACATAACACGAAATTCGTTCTCGAATCCCGAGATATTCACACTGGCATTTTCAATACACGCTCGTATCTCACGCTCGTTGCCAAGTCGAAGATTGATTTCAGTATTCATCTGGCTGAGAATCACATTATCCAGCACACTCACCTGCTGGCTTACTACCAAGAGACCCATGTTGAATTTGCGGCCTTGCCGGGAGATATCTTTGAAGACTGATTGTCCTCTCATCAGCTCGGGGTTGAGAATCGAAGGAGCTTCTTCCACTGTCACAAGGATGACTGGAAGGCTTCTAGGTTCACGAACTGGCAAGTCGTCAGTAATCCCGCCAATGCCATAGAAGGCCTTAGCTTTCTGCTTTACCCTATTGAAGAATGGTCCAGGGAGCCGCATGTAGCCCTGCCGCTCAAAATCCCCCAGCATCCCGCTGCTCTTCAATGCACGTCGCATGTCAGACAGAGTTCGAGTGACAATAGTTGTGAGCAGGAACTGCTCCATGTCACTCATGAGGCTCGTGTTTACCACGAGAATTCGACCGGTTTCCATGGCATAGAAGATATCGTCTAGGATAGAGGTGCACTTCTTCTCAAAGATGGGTGAACGTTCCAACATGCCTAGTCTTCGCTTAACAGCATTCAAAGTACCCTTTGGTGTTCCTTCAGGATCTTCGCTCATATTGACGATGGTTTCAATCCAGTCCTCTCTGTTCTGGTTGTATTGGGAATCGATGAAAGTCGCCATTTGTGGCGTGAATTCCATGATTGAATACAAATCGCGGGGCTGAATCTCGTTCCATTGAACACGAATCTCTCGTGCATACCTCTTGACCTCGCGAGGCGTGGCTTTCTTGTGAGTTGTTAGGTAGTAGAAATCACCCACAACTTCACTGCGAGTCTTATCATCCATCGTTTCCACTACTGACTGGATTCCATACTTATCAACGCCCTTCGCAAATTCGTCATGAGGATCGATACAGAAAGCAGACAAGGTAAGACGCTTTTCATCTGATATGCCAGTAAGGCCCATATTTGAGTCGATAATGGACTTAATTAGAACCATCATCAGGTTGCTCTTCCCCGAGCCAGTTGACCCGAAGATGCCCATGTGCATAGGGAGGAATTCGGAAGGAACCAAAACAGGAACGTCAAGTGTATCCTCCCCGACCTGAAGGTCTCCAATGTAGAGGTGACCATCAGTTTGCGTCGCCAACATGGTTCGGACTTGCCCGTCAGATGTGCCGGGGATTGGCCGGTAGACGGAAGCAAGATGGTCAGGAAGACGTCTGGGAGGCATGAATTTCCACCCCCCAATTGACTGCTGTGCATAGCCTAGCATCCTACCATCCACAGAGAGGAGCATGTTTCGCTCAATCCCTGAGAGGTATGCATCGCCTTCGACCATGAGAGTCCCAGCCACTCCCTCAATGTCATCAACTTGGCGAAGGTAGTTCTGAAGTCCCAACACTCGAAAGAAGAACACACGTTCCTTCCCATCGCGCTGGGAATAGATCATGAAGATTTCTCCAACACTGATATCACGGTTGCTCCCCATGATGCCTAACATTGTCTGGTTGCCCATGCCAACCTTTCCATATAGTTCGCCTAGCTTATCTCTATCAAGTACCATTCATTCATCTCCCAATCACAGGTTATAGTCAACTCTCAATGGTTCCGTCTTCCTATCAGCAAGCCCTAGTTCTCTTCGTACATCTCTGCTAATCTCCCTAGCAAGTCGAAGGTCCTCATAACTTAGCTTGCAAGATTCATGTGCAAGTGCCAGGGCTACCGGATAGCCATACCATCTGGCATCTCTAGACATAAACTCGAGGTCTCCGAACAGAGCCTTCTCATTCTGTCGAGTTGCTATCGGGTCATTTGGGACAAAGACGTTTTCTAACCACCAAATTCTGTCAAAATCGATTCTTGAGGGTCTATTATCTCGTGAGAAGCTGAAGAGGTAAGGAACCGCCAGTTGAGGCGGAATGTATGTACGGTCTTCGGTGATGTGCAGGCCGCCTCCAGGATCATCCTTACACGGCAAGTGGCAGAACCACTTTGTTCCCTCCCCAAAAAGGTCCTGCGCCATTTTGGCTATCCGGTGTGCAAAAGGAATAGTATGATTCTTGCTCACGGCGCATAGGATAACGCCCTCCTTTCTGGCCAACTCGCACAGGTCACGTAGCATGAAACCACTTGGCATAGAGGGATACTTCCTAGCGAAGTGCATGAAGACCGACAAGGCGCCGTCAAGCAGGAGATACTTGGGCCGCAGATCGCTAGTCAGAACATTGCGTGCTGCGGCATATTCCGACACTTTGCGCAGTTCATCATGAACTACGGGATTTGTCAACATCTGAGCCCTTGTAATTAGGGTCTCCATGTCGGTGAGTTCAGGAACGTACCTCTCGTAGATTGTTCCACTGAAATCAGGCTTTGAATAAATTATGCTATCTGTGTGGTCTCTGAAGAAGGGCATGATAATGTCTACAGTGTCCTTCAAAGGATAGATGTTCTCAAGGGTCTCGGCCAGCTTTTTCCGTGCATCATTTCGTACGCCAGAATGCCAATGTGCATCAAGATGTGGTTGGGGGCCTAGTTGTTGTGTTATAGCCGTAGTGGAAATTGGGTCAAAGAAACAGCCATCACGCGACTTAGAGTCAAGAACCACGGTTGATGTACTCAGCAGATGTACGCGCACATCGTCCAGCATCATGAAATTGTCAGTGCCAGACCCATCCACAGCAGCCACCAAGAAGTCATCGTCAAGAAGAATATCAGGAGGATAGGGGTCAATGGTGTCGAGCAGTCGCTCCTTTATTCTCACCTCATCCTTGGAGAATTCCTCTTCATCTTTTCGATCTTGCTGGTTGGTGATGTCAGCAAAGAGCAACTTGAGCGTGTCTCGAAATTTCGTCGTCAAGATCTTTTCTAGCATTTGGCCCCTCTCGTCAAGGACTGTGATATGCGGACTCTGTCCTCTTCAAAGGTTGATGTTGTCGGAGTCATAAAAAGATAGCACTCATTGTTTCAGAGTAACATGCCTGTCTGGCAGATTCGCATTATGAAAGGAGCCAACCTCCATTGATTTGCGTTACCCGTCGTCCCGCGCAAATTTCCTTTTAAGGGACTACACACACGATACCTTGCCGCAAGTATCCTGACCTAGTGACAACCAGCGGGAAATAGGGAAGTGATTCATTGCTTACAATCACATACTTTGGTAAGACATCGTTCATGCTTGAATCGAAGGAAACCTCGGTGATAATCAATCCTGGAATTTGGGAGGGAAGTCCAATTGTCCCGAATGACCAATCGTGTCAGGTGGTTATTGCAACAAATCATGACGATGATGCATTGGGCAACTCTGCCGAAATTGCAGCTAACTCAAAGGCATGGATTTTGGGTAATGAATCAACCATCGAAAAAGCTCGTGAACAAGGAGGCAAGCCATGGCTTCTTCATGTTTTGCAGCCTGAAGTTCCATATGAGATTCCAGGGATGAAAGCTACCCCATTCCCCTTGAAAAAAGGGAAACTTGCCTCAAGTGATGTAATTGAGAATCTTGGTATCTATATCGAAATGGGCGGAATGAAGATTGCCTATCTCGGAGACGCCATGATTCGTGGTCCTTTTGGTCAAGTGGAGTCCAATATACTAATGGTACCCATTGGCGGAGAAGCGGTATTCAATGTCAAGGACGCGGTATCCTTGACTTTGGATATTAAACCCCAGATTGCCATTCCCATGAGATGGAGTTCCGATGAGCAGACCAGGAAGTATGCAAAATACATCGACCAGTTTGGTCATGGAATTACACCGGTAATTATGGCACCGGGGAACAAGATAGAGGTTCAATGGGCGGCGGGCCATGAATTCAGATTCGAGCTTTCCTAGGTTTCGCGTTGTCATTAACAGGAAGATCACCCGGGAGGGTGAATACTGAGCATATGGGTGAGTACATTGAGTGAACACAAGACTGTCACAATCGACCTAGAGGAGAGCGAAAAGGTATCTCTAGGTAAGCATAGCGAGTTGAGAAGTGCCAGTGCTTCAGGTGTTTTAAGCGTAAACAACGTTTCAGAGCGTTCAAGAATTTGGAATGTTCGTGTTCTTCTTGAGGAAGGGAGGATGGGAACAACAATATCTGACGGCGCGCTCTCAGCAGGCGAGGTTGATGCGGGCTCCAAGTGGGAGAGCAATTATGGTATCGATATTTCAGAACCGATACTAACTCTCAGTGAGACCTTTGACACATGTAGCACTGTAGAAACAGAAAAGCCCCATTGGGCTTATGTCTACGGAAAAGAGAATCCGGTAAGGATTACAATCACGCTCAAGAATGAGACGGATGGGCAATTAGACAACATGGTTCTAAACAAGACCATCCCTCTCGAATTGTCAGGCGTTAATATAGATAGCACAAGCTCGGGACTCGCCGAGTATGATGAAGGAACTCGAACTGTGATTTGGAAGGAGTTCCTAGTCTACCCAAGAGAATCAGCAACTCTTGTCATCTCGGCGACTGGAAACGTCGAGGACGTGGAAACAAAGAGTGCTGGTGAAATTGTGGTCACGTACCGAGCAGAAGGGCAGCAGAGATCCAATTTGAACCCCGATTTGTCTGCACTAACCGAGTTCCTCACTGGCATAGAGACCGCTGAAACAGAACCAAACCAATGGCAATGTACGTTGGAATGCTCGAACGAGAGCGATCTCATGGTTCGTCTTGACAAAGCTGAGGTCTATTACACTCCTGAGGGAGGTGGTAGCCCTCAAAAGATGATTGACGCAACTCCTGCGCTGGAGATGGCTCCTGAAGGGGAATGGGCAACCTCATTTGAAGTTGCCAGCAAGTCTCCGCCACAATGCACACACGAAGTAGTGTATACGCCTATGAGGGCCATATCAAAACGTGTGCTAGGTACGATCGAAAAAACCCCGCAGCCGATTCCTGTGAGCCGCATCGATTATGTCAAGGAGTTCGATCCTCCAGAGGTGCACAGTTTCGATAAGACACCTGTCGAGGTTACGATTGAGGTCAAAAATACGGGAACATCTAGCCTCAACGAAGTGCTTGTCGAGGATTCTATTCCTGATGATGTAATGCCTCCAAAGCCCGAACACGTTACAATGTGGATAAGAGGCGATGAATACTCTGGTCCATCGGAAGTTGTTATTGAGCCAAACGACCAGAATCCTGAAGTTTCACATAAGATAACTTTCAAAGTAACCAATTTGAAGGACGCCTCTGGCGAGCTGGGACCAGGTGAGGCATTCAAGATCAATTATGCCATAATGGCATGGAAAAGCAGACCTGAGAAGGAATATCCTTCACCAATTCGCTGCAAGGCTCAGGCCTTCCCGGAGGGCATTCCTGCTGAGGCATACAGCGCAGAAGATGGTCACAAGATTGGCGTCATCTACAAGAAACGAAGCATTTCAGTGAAGAAGGGCATTAACAAAGGGTCGAACCCAGGCGAGTATATAGTGGTGCTTGTTATTGAGAACAAAGGTGAAGTTACGGCAGAGAATGTCGCGGTCACAGACTGGATACCAGTTGGTTTCAACTATATGCGGACTGAGCCTGAGGAAGAGGCACCCTCTGAGCAGCCAACAGCCGAGGGCATGAACCTTGTCTGGAAATACACCCGGATGAACCCGGGCGATAAAAGAAAAATCAGCGTCACCATTCAGGCAGGTGAAGGTGCCGGCGAATACGAGCGCCGAGAGCCAAAGGTGACTTCTGACTAGAAACTCACCCAAACCCTCCCCTTTTTGGCAAGGGAAGCCTCATTCCCTTGCCTATTCCTTACCTTCTTGTTCTATCTCATCCAATTCTTTCTGAAGAGATTCTAGCTCCTCATCAATGTCCTGCAAAGGAACCGTATCCACATCATCTTGCTCCTGCGTGTCAAGTGTGTACATGACTTTGAATCCCGCAAGAGTCTTGTGCAAGGCATCGGAAATCTCAATAATGGCGCTCATAAGGTCAGCATCACTCATATCTTCTTGCTGATGCTCATAGGCAAAATCGTAGGCGCCTCGCACCGGTACAAATCCCAGCTCAAGTAGTTTCTTTATTATCGCAGAAGGAGAGGCTCCTTCACTATTAAACAGGATTGACACCCTAGTCACATAACTTGGCACTCGATTACACCTCGTTCATTCAAACTGGACGGACCGCCGCCAAGTAGCTCTTAAGCCTTTTCCAATCACGGTTGTAATGCACTTGAGTGAACAAGAAGTGCTACATCTTCATGCATGAGGACATGGTTCCAGAGACTTTTGCATTCACAATCGAGACCCGCGAAAGCTTTGGAATCCTGACTCAGGGAGAAATTTCGAATTGCCGTGGCCACTGCGGAATCACATTTGCCGCAGTTGTGAGCACCCCTTGAACGCCCAGGAGCAACAGGATCACAGATAATGTCTACTGACGAATCCACTTGTAGGCGGGATGCTTTCAGCGCTTCAACAACAGTCCATAGCCAGGGCGGACGATAGCCGCCTTTGGACCAGAGACGTTCAACCAAAGTGTGTTTCTGAACATTCACAGGATTGACGGAAACCGTCGTGGCACCAATATCTGCTGCATCCATTATGGTTTGCACACTGTCCAGAAGTGCATCACGTTCTGTCAGAAAAGGGGGCTTAACAAGAACATAGGCGCGGGTTCCAATTCTCTCCTTCCTTGCGGTTTTGACTGCTGCAACAAAATCGGATTTTGTGAAGCCTTTATTGATGCAGATGGAGCGCACCGTATCATCACTACTCTCCAGTCCTATGCCTATCTCAATTGCCCGATCACCAAGTATTTCGCGGATTTGCTTCATTGAAGATTCAGTAACATATTCGGGCCTTGATTCCAAAACTACCTGTTCTATTCGTGCATCTCCAGCCATTTTGGAGAGGATTGCTGCTCTTGCGTCTATTGGGACTTCTTCAGGGTCGAGAAAGCTTCCACTTGTGTATATCTTTACAGCTAGTGGTGCAGACTGCTCATCCAAAGCAGTCAAGGACCTGTCGAATTGAATCTCAAGATCTTCGGCCGATGTGGCCTTTGATGACCCATCAAGAAGGTAACTGCACATAGTGCACCCAGCCTCAGGTCCTCTTGCGTGAGCGCAGCCCTGAGTTGAGAGGACCACTGATAGCGCATTGCCAAGTCGACTGCCGATTCTATTGGAACTGACCCATTTCCCTGCAGGTTTCTTGGAGTCCCGCCTTCGGATTCTGGCAAGAGATTGCCCTCTTGCCGCCTTGGTTTCCTTAATGATAATGTCCTTGAAGGAATTAGGAATTGCTGACATCTATTTGGCCGCCTCCACCTTATGGCGCAATGAAATTGCGTGCCCTTTTTCGAACTCGCACATCTCTTTCCCAGACATCTCGCTTCGGCCGACTCCTATGACTTCATCATCTTGGCTGAGAACTATGACTTCATCCCCTGGGCGAATTCTTGAATCTGCATCTTCGATTCCCACTGCGAAAATCGAACTGCCTTTGAGTTCACGACCAGCAAAACGAACCCAGTAACGGTTTAGGGGCTGCAATAAACGCCCGCCTGTAAGAGTGAGAGAGATTGACCCGATTGATGCCACGAATGCACAGATTTGCTCTCCATTCACCCTGCATGTTACGGTATGGTAGAGCTTGCCGCCCAATTTGGCGTCAGTTGGAATGAGATGGTGGCCCGCATCTCGTCCGAATTGGAAATCCGCTATTGCACGCAAATGATCCTCCAGTTCCGTCCGTTTCTCATCCCTGACTTCGAGTACCTCGATCATGTCCAAAAGAACATCGCCCAATGCGTTGAGAGACTCCTTCTTTGTGACAGACGTATCAGGTGAAGTGTAGATGATGCTTTGGCGAATTCTTTCCTCAGCAGCTCGAACAATATCAAGATAGCCTCCGGCTACATGAGCAATAACCACAACATCGTCGCCGAATTTGCTCATATGTCGCTCTAATGCTGTTGCCGCTATCTCAATTTCCTCTGTATCCCAATCACCAGTCACCGGTATGTCGTAATGCGCTGCTGGGAATACACGCTCGAGTTCCCGCGGAATTACTCCAAGAGGAGATGTTAAAATGGTTTCAGCAATGCGATGTTTCAAGGACCCTACCGTAGACTCGATTGTCTGAATGAATCGCTTGTGCGATTTCGAAGATGAGTAGGGCTTTCTTGCGGAGCATGGCAAGAGCAGAACCAATCGCTTGTGGGAAGGGGGTGTGAACCGTTCAACCAGATTATCGCGAAAGCGATGTATTGCAGGTGCATAGTACGATTCGGGACCGATAAGGTCCATTGTCTGTAATCCATTATTCGGAGTGTATTCTTCAAGATACGAATAGAGAGCTTTGTCTATTTTGCGTATAAAGGATGCTGCAGCAGGGCTTGAATGTGTTAGTGACTCGACCTTCCATCGGAGTTGGTTTTTCTTCAGTAGATGCGTGCTTTCTGAGAGAGCCATACTGTAGAATCCAATGTTGTGCCGAAGCAATGTGTCTTGGAGCGCATCAAACTCGAGGGCATTCAATGATGTTTGCTTAGAACAGGCATGACAAGAACAGTAACGAGGCTCAGTATCTTCAGTAATCTGTTCTGCATCGAGATACATGAGTCGAGTTCTCTGAGCGGCTGCCTCGAAAGCCCTTCCTGTGTCGAAGAGGTCAAATCCGAGATAATGCAGTGGAGCAATCAAATGAGGACTTATCCGACCAAGTGCCAGTGCCATCCAATTCCGTGGTATTCTGCTTCTAAGGATTGCATTTCTGCTATCCGCTGGACCTAGATTGCCATCAAAAGTGAATGCGGCCACTCTGACACCTAGCGAACCAAACGTTTCAAGTTTTGATGGAAGTGCTTCGGGGTCTGTGAAGGGATGAATCCGAACTACCGCCTGCGAGGCATTGACTGTATCGCTGTTTGCTTTGAGAAATGCCAGTTGCTCTGAAAGAAGAGATGCATCTGAAGTATTCTCCAGAACACCTCCGGAAAGCATGGATGGAAGTAGATACAGGTGTCCATCATGAAGAGGAGAGAGGTCGTTCTCCCGTTGGTCAGGAATAGCAATCAAAGATGGCTGTGCAGATGTTCTATCACGTCCTAGAGTGACGTATGGAAATGGGTGCGAACCTGCTTCGGAGGGCCCAACTAGAGCAGGGGTTTGAATCTCGAAATTGCCAATCCTAAGATGGCCTCTGCGTGCAGGCCCATCGTGACCACGGTCAATCCAAAACGTACTCATTTTGCTCACTGCCCCAATCATACCAGGGGTTCATAGGATGCATACCCCTTCGTATCAACTTTGGTCTTTGCCTTCTCAAGAATTTGATTAATGCTACCCAAGGCGCCTAACTTGAACAGCGGGCTATTATTGTTGCCACATTGGTAGGAATAGGTGCATAGTGGGCATCCATCAACTGTATCGCAGTCGCACTTCTCAAGAATAGTCTTGGAACGATTGAAAGCTTCTTCAAGCTTGGTAAATAGGAGCTTTGAGGCGCCGTTGCCTCCCGGACTTCCATCATAGACGAAGATGATGCCCGAGTCGCCCATTGAAACTCCACCAATCTCTCGTGTGCTGCCGCCAGTGAGCATATCACTTGATTCAATTATCACATGCTCTAGGGCGTGGAATGCCCCTCCAAAGAGAGTTCCAGGAGGCATTTGCGGACCCTTAGCGCCTTTGAGCTTTCCTTCAATGTAGTCATTGACAATGTCGACAGGGCGAGGAGCAGTAAAGGCAAACCCTCTCGTTAGATATCGGTACTCAAGGGGAGATGGAAGGTCTGCGCGACCTACAATAGCCCCTGTACGAGTCAGGCGCTTTACATACCCATAGACTGTCTGTGTCATCTCAAGTGAACAATAAATGACATTGAGACCAAGTGCGGTTGTTTCCTCAAGCACGCTCATAATCCTAGGCATCGTTGAGTAGATTGGTTTTGTGTGAACACTTCGATCATTGAATGGTACTACTGTGGCACTGCCAAAACCTGGTCTGTAGCGAAAATCAACAGAGAGGTAGTTCTTCCCGCCGTGCAAGTAGATAGCACCTGGATGTAGTTCCTGAGCTGCCATTGGCATTGAACGCTCACCCAATGTCGTTTCTCCTAGCTTAATCTGAACTGTATCGCCAATGCCCCTAATACTGTATCCTCTCCATTCCTTCCGAGCCGTTTCGAAATCAATGACACGAACAGCCCCATCAGGCAGTACCTTGAGAAGGTTCTCTTCAACCAGAGCGTCCAAGATGCTCTGCTGCCTGGGGAGAAAGGATTCCTTCAGTTTTCCGCTCATTGCGGCGGCCAGAAACTGAAACCTACCTACAACCTCATTTCCCGGTTCCATGTATGCGGCGTCAATGTCGGTGAAGTATTTGTCAGGTTCATGTCTATAGAAGGAGGAGATTGGATCGTTCTCTCTCAATGCCAATACTGCAATGCTCTCTTGACCCTTTCTTCCAGCTCGTCCAATCCGCTGAGTAAGTCGAGTAATGGAAACAATCATGCTGACCACGCTATCAAGGTCTCCAATGTCGATACCCAATTCAAGAGTTGGTGTGGACACTAGTATTGGCAAGTCCCCGTTCTTGAACTGAGACTCGACTTGGTTTCTGTACTTCCTTGACAATCCAGCGCGGTGGACCATTGATTTCAGACCCGTATCCCGCAGCAGCATATTGAGAACTTCAGCCTCTGAATGCGTGTTTCCAAAGACAAGTGTTTTGAAACCCCCAGTTTGAAGTCGCTGAACAAGATCTACAATCATGCTATACTTGCTACGCTCACCTGGGTAGTACATTAGGAAGTGGATTGGGCCCCGTTTGGCACTCTCAGAAGCAATTAGTTCGACACTACAGTCAAATATCTGCTCGGCAAACTCCTTTGGATTTGCAATAGTTGCGGAGGCACCTATCTTTTGGAAAGATCCGGCTTCAAGCTCCAAGCGTTTAAGGATGTAGTAAAGATTGGCGCCCATGGAACCTGTGTAGAGATGAATCTCATCCAGGACAACATAATCGACTGTGTCAAGTAGAGGAATGAGCCGGGAACGGTCCCAGCCCAGATGGTAGTGAAGCACATCGGGATTTGTGAGCAGTATATCTGGAGGACGTTCATAGAGATTTTCGCGCTGAGCTTGGGAGACATCTCCATCGAAAAGCCCCACCGTCAGACCTGAGGCCTCGCACATCTGAATTAGCTTGTCATACTGGTCTCTAGCGAGGGCTTTGGTGGGATAGATCAAGAGCGCTCTAATTCCAGGATTCATGAAGGAATCCTGTACCGAGAGGAGTAGCTTTCTGATAATCGGCAGAATGAAGGCCTCGGTCTTCCCTTGAGCAGTCGGAGCTGCAATTACAACATCCTTCCCACCGATTATGGCGTTGAAGGCGTGCTCCTGAAACGCATAAAGTCGAGAGAATCCCTTCTTCTCAAGATACTCAATAAGTCGACTTGGGAGCTGAGCCTCGGACAAATCACATCCGTAATCCGCATCGGTAGCAGGCATGTGCTTATACTTAACAAGACGATCGCGACCAGTGGAAATCAAGGACCTAACAGTATCAGGAAGCTCCTCAATTGATGAACCACCATCTTCCACCATGGTGCGTATCTCTTTCTCGGACTGTATACGCATCCCCTTTGCACGAGGCTTCTTGCGAGTTCCAGAAACATCCTCCCCCGCCTTAGTCGTTCTTCGTTTCCTTGGCTTTGCTTCCTCCCCTTCGGAGATACTGGACAATTGACCGTTCTTAACAGCCTTCGAAAACTCATCGTAGGCGTCAAACAAATCCTTACGGGTTCCATCAACAAGAAGCTGAGCATCGCACCCAAAGCAGCGCACTGTCCAAATGTGGCCGCCTTTCCTGATGTCAAGCTTCGAACCACACTTGGGGCAATGCAGCACTGGCACAAATCACACCTTCGCTCCAACAGCTTGATTGGTTCTTATCAAAGTTTGGCAGTGCACAATCGGTTCGATTGGTAGTAGTTGGACTCATTTGAGCAATTGGATGTAACGCAATGTTTTTAACGGCTGTGCAAGCAGCTTGCACAGTCGAAGTCAGCTTATGATTGGGAGATGATAAATAATGGTTGAAGAAATATCCTCAAGTCAACTCGATGAGGTAGTATCTAAGAACAAAGTGGTATTCCTGGACTGCCATGCAGTTTGGTGCGGACCTTGCAGGACGCTTTCTCCTCTTCTTGAAGAACTTGATACAAAGTACGGCGAGAAAGGATTCAAAGTTGTAAAGCTTGATGTGGACCAGAACCGGGAATTCAGCAGCGAGAACCGCGTCACTGGAGTACCAAGTGTCTTTGTCTTCAGTGAGGGCAGGCGTGTTGTATTTGACGATGGTCGAGGCAACAAAGTTGACCGATTAGTTGGCGTAATGCCAGAAGAGGTCTACACCCAGATTATTGAAGAGCTTCTTGCAGAAGCATAATAATGTAGGGCCCCCCTGTCCTAGGCAGGGGCGTTCTCCTCTAATTCTCACTACTAATTCTACACAACATTATTAGGCACACTTCGTTTCCAAGACCCAAGGAGACGCAGATTTGGTCCAAGACATCTCAGCAGAAGACGTGGATCGCCTTGTGTCAAAAACAAGGCTTGCCTTCTTAGATTGTTGGGCGCCATGGTGTAAACCGTGCCGCGACTTAGCCCCAATTCTGTCTGAGCTTGAGAAGGAATACAGTGACAATGAGAATGTCGCATTCTTCAAAATCAATGTTGATGAGTATCCTGAATTCACAAGAAAGCACAGAATCAGGGCAATCCCCTGTGTTCTTGTCTACTTTGAGGGCAGATTGCAGGAGATTGAGGACCCTGACAACAACCTGAAGAAGACGGACCGGCTCCTGGGAAGGAGAAGTTCTAATGTGTATGAGGCCGTGATTCAACAACTTCTGTCTTAGGACACCTTCCAACGCATTGTCATATGATGTTTTATAACGAGGCTATCCTGAATCTGTTTTGTATTGAGAATCTAGAGGTGATACTAATGCCCATTCTTCCATTTGGAGACAAGAATCCAAAGATAGACAAAGAAGCCTTTGTGAGTCCCCAAGCAACAATAATTGGTGATGTCGAAATCAGTGCAGGAGCCAGCATATGGCCTGGTGCGGTCATTCGCGGCGACTATGCTAGTGTAAGGATTGGACGAAAATCCGCAGTACAAGACAGTGTTGTCATCCATGCACATTCCGAAGACAATCCTACAATCATTGGAGACCATGCAATAATAGGAACAGCTTCGGTGATTCACGGAGTCTATGTGGGAGACTTCGCCAGCATCGGAGAGGGGTGTGTTATTTTCGATGGCGCTACCTTGGGTGAAGGCGTAATGTTGACACCGGGAAGTATTGTGCCAGCAAACGTGGTCATTCCCCCCAGAAGTCTGAATTCTGGAGTCCCGGCCGCTCAGATTCGAGAGATATCACGTGATGAAGTCGAGAAGCACGGCGCAAGAGCAGAAACCATAGCACAGGTATTTCAGAAACTAAGGCACTGGCAGTAATTCAACCTACAGGGTTTCTCGGGTGAGTGTAGTAATGGTTTCTGAACCATTGTGATTGACCAGCATGATGTCGGCAATCCGAATACATCCTACGTTGTCGATGTAGCAGGTTGGATGAATGGAGAAGATCATCCCCTCTCGAAGGAGCAACTTGTTCTCTACCGAAAGACTTGGTGGCTCCTGAAGGTCAAGTCCGATTGAGTAGCCAATTGGCTGAATGAGGCCTATCTGATAGGGTTGCTTTCTAATGCTCTTCATCATGGAGTTTGTTACATCAGCAATGCTGGTTTCAGGGGAGAGTTTCTCTTCCGCAATCGAACAGATCTTCAGTATTGATTCGTAGGCCCTGCTCTGATTCTTGTTCGGCTGTCCGGTATGTAGAGTTCTGGCGACCTCTGCAAAGTACCCGGAATCGCTGACGGTGATATCAACTACAACCATGTCTTCGGTCCCAATTCTCCTCGGAGCAGGCTGCGCGTACGGAAGTCGGGCATTTCCTCCGGACAAAACTGCTGCGCGAATGCCTTTCGCCTGTCCACCAGCAGCTCTCATGGCGGCCTCAATTTCAATAGATGCGGCATCTTCTGTAACTCCAGGAACCACTATTTCAAGAGCGGTTCTGATGCCAATCTCGGCAACGAGTACTGCACTTCTGATGGACTCTATCTCCGCATCGTCTTTCACTTGACGCAATCTCCAGAGGAGGGGCGATACATCCTTGAATCCTGCTTGAGGGAGGATGTCCTTCAGATGTTCGAACTCTCGAACCGGAAGGCAGTCATGCTGTACACCGATGATTTCATTCTGAGTGCCAGATTCTTGAATTATTTCTTTCACAGCAGTCCAGAACTCACTTCCACGGGCATATGAGCCAAGCTCGCCGCCCCCTGATTCTACAGAGCGAACCCGAGCCATCATTGCATCTTGTTTAGCAAGCTCGTATTGCAAGTCGGACATAATGATGATAGGCTGCTTCCCCTGAATCAAGACGCACCCTATGGGAAGTGTATCGGCAGGGCTATGATAACCAGTAAGATATTGCACGTCCTGCCTTCGCGTCACTACCAAGGCGTTCACGTTTTCTTTCTGAATGGAACGATTGATTCGTTCGAGTCTTTGGGGTGTAAATCGCATTGCGAATTGTCCTAAGCCAGGAAGAGCTCCTTCTCACGAAATCGGTCTTCAGCGCTTGTTACTGGCGAATTGAGTGTCAATTTAAGCTTCACGCAGGCTCGAAACTGACCGAGTATGGCAAAAAGACTTCTAGAAAGAGTATGGCGGGACCGCCCAGATTCGAACTGGGGAAAACCAACTCCGCAGGCTGGCGCCTTATCCATGCTAGACTACGGCCCCAGCGGAGATGAATAGGGACAACTTATAGATTCTTCGTTGTGGAAATCCATGAATCATGTCAAGGGAATTTGAAGGAGTTCCACAATGGCGCGCCCGTTTCGCTTTGTGACACGGAAAGTATGATCTGAAGTCTGGAGAATGAAGCTCTCGCCCTCGTCCAGTGTTTCAAGTACTGTACGGCCCATTGGCCCGTTTAGGTAGCGAGTGAATCGGTCTACAACCCGATCCTGTGGCGCGCGAAATCCGTTCGTAAAGCTCATTGTTAAAGACCTCGAATCAGAATCATATGCCGATAGAGGTCTTTTAAACTCCGATTGGCTGAACTAGGCGCACAACTTCAGAAAAAGTGGCGGGACCGGCCGGATTCGAACCGGCGATACCCAACTCCGGAGGCTGGTGCCTTATCCATGCTAGACTACGGCCCCAAGCAGACTCAATCAGGATTTCTTTAAAGATTTGCTCTCTGTTGAATGCGCTAGGAAACGATCTTGGAGCGATGCTCAAGCCACCAAGCCCCACGCTTTCCTTTTAGAATACCCTTCTCGTATCTTAGCACCTCGACACCAATTAGACTCAGTGCTCGTTCGTTCAGTTTTGCAATCCGATCAAGAACCGTTCTTCTGTTCGAAGAGAGATTCTTCGCCAGCTCCGGAGTGGTTGCGCCGTCATTCTTCAAGAAGTACTCGAGGATGTTGCGGTCTAGTTGATCTCGACAGACTTGCGTCGTGGCCACCGCATTCAATTCGGCAAGGAAAGAGCTCGTTGACTGCATGTTCTCGAGGTGAGCAACCCGTTCCTTTAGCTGATTGACATCGACAATCATCTCCATGATGTACGGCGGCAGTTCTTGATCAAGTCTCCAGATAATAGACTCCTCAATGAATCGCTGCCGTCCTCGCTCACCGGCCAGCTTATCAATTCGCTCAAGTAATTCAGGCTCCAATCGAAGACGAATACTAACAGGACCCTTTTTTGAAGATGGGGACATTACGGGAACCACCCTGCTCCTAGTGAGCAACGCGCCATGACAAAAAGCCTTCCATTCGTAGAGACCTATGTTTCCGACACAGTTATAACAGCACTCACTAGGAGGTCGCTGAATACATGCCACGGTGGCTCTCAAATGGTTAACAAAGAGAAGGCCCTGAAACGGGAAATAATCCGGCTGAGAAAGACACAGAATGCGCAGCAAATTGACTACAGAAGGATGAGGAAGTTGCGCAAAGCCCGAACAGAGTACTGGGCGTTGAAGACCGTCCCTGGCTCCGCGAAGAAGGCGATTGCCACGCCTGCGAAACCCGAGAAAAAGGGTAAGAAAGAGAAAGAAAAGAAGAAGGAGAAGGAGCCAGAGCTAGAAATCATCGAGGATGAAGAAGAGATAGAGGATTTGGAAGAAGACCTTGAGATTGATGAAGAGCTCGAGGACCTCTATGCGTACGATGATGAGCCCGAAGACGACGAAGAAGAAGAGTAGACCGCATCCATGGGAAAGAATAAGACGAACCTTGTTCCTTCAATCTCAACCGTAGATGCCCTTTGGTGAGGAAAATGGTCACGCTTCTGACATTGGTAAAATACCTTGAAGAGATATCACCCTCAAGATTCACATTTGCTGGAATGGACACCAAGGTTGAGATTGGACCACAGACTGAAACTGAACAGGAAAAAACCACTGTAAATCGTATAATTGTGGCAACCTATCCCTCCGGAAGAGTTGTCACAAAGGCCACCCAAGAGAAAGCCAATCTACTCATTAGTCACAGACCGTTGTTCCCATTTGCCCTTGACAGAATCTACGGATTAGACCTGATTAGAATCAGGCTGCTAACAAAGAACTACATCTCCTCGCTATCTATTGGTACTTCTTGGATAGCAGCAAGAGATGGAATTGCTGATGCTCTGCTGGAAACTCTCGGACTGTCGCGAATCAGCGAATTCATGGTTGTAGGAGACTACAACGACCTTGTACCAGCAGGCCGAATTTGCCAACCTCCAGGACCCATGAATCACTCGAAGTTCGCGAACTACATCGCGGGTAGGCTTTCGCTTGACACCGTCCTTTTCACTGGGGACCTTGATGAAGAAGTTGGAAACACTCTATTGCTTCCGGGATATTATGTTGACATGCCCGAGGTTGTCACGGCGAAAAAGCAGGACATAGGAACTCTTGTTACAGGAGAGCTCTCCCCTGAAGTACGACTCATGGCTGTCGAGGATGGGTTGAACCTTCTAGAATTGGGGCAGTTTGTTGGTGAAGAGCCAGGAATGAAACGACTCAGGCATCAGCTCAGTCTGGAGTTTCCCGAATTAAAGGTGGAGTTCACTGAATCTGCACCGCTATCCAAAGGGCTCTCGTTCTAGCAGGCAAGTATTCATGCAGTGGCCGGCCGTCGAATGAGAACAACATTCCGATTCAAGTCTACACCCACATGCTGGGCGACGGGTGGACACTTTGTTCTTAGAATGTGCACCACAGGACCGTGGAGTTCAATCTCTGTCATAGATTCGTAGTTGCCCATGCCTTTTGCAACAACCAGCTCTGCTTTTGCCAAGGCATTCTTGAAATCCTCTGAGTTACGGTCAGGATTAACACCTATAGCGGAAGCTCCCGTGTCAATGACTGCATCTGCACAGTCATGTAAGCCAACCTCGTTGGCATCTATCATTGTTGCATCGTTTAGAACTGGACCACCCTTGACGACGGCAACTACTCTTGGACCAAGGCGGCGTATTTCAGAGATGAGAATCATGTCCAATACAACTTCGCCAGCATTGTCCATGAGATACAAAACTTCGGTCACGGTAGAACAGAGTTCACGAAACTCATCTACTTGGTCAATTGCGAGATCAGCCTCGACACTATCAATGATATCTCTGAGTTCATCCAAGCTGAAATCGCGGCCTGATACATCAAACTCAATTGCATTAGCTGCAGCAGCAATTAAGGCAGCTCTCCTGAATCTGTCCTCAGGGCTCGGAACCTCATCTATCAAGTCCTTGAGCTCTTTGAGTATTCCCAGAGCCATCAAATTGGACTCGGCTTTCAGCGCCTCATAGGGGTCACGTCCAGTCATCTCTTGAACCAGCAGGTCTCTGTCAGTACCAATGTGGCTGGGAACGGATTCATTTGTGAAATTCTTGGCAAGAAAGTCCAGCATCTCGGATACGACCTTCATTTGGAGGTCTTCATCATCAGTTGCCAGTTTTACCTGGTTTATTGCGCGCTCAAGCAGACAGTGTGCGCAATGGAGTGTGACTTTCAATATAGCTCGCCTGGATCAGCCCGTTGGCAGTTCGTGTAAAAAGCATCCGGAAGGTGCTATTTCCGAATTGGCTCCGCAAGGCCCCTAAGGACTGCTTCGGGCTTGTCCGACTTCGCTACAGCTGAAGCAAGCAGAACTCCTTGAGACCCAAGGTTTATTGCCGCTTTCACATCCTCCCCTGTGCCAATACCTGCCCCACAAAGAATTACTGCGTCCTTGTTTACTGCACGGATTCTTTCAACTGTCCCTGTGATAACCTCTGGCTGGCTCTGAGAAACAGAAATGCCGGACCCGATTAGCTCAGGTGGCTCTACTGCTATTGCAGAGGGAGTTAGAGACGCAGCAGCAACGCTTACCAGAGGATTGTTGGTGCAGACAATTGTGTATAAACCAAGCTTATCAGCCCTTCTAATTGAGTCGTCAATGTCCGCCAGTTGCATCCGCTTCTCGGAATGATTCAGAAGAGTTCCAGAGCATCCAGCCTCCACGAGAGTTTCGCCAAGGACATGACCTGTGAAACGCCCGGGGTCTCCAGGGTCCATATGCTGCGAAAAGACAGGAATATCAACTGCCTTACTTACTCGAAAGAGATCGGCAATCTGTGGAGCAACGACAACTGAAATATCATATTCATTGGCAACTTTCTCGCAAGCCTGAGCAAGAAGCACTGCTTTTTCGCCCGTCGCTTGTGAATAGGTCTTGAAATTCACTGCAATAACGGGCAGACCTATCTTGTCCATGGTTTTCAATCCCACCAAGCTGCAATCCTCTGCAGCACTGGCTGGACTAGTCAAGTGCATGCTAATAAGTTGCTATGATGGTGTACTAGGTTTGTCTAGCGAATCTGTCCTACCAGAAGCTTGAGCAACGGAACTCGGGCGTACCCCCTGCGGTTCAAACTACTAATGTCTTTGCGCAGCTCGATTTTTACAAACTTGCTTCCGTCAGGAGTCTTGTAGTACTTTATGTAAGCGCTAGTGAACTCATCGAAGGTGGCTGCACTAAGCAATTCGGAAACGGCATCATTTGAGATTCGAATGTATACATCTTCATCGGGAGCGGATCCAGTGGCAAACATGATTTCGCCCAGTGCCTGCTTCCTAACGTTGAATCTCTCGCCCATAGCCATGAATTCGAGAATGAACTCATCTGTGCCTTCAAGACTTCCAGAGATAGTGGGATCGTTAAACATGAACTTGAGCCGTTCGGTCAATTCTGCGTGATAAGGAATAGTTGCCCCACGAGCAGCAGGCGCCTCTTTCACCACAGCCGCAGGTTCTTCTGTGGCCTCTTCAACAGGTGTTTCGGCCTCCGGTTCGGCGGCAGGTTCAGATACGCCTTCGTCCTCCACAACCAAGTCTGCTTTTGGCTTCGTTTCTTCTTCGCGGTCAACCTTATCTTCATCTTCTTTGCCAAAGAACTTCCTGATCTTTTCCATTTTGCACGGTCTCCTTTGTCGCAAATAGGACTCCTTGCTGTGGGTATGGCAAGAACTCATCTATAAGGTCCCATTCTGTGCGTGGCTTTCCTTTGCGTGCTTCCAAAAAAAGATAGCTTGACTATACACCCTTAGTGGGAGTTTCAACAGCAGGGAGTTTCAAATCCTCGAGCTGGGCAACAAGGGGCATCGATTTCACCTGTCTCTTCCCACCCCATAACTCATCCACGAGAAGGTCGCGGATTGCAATCCTTATGACTTCTGAACGATTTGGATATCTGCTTTGTCCAATAAGCTCGTCAAGGCCATCAACGTATGATTCGGGGAGGCATATCGTAACGACTTTCATTGTTGACCACTCTGAAACACGGTTAAGGTGCTAATGAAAGCGTGTCATTTCCAGATGTCAATGTGGGTAATATTCACTCTCAATACTGATTCAGCGCGCCCTAGTGACCTAGGGAGTTAGGACTATCTTCCCAAACTGCCGTCCCTCTTCAAGTAATGTATGAGCAGAAGGCGCCTCTGAGAGGGGCATTGCTCGGTCGACAATGGGGTGTAGTTCCTTATCCCAAACTAGGCGCAGGACATCATTGAGTTCCGCTCGACTTGCCATTGTTGACCCCAATACCTCTAGTTGCCTCCAAAAGAGAAGATTCACGTTTGTGGTCGCGATAGGTCCAGATGTTGCTCCACAGGTCACCAGTCTGCCGCCCTTGCGTAAACTCCGAATACTCTTCTCCCAAGTTGCCGCACCGACCGAGTCAAGTACAATGTCCACCCCTCTCTTTTCAGTCAAGTTGTGAATCTCCTTATGATAGTCAGGAGTGTCCAAGTAGTTAATGCCTGCGTAAGCACCAAGGGCTTTTGCTTTCTTGATCTTCCCTCCAGATGAACTAGTGACAAAAATCCTGGCACCTGCAGCCTTGGCAATCTGCAGGGCGGCAAGAGCGACACCTCCGCCTATTCCAATTATCAGTACATCATCGCCAGGGCGAATTTGAGCCTTCGTGACTAGTAGACGCCAAGCAGTCATAAAGGTCAAAGGTACTGCAGCAGCTTCAACAAAATCGAGCCCACTTCTCTCAGGGATTGGGATTGCCTTGCTGGAATCAATTGCTAAGTACTCTGCGTACCCACCAGGATAATGTTCACCAAGAATCCCGTAGGATTGACAAAGGGAATCCTCTCCCCGAATGCAAAACTCACAGATTCCACAGGATACGCCAGGGTCGATAATAACAGGTGTGCCTGGCTCCAGCGCATCAGATGCTCCTTGATTTGATTCCACAACTACGCCAGAGATATCACTACCAAGAATATGTGGCATCTTAAGCTTGAGACCTGGAATCCCACTTCGTACGAAAAGGTCAAGATGATTGAGGGCAACTGCCTTGATCTCAATTAGAACTTGCCCCTTAGAAGGTTCAGGTTGTTCTATTTCTCGATAGCTGAGAACTTCAGGAGGCCCGTGATTGTCGATTACGACTGCCTTCATGTTGTGTCTCCTCGGTCATGTTTAGGTATAAGCCAAAGAACTAAAATGCTGCGATTGGGCAGCATTGCCGAGAAAGAGATTATTGCGATCCACACCACCGCAAAATCTGACACAGGTCCAGCAGGCCTACAATGTGAAGGTGAAATGAATGGGAAAGAAAAGCAAGAAAGGTGGCGGCAGCGGTGGCAAAATCCGAGCCAGTCACATATTAGTAGAGAAACATGGTCAAGCATTGGAAATCATAGGCAAAATCCAAGAGGGGGCGGACTTCGCAGCCATGGCTAGGCAGTATAGCACCTGTTCTTCCAAAAACAAGGGTGGAGACCTTGGGCAGTTTGGAAAGGGACAGATGGTTCAGGAGTTTGAACGAGCTGCCTTTGCCCTGAATGTAGGTGCTATGACAACAAATCCAGTGAAGACTCAGTTTGGCTATCATATCATCAAGCGAACTGGCTAAGAACCCGAAAGACGGCACCTGAAAGGTCCTTTAGAGGTATATGCAAACATCTAGCGTGAGCGCCTGTGAAGAGAATGATGCGGGAAGGAATCGCCCCGCATCACAATTCGGTTCTATTCAGCGGAATCAGACTTGTCTTTTGATTTGCCCTTTGGAATGATTTCTTCATCAACAAAACGATGCTTGCATTTGTCGAGAACTTTCGGCAGGGTGCTGTACTCCATCCTATCGGATGATAGTCTGTGAAACTCAAAAGGTCCATGACGACGTAGATAGTCAGCTATTTCCATTCCACGTTGTCGTGTAATATCAAAGGCAATGTCAGCAAATAGATCAACAGGTCCTATCAACATCCCATTGGATACTTGGAATCCAAGCCCAACGACTCTTGGGGGACCATCAAATCGAGTACACTTGGAGTCCTTGAGGCCAACGGGGAGAAGAGGTCCGGCGTGTGAACCACGCATCCAGCCAGCGACAAGATGAGGAATAGTAAATGCCTCAAGCACTTCACCCATCGCAGGAAGGCCCGAGTGGGAACGAACAATTGCCACAGGGTCATCCTTTCCAACATACTTTCCAGCAACAGCATGGAGCTTGTCAGTACTCACAGATGCGCAAACCATTCCATCAGCACGGTATACTTTCTTGATTGTGTAGGTCCCAGTGCTTCCAATTAAAGCTAAAAGGTCATACATTTCCTCTGGACATTTCATGTCAACAAAGCAGGGCACATCCTTCATGATATCCTGAATAATGAATCGGAATCCTTCGTGCAGGTTTGGGTCAATAACCAGACCAGCAGTATTGAAAGGATCAGCAAATACTTTGAAGAGAGGTAAGTTGAAAGCTCCCGGCTCCGTTTTGTCAGCCATAAAAATCGCAAACGGTTCAGATTTGCGCTCTTCAATTGTCATCTCGGCTGAGCCAGGACCCATCCCTTTTACATTGCCGCTGAAGGTGTCAGCGAGCATATCCTGTCCTGCTGCGTATATCTTCTTCTCCCGAGCAAGTTCAGTGCCTTTCATGAATGTTTCCCAAGCAAGACGGTGAACCTCTTCATTGTTCTCCCCCTTGAAGTGGGTCATAATTAACTCGAGATCATCCCCGGCATTGGTAACATAGAAGTCGTTGATAATCTTCTTGTCTACAGCTGCTTTCATCTCTTTCCTAGCTAGCTCAAATAGGAAATCCGGCACGACGACATGACCCGCAAGCGAGCCAATGTCTGCCTTGATTACGCTGATGGTTGTTTCGACCATTCTAAATTCGCTCCGCTTTCAAGCTCGATGAGAGTCAAATTTGGTTCTCTCAGGAACGCGTCCCGAAGAGATTCGGTAATAGGTGTTTCGGAGAACCATTCCCTCAACGGTCACGGACTATTTTATGGTTGTATAATAGTTTAGCGGTTGTTGCTTCTCCCATTGGAAACTGCCCGAAAGTAAAATAGCGGAGATTGTATGATAGGGAAAGGAGATTTTATGACCAAAGACACAGTTTCCGCAAAACGCCCAGAGACCTCCGAACGTCAACAGTATCATATCGAAACCAAGCCGGGTGACGTTGCTCAGACCGTCCTACTGCCAGGGGATCCACAAAGAGTGGCGAAGATAAGTTCTCGGTGGGACTCCTTCAAGGAAGTAGCTGCACACAGGCAATATGTGACTCATACTGGGACTTTCAAGGGTGCGGCTATTTCAGCGTGTTCAACTGGAATTGGCGGCCCAGGAACGGCAATTGCAATTGAAGAGCTATCAAATGTAGGAGTGACCAATTTCATACGCGTAGGGTCTTGTGCCACCCTCAAGAAGGAGATTGATCTAGGCGACTTGATTATCTCGACTGCTGCAGTTCGTCTTGATGGAACGTCAAGACAGTATGTCAGGCCAGAGTATCCCGCCAGTGCATCCTACGAGGTCATTCTTGCCCTTATTGAGGCAGCGGAAACATTGGGCTTAGCCTATCACTTAGGGATAACTGCCTCAACAGACTCATTCTATCTTGGACAATCCAGACCGGGTTTCAGGGATTACTCACAGAGTTTCAGCACGACGCTCATCGAGGACCTTCAGAAGGCGAATGTAGCAAACTTCGAGATGGAGGCGGCTACACTCTACACTCTTGCCAACATCTACGGATTTCGAGCAGGAGCTATTTGTGCAGTTTATGCAAATCGTGTCAGAGATGAGTTTGCAGTCAGAGGGGAAGATGCAGTAATCGACTGCGGAAACGAGGCAGTGAAAATTCTCGCTGAGATGGATGAGGAGAAGAAAAAGACTGGGAAGAAGTATTGGTTCCGGAAATGAATAAAGCACCTCAGTTTGCAGTCATAATGCGCGGAATCAAGGAATTCCGCGGATGATTCTTCTAGACGAATCGTGCATTGGCCTTTAATTAGTCAACTACATGGTCAAGATAAGGTGTAACCAATGCACGCAAGAAAATACATCACCATGGCGCTAGTCATGTCATTGCTACTACCTACTTTCATCGCACCATTCGCGACAGCCTCATACATACCGGGTTCGGAGGCTGCGATCTTTGGACATACCTTTGATGAGGAGTATTGGACAAACAGCTCCCTCTTCATCGAAGGGGAGGAAGGTGGAAATGCCAGTCTCACTGCGTCCTATGTAGGAGTTGGAGAGTTCTCTGCGTTCCTTATAGCTTTCAATGAGTTATACACGGTTGAAGGTGACAAATTCACCATTCCATACCAGTTGTTCGGAATGCACTACAAGACTCCGGAGAACAAGGAGGTCTTCATAGGAGCCATATTCGCCTTTCTAATGGCCCACATTGAATCTTATGGAGATAACAATCTTCCCGACGTAGGGCATGACCAAATATACTATGTAATGCCATACGGCGGGGAAGGCAACCCCTGGAATGTTTCATCCACGACTGAGCCAATCGAAGCCATCAAGTTAGGTGAAAATCACTACCGATTTGGTATGACATACTACAATATTACTGCCAGAGTCATCGGCGGGAATAATCCGATAGAATTTCTGATCGGTCTGCTTGCACCAGTAATTACCGTTCTTATTAGTGAGTTGACAGTCGAGTACGACATCGTCATCGATGAAACCGGAGAAGTCCACGCAGAAACACTCTACACAGTAGGGCAGGTGAATAATGCCAGTATCGGCCTTACTACAGAGTTTCCTGTGTCAGAGGTTCTTACATCCAACTGGAAACTAACCGCAGTACACTATCTGTCCATTTTTACGAGTAACTACCGCGTAGTACGAAGCTCGACCGGAAACACAGTGGCCAGACCAACTGGAACAGTGGCTTTCGACGACAATCTAACAATTCAGGTCGGCAATGACAATGAGCGAGCTTTCGACATAGGTCTTGGAAGAGAATACACGCTCTGGAACGAAACCACAGATCCTTGGACAAACAATGGTACCTACAATGCCCTCAATTGTCTCTTGCAGGCCAGACTTGCAGACCGTCTTCTTATTGCCTGGCAGGCACCTCTGTCAATATTCCTCTTTGCACATATGGGCTATGCTTTGTCTGAGCAGTTGCAAAACACATACGCCAATGTGCAGGAGATGGTTGAGAACGCTGGAACCGCCTTTGACAACACTCAGTGGTGGTACGGTGTTGCCTTCCCCAGCTGGAATGGCTTGAGAATCGAGCAAGACCCTGCATATACTGCCTACACAAACTTGGCGGTGACTGATGATGGTGATGGCAGCGGTTTGGGATTCCTTGTGATTGTTGGAGTAATTGCCATCGTAGTAATTCTAGCTATTCGACGTAGAAGATAGTTTCAGTTTCATTCTTTGGGGGCATTCAGCCCCCTTTTTACTTTCTTTTCGGCTTCGTTTCTCCATTCTAAACCAGAGGAGTGCCAACGAAGGTAGTCCAGAGCCAAAGCCCAGCGAATACCAAGATGGCTCCAAAACAGCATCCCACAAGGCAATCTGTCGAATCGGGAGCTTCCACCCAGCTACGAGAAACTCTTCTTACTTTCTTGGCGTGCACTGAAGGATTTGCCGCTTTAAAGGCGGTCAGAAGAATTTCGTTGGTAAAACGCACCGGACCATCTGCGGTCCAGTCGAAGAAGAACCTTCGAGGGCCCGAGGTTTCAAACTGATTCGAGGAGATGCGCGTAGACGAGAAGAAGGTCAGTAGTATACTCACTATCAGAATACCTGCAATGAATGCCTGAAGAAAGTCAGGAATGAAAATGAGAAGTATCTGCATGTAGAGCAGAGGGAGCAGGCTCAGAACAACAGCAATAATGGCTAGTACCGTCGAAACTCTCTTCCTCCTGGGAAGGAGCTCCTCCATCTCCTTAGCTGCAATCGGTTCGCATTCTTTGCAGAGAAAGATTTGAGCGTGTAGGGCAACATCGTAGGTTCGATAGTTGTGCCCCATGATCCCAACCTTCTTGGTCTTCTGACGCACTACGCTAACTCCCTCGCCGATGAGGTCTTCCTCACGTGTAGAGCCGCATCGAGCGCAGACTTTAGGCCATGCTATGCCACTCATAGATTCAACTCCGCGCTTTCGACATCCAGATGGGTCTATTAAATGCTACTAGCGGAAATCAGCGCGAAGGGAGAATCGGTTCGTGAAAGTTCAGCTCTTCTTTGTGCGGGTCTCAATGTAGTAGTACTCGCCACTAGCCTTCTGTTGGCTGTCCAGTCGTGAACCATCTTTGTTGACTCTGGGCCTACCAGTTTGTGGGTCTCGCCTGAAGGTCACACCCATCTGTTTGAGAAATGCATTCATTCCACGACGCAGTGT
>RDOF01000014.1:0-3055 GCA_011365025.1 Candidatus Thorarchaeota archaeon
GCACGCAATCTCAAAAAGGCCCAATCGATATACGAGGACCTCCACCTCGAAGGCATTAAGATTGACAATTACTGGTACCAGTCAGCTGCAAAGTGGGGCCTTGGGCAGGTGGCTCTTCGCAGGCTGGATTACACGTCTGCTGCACAGCTCTTTGAGCAGGGGCTGTCCATGGCAAGAAAAATTGCAGACGCATGGTATACTGCTTGGAATGCATTGGGTCTGGCAAGTGCATATCGTGGGACCGGCAGATTAGAAGAAGCTAAGGCACTACTTGAAGAGGCAATCTCCAACTTCAAGAAAGCCAACCAACCCACCTTTATTAAGTGGGCTGAAAAATCTCTGACCGAGATTGGCGGCGAGATTCAAGCCGAGGCTCCAGTTGAAATGCAGCCCTATCTCTGTCCTATGTGCGGAAGTCGTTTCAAGGCAAATCAAGCAAGCAATCTTCGAAAAGGCAAGCTTGTGACGTGTGAGTATTGTGGGACTGCAGTAGGCTAGTTTGATACCTTGGCTGGCCCTTCACAGGACTCTGCTTCTCCTTCTACCTCGGAGCTTTGACTAGTTTAGCAACATTTGCGGACAAAACCCTTTTCTCATGTGCCTTAGGAAATCTCTTATCCGGGATACATTCTGTCAATTTAGGAGCACACAATGTGCGTTGATTGCAGAGACGTGAAAAGAGTGAGCGACATCGTTGAATCAGACATTCTGGTCATAGGATCTGGAATTGCGGGGCTCTCCTTCTCCCTCAATATTCCTGAAGACTACAGAATTGCAATAATCACCAAGGCTACAGTCTCCGAGACCGCCACAAATAGAGCTCAAGGCGGGATTGCAGCAGTAATTTCGGATAAGGACTCGCTTGCCTCCCATATTGAGGATACAATACGGGTTGGTGCAGGCTTGTGTCACCCCCACGTGGTGGAGTCCATTGTAAGAAGCGGGCCAATTCGAATTAGGGAGTTGGTACAGCTGGGAGTCGAGTTCTGCAAGGAGGAGGGGTGTGATGACTTCGACCTAGGCCTCGAGGGCGGACATACAAATAGACGAGTTCTCCATGTCAAGGATCACACAGGGGCAGACATTCAGCGGGTCCTGGTGGAGCAGGTGCAAAAACGGGCCAATATCTCGATTTACGAGGATCATTCTGCAGTCAACCTATATGTATGCGACAATCGCGTGATGGGCGCCTATGTCCTTGATAAGGGCTCTAGAATCGTGAAGCGCTTCCCTGCAAAGGTCACAGTTCTAGCTACCGGAGGAGCGGGACGGGTGTTTCTGTACACAAGTAATCCCGATGTTGCAACAGGTGACGGAATTGCAATGGCATATCGGGCAGGAGCTAGCATTACCAATCTTGAGTTCATCCAATTTCACCCAACGTTGCTGTATCATCCAAAGATACGCTCATTTCTAATCTCTGAGGCACTTCGGGGAGAGGGTGCCGTACTTCTTGGTCCTGATGGAAAACGCTTCATGGAGGACTATCATCCAGACGCTGAGCTTGCCCCTCGTGATGTGGTGGCCAGGGCAATTGATAATGAGCTGAAGCGAACTGGAGCCAGTTTTGTTCATCTAGACATTTCATTCAAAGATGCCGATTTCATAATAGACCGCTTTCCAGCAATCTACTCGACCTGTCTCAAAGCGGGAATTGACATCACGCAGGACCCCATCCCCGTTGTGCCTGCGGTTCATTATGTATGCGGAGGAGTAAAGGCTGATGTCCACGGAAGAACTGATGTTCATGGCCTCTACGCAATTGGCGAATGCGCTGGCACTGGGTTTCATGGTGCCAACCGTCTTGCGTCCAATTCTCTGCTGGAGGGAGTGGTCATGGCTCATAACGCTGCAATCAGTGTGACCGGTGAGATTGGGAGAGGGATTGCTGCGCATAGCATGCCTGCTTGGGATCCAGGCGAAGCTACTGACCCCGACGAACTCGTAGTTATTTCACATATGTGGGATGAAGTCCGGCGACTAATGGTCAACTACGTTGGTATCGTTAGAACCAATAAGCGTCTAATCCGGGCACGAAACAGAATCGGCTTCCTTGCAAGGGAGATTGAGTCATTCTACTGGGACTTCATTATCACTCCCGATTTAGTCGAGTTAAGGAACATCGCAACTGTTGCTGAACTTATCATCAAAATGGCCAGAATGAGAAAGGAGAGCCGGGGCGCTCATTACAATAGAGACTATCCTGACACCTCTGTTAGCCCTGTTGACACAATTATCAAAAAGGGATACAAGTCGATCAATGATATCTAGTTAAGGGTGAATTCTTTTGAGTTGCCGAAGTCACGCGCAATCCTTCCTTCTGCCCTTTGTAGTTCTTCTATGCTTCCCTGCGCTGGTTCTTCTCTTGACAAGTGATGTTACAAATGCATTGACGGAGCCCCCTCCTCTTGGCCCTATTGTGTTCCTCTTTGGCATGGTCTTTATGGCATGCGGACTTATCTTGATGATAGTCACAATCCGCCTTTTCGCAACTGTGGGCCGAGGAACTCTTGCACCTTGGTCGCCTACGAAGAATCTCGTTGTTGAGGGCCCCTACCGATATGTTCGAAATCCGATGATTAGCGGAGTACTCTCAATTGCCTTGGCTGAGGCGCTTATCTTCACTTCTCTTGGTCTCATGGTTCTATTTCTGGTGTTTCTTCTTGGGAACCACATCTATTTCATAAAGTCTGAGGAGCCTGGGCTAGTTACGAGATTTGGCGACGAATACCTGGAATATACTAGAAATGTCCCAAGATGGATTCCTCGTCTGACCCCCTGGGTTCGCCACCATCATTCTGTAACTTCATAGAAGTAGATGATTACCGAGCCCTTTATCACTGAACGCAGTAGTCCGCAGTACTGGGACGTGAGCCATGTCTACTCGATTAATTAAGGCAGAAGATTTGTACGACTTTGTTAAGCGGGTCATGCTTAATTGCCGCGTTTCCGAGGTGGGCGCCCACTATGTCGCTGACAACCTCGTCACGGCCAATCTGCGCGGGATTGACTCCCATGGTGTCGGGAGGGTTAGGCGCTATGTTGAGGGAATTGG
>RDOF01000014.1:3137-71888 GCA_011365025.1 Candidatus Thorarchaeota archaeon
GTCGGGCAACCTGCAGGCGTCTTTGGTATGGACATGGCCATTGAGAAAGCGCAAAGCGAAGGCATTGGCTTAGTGACCGTATTCAACTCGAATCACTATGGATTTGCAGGTTATTATGCAATGAGAGCACTAGAACACAATCTCATCGGAATCTCTCTGACCAACTCCGAACCCTTGGTCGTGCCAACCTTTGCAAGGAATGCGATTCTGGGAACAAATCCGATCTCTATTGCGGCGCCCAGTTCTAGGAATAGACCATGGGTGATGGACCTCGCAACCAGTGTAGTTCCGCGCGGAAAGCTGGAAGTGTATGATCGGACTGACCAAAAGATTCCTCTTGGATGGGCCACTGATGAAACTGGCAGGAGTACAGAAGACCCCGGCCGCGTTCTTCAAAACGTTCTTTATGGCTACGGCGGTGGCATTCTCCCTTTGGGGGGAGAAGGGGAGCTTTATGGCGGTCACAAGGGCTACGGTCTCTCACTTATGGTGGATGTGCTTTCTGGGATCCTATCAGGGTCCAACTATGGTCCTGATGTTGTATTTCGCAAGGATGGAGATGTGAGCCATCCGCGAGTGGGGCACTTCTTCATGGCATTAGACCCTGCCTTCTTTACGAGTCTTGAATCGTTCAAGAATAGGATGGATGATTACATTGACCTTCTCCACAACTGCGAGCTCGCAGAAGGTTGTCCTCGAGTCTATGTGCATGGAGAGAAGGAGTACGAGATGCACGATCTTCGTGCAAGAAACGGAATACCTCTCGATACTAGAACTGCTGAGAGCCTTAGCGGGTACTCTGAGCAATTTGATGAAGAACTTAGATTCATTTCATGAACACGAGTCATCCACCACTGTATTCACATGAATTGGCTTGTGCAGCGGGGCATTTCTCTCCCTACTATTGTATGGATTCCTCGGACTTCGTGGGGATTTCTTGTTTCCCCATCTTCCTTCAAACCTATGGAAGTTTGTTTCGTGGAGCGCTTTTAGATTGTCTTTGGTTTCCCAAGTGTCCCCTCCTTCTTTAGTGTCATCGCGCCAAAATCCAAAGAAAGCTCTCTTCCTACCGTGAGGAGAAAGGTAGTTGGCGTGAGAACCCAAGGCTACCCAAACGTGAATATGAAGGTCTGAGAGGATGATTGGACGTGGCATAAAGCCAGGGAGTGTGAAGTGACCCGGATGTGAGCCTAAGACCGCCTCCAGATGATTTGACAACAACCAAATAGTCCCAGGCGTTTCCGACCCAAGCGGGTAATATCTCACCTCGATATGCTCCCAATCACCAATATGCTGTCCGAGGCCAAAGGGTGCCTTTGGAAATTTGTTATAATTGTACCAGAACCAGAATTTCATTTGTGTCATACGCTGATGTTGCCACACCTCGTAGTAACAGGGTACGTTTTGCTGAAGCTCCTTGGGCTGTAGGTCTTTCTTGAATTGACTCCAATCATCTCCAAACCTTGCAAACACCATTTCAGCATCAGAGGGAAAACAGCAGTACTCTCCTTCTCTTGGGTGGAAATGAAGAATTGGAGCAAACAAGCTTACAAAATGCTCTGGATCTTCATCCGGGTCGACCATGACGGAATACTTGGGCGCTGCTCATCTTATTGCTCTATCGTACAATGGGCTGCTTCAGATGAATCTCCTCTCACTCATGTATCGGTCCAAGTACATCTTCATCCACTGGTAAAAGTGGCCAAAGATTTCGCGGACTACTGAGAGCTGGATTCCATCGCGAAGAATCATGTCAACAACTGCTTTTCTCAGGAATGGGTAGTAGTGAGGGAGCGGCAGTACATTAAGCGGAAATGTCCTGTGTTGAGTGAGGAAGATATTGACTCGCTCCACCCATCTCGCGTTGATAATGTCTTCAGAGTAGCTGTCTGGATTCTCTACCATCAAGGAATCGATTTCAGCAAGAATTGGCGAGAAGATCTCTCGTTGAAGAAGGTCGAAGGAATATCCCTCAACCTTTGAAACCGGGTTTGTCGCAATTTTCTTGTAAAGGTCTGCCAAGTCGTCAGAACCTGGTATCGAATACATGCCTCTTTGGAAATGAAGGAGTCTGGACATCTCTGCAGAGAGTCGGCGTTCTTTCTCAAGAACACTGAAGATATTGACGAAATTGGTCTTGTCCCAGTACTGCTGATCAAACATGTCCTTATACGTACCAATGGTCAATCTGTATTCTGAGGGCGTCCGGAGCTCATGCGGACTTGTAATTGACCAGACATTGAAGAACATGAATGGAGAATAGTCTGTTTTGATACCGTCCGGAAGCCTATAGCTTGGGAAACAGTAATTGCCATCGACAACAATCAGGTCCGGTTCAAAAGGGGCAGTTCCTTTCTGCCTTCCGTACTCTGCTGCTGCCTGGGTTATCATTTCAATTGTTTGAGGGGGTGATAGGGGCTGAAATGAACTGGGTCGAACGAGGTGAAGGTTAGAACTGTGTGGTAGATAGTATGCTGTTCCCGTCTTGACGAGGGAGAATGCCGTTTCAAACTTAGATTCCTCTCCGAGTTCCAAGTGTTGCATTGCTTGGAAGAAATCTTGGTTCGTATGGTTAATGTCAACGACTAGCACTTTCCAAGGCGTTTTCTTGGATAAGGCCCAAGTTGCCACATTGATTGATATTGGTGTCTTTCCACTGCCACCTTTGTTGCTGGTTATAATGACAGTCAGTGGTTTTTCCATTTCGTTTCACCTCAAGATAGTATGAACCCGGTTAGGTATTCTAGGATAGTTCCCCATCCGATATAGAGAACAACATCAGTCAGTATCTGCATTAGGACTACCCCAACAAAGGCCGTAAGGAGCTTTCTTATGATGCCTCGCGGGGATGATATTCGTTCTAGGTCGTACTGTGATCTTTCAAGAAGCCTCACATCCGCCTTCATCGTGCGAGTGGCATCTTCCAATTTGGCCTTCACGTAGCCTGAGTCGTTCGAGAACATGCCTTCCTCTAAGAGTATCATGTCATTCTTCCATCTGTCAAGATACTCTGTGAGTGACTTTGCGATACGGAGTCGGTTTGCCTCGACCATTGTTTCATAGCGTCCCACCTCATATACAACGACCTTCACCACACTGGCCAGTACAATCAGTGTTCCGAGGCTCAATGCACTACTGAAGAAGAATCCAATATCCAAGAGTGGGCTTTGAGAGTACTCTTGAAGGATTGAGAAGCTTGTTAGTCCCGTTACCTTATACAATGTGACGTAGAATAGAAGGCGTACAGTAAGAAGGGCTCTGGAAAGACTGAGTCGCCACCATGAAACAGTCGGAGTCCCCCCTGCGCTGAACGACTTGTGGACGAATACCGAGAAGATTATTCCTCCTGTGTTTAGGATGAACAGGAAGGACATCAATAGGAGCCCCAGACCCAAGGCGAGTCGAACCCAACCAGTAAGACCCAACACTCCTGTCCCAATCTCTTCAAGGGTATGCTGCAAAGCAATGAAGTCTGCTCCTTGGAGTGCATCTTGAATCGCTTGGATTAACACAGGATGGGCCAGAAGATACCCGACGTAGAAGACTCCATAGAGGCAAATGGCTGCAACTGACGCCACATTAACTGACATGAACATATTCTCTAGCCGGCTATCGGCTCTAGACCTATGCGTGGCGTGGCTCAATGGACATCCCCCTTAGCTGGCGGCTATTATTGGTGGAGTGACCAAGGGCTAATATAATATATTTAGGCGTATTGTGTTGGAATATCTATGCCTTATAAGGCAGCAAGCAATTCCTACTCTGCTTCAAGTAGAAATGTGGCGATTCGTCGCCCGGGAATCTCTGTCTCTAATCTATTGGAATCTCTTAGAACCGCCTTGACCGATGTGTTAGGAGCCTCATCAGCACGCGCACCTATGACCTCTCGCACCTTGAATCCAAACTGGATGCTACATTTTTTGGTATCCTCTGCTATGTTCCATACCCTTAGAACTAGGCTTTTTCCATCTTCTGATGATTTGAAGGCGGACAGCCTAATGTGGGGTGAGTCAATCTGAACGAAGCTCCTATCATAGTGGCCATGTCCATCTTCATCAGGCGGAATGAAATCTGCCTCCATCGGCAACAGGAACTCCTCAGAATGCTGAACAATATCGCCCCATTCATCTCCACGGTTCTTCGGGGTTATTGAGTATTCGAAAAGCAAGGTGCCTTGACATTGTCCTCCTGGGGTTTCGCGAATTGGCCCCGCTGCCTCATGACGTGTACTCATCCCAAAACGAGACAGCCAGCCCACAGATCTTACCAGGGTAAGCGCGATAGTTTCACCTCCTTTCTCTTCGAGGACTTCAAACTCCATTAGACCCAGCGTTGTCACGGTAAGTCCTCTCTTTGGAGATGCCAAGTGAACGAAGCTTCTCATAGGATATGTGGGAACAACGGGCTGGTACCAATCTGAGTCGTCAATAGTTGGGCGAACCGGCCTCTCTATAATATCAAAAGCAGAATCTGCGAAAGTTGTCTTTGTATTTGCTCCCGTCGGGATGAGCACTCGTAATCTGTGGTCTTCCGCATGATTGTCAAATTCAGTCTGAATTCTTACAGTTGGACTGTTTGCATGAAGTGCAATTTCAGTCACAAAGTCGCATGTCACCTTTTCTGCCAGCCTACCACTGCAATCCTCCTTTGCTCCAACTGGCAATTCCAATTCGCCTGTTATAATCACTGAACCCACAAGCGGACCTGAACTACCGATCTCAAAAGACAAGTTTGTTCCGCTGGTTCTGATGGCTTGATGGGTTGGGGCAGGGGCATAATCGTATTCATCGCCTACATCCTCCGTATCCTCAAAGACGAGCAGCCCAGGATATCGTTCGCCATTCCTCTTATCTGTCAAAGTGACCGATCCATCCTCTTCGACACTCAAAGCTACCAGATTGTTCTCAAGAGCAAACTCTGCACAGCTTACAGCGCCTTCGACTTGCATATTAGGCCCTTCATCAGAAACCTCAAGGTCAAGACGTTTCATACCTAGGCCCCCCACGCTGTCCGCCTGAATGGCAACCGTGAGATGCTCTTCTTCTTCTGATAGCCCAATGGATTTTGTATCAACCTCTATGTCGAGCTCAAGAATTTGCCATGGTACTTGCTGTCCTGCGGAATCCGTGAGTTTCGGAACTCCTACCATATTGTCCGTTGAGTATGCTTTTCTGGCCCAAACCTCCACAATCCTATTCTGAGAATTAACGCGAATCCTGTAGGCTGTTGAGAGGTGCCTGATCAGGTCCTTCATCTTCGGCAATAGCATGGCTAATGAGCTGAAGTCAAACTCGTATTCTATGAGTTCTTCCTCTCCAATGACAATAGCTCGGGTGGCAGTTGGAGATGGGTCAAAGCCCATGGACTTGACATAGGCGATATGGCCATCGTTCTTCGCTGCTTCAAGCGGATCACTGGTTATCAAATCCGGGTCTGCCAAGGTTATTCGAGAAAGCCGCGAGTATCTCATATCGGAGACTGGAATTCTTAGAATGGCTACACCGCTTCTTTGAACTGGAGATGGGTTGTGTATTAACACACCTGATTTCTGGTTTGATACCTGATCCAAGATGGTTCTCTCTGTTGAGTCCAGAATTGATTCCGCTATCTCGCCTATCCAACGACTTCTTTGGACCATGTCATCGTGAACCTCATCTATGCTACAGCCACATATATCATCATGAGGATGGTTTTTCAGAAGATACTTCCAAGCAAGACGCAATTCATCAGCTGGGTATGGCAATCCAAGAATATTCGCTATTGCCACCCGGGGCTCAACAATCCGTTCAAGCGTCCTCTGAGTATATTCATTCATCTGTTTCAGGTAGACTCTTGCGGAATAGACTCCTGATAGTAGATTCTGGTGCTTGGATTGCCTAAACTCCCCTCTATATCTAGCGAGACCGGCATACTTCTTCCGAACTTGCTCAATAAACATTGGGAGTGTACCCATAACTATCCCCTTCTCATGTTTGCTATTGAATGCCCTAATAACCTCAGGAACATGCGGCTGGGGCAGCAAGTGGTCTGAGCCATTCATTAAGAGAAGGGTTCCAATACGTGAGTGGTTTCGCAGTTGTTTCACAATTTCCTCTAACGTAAAGACTGCATCTTCAATATCCTCGGGCAAATTGGCGGCATTCCCGTATGAGAGGGGCAACCAGTGAGCAAGAACTTCACTGCCATCACTACCCTCCCAGATGAATTCTGACTTCAGCCTTTCAACCTCGTCGCCGGTTCCTCTTGCAAAGATGACCGAATTGTATCCAAATTGCGATAAGATTTGTGGCACCTGGCTTACAAGTCCGAATGGGTCAGGAATGTACCCAATGTCCATGACTCGACCGAACTCCTCTGCAATCCTCCGACCGACAAGCAAGTTACGAATCAAGGCTTCACCAGAAACTAGAAAGACATCAGGAAGAACATACCATGGTCCAATGTCAATTCGACCATTTTGAACGAGTTTCTTGATTCTCTCCTTCTGCTCAGGCTTGACCTCAAGATAGTCCTCCAAAACGACGGTTTGACCATCAAAAGTGAAGGTTCGAAACTCTGGGTCCTTTTCGAGAATATCCAAGAGCATATCAACTAGCTTCACTAGCTTCAATCTAAACTGCTGAAAGGTCAAATACCATGCGCGGTCCCAATGGGTCTCGCTAATCAGAATTGATTCGAAGTCACTATCTTTCAAGGCTGGTCACATCGCGAGAAGTTAGGATAGCGAAATATCCCCGCACCATATGAATAGTTCGAACTGGCTCAGATGTGGTCAGTAACCACGCCGCCAGGTATGCCTGTCTCCATGATTCGCGGAGTAGTTCCCGTTGTCGATTCATATTCATGCCCTATGCTCTGTATGAATGACTGGGAGAACTTATCCTCAACTACGGTGAGGGTTGCCCCACCCAATCCAGCTCCCGTCATACGACTTCCTATAACACCTTTCATGTTTCTTGCAAGGTCTACCAAGATGTCAAGTTTCGGATGCGACACTTCATAGAGGTTTCGAGAACTGGCATGGGATTCAAACATCTCTTTTCCAAAGTCCTCAATCCTCCCTTCTCTCAGCGCCTGCACTCCCCTTCTAACTCTCTGGTTTTCAAGAACGATGTGTTTCACTCTTCTTGCCAATACCGATCCAAGCAGCTCATCAACAAGATGCAGTCTATCCGACTGTATCTCACTAAGACTTGAAATCTCCCATCCGGCTTCAATGAGTTCGTGTAGTGCCTGCTGACATTCATGACGTCTCTGATTCAGAACATCCTTGGCGGCTCTGGACACTCCAGACTCGACGACTACCAACTTCAACCTAGAATCCCAAGGGATATCTCCCGTGACCATATTCGAGCACCGAATCGCCAAAAGATGGTTTGGCTTGCCAAGCTGTGCAGTGAACTGGTCCATGACACCACAAGCAACACCGCAATAGATTCTCTCCGCTTCAAAAGCCAGCATTGCAATGGACTTTGGATTGAGTTCTATTCCGCTCACTCCCAAGACAAGATTCACCAATGATACTTCAAATGCTGCCGAAGAACTCAGTCCCGCACCTTGTGGAATGTTCCCATGAATAATTGCTGTGATGCCGGATACCTGGTGTTTTCGTCTTTCGAGTGCCCAATAGATTCCTTTCGCATAACTATCCCATGTCAGATTCTTTGGGGGTGCGATATTCGAAGTTTGAAACCTGACTATCTCTTCAAGGTCCACGGAATGTATCTCCACATCTTGAGAACGAATGCCTATACTCCAGACATAACGGTCTATTGTTGCCGCTAGCACTTCGCCTCCATTGTAGTCGGTGTGATTACCGAGAACCTCAATTCTTCCTGGTGCCCTCACCACAACTGGTGACGGCTTAGGGTCTCCAAGGACATCAACCATTTTCTCGCGTAGCTTCTGTGGTATCCACATCTAAATTGCCTCGCGAAGCTGCTTTGCACTGAGCTCAGGGGTTGAATCATTCGTATAAGTTCCTGTTCCCTCTTCAATTCCTGCAAGGTACTTTCGACGCGACTTGTCTCTCCAAGGGGGGTAGAATTCTACGTGGAAATGCCAGAAAGGGTACTCACCATGAGAAGGGCGTGTATGCATAATCATCACATACGCCATCTCGTCGAAAAGCGCCGCGTATCTCCTTGCTACATCCCGAAGCACTTCCCCCAGTTCTTCAAAGCTAAATTCCAACTCTTTTAGACTTCCAACGTGCTTCTTTGGATAGATGTGAGTTTCATAGGGCAATCTTGCAGCAAACGGAACACAGGAAATGTAGTTTGCAGTTTCATTTAGGACTCTGATAGCTGCTTTATGTTCGTTTTCTATGGCATCACACACAATGCATCTTTTATCCGCATCCCACGCATTCTTTGCCTGCGCCAGCTCTCTCTCTATCTTCGGAGGTATGAATGGGAGCGCATACACCTGTGCATGAGGATGATTCAGACTGACTCCAATGGCTCTCCCCCGATTTTCAAATTGAGCAACGTACTTGACATTCTGCCCTTCATCAAGCTCCTGAAAGACCTTGGCGAACTCGTGAAGTACTTGTTTGAGCTGGTCGTTGCTCATGTCTTCTAGCTGCTCATCATGATTTCTCGAGGTAACAATTACTTTGCAATGTCCATGAGCGGCAGTTTCGATGATTAGGTCGCTGAAGAGCGGTGGATATTCCGGGCTCGGCTCAAGTGCAGGATATTTGTTGGTAAGCGTCAAGACACTCCATTCACCTGCAGTTTCTCCCTCGTTTGGGCAAAATGGGCACTCCCCTTCTTCTTCTTGAAAGGGTCTACTTGCTCTTCTTGGCGTAGTAATGACCCATTCGCCCAGCATCTCATTCCATCGAAGTCTTCCCATTATTGAACCTCATCTGACCTGATTTCTACACGCACATTAAGATGCCGAAACCGCTTCTCCTGATGGGTAGACCCACATGAGAATTTCTATTAGACGCGGATGCACCTCAAACATGACTTGACCGAACTAAATGGGATTTACAAACTTGAAACTCTGGCTGCAAATGCATGGCCAGCAAAGGAAACACTGCGCATTGGGGGATGGCTGCTACGTGCAGATAATGGTATAACCCGTAGGGCAAACAGCGTTCTTCCATTAGATTCTCCTGCCATGGATGTGGACCTCGCCATTTCCAAAGCGATTGATTTCTATCAGGCGAGAAAAATCATTCCACGTTTCCAGATGACCCAAGCGTGCAGCCCTCCGGAGTTAGATTTCCTTCTTCAGGAAGGGGGTTTCTCTGTTGGACTCTCGGTCTATATTCAGACCAACTCTCTTGATAACATCACAGTTTCAAAAGCAAAGCATGCCGTGAGGTTGGACGCTGCCCCCCAAGACGATTGGATTGCTGCTTACGGTCGCTTGGGTGGGTTCAATGGTTTGTCTCTTGAAACTCGGCACGGAATCATGAATCGTATTGCCCAGCATAAGGCCTTTGCATCTGTTTCAATGGATGGAGAGATCGTTGGAGTCTGCTTAGGGGTGGCTGAGCTTTCTTGGCTTGGCCTTTTTGCGTTAGTTGTGGACGAGGATTACAGGCGAATTGGGATTGGCGCTGACTTGAATCGAGGACTTGCAGAATGGGCAAAAGGTGTGGGTGCTAGCAATGCATATCTTCAGGTTGAAACAAGGAATGCTCTTGCACTGGACTTCCACAGGAGCCTTGGATTCTCTACATCTTACAAGTACTGGTATCGGGTATTGAATGGGGAATGAAGAAAATGAACCGAGCTGGAGCATTTGCCTGCTCCAGCTTGTTGCCGTTGCATTGGCTAAGTCCAAGACTTGAAATCGCTCTTTGTCTTGGTTGCTGCCTTTGATTCACCAAAGTTTGAGGGGTCCACTTTCAGAATTACCCCGTCCTGTACAGCCTCGATGACCATCTCACCAGGTGCTTCAATCTTGACTCCCATCTTGCCGTCCCGCGAGAAGCGTTCGACATACACAAGATCAGAGTTCTTGATTGCTGCATAGAGTAGGAATGCCATCTTCTTCTCCACGTCCGATAATGGCGCCGCGTGAGGAACCTTTGGAGGTGCTGGTGGTTCCTCCATAACGGTAGTTGCGGTGACAGTGGGCGTTTCTTTCTCTACTGGCTTCGGAAGTGGTGCGCCTGCAATCGGTTCTGCTGAGCCTGAAGAGGCGAGTGATGCATCCAATGCCAGAAACTTGTCCTCAAACTTCCATTTCCTTGATATTTGCTCTCGGAATCGGTCGATATTTGCAGCCACATCAGGATCACTGTCATCCTTCTCTAGCATTTCAACAAGGTTCGTGGAAGCCAATCCAATGGTGGTGATGCCAATCTTATATCCGGATTTCTGCACGCTTTTTCCAATACGGAGCGCGTGCATTCTTGTTGGCATGCTAACGTTTCTTCCGATGAACACCCAGCAGGTATCGCTATACTCATCCAATACAATTACTGCATTGTCACTGTTAACATGTGTCGGGTCGATTTTTGCCGGTTCAACTTCACCAGAGTCATCCAGAAGCATCAGCATGTACGGGTTTCTTGATAATGTCTTACTGGGAATGCCTAATTCCTCCTTTGACTAATTGGTCCCACACTTTTTTTGGGCCTACTCCTTTTTAACAAATACTCGGACAGACCTTTTAGTGGTTGATGGCGAAAGCACTCGGCTAGGTTCCGAGACTTGTCGATACCATGTCAACTTCGGCATCTATTACAAGAAGCGATTGTGTTTCAATAAGACCTGGTATTGGCCGGATTTTTGTCAGGAGAATATCAACAATAGCCTCCATATCTCTGCCTCGTACTTCGACAATTATGTCGTAGGGTCCAAAGACCTTGTGTGCCTCTTCTGTAACCGAAAGCTTCAACAGCTCTCTAATAACGGCATCTTCCTTACCACTACTCGTTTTGATCAGAACATATGCCTTGACCATTGACACCTTCTCCTCTTGCTTTCGATTGCAGTCACTTGCCATTGATAACTCTTGCCAATCCGCTTCTGATGCGTAGGAGTTCTTTCTCCAGTATGTCCGACCACCTCCTCTCCAACACAATACTAGTATATCATATTATAACCTATTCCAATACATTCAAAAATTGTATATATATACGTCCTTGGGCATCCCCTTCGTGCACTTTTGGATTTACTTGCATGAATCTGAAAGAGTGGGTCCTTGGTGGTCAGGCGAGATTCCGCGATGTGGTTTCGGAGTACTTCAGGGGGTCGAGAGTGGCCCTAGCAGTTTATGACACCACGCGATACTTCTCTCATGAGCACCTGACTGACTGGATTGAGCGAGTGAAGCAAAACGCATCTGACTGTTCCATTGTCTTTGAAGGAGGCAAAACAGATGAGCGATCAAATGGCTCCGGAGTGACATTGGAAATGGGAAGGGGGTTTGCTTCTCAGTAACAATGCTCACTGCCTTGAGGTTTCTGCAAAGGCCGGCGAAAGCGTGAACGAGCTTTTCCAAGTAGTCGCGCAGATGATTGCAGAGAATTAATCCTCTAGTTCTCAATCCCTCTCTACAACCCGGCCTGTAGGGCAATTCCTCCTGTCCCCTATTGGCCACCCTCTTCTTACTGATTTTCCTCTCTCCATATGGGACTTGGCGTTGCAGGTCAAACTCAAAATGAGGATTGCTCGGAAGAACGAGATTCGCATGTAGACTGAAGAAACAGGTCTTTCGAAGAAATGAAAGTATAGGGAGTCCAATGGCACTCAGCCACTGAACTCATCCCGGCATTGAGAACATGTGGAATCTGTTAGGGAATACCCTGGGAATGCTCTATTTCATGGCAAACCTTGGGCATTTTTCCTTGCTTATTCCGGGTGCTTCGCATGGCTTGTTCATTCCCTCATAGAATTTGAAGCCATCCACCCCACACTTATTCTCTGCTGCATTGAACTCTGGGCATGTCATTGATTCGGTCTCCAACATTGGTCATAGCGAGTTCAAGTCCCTTCACTTACGTGAAGGGTAGAACCACCAAAAGGAGGCTTTCTTTTGCTGCATATTAAGATATTTCGGCTATTTTCTGCGCAGAATGGTTCTCCTAAAGCGAAGGGCTTTGCTAGAGGACTCCTCTCCGGGAGAGTGTTTCTATTAGCAGTCTGGGTTCATCGGTGAAGATTCCGTCTGCGCCAAGATCGATGAGCCATTCCATTGTTGCGGCATCGTTTATTGTCCACACATGAACCGCGATATTCCTTCTGTGAGCGCTGTTGACAAAACGTTGACTAACAACTGTCGTTTCGTTCCATTTAATGGGAACTGCAAATGCACGGAATCTAATATGCCTTGAAAAAAGAGGAATCAATCTCAGCCTCGTTCCATAAACGAAGTTCCTGACCTCCCTGGGGTGTGCATACGTGGGAACTGATGGCATGATCTCTCTGAAGCGCTCCAGCTGTGGTGGGGTGAAGGAAGCGATAATGACCGAATCTTTTCTCTCTAGCTCTTTGAGAATTGAGGCCAGCATCCCAGGCGCGGCGGAGCCCAAATCTCTTATGTCAAGGCTGAAACGCATATTGGGAAATGCCTCCAGTGCTTCTCGAAGAGTGACCACAGTATGACCTTTGTCCCGAAAGGGGAAGCTGCGACCGCCATCTAAAGTAAAACCATACCCAAAATCAACTTCTCGAAGCTCATCTAGGGTTAAGTCGCCTACAGATACATCCATTCCTGCGATCCGAGAGAGGTCCTCATCATGGAACAAGACGAATTCCCTGTCAGCCGTCAGTTGAAGGTCTGTTTCAAGCACATCTGCTCCTGCATCTACAGCTAATTGCATAGACAGTAGGGTATTCTCGGGCGCGCGACTGGGGTCTCCCCTATGTGCCATTACAAGTGGTCTTCCAATGTCGAATATCTTTGACTCACTCATGGAGTAAAGCGGAGCATACTCTCCCCTTAAGTCCTACTTCAGCACAAGTTTATAAGAAAAGTTAGACGCCTCTAAGTTTGAGGGTGCCCTTTTGCCCGAATCCACATCAACAAAGAACATAGATGAACTCTGGGACTTCTCAGAGGATGAGCTTCGAAGAGGAATACGTGGTCGAAGGTCGCCTCAAAAGGAGCGTCAGTTGAAGCAAACCTTGCGAGGAGAACCTGCTGAAACCCTGGTCTATGCTGTTTTGTGCTCAATCTACGAGGGTCATGACACACGTCCCACTCTCTATGACCAATTGGATGCGATGTTTGTCATGAGACTCGGGCGGTTGTCAATCTCGCCAATTGACATCGATGTTGCTCTGCAGCATGGCACAAATGAAGGATTAGTAGAGCAAAACGAAGGACGGTTCACTCTCACTCCGAAAGGCACAGATTTGCTTCATACGGCAAGGAGGCACCTATTGCATCAGAGCTATTGGATGAAGCGTGTCCTGACCGAGCGCAATGTTATCTTGATGTCTGGGCTATTCCTCATTTCCCTGGTCATCGTGAAGCTCTGGGTTGGCTTCAGTATTTCCAGTCACGCCATAATCGCGGATGGCTTTGAGAGCCTTACTGACCTAGTCGTCGTCGGGATAATTGCACTTAGCCTGAAGTACAACAAAGATCGTTTTGGCGCAATTGCAATAATGTTCTTCATGCTGGTTTCAGGAGCTCTAATTGGAATCAATGCTTTCATGAGCCTCTTGTCAGAGGAAGTAATCACAGCGAGTTATTGGGGCTATGTAGTTGCAATCCTCTCCGTAATGTTGAATCTGATGTTAATTTACATCAAAACTCTGGTTGGACGGATGACCGGAAATCTCGCTTTGGTCAGTGATGCTAAGGAGGATGGTTCGCACATCAAAATTGGCGTTGGTGTTATAGTCGGACTGCTCTTTGCCGAGATTGGGATCTATGTTGTTGATTCAATTGTGGCTATTCTCATAGCCCTGATTGTTGTCTGGGAAGGGATTGAAGCGCTGCGTGAGCTGATTCAGGCTGGTGACGAGCTCAGCGTGGACACAATTCACCTCGCCGCCAGTGATCAATATGACGACCTGATTACTCACTGGATGCTAGCACAGCTGGCTAGGGAATCAATGACAGAAGATGACCTAACCAATAGATTCCTGCGTGGTGTAAAACTAGGCTTTCGCTATTTTGATGTACACGCGGTGCTTGGCTTCAAGGACCTTGAGAAAAAAGGGCTATTCAAACATGTCCAAATTGCAAAGAGAAGCGGACTCCTCCACCAAGAAGGGAATGTGCTTACAATTACGAACAACGGTCTAGCTCTTTTCTACGAGCAAAGAGTTAGGGAAATGAAATCTGTAGGGAAGCAGTTTTCAAGAACCCGTAATAGATGGATATCAGCAGGCTATGCAGTATTTGGATGGACTGCTTTCCTTCTCTTTGTGTTCTACGGGGAATCAATCTATCTGTGGTTTGTTGGCCTGCTCCATCTTCTTGTTGGATTAGCTTGATTCACGGTCGACAGGCCGACCAAGACAGCGCTTGGGTGTATTTCAAAAGGGTTTTGAAGGTCCTAGGTGCCAATTCAATGTAGGTGTTGAAGATAGAATGCCCGAAGGTCCCATCTACCTCGACTATAATGCTACCACGCCAATTGCGAAGGAAGTGGCTGATGAGATGGCTCCCTATCTCTACGAGCATTTCGGAAATCCATCAAGTAGCCATTCCTATGGTTCCAAGACCAAGAAGGCCATTGAGAATGCAAGAGGGCAAGTCGCATATCTGCTTGGTTGCAGACCTCACGAAATCGTATTCACAAGCGGAGGGACAGAGAGCAACAACTTCGCCATTAAAGGAGTTGCAATGGCGCGTCGCGATCTTGGCAATCATATAATCACCTCAGCAATAGAACATCCCGCAGTGGCTGAGGTTTGCGGGTGGCTGAAAGGACAGGGCTTCCGCATCACCATGCTTCCTGTTGATGAATATGGCCTTGTTAGCCCTGAGACCCTAAAGGGGGCAATCGACAAGGATACCATACTTGTAACCATCATGCATGCAAATAACGAGGTAGGGACCATACAACCTATTGCCGAGCTCGCCGATATCGCACATAAGCACGGAGCGCTCTTCCATACAGACGCAGCACAGTCAGTAGGCAAGATTGAGGTGGCTGTTGACAGCCTCCATGCGGACCTTCTAAGCGTAGCAGGCCATAAATTATACGCTCCCAAGGGGATTGGTGCGCTCTATGTGAGGTCAGGCATAAAGCTATCAAAATTGATGCACGGCGCAAATCATGAGCTGGACCGCCGGCCGGGGACTGAGAATGTGCTGGAGATAGTTGGTCTTGGGAAAGCTTGTGAGCTTGCGAAGAGAGACCTAGCCATGAATATGCGCCATTTCAAGGAACTGCGGGACCAGCTTCATGATTCTCTGATTGCCAATCTAGGGGAGGAAAGAGTCAAGCTGAATGGTCATCCTGAGAAACGACTGCCCAACACCCTAAGTCTGAGTTTTCGCAGTGTTGAAGCCAACACTCTTCTCTCCGAGATTGGTGATAGGGTTGCAGCATCGGCCGGGGCCGCATGCCATGCTGAGGAGATTGAAGTGTCTCAAGTCCTGCAGGCAATGCAACTGCCGACTGAGTGGGCCATGGGAACAATCCGCTTCTCAGTGGGCCGGTATACAACCTCTGAAGATATAGACAAAGCTGCCGAAGTAGTGACTGAGGCTATAAGGCGGCTTCAGCCTTCAGGTGCAGCCACGGCTCCTGCTGAGATGGATGACAAGAAGGAATACAAGCTCACACAATACACACATGGACTAGGCTGCGCCTGCAAACTTCGCCCTCAGGCTCTTGAGGAGGTGCTTAGAGACCTCCCTGCTCCTGCTGATGCATCTGTCCTTGTGGGTATTGAAACCGCTGATGATGCTGCAGTCTACAAACTGAGTGATGAGTACGCCCTCGTGGAAACTGTTGACTTCTTCACGCCTATTGTTGATGACGCCTATTGGTTTGGAGCCATATCAGCAGCAAACTCGCTCAGCGACATCTATGCAATGGGCGCAAAACCGCTCTTTGCATTGAGTATAGTTGGCTTTCCTTCAAATAGACTTCCGTTATCTGTCCTGAAGGATATCTTGAGAGGGGCACAGGATAAGGTCAAAGAAGCCGGAATCAGCATTGTGGGTGGTCATACCGTTGATGATACCGAACCAAAGTATGGGTTGGCAGTGACTGGATTTGTTCACCCCGATAAGATACTCCGAAATAGTACTGCTCAACTTGGCGATGTACTTGTCCTGACAAAACCAATCGGTTTGGGAATCATCGCTACTGGCATCAAACGGGGTCTTGTCGATGAGGCGGTGGCGGAAGAAGCAACACGAATAATGGCCGAACTTAACAGGAACGCAGCCGATGCCATGATTGAAGTTGGCGTGAGCGCCTGTACGGATATCACCGGGTTTGGCCTTCTTGGACACTTAAGAGAAATGGCTGCTGGTAGTAAAGTGGATGTTGAACTGGTCGCTAGTCAGGTGCCAATACTCCAAGAGGCGCAAAACCTTGCTGGCGCGAATGTGGTCCCTGGCGGCACTCTTGATAATCTTGCTCACGTAATGCCATATGTCGATTTTGATGAGGCATTGTCAGAATTGGACCGGGTCCTGCTGGCAGATGCACAGACCTCTGGTGGACTTCTCATCAGTGTTCCAGAGGCGCGTTGCGACTCACTACTTCGAAATCTCCAAGAACGTCATGTAGAACATGCGAAAGTTATTGGGCGGATTACAGCCACGGGCACAGGACGAATCAAAGTGAATCCGTGAAGCTATAATCATGGTGTCAACTCACTTGCAGCAAAGATGATATACGAAGATGAGAATCCTCTTTACAGTGAGGCATTGCATTGCAGGCCAAATCAAAGAAAGCACTCACCCTTCTTCTGGCTTCAGTCGCCATCATTTGTTGCTGGGCGTATTTTGGACTTCCGGCACCAACCACATACCAAGGTTGGATGGTAAGGCAATATGATGAGGTTCAGTACAATGTGGAAAGCCGCATAAACGCTGGCAATACGTTCGTCACCGAGTTTCTGTCCCATTATGGAATAGAGTCCAAAACGACGCTCAAAATACGTGTAGGAGAAACCCCCTCTACCACAAACATTACTTCAATAGCCGAAGGCATATACACCTTTACTGGGATGGTGGCTGTGGAGCGGCAAGTTGGCCAAGACTGGGTGCCACTCGAATCAAGTCTGCCTTTCTTTCTTCCCGTTGGGTATTGGTCTGAGATTGAAACTGGTCTGAACGAGTTTGCCCCTCTTAATCTTAAAGAGGAATGGTGGGGAGAGATGACTCTTGCTGGATCGGTTAGTTCAGAACCGAATCTGGAATTCTTCATGGCATGGGAGTTTAGAGATGGCGTTCTCCAAGGCCTGACCTTCAATGCAACCTCTTCCAACAGATGGGATTTTGTGCGGTTGGCACTGTCCTCACAAAAACTGGCATATGAAACAAATATTGATTATATTGTGCAAACTATGGGTGGAAACGCTCCAAGAGTGTTATTCATGCTAGGATTTCTTGGCCCGGTATGCATTTTACCTCTAGTCTGGCATAAGGAGATTGGGGCTCGTGTATTCACGCCGCTCACAGGTTCGGTGGAAGAACAGCTTGAGGAATATGGGCGTAGCTATCTATTCCTCTGGAGTCTTGGTCTATTAATTGCAGTAATAACAGGGTTGTTCGGGTCATTATACGTTTCCGAATCGATTCTGCCCATGTTTGGTTCATACCTGCTTGCAATCCTTCTTGCTTCAGGTGTGCTGCATTATCGAATAAAACGAATTGAGTGGGACGAGAAACCTTCCGAGATTATCCAGTACGCATTCGCTTCTGTAACAGCTTCCATCAGTGGGCTCTTTATATTCGCGCCTGGAGGGGTCACCACCCCCTTAGCTTATTCGTTGCCTCTCGTAATGATGTTGGGAACCCTAGTCTTTCTTATTGTGATGCATCCTCTGAGAAACATTCGCTCGAGGATTAAGAATCAAAAAAGGTCCGGTGAAGAAGCAGGGTAGTTGTCGCATCCTCGTCTTCTAATTGAAAGTGACGAAGAACGATTCTAGGCGTTTCTGGGCTCATCACCCAAACGACTGATTCTTGTAGTCGCCGTGAAATTCGGTGGGAAGTTCTCGCAGCAGACTTACCAGCCTATCTGTTGCTTTTGCCGTCTTCAGCAGTCTGGGCATATTTCCCTTGATGCTCAGCTTTCTCGTTATGAACGCTCGGTTCGCACCAATCTTGCCAAGTAGAATGTCTACCCAAACACGATACGGCGCACTTAGAATGAAAGCGGTCTCTCTCTCTCCAGTCCAGATGTCGATCATCTTCCCAGCCTTTATTTGAAAGCCCACGACCATAGTTTCAGGGATTCCCTTATCGGGTTCCGCCTGCAAAACAAGCGTATAGGAATCCTCGACCCCACTGGCAAGCTCCGCATATTCTTCATCTTTATTCAATTTGCTCTTGAATTGGCTTAGGTAATCATCTGACCCAAGCTCCAGTCTATTAGTCACATCCAATCCTCCAACTACATTTTGACAAGCACCTTCACATCCTGATTGTCTGGACGAGTCAGTGCCTCAAACCCATCCTCCACTACACGCTCCAATGGTATAATTCTTGTGACCATTGGTGTAGGGTCTATGGCACCCTCAGCAAGGAGTCTAATGGCTTCCGGAAACTCTGCATAGCCCAGATAGCTGAACTGGACTGCAAGTTCGTTCAGCACACCCCTCATGAAGTCGACCTCGACGGGTTCTTCGCTTATTCCAAGTACGAGGATAGTTCCTCCTCGCCTAGCAAGCTGAAATGCCTCAGAGGTAGGGCCTGGAACGCCCGTGCATTCAATGACGACATCCGCACCCATACCTTGAGTTAAGCTCTCTATCCTCAGGGGCAGGGACTCCTTGGTCGGATTGATAATGAAATCTGCCCCTGCTCTCTTGGCCATCTCAAGCCGTGCAGCCCGCACTTCAGATCCATACACCACTGAGGCGCCTCGCAATCTGGCAAGATACACACTCAAGACTCCAATTGGCCCTGTTCCCAGCACAAGGACGCTACTGCCTTGCTTGAAATCAATTCTATTGAACCCACGGACAACAATTGAAAGCGGCTCTACTAATGCACCTTTCTTGTAGTCTATGCTGTCTGGCAGTCGATGCAGCATTTCCTGTGGCACAGCCACGAGCTCCGCTAATCCACCGTTCATTGTAATGCCTACCATTTGCATGTCGTCGCAAATGGAGAACCTTTCGGATTTGCAGAAGATGCATTGCCCACAGGGCAATAGCCCGTTTGGCACAACCCTGTCACCCTTCTTCCAATCGGTGACTTCTTCTCCAACCTCTACTACCTCCGCTGAGAACTCATGGCCCATGATTAGCCCTGCCTCGTACATTCCGTATTCCCATGCACTAAGGTCAGTCCCACAAATTCCGACGAACCTCGGTCTTAGCAACACATCCAAGGGTCCCATCTCAGGTTCAGGAACATCCCTCACCTGTATCTCATGACTGCCTTCATACACTGCTGCCTTCATTTACTCCTCTCCAGGAAGCTGGCATCCTTCAAGCCAAACCGACGCAACCGATTCAAAATCGGGGGGAACAAGATTAACCTCTGGGTCAATGACAATGTCAAGGACCGCAGGCAAACCTGAGTCCTTCGCTTTTTGCAGAGCGGGGGCGATATCCTCTGGTTTCTCGACTCTCAGACCAAAGCAGCCCATTGCTTCCGCTATTCTGTCATATCTTACATCGACGAAGTCAACACCCACATATCGCTTCTCGTAAAGCCCTTTCTGACCCGCTTTTATCATCCCATACGCTCTATCATTAGCAATGGCTATGGTGAAGGCAGTTCCAAGGCGTCGTGCAGTCTCAAGCTCCTGTGCATTGAACATGAACGCACCATCCCCCGATATTACATAGACCTCCTTGTCAGGACAGGCAAGCTTTGCCCCAATAGCGTAACCTGTCCCTACACCAAGATGACCCGAGTCGGATGGCCAGAGGAAGGTCCTTGGTTTGAATATCCTGTTCAGGTAAATCGCCCATACCGCGATGTTGCCACCATCCACAATGGAAATTGCATCTCGAGAGAAGAATTTGCGAACCTCTTGAACCATTCGCAGGGGATGAATAGGAACCTGTTCTGATTTGCCCTGAGTCACAAAGTCATTGAGCCAGTTCCTTTGAGCCTCTTGGCAATCTGCCATCTCAGGTCGCGGTTTTGCCTTGGGTTTGTCTCTTACATGCTTGAGAATCTCTGCCAGTGTGCCTTTTGCGTCTCCAACGATTGCGAGGTCAACAACACGATTGTGCGCAATCATCTCTGGTGCTATATCGACCTGTATCAACCGCTGTTCAGCACAGTCTCCCCACCCAGGTGCTCTTCCCCAAAAGTCAAGGTCTCCCAATCGGCCCCCTACAAGCAATACTAGATCTGATTGACACTGAGCACCTATAGCACCAAAGCCTGCTGGGACAAGAGAAAGCGGATGGTCTTCTGGGATTACACCTCTTGCAGCCACAGAGGTTGTGACTGGGGCCTGAAGATGTTCTGCAATGGCGATGAGCTCTGCAGAGGCATTTGACGCCAAAACTCCTCCTCCCGCATGCAGAAGCGGGAATTTGGCACTCAACAGCATTTTGGCAGCCTCTGCTATCAGATCTGGATTTCCCACTGGAGGACGAGCCATTCGATATTTCTCCGCAGAAACAATCCCATCTTCCAGGGTCTCCTCTTTGCATTTCAAATAAAGCACGTCTGATGGGAATTCTAGGAAGACTGGACCTGGTTTCCCTGATAGCGCCTCTCTGAAGGCCCAATGAACTAGATGTGGAATCCTTTGCCAGTGGCTAACCGTTGCACCCCATTTTGTAATTGGTCTGAAGAGGCTGAGCTGGTCAAGGCCTTGAGTACTGCCGTGGTCTGGACTAATTCGCCAAGATTGATTTTGGGCACATAGCACTATCATTGGAATGCTGTCGGCAAATGCGGCATACACTCCAGGAACAAGATCAGCAGCGCCTGGACCCACCGTACCCAAGCAGACTCCCGGTGTACCAGTGGTTCGAGCCCAAGCATCTGCAGCATGCGCAGCCGCTTGCTCATGCCTGAAGGTCACAAACTCCATTCCTTCAGTCGTATAAATGGAATCGAGCAAGGGATATAGCTGGTCCCCTGGGACTCCAAAGACGTACCTCACTCCTTCTTCTGCAAGACACTTCGTTAGAACTTCGCCGCCAGTCAACATTGTCATCTGCGTATCTCCCGCTTCTGATGCAAATTCCCTCCTTTCTAGTGCCGAGGTGCGATTTATCACTTATGACTCACCTGATGTGGTCTCTGTGAGCAAGTGATTACAGGAAAAATGAGAAACAGGAGCGCTTTTGCGCTCCTGAAACATATGGATCATTCGACGCCACAGCGTTTCTTCAGAAGTTCCCAGTCGTGGTTAATCTGGTCTTGGAGACCTTTCTTGAAGTCACTCCATTTGGGATCCTTTAGGTGCCGGAACTGACCTTGAAGCCCCCAGTATTCCTCCAGCGGAGTGAGTTCCTTGATGCGTTTGCTTGGCCCTGACATTATCCATTCCTCTCCATCAATCACTTCGTAGAGTGGATGAATGCCAGCTTCAACAGCCATCTTTGCCAGTTCGATACTTCTTGATGTATCTGACCGCCAGCCTCTTGGACAGGGAGAATACGCATGGATGAACGCAGGTCCTTCGACTTCCAATGCCTTTCTGAATTTGGTGATGAAGTCCCTGTAGTGGTACGGGTCAACCGTAGCAACGTATGGTATTTTGTGCGCGGCAACAATCTCAGCTAAGGGCTTTTTCCGCTGCCGCTTCCCGGGTTCCACCTTGCCTGCCCAAGAAGTCGTTGTTTCCTGTCCGGGCAGTGTAGCTCCAGACCGCTGGATTCCTGTGTTCTGATAGGCACCATTATCGTATACCATATACACCATATCGTGCCCTCTCTCTAACATACCACTTATTGCTCCGAAACCAATGTCAAAGGTTCCACCATCGCCTCCAATAGCTATCACGTCAACATGCTCGTACTCGGAACGGCCTTTCTCTCTCATGATCTTCTGGGCCTCGACAACCCCCGAAGCCACCGCCGCCGCGTTCTCGAATGCGACGTGAATCCAAGGTATTTCCCAGGCTGTGAAGGGATAGATAGTTGTAGCAACCTCTAGACAACCGGTGGCCTGACAGACTATTGTAGGGCCTCTGAGTGCCATCCCCATCAATTTCACAATTGTGGGAGCGGCGCAGCCTGCACACATCCTATGTCCCGAGGAGAGGATCTGGTCCTTCTTCAGCATGTCCTTGATTGAAACAGCTGCATCTTCCATTATTTTCGCACCCCCAAGGTCTCGTACAATGGAGCTTCTCCTTTTTCCAAGTACTTCTTCGTCTTCTCGTATCCCTCAACAAAGGTTGTCGGGGGCACGTCTCTTCCACCAAGCCCAACTACGAAGTCAGCAACCATTGGTCGCTTTTCAACGTCATAAAGGGCGCTTCTCACTTCCATCGCAAGAGGGCTCGTGACAGCACCAAAGGACATCGCTTTCTCGAAGATCATAACCGCTTTGGCTTCACCTATCGCCTTGGCAATCTCCGCTGATGGGAAGGGCCTGAACATCTTGAGTCGAATCACTCCCACTTTCTCGCCCTTCTCGCGAAGCACATCGGTGACAGCTTTTGCAGTGCCTCCCATAGTGCTCATTGCCATGATGATAATCTCAGCATCCTTGGTCTTGTATTCCTCAAACATCCCATAGGATCGTCCGGTCATTTTCTTGAAATCTTCCTCGACCTTCTTGTAGGCTTTGGGGACTTGCCACATTGCTCTGTCTTGCTGCTCCTTGAACTCAAAGTAGTAGTCAGTCAGAGCTAGTGGACCCATGGTTATCGGGTTCTTCGGGTCCAAGGGTTGAACAGGCTCTCGTACTCCGAGGAACTCGTGTATCGCCTCGGTAGGAAGCATCTCTACCCTCTCGACATTGTGGCTGAGGATGAAACCGTCAATACCCACCATGACTGGGAGTAGAACATCGTGGTCCTCTGCCAGCTTGAAAGCCATGATAGTGGTGTCATAAGCCTCCTGTGAGGATTGGCAGTACAGCTGAACGAAACCGCTGTCGCGCATGCCCATGCCATCGCTATGGTCATTGTGGATATTGATAGGTGCTGACAGTGCACGGTTTGCTACAGTGAAGACTATTGGCATTCTCATGGAGGCCGCGCAATAGAGAATCTCCCACATCAGCGCGAGTCCCGCAGATGCTGAGGCCGTTGCAACTCTGGCTCCAACAGCTGACGCACCCACGCAAGCGCTCATTGCGCTGTGCTCAGATTCAACCGGAATGACCGCTGTGTGTACCTCTCCATCAGCAGCAAACTTCTGGAAGTCTTCCACGATAATGGTCTGGGGCGTGATAGGATATGCAGCCAAGACATCCAAATCACACTGCTTCAGCGCATGTGCAATTGCTGCATCGCCAGTGAGCCCCTCAATCACAATCTTGTCTTGTGGTACTCTTTCTACAGCCGTCATTTACTCACTCTCCATCTTGATGCTGTCAGTGGGACACTCATTCGAGCAGATCCCGCAGCCCTTGCATGCATCATAGTTGTACTCATAGCTATACTTTCCATCTTTCTCAATGAGCCGAACAGCCATATCAGGACAGAATATCCAGCATCTTCCACAGGTGCCATTCTTAATCCAGAGGCAATTTGTGGGATCATGGACCGGTCTTTGTGCACGCCATCCTCCAGTCCGATACTTCACAGCATTGCCGGGCTCAATGATATTCCCGGCCATTGGAATTTCGTCGAATTTCTCGCTCATCCTATCTTTGCCTCCTCCACCGCTCGTTTCATGGCTGCCTTATTCAGGTCGCCAATCTTGCCCGGATATCTCTCTAAAACTTCATGGATGACGGTTTCGATATCAACGACACCAGATGCCTTTACAGCTGCCGCCATCGTGGGCATGTTGTAAAAAGCGCGCCCGAGAATCTCGAGTGCAATCGTGGTGGCGTCGACAGTGACCACCTTACCGCCTTTGAAGTTGAATTTCTTGCGAATTTCCTCGGGGCTCAATGTTGTGTTAAGCACAAGCGTTCCATCAGGTTTCAGACCTTCCGAGGGGTCAACCACTTCCAGAAGGGTTGGGTCTATACAGACCACCACGTCAGGATTATACACCTGAGCGTAGACCTGAATGGGGCTCTTGCTGATTCTCAAAAATGCCCGCACTGGGGCTCCGGTTCGTTCAGGCCCGAACTCAGGGAAGGCTTGTATATAGTTGCCTTCCGCTAGGGCGGCCTTGCCAAGCATCTGATTCGATGTGACAACACCCTGACCACCTCTGCCGTGCCATCGGAACTCGGTAATTCCTTTCGCAAAGTCAAGCGCCATTGTCCATCTTCACCTACATAGGGAAGCTTCACCGCTGGCTCGAGAGGGCATGCTTATGTATTTAGTGGATTGCACCTGTTCTCATATTGGCATTTGGCTGCGGGGTGGTCGCTCATCTTGAAAAAGAAAAGAGATGGCACAGTTGTAGGGTGCTGTGCCATCAGATTGTCAATGTTTAAGCACGTCTTTTCATTGTAAGAATAATAGCCACTACAAGAACGACAGCAACTGATCCTCCGGCAATGGATAGGATTTGTGCTGTATTTAGCATGGGTTGGTTGGCCGTCGTTGTTGCTGTAGTGGTCGTGCTAGTTCCGGTAGTTGTTGTGGTTGTGCTGCTTGTCGCAGTGGTGGTGGGTATCTCTACATCTGTAGCCGCTCTTGGATGGGGGTCTTGATTTCCCGCTGAGCCGACTATCGAATATGGAACATCAACATAACCATCTGCGTCGTCATCAGGACTTGTCCAATCATCGAAGTAGTTGTAGATGAATTCATTATCGGCTCCGTTGTCACAAGCCTGACACGATTCGCCGCTATTGACAAAGACGTTGCCCTTTACTGTGAGATTGCTGCAACCAGTGTTTAGTTCCACTGCATGTGAAATCGAGTCTACAACCCAATTCTCCGTGCAAACAATGTACGAACTTGCACCTACAAGGATGCCATTCGTCCCACTACCCCCGATGCTATTTTGTGAAACCACTGAGTCTTTCATGCCGTACAGATACATTCCGCGCGTACCGCTTCCGGTGATTGTATTTCCTGAAATCACTGAGTCCGTCAATCCGGCAACTTCGATTCCATTCGTGCCTGATGCGGAGATCACATTTTCAGTGATAAGAAAGTGGTCACTAAAGGGGATGAGCATTCCTGACATCGCATTGTTTGAAATCGTATTGTCTTCAATGATCAAGTTCGTGGAGCCCGAAAGAATCTCAATTCCATTCTCAGTATTTCCGGCAACCACATTGTCGCGGATAATTAGATCGCTGCATTCTTGGATTACCATTCCACTGTGTCTTCCCTGGATTGTATTGTTCTCCACCAGTCCGTTAGCGGCATTGTAGAACCAGGTGCCACATACTGCGCCGGGTTCTATGAAATTGTTCCTAAACTCCCAGTGTAAATCAACGTCCCAGATTCTGATTGGCTGAATATCACTCCCAGTTAGTATATAGCCAGTAATCACATAGGGATGGTCTTCTGAGCCATCTCCCTCCCAGCTCTCAGATAGTGCTAGGCTCTGCATGTCTTCATTGCTATAAATCTCAATAGAATACCTTGTAACGTAAGTATCACTGATGACCGCCTGGTCTCTGCTATTCACATGCGCAATTGAGGGATTCGGATTTCCTGCACATGCCAATGTCATGGCTCCAAAAGATACCACTGCAAGTAAGCACAGGCAATAAACTACCTTTCTCATTTCTCTAATCTCCAACTCCACAGATTGCATGGAGGGTTACTATGTTCATAGTCCCGCGCCACAACTACTGCAAACCTAATATTAAGGTCCGTTTCAACGCACAGAGAATTGCTTGCTGGCAATGGTTTGATTCTTTCAGTCCAGCTTCTTGAACGTGAGAATTGCCACTAGAACAACCATGGTGGCAATTACAGAGGCATAGGCAACTACATCTGTGCCCACTTTCCCAAGGACCACAATAAAAACCCGAACAAGCACCGAGTCGACGGTTTGAAGTCCGCCAGCATCAAGGAGTACAATCGTGTAATTGTACGTTCCAAATCCATGTGTTCGTACTACTACTCCTATCTCTTCAATCAGCCAAGTAGTCCCTTCAATTCTGATGCCATTAAGAAGAACACTGTATTCAAGCATGTACTCGTCTGACGCCGTCCAATTGATAATTGGAGGAATCTCGCCCTCTACAAGATCCAGATCGAAGGGCGTATTCACAAATGGCGCAGATCTATCTTCTAGGGCACGTGGAAAATTATCCGAAGCATTTCCCAAGCCATCAATCTGATAGATGCCCGTTCCATTATAACCAGTCCAGAAATTCCCGATTGATTCATTATTGTCCCAGAAATTATGTCCAAAGTCTGCTGCATGATAGAATGGCTCAGTCTGCCCATCCGGTCCATTCCATCCTATGTGATTGCCAAAGATTGTATTGTTGTATGTCCCATGGGACATTAGAATCCCACTATCCCTACTTCGGTATATGCTGTTTCCATTGACTGTCCCATTCACCGTCGTTTGGAATCTGATTCCTCTGCTTGTTCTGAAGACCTTGTTATTCGTGATGACTGGTCGGTAAGATGAAAACACTGCTATGCCCATGCTTTCAGCATCAGCAATCCTGCAGTTCGCAATCCTGCAATCAGAGGTAGATGATAGAAAAGCTCCGTATCTTCCTCCAGTTATTATGCAATTCTCGATACTGCCATTTGCAGTGTCTACCAGCTGCAATCCGTCACTAATGCTCTCTGTAACAACTATCAGACAATTTCTGACTACATAGTGCAACGTTGTTCCTAAGACAATAATGCAATGCAAGGCGCGAGTAGTTATGTTCAAGCCCTCGATGACAAAAGGGCTCTCGGAGGTTCCATCTCCAGGCCAACCCTGCTCCCTGAACTGGCTATCACCAATGATCCTAACGACATTGTGCTGTGTGTATTGAGGGATTACCTTTGTGACACTATCTAATGGTTTGGAGTCTACAAATCTTGGTCCTAGCGTTTCTACTGGCATCACAAGTGCGGTGCTGAGAAAAAGAACAACTACTGCAACTGCGAACCTATCCGATGTCAACAGACTCTAGACGCCTCCTCGAGGTTGGCCGCCCTTAATGCAATCTGGTCACTTATAGCTTGAGAACAACGCATAGCAGCTAGTACACAGAGGCTCTTCTTTGACGAATCTTGAATAAAAGAATCAGTCCTAGCACCAATGCGATGCTACTTGCAGATCCTATTACGAGTTCTGTAGTGCCAATATTGCTGAAAACTATGATGAAAACAAAGACTACAACACTATCCAGTGATTCACGCCCATCAAGATCAATGAGTTTAATGTTGAATCTGTGTTCTCCGGGGGGAAGACCATCCACTGAAAAGGAAATAGTTCGACTTATCCATGTTCCTTCCTCCTTTACTTCTGCGCCTTTAGTAATAACATACGACCATGGATATTCGTCTGTGGCATTCCATTGAATCTCATATCCGGTAGACCCTTCGACGTAGAACAAGTCCTCTGCCGGTTCTACATCAGGGTCCTGACCGTCCAGAAGCTGTCTTGGCGAATCATCTCTGGACTCCGATGCGCCGGAAATCTCGTACGGTCCCGGAGGAACGTAGTCCGACCAGTAATTGCCAGTCCAAATATTGCGAGTTCCAATATCCTCCGCGTTGGTTTCAACGACAAGAACCCGATTCCTTCCAACCATGTTCTGGGTCACGATGTTGCCCGTTGCATTCAGTCCCAATCGGATTCCCAATAGAGAATTTCGGTACACCTTGTTGGAAGTCAGGTTGCACATCTCACTCTGTAGAAGAAAGATGCCAACCTCATTGTTCAGAATTCGGCAACCAGAGCAGTTGAGCATAGCGGAAGAACCACAGTGAATGCCAGTTGTGGCCTCGAAAAGCACACACCCCTCAATTGTAATGAAAAACGAGTTCATAACCTGAATACCCACGTTTCCGCCCTGGAAGATGCAGTTTTGAATTGTCGTGTGATTTGAGTTGTCAATCGCCGCACATGTGAGATAATTAACGGTGCATTTGAAGAAGCAATTTCGAATAATAACATAACTGGCAATGTCTTGAAGATGCAGACATAATTCTGCAGTGACATTCAACCCTTCGATGACAAACGGATCTTCAGGAGAACCTGAGCCATCAAAACCTAGGGTGGTGAAATCACTCGGATGCAGAATTATTATCGGTGGGTGGTGGATGTAGTCTTCAGAACCCTGCAAAAGTGAAGCTAAGACTGGTGCAGTTTCATAACAGTTTGCAACTGTAGTGCCCGATGCAACAACACAGTGAGCGACGAGAAAGACAACTAGTGTTAGTGCTAGAGGTTGTCTCTCAATCCTTCTTTTCATCAATAGCACCCGCAGAAACGCCCTACTCACAAGATGCACTATTGCTGCCCGCCTCTTGAATTTTCCGACGTTGATTTGTCACCAAATCGTGTTCTTCCAACAGAATCGACGAGTTCGCAATGCATTTGATTGAGTTCCAGAAATGCCTCCCTATATTCATCCTCTCTAATTGCCAGATATACTCTGTCCTTGCTCCTCTCTGTGTCCAGAATTTTTATGGCTCTCTCGAGAGACCTTGGATAGAATCCATATAGCACCATGAAGAGAAGAATCAGCGATGTCATTATCAAGCCGAGGAGGGGGAACTCAAAGGGTCTCTCCTGAAGCATAGCATTTCTTAGAGATAGAAAGAAGTAGAGTATTGGATAAAACATCAGGAAATATGCGGCAAAGGCAATGAATCTCTTCCTTTCGGTTCTTACGCTTCCGCTTCCGTGTCTGACACAGGACGGAATCCAAAAGACCGTTGCTCCTCTAGCAGCTTCGAGCGCTGCCGCCACCTTATCTCCTCCCTTCCCCCACGATGAATGTATGTCGGAACCGTCTTTGTCTGGTCCCTTTTCAATTACGGTGACTGCTACGAGATCTTCTGCGTCCTTCAGGCAGACCGGACAGATTTCGGGAAATTGAACATTGGCAATGCTGCACCGAATGACCGAGTCCTCACTTCTATGTGTCCGTTCTGAGTTTCTTTCAGTCATATTGTCAGGACTTCCTCTTGCCCATTTTATCAAGACTCTGGGGGCATCACAATGATCTGCACGCTAGTCATTAATCCCTCCTCTTTTGGATCCACGGCATCAAAAGTGTCGAAAGTCATTTGATAGAGAAACCGTTGCTCCCTCTTCTTCAATTCGTGAGCAATCCGAACCGAAAGGCCAATGCCCTTGAATCCATATCCTCTGATTGCTACCATCCTTGAATCGCTCTTTACAAGGTCTCGAATTGTTCCTGCAATCTGAGGGATGTTAATCTTGCCAACCTTATGGGATATCTCGAGTAGAATGTAGTCGCCAGTAGGGAATACGGATACATCATCCTCCATTGTGATGGATACAACCTCATCTCTTAGCTTCAGTTGGTCTGGGATTCTATCACGGAGTGCCATAATACTTTCTTGAGCTAGTCCCACTAATCAATTTGCTGTCGTACGGTACGAATGTCAATCCTTAATTGTGGGAAGCTCCGAGAATGGTATGTGGAGTTCTTTTTCATGAACAGAAACCAGGCTATGGCAATTGGACTAATTGCGGTAATTGGTGGCTCCGCCCTGCTTATTGCCGTCTGGTACCCAACAACAATTCCAGATGTTCGAATCGGATACCTGTCCAAGGACTTGCACCAGCTTGCCCTGCGAGTGGCCCTAGACAATGGGTGGTTTGAGGAGGCCGGAATCCGCATTAGTTTGGTGACATTTCAGAATGGTGCTTTGGAGATGGATGGGTTCCTTGGGAATCAAATCGATATGGGATACTTAGGAGCAGCCCCTGCTCTAACGAAACGAATCAACCAAGACATCCTCATAACGGTCCTTGCAGCTGCAAACTTGGAGGGGTCTGCCATTATGGTGCGCAAGGCCGATTACGACTCTGGAGATATCACTCATATTGCTAATCTGACTGGGAAGGGTGTATATCAGCCTGGTTCTTCAACCGTCCAGAATTTCCTCCTTAGACTGGCTCTTGACCAGGCGGGCATGACCTTCACGGATTTGAGTGGTACTCATACCACCTCTCCAGCATACATGGCTAGCTCCTTAACGGAAGAAATCCCTGCCTTTGTTGCATGGGAACCCTTCAACGCCAAGGCGGAATACGATGGTCTGGCTGAGCCCTTGCTCCTCTCAGGTGACATTTGGCCTCGGCACCCTTGCTGCGTTCTTGCAGCTTCAAGTGATTTCATGGAGCAAAGGCCTGACATAGTTCAGAAAGTGGTCGAGATTCACAAACGCGCGCAAGAGTGGATTGTCACACATACTACTGAAGCCATTGCAATAGCAGTTGACTGGCTCGAGATGGATTTTGAGCCTGTTGAGACTGCCTTCAATCGAATTATCTATGACTACAATGTTAACAGGACCGGCCTTGAGATCTACCTAGCTTTCTTGGTTGACCAAAGTCTTCTAGATGAGAGCAAGATACCCTCCGACATCCCTGCCTTCATTGATAGTTTTGTTAACACAACCTACATCGAAGAGAGCTAAGCCGTTGTGGCTACCCCTCCTAAGATTGCAGTTCAAAAACGGTAGAAACAAAAGCGAGCCACGTTTCCCTATCCATAGACATGACATCAGAACCTGCTCTTGATGCAGAAGAGCCAAAGCAAGAAACGGAAGTCCCTCCGAAGAGAAAGCTTGGTTCAATGACCCTTCGTGACTTCCTATTCAAGGCATTTCTTCCAGCTTTGGTTCTCATCCTGCTTTGGCAGGTAATTTCCATTCCCTCCAGAGTGACTCTCATTGATATTGCCGAAGGCTTCGTGAAACTGGTAGTAGAGGGTGACAGCGACAATCGTATTCTTCTATTCCATTCCGCCTTGAGTATTATGAGGGTACTTCTTGGATTTCTCGCTGCTGCTATGACTGGAATCCCCTTGGGCATTGCGATTGGCCGATACAAAGCCGTGGATTCCATTCTTGGACCTGTTGTTGACGCTATGCGGCCCATTCCTCCCATTGCCTGGATTCCCCTTGCCCTCATTGTCTTTACAGGAAATCTTCTTGGTGCGCAAATCTTCGTAATCTGGGTGGGAGCTTTCTTTCCGATTCTAATCGATACAACAACCGGCGTGAAACGAACAGAGCCAGTGCATATTGATGTTGCAAAGACTTTCGGAGCATCAGAATCAGAGATCTTGGCAAAGGTCGTTGTTCCTTCTGCAGCTCCCGAGATGTTCTCTGGTTTACGCATTGGCTTCGGAATAGGCTGGATGTGTCTTATGGCTGCAGAGATGATTGGTGGGGGCCTTGGTCTTGGCTATCTGATATGGGACGGCTGGCAAATAGGGAGAACTGCGGAGGTCATTGCAACGATGCTTGTTGTGGGCGTAATTGGTTTCATCTTTAGCTACGGCTTCCTTAGAGTGGAACGACGCCTTCTCAAGTGGCGACAGGCGGTTTCAGTCTAGCCTGGTCTTTCATAGCCTTCTCCTGCTCTACCTTGAGAAGATCAAGAATCCGAGCGCGGTATGACAGGCAATCCGGTGAGGTTCTGACTCGGGGTTTAGGAAGGGCAACCTCAAACTCAGCAATTATCTTCCCCGGGAGATTGCTCATCACCAGTATTCTGTCTGACATGAACACGGCCTCATCCACGTTATGAGACACGAAAAGGACCGTTGATCCCGTTTCCTTGCTTATTCGCATGAACTCCTCCTGAAGATAGTTCCTTGTCTGGGCATCTAGGTTCGAAAATGCCTCATCCGCTATCAGGATATCCGGTTTTGTCACAAGACTGCGTGCCATCTCTGTCTTTCTAGCCTGACCGCCAGAGATTTCATGAGGTAGATTGTCCTCAAGCCCCCGCATTCCCACAATTGCAATCATTTCGTTTATGAGCCGACTTCTTTCAGGCTCTTCAATATCTGAAATCTCAAGCCCAAAAGCAACATTTTGCCTGACGGTGCGCCAGGGGAAGAGTGACTCTTGCTGAAAGATATATCCGGCTCTGTTATGGCCCGGCTTTACCTGCACATCATCTATTGAGACATACCCACTATCCGGTTCAAGAAGACCTGCTATGATTTTGAGTAGTGTTGTTTTGCCGCATCCTGATGGGCCAACAATGCTCAGAAACTCGCCATTTTCAACGTTGAAAGATATGTCTTCGAGTACTACTGTTTCTCCGTTGTCCTCGTTTGGATACGCTTTGCATATTCCCTGAACGGATAGCCTCGGCAAGCCAGACACCTATCCATATGTGAAAGAAAGCCGGTTAAATACTGTCCCTTTTGGCTTTCGTCCCAAATTGCGCAAAAGGACTAAAACCCAGCAAGGTTCAAAAAGGCGGCTTACGCAGTTGTTGACGTCAGGGTAGATACTATTTATCTTACAAATGGGCTCTAATCCTGCTAGCCTATGGATGGTAGTTGATGGTGACCTCCCCAAGGATTCTCTTTGAAGTCGAAGACGATAGGAGCACAAGCGCTATTGCAGTGGGTAACATCACTGGGGCCGGCAGTTCGCAAATCTGTACGGGCGACCGAGATGGTGTTTTGAAGCTCTATGAAGTACTAAACGGTGAAACCAAGTTTCTTGCACAGAAGGATCTTGAAGGGAGTATCCTCTCAGTAAGGGTCGCAGATGCAAACAACGATGGTTTCATGGAGATTGTGGTTGGAAGAAGCTTAGGTCCGCATGATATTGAAGGAGAGGCAGGTACAGTCCAAATCTACAGATACGCCCCCAGTGGCCAGCTGGAGCTTCTTGCAGAGAAGGCCGTCGGGAGTTTTGTGACGACTGTATACGTGACCGACGTCACAGGGGACAACAAGAATGAGATATTGGTGGGGGCAAGTGATTCCACACTCCGGATTTACAAAATGGACACTGAGAACAATCTCACGGAGTATGTCAAGCACAAACTGGAAGACATGCCCATTGCAATTGGAACTTGTGATGTAATTGGCGATGAGATTGATGAGATTGTCACAGGCAACTTGGATAAGACCCTTCGTGTCTTCAAGGTTCGCGACCATTCCATCGAGCAAATCGAGGTCCTTGACCTACCCAGTCCCGTCATCTCCGTCACTGCTGGTGACGTGCTTGGCGACCGAAAGATGGAGCTTGGGGTTGTCACTCGGGACGGTTCTGTTCGGGTCTACCGCAATGAAGAGAGTAAGCTCGACCTATTCACAAAACTGGACAATGTGAAAGCACTATCTGTGCGAATTGAGGAGATCAATGCTGACCATATGGATGAGCTCATCATTGCCACATCAGACTACAAGGTCCTGGTCTATAATCTCCAGATGGCCGAACTCCAAATGATTGCTTCTATGGACTTGGGTGTCAAGATACTATCAATCAGCATAGGCGATGCCAATGGTGATGACCGGAAAGAGATACTAGTGGGAATCTCTGATGGCCCGCTCAAGGCATTCGAGGGAATGTATCAGATAATCCCCAAGTTTGAGGTGAGTGCAGAGGTCAAGACCAGCGCTGACCTTACGGGAAAACTCACGCTAGCTAATGTTTCTGACCAGCCTGTCAATGGAATCACCGGGAAGATCTACTGGTTCCCAAAGGACTACCTAGATGTAACGCCCCAGCAAGTACGCTTTGACCTTGCTCCCGGCGAAACAAAATGTGCAGAGATACAGCTTGCTCCAAAGAGCGAAGGCTCTGTCATCATAAGGCCAATAGTTCTCATGTGGACAGATGCTGCAGGACAAGTCAAACAGGTGACAACCCCTGAGACCGCCATTCTCGTGGAAGAGGGTGCAGTGGTCGCTGCTCCTGCCGCTGAGCCTGCTGTCATGCTTCAGCCCACGACAGAGTTTACTCCCCACGAAACAATTGTCGAGGACGAATCGCCATTTTCTCCTGTTAGTGGTACGGGCTTTGGAGAAGTCTCCAAGGAGAGGGCGGCGGAGATTCTACGCACGACCACCCCTGATGATTCGTCGGAGTCTCTCAAGGCCGCTGAGGAATTGCTTGACCAGCTCTTCGGAATGGAAGAAGAAGGAACACAGGACCTCTCTGTTTTTGATGATGTGTCTGCGATGATTGAGGAAGAGGCCCCTGTTGTCACACCCCCGCTCGCTGTAGACGAGACCATGACAGAGAGCCTGTTAGTAACGGAGATTAGAAACAGGACGCCGAAGCCGCCTCGACCCGGTACGCCTAGCGATACCTATACCTATCTGTTCAAGGTGATGGTCACTGGTGAGGGTGCCGTTGGTAAGACAACTCTCGTCAATCGCTACGTGACGGGCATCTTCGAGAGAGACTACAAGACCACGATCGGAAGTCAGTTCGCCGTCAAGCTCGCCCACATCTCACCGCCTGAGACCGACTACTCTGTTGGCATCAAACTGCAAGCCTGGGACGTAGCTGGGCAGGCACGATTCAAGGCGGTGCGGAAGATGTACTATAGCGGTGCAGCAGGCGTCATTCTTGTCTTTGACGTGACGCGCCGGAGGTCCTTTACGGAGTTGTCAAAGTGGGTTGCAGAGGCTGATGAGTCGGTGGGTTCAAGAGTTCCAATGATAGTAGTTGGTAACAAGATCGACCTCCCCGATAGGGCGGTACCGTCGGACGAGGCAAAGCGATGGTCCGAGGACCAGGGCTTTCTCTACATGGAGAGCAGTGCAAAGACCGGAGATGGTGTAGCCGATATGTTCTCGGTGCTCTCAGAGATGATGTGGAAGGAAGCCAGAAGAGCCACCGAAGCAAAGAAGATGAAAGGCAACTAGGCGTTTGCTATCCTCGCAAAGTCATTCTTGCCCCCCTCAAAAGAAACTTGATTGATATCCCACTCTCTCAGAGTTGTCTTCAGTGCCTCAATGATAGAGTTCTCAGATAATGGTGTTAGTGCACTTGCTACCAGTGCCCCAATCATGTAGACGTTGAGAGAGCGCTTTGTCCCCGCTTTCAGGAACGCCTCGGAAGGGTCCAGAAGGTATGCCGTCCCGCAAATGGCACGCAGTGATCTCCCAATTGTCGTGACCTCTGGATATACGGCCCTCCCCGCAATTGATTCCGGGGTTTCGACTTTCGCAGTGCTAGCAATCGCCGTGGTACGGGGCGTCGCCAAGTCGACCGCTGCTCTGAGCGACTCCAAGGGTTCCAATCCTAGGAGAAGGTCCAGCTGTCCTTGGGGAATAAGGGGCCCAAGGTCCTCTGAGCCCAAGCGAAGATGTGTCAACACGGTTCCTCCACGCCTAGAGGCTCCGAAGGTCTCTCCAATTGTGGGGGTGAGTCCCTGTCGAAGTGCTGCTGTGGCCAAAACACGACCACAGACCAAATTCCCCTGCCCTCCAACACCTGCAATCAGGATATTGTATTGCTCCTTCACGAGTCCTCCCTCCTTATGGCATCATGTGGACAGACCGGGATACACGCGCCACAGCGGACGCACAGGTCCTCATTGACCTCTGCCTTGTTGTTCTCCTCATTCCACCCCAGCGCCAAGCAAGCGAACTGACTGGTACAAATTCTGCAGCTCTCACCCTTGCAGGATTCGATATCAACAAGGACCCTTGAGAGCCCCTCATAGGTCTCTCCTAATCCCTGTTCCTCTAATCTGCAGACGCTCTTGATAAGGAGGACCTTTAGACCACTCATCTTGACGGCATTATGGATTGCGTTTATCATAGCCTCAATGTCTGCAGCATCTAGAATCTCAAAATACGCAGGTTCTACTGCCTTTACGATTTTTTCAATACTGACCGGAGAATTGCCGGGCGATTGTATGAACGAGCCTGGATGGGATTGAAATCCTGTCATGGCGGTCGTTGAGTTGTCAAGAATTAGGAAGGTGACATTAGCATTCTTGTGCTTGGCATTTACCAATCCCGGTAGACAGGCATGGAAGAAGGTCGAATCTCCCGCTACAGTCACCACCTTCTGCTTCAAACCGAATCTCTCAAGTTGGCCCAGTCCATTCGCTGTGCCAATTCCTGAACCCATTGCCTGCATTGTATTCATAGATTCATTGTAGAACACACCCAGTGAGTAGCAACCAATATCCCCGGTGACGATCAGTCCTTCTTTGATTCGTCTTCTCACTCTGCCAAGCGCCCAGTATACATTCCGATGAGTACACCCTGCACAGAAGGTCAACGGTCGGGGAATCAACATCTCCTTTGCCGACATGATTGTGCTTCTTACTTGCTCATCCTGATCCTTCATCGGGATGCCCAAGACGGATCTGAGGGCTTCCATGACAATATTCGTATCGAGTTCACCAAAAGATGGGACAGTGCCATTCCTTTTCCCGGAAAACGTAGGTTTCTTGCTCCACTGCAATTCACCCACCATGGCCAGGACGGCATCCTCAATGAAGGGGTCTACTTCCTCAATAAAGAGGACCTTCTGCCTTTCCCTAATCCACTCTGCAAGGGTTTCTCGGGGAATAGGATGCGTCGTGACGAGATTAGCCACTTGCACAGAGGAGGCACCAAGAAGATCTACAGCTTCCTTTGCATAACGAAAAGCAATACCACTTGCTAGAATGAGTGTGTCTGCTCCAGTGTCGTTTGATAATCCATTCAACCCGGTTAGCTCAAAGCTCTTCGCGATGTCAGCTAGTTTCTCCACAAGGTTTCTGTGTCTTAGATGGGGATTAGGAACGTTATAGGGGGCTTCAGCAAAGTTCTCAGACAGGTGACGGCCGATCGAATCCACTTCTCCAAGCTGAATTACTGAACGAGAGTGACTGAGCCGTGTCGTGCTTCTAACAATAACGGGTATCTGATATTTCCGTGAAAGCGCAAGCGCCATTGGAATTGCGTCCTTGGCTTGCTGACAAGTTGCTGGCTCCAAAAGAGGAAGATATGCCGCTTTCGCAAAAAATCTTGAATCCTGCTCGTTACTGGAACTATGCCCCCTGGGATCATCACAGACGACAATCACAACGCCCCCCGGCCCTATCCCTGAGAGATTCACATTGAGAAGGAAATCAGCGGCTACGTTCAGACCCAATGATTTCATTGGACAGATTGAAGGAAGTCCAGCCCAGCTTGCCCCGACACAGGCCTCAAGTGCAACCTTCTCATTCACGCTCCACTCCACATAGATGTCCTGCTCCTCTGAAGCCTTCATCAAGGTGGAAGCAATCTCTGTTGAGGGAGTTCCAGGATAGGATGCGCAAAAGCAAATGCCCGCTTCAAGTGCACCACGTGCAATGGCTTCATTGCCGCTCATCAAGACCTTGTTTCTGGAGCTAGATTCCATCTTCATCCTTCCAACTCTCAGGCTGCATTGTATCAGAAAACACTTCCGCCACGTCTTCGCATTGTGATGTACCAAAGAAAAAAAGAAAAGGGGCGCATAAGGTCAGAATACGAGTAAACAATGACCTCTAAGCCAAAGAGCATGGCTGGAAAAATATCATCCTTGCTTTCAATCTCCCACGACAAAGACGTTGACGGGCTTGCTTCTGCAGCTATTGTGTGGAGGTATGCCAAATCCAAGAATCTTGACTTTGATGTTATGCTTACTGACTATGGATCATTTGAACAGGTCTTTTCCAGCGTTGCAACAAGGCGAAATACGCTAATCATTATTACTGACTTGGGCATGGACGAATCCAGTCTGGAACTGGCCCAAAGCGGACTATCACGTGCAATAGCTCAAGGCTGCCGTGTCGTCTGGCTCGACCACCATCAGTGGTCCGGCCAAACAGCAAAGGCCATTCTTTCTTTGGGAAACAAGCCCGTATTGAAGATAAACCACGACCACTGCGCAGCTGAAATTGCTTTCAAGGTACTCATGCCAAGGGACAAGGTCTGCGAGGAACTCGCTCAGATAGCGCACGATACCGATTTCAATCTGAGAATGATAGACGCCGCAATAGCCCTGACTGATGCAGTATCGATTACGCGATTCAACTCCATTGCGAAAAAAGAAGACGTCACCGACGCACTTCTGCCCCTCCTCCAAAGTCTCGCAGAAGATGGAATTCAAGGAGTCTGGGATGATTCTGGAAAGAGATTCAAAACCGCTCTTCTTGACCAACAGGTTCGTCAGTACCGCAAGGAACGCCTTAAACGAATGAGAAAGGCTCTTGCAGGGCATTGCGACCAGAGGATTCACGGAAAGCTTGTACGGATTATTGAAATGCCAAGCGGCGTGACCACCACCGATATCGGAACCTACCTGGCTGATGCTGAGAATCTGGAGCTCGAAGGACAAAACTTGGAAGTCGCAGACCTCTTGATAACGCTCAGCCAAGGTGGGCTTCTGGGTATTAGGCGAGGCAACGACTCCACCCTTTGCGATGCGGCTGCTAAACTCTTCAATGGAGGTGGCCACCCCTATGCCGCCGGAGGGGAGTATGGTATGTACGAAGACTTCAAGGCAGTCTGTGATGATATCTTCCTAACCCTCTCAAAGAGCCAAGAATGGATTACGAACTAGAGCGATTGTTGTTCCTTCTTCATTCTTGCTACCTGCTCCATTATCAAGCCAAGAAAGTCCTGAGCCTGCGCCCATAGCTTCTCAAAGGAAATAATTGCGTCTTCAATGAAAGATGGATTATCTTCATAACGAATGAAGGCTGCAATATCTGCCTGAGCAACATCGGTCAGGTATAGCATAATCCGGTCTTTGTTAACGCCCAGAATTCTATACGTACGAATTCCTGGTGGAAGAACTCTGACCTCAAGATTCCCCAGTTGCGTGCTCTTGGTGAACAGCTCTACTACATTCTTCATGTACCCTCCGAGTCGAGTAAGGTCTGCTGAGTTTCCCTCGCCAGTGAGAATCATCAATCCCTTGACCTTAACGCCTCGAAATGTGGCTTCAATGATTTTCCTGTCTGTTGGACTACTGAGCAGCCCGGATTCTAAAATAAAGATCGGATTCACCGTCCAAATCTCGTCCCCAGTTCCTGCCCTTCCAATAATCTCCTGGTCAATTACTGCTCTAATATTATCAAGACCTTCGATGACTTCCGATTTCGCTCCTAGTCGCTCACCCTTCAGGAAATTCATGACCTCGGTGGCTAGCTGATTACTGTCCGTAGTCCTAAGTAGCTCTTCTTTTTCAGAGAGAAGTTTCTTCCTTTCTCGTAACTCCAGTTCCCTTTTGCCCTTCTTTCTTTCAACACCTTGCGCTAGTGAATCCTTTGTAATCATATATTTGACAGGTCGGGCTATTCTGTCGATTAATACGAAGCCATCTTCTGAGAGCTCATTAAGGCCCTTGTAGAACCATGTTTTGGAGAGCTTCTTGGATTTAACAGCTCGACTTGTCACCTGTTGCCAAATCTGTTTGGCGGTCACCCATCTTGAGAATCCTCCGGCTACGTCATATAGACACCCCAGCAAGTCAATTTCGAAGTCCGAGATCTCAATCCCCAGTCGTCTAAGATTCTTCACTGTTTCCTGGATTTTCATTGTTGATCACCTAGAGCTGCCAAATATGGTTCCTACGGGCTCTGCATCCTTGAAGTCTCTGTCGAACGTTGCCATCGCTTGGGCAATGAGCAAAGGATTGCTTGCCTTCGGAATCCACGTCACGGCCATAGGGTTTTCCGATACGACAAGCACAATTCCTATTCTGGCAATGCCAATGAACTGATACGTGGCTCTTTTTAGAGTCCTAATTCTGTAATCTACATCAAATCCCAAGATTTGGGCTATGTCATAGTATTTTCGCATTCTTCGTTGGATTGCCTTTGTAGGCCTGAATTGACCAAGCACCCTAAGCTTCACGCCTCGATCTACAAGGTCTGACATCCAGGAAAGCCTGTCTGCCGATAGATCCGTTTCAAGATCCAGCCAATCAACTGTGGCTTTGATGACCTCCCCTCTTCTTGCCTTTGAGAAAAGCTCTGATCTAAAAATACGAAGTAGTCCATCTATTCCGGTCGAAAAGTGCGGGCGGTCTTCTGTCTTTGATCCACTCATAAGTTCGATGAGCGACTTTCCAAGTTCCGATGATTCCATTTGAGTGAAAGCTTGTAGGTCTTTGTCGATTCTCTTAATCTCTTGGTCCAAGGATGTTTCGCACTGAGAGATCTTCTTTTCGAAGACCTTTGCTAGTATTCCTATGTCCGTCGTGTATCTATGACGATATCCCCCCTTGTCAGCTCGAACGTAGCCATCACGGACCAATGATTTGAGCTGACGATGAATCAATGAGCGGTCAACGCTCTTTCCGTCAGTCGACGCTTCCAATTCGGCTTTTATCTTGGGTAACTCAACAAAGGCTCCAATCTCATTTTCCGCATGTATGAGTGCTTTCAAAACTTCCATTCTCTTTGAGGATAGGTCTACCTCAAGAATTTCCATTATCTCCTCTAGCGTGCTTTGCGTCATACCCTATTGTCACTCTCTTTCTTCTTCAGCCCTTCCAAAAGCACTGCTTGAAGATGTCCTTTCGTACTGATGCCCATCGATTGGAGTTTCTCTCCTGTGAGTTCAAGAACCGATACGCCTCGTTCCCAGAGCCTATCAAAATCAGCTATTGCATTGTCAATAAGGTCGGGGTTAAACTCTCTTGTGACCCATGCTGCAGTAAGGGGGTCTTCGGAAATGAAGAATGCCATGACATCATTGTTTAGTGAAGCGAACTGGTACCCTTTCCTGTCCACTTCAAGAATCCGTAAGTCGATGAGTTTGCCTTCTTTCCTGAGCGCAAGAATGGCCGCAAGGGTTTGCTGAATCCAGTCTGACGGAACGCCATCCCTTAATGTGTCGCTTCGAGCGAGAAGATCTGGGTGGGCACCATACCTGACTTCTGCCCCCCTCTTTGCTACATCCACAACTCTGCCGAAGCGCTCTGTGGCTCCTTCAGTAAATGGGCCAATCCAAATTAGCGAGTTTCTTATCACATCCCCCTTGCCTGCTCTATCGTAGATTGTGGAATCAGTGACTCGATCAAACTCCTCCATCCCTCTGACGAATCTCGAACTTGGCGATACTTGCTTTCCAGTAATAATCGCCATGATTCCTTGAGAAAGCGCTTTGCAGTCACAGGTTTCAATACTCCTCAGCGTTTCTTCTGTCTTTCTTTTCCTTACCTGAAGCTCCTTGGTGACCTGCACCTTTAGATTCTCAAGTCCCGCCATCAGTGTATTGGCATCAGCAAGGTACTTCTTGCGGTACTTCGTTTGGCTTTCAAGTCGTACCAGTTGATTCTCCACAAGCCATTGTAGTGCCTTATGAACTGCAGGCTTCTTGAGTCCAGCCGAAGGGTAATATGCTTCGAAAGCACTGAAAATTTCTGAGAAGGAGAAGTGAACAAGCGGCTCTTTCTGCATTCTGAGTAGCGTTGTCAGAACAAGCATATCCCGCGATTCAATTCCATCTTCTGAGAGCAGTTGAAGCGTCTGCAGAGCCTCCCTTACTTCGCTATCGTATTTCATGTGTATTTCCTCTACTCATTATTGAGTTACCTCAAATCATTGCTTGAACGGGCAACTTGTGGACATAGTTCAGTTTACAAAAGGAACTTATATAATATCTTACAACCCATAAATTTCATGACGGAGAAATCCCCTTTCTCTGTCAAAGCAAATGCAGGAACTCCGAGTGGATGGATAAAGATCCACTTGGGCATGTTACAGGGCAGCAGCGGACAACGCTGCAAGAAGCAGGGTGCGGGGGGGTTGACCCTGCTTCGACCATTTTCTTCTATAATCCGCTGACTGCAATTGATTTCAGATAGCCCTTACCAATTCTCAAGACCATTGGTAGGAAGTCCCTAAGAAGCGTCATGATATCAGAAACCCCTGCATGACCCTGCACCAGAGCATTTAGGGTTCGAGCGTCCAACTGGTTCAGCACAATCTCAGCAGCCTCTATGGGATCATTGAAGCTGGCGTACTTCGATATGGCCCAGAAACCCTTGCCTGTGTTCTGAATATTCCATGCCAGTTTGGAGCGGCGATACTCCTTCTCATACATCATCATGCTGTTCTTGGAGAAGTCGTTTTCATTAACAGCCCGTTTCGCGTGCTTTGCTAGGACGGTGCCAGCATGGAAGCAGGTCGTCACTCCTCCTCCCACGATGGACGAAACCTGTCCGGCGGCATTGCCTACCAGTGCAACTCCAGCATTAGAGAATCTGGGAATAAGTCCTGCGCATGGTACTACTCCTCCATTTTGCGAAGCGATTCTGGCATCCTTTAAGCCAGGGAGAATCTTCTTGTACTTCTTGAGTACATCGAGGAGGGAGGGCAGCTTCTCCCAGTTCTCCTTTGAGGACGGAACCCTTCCGATTCCCAGGTTCACCTCTGATTCGGTCCGCGGGTAGAGCCAGAGATATCCCAGTCCGACGTCCTTACCCACATAGAAGTACGCAGTGTCCGCATCCACTCCCCTGCAATTCTCAAGCTTCCACCTAATGCCATAAGACAGAAGCCACTTTGGATGCGTGAATCCGGCGGTCTCAGAGACACGACTAAACGACCCATCTGCTCCCACTGTAAGACTTGCCTTGGCCACCTCAGACTCGTTGTATTTTACGCCAACGACTTGAGAACCTTCTTTAACAACAGAATTGACTCTGGAGTTGTAGCGAAACTCAGCCCCGTTGGCTACAGCGCGGTCTCTCATCAGTTCCTGACATCTATCCTCGTCAAGCAGAAATGAATCGCCAAGCAATCCCTCTCCCACAGAGATATTGGCTCCGGTATCAAGACTCTCTCCCACGATTGCCTTGTACTTGTTGCCAACATACTCAGAATCAGGTTTTACTCTAAGAAGTTTTAGTGCGTTCGTGGTCACTAATTCTCCCATTAAGGAATCAGTAACAGCTTTTCTTCTCTCAAGTACAAGAGTGTCCAATCCATACTCGGCAGCTCTCTCTGCGGTCATGAGTCCCGCGGGACCCGTTCCAGTAATTACAAGGTCATGTGGCATCCTTAGAACTCCCATGGGGCATTTTGCCTGACTGCACAATTTTCGTCTCGTCTATATCTGTTTCCATGAGGTAATGAAATCAGGATGCCGATATTGCTATGGTTAAAATAGGGGTCTCATATAGTCAATTCAATTCACCTATGAGAAGGTACTCCAATGAGACTCAGATCGATAGGATACGGTATATACTTGGCCATTTCACTACTTGTCAGCATTACAATATCTGCAGTTCCAGCAATCTTCTTGGTGGTTGGTGCCTACGACAAAACGGACGCCTTCATCGACGGTATTGGATGGCCTTTCGTCCATATCAAGGATTTCTTCCAGTTTCTTCTTGGAAGCTCATTTCCGACCGTCGTCTTTGAGCGCTTCTGGTTCATTGTGTTCCTTCCCACGCTTGCCTTCTTCTGCTATGGCATCTTCCTTTCCCTTCTTGCCATTACCTTTAGGCTTTCACGAAGGGTGATCCCCTTCTTGGAAGACGGATACTACCCGATAGAATCAGAAGCATGGCTTCTTTACGAGTTCTACGAGGTCTACTACATTGTGTTTCCATACTTTGCCTGGTTCTTTTCTGTCTTCTTCGATGTGAAGCCTAGACATATCTGGTTTGGAGCCAAGATTGGAAGTAACACGGTCGTGGGAAATGGGCGATTATTCAATCCTGAGCGAACTATCATTGGAAACAATTGCTTCTTTGGATATGATGCCATAATGAGTGGTCATGTCTATGAAGATGACAACCTCTATCTTAAGACAGTGAAGATTGGAAGCAATGTGACGGTTGGGGCGAACGCTGTTATTCTCGCTGGAGCTGATATTGGCAACAATGTAATCATTGGGGCGAACACTGTGGTGCCTAAGGACAAGGTTATTCCTGACAATACCATTTGGGTACATGGTAAGGCCATACCAAGACGCGTGATCGAACCAGCTCCGGAAGCAAACCCACAGGCTGGCGACTCCTCTACAACCGAAGAAACGGATTACGATAGAGGAACGGCCAAGGAAGACCGGTCTCTGGATGAAGGCGCATCAGTCTAGAGCTCAATCTAAGGTATAGCAGGAGTCTACTCGAACAATGAAGATGCTGATGCTTCATGTGAGCCATTTCTGGTTCATCCCTGAGGAGGACAAATCTTCTGAATCGGCAAAGAAGTCCTTTGGTGAATCAATCCTTGTCTGGATTCAATCAGAGCGGCACGATAAGGAAGATCGCCCTGGCATTCTTCGAAAAATGACGAAAAACATACGTTGGCTCTGCGGCAAGGTTGGCGTAGAATCGGTGATTCTCCATTCCTTTGCACACCTTAGTGACAGTAAGGCAAAGTCCTCGGTCGCAAATGGCATTATCGAAGAAACTGCGGAAAGGCTTCTGGAACGGGGGTTCAAGGTCTATATTGTCCCTTTTGGGCAATTCAACGAGTTTGAAATGCATGTGAAAGCCCCTTCCTTGGCCAAGGTCTTCAAGAGCTTCTAGATTGTTACACAAATGCAAAGAGGTCTAGTGGTAGCCTGACCTCGCATTCTGACGGCGCCGGATTGAAGTCGGAAATCGGAATTCTCTTCATGTAGTACCTCGAACCGACTCCTTCGCAAATTCCTTCCTTGGACTTGTAGTATCTGCAATCTCCACAAGAGATACTTGCATCAAGTTCAGTCTGAACAACAATGTCGACAAAGTCTGCTTTTTCCCGGTCCCATTTCCTCACAACTCTTGTGGTTCTCATACTACACTGTACTTGTCAAACATTATAAGACCCACAAAATAGTCTGACCTGTCTGTGGAACGAGTTCTTAACTCAATGAATGGATGAGCTAGTGAAATGTCAGATGAAAAGCCTAAGTACACGCCTCGCGGGTATCAGACTTACATCTTAGACCGCATAGCGCAGCTCAAAGGCACGAATCTTCTATTAGAGCTGGACTGCGGCCTTGGAAAACGATTCATCACTCACAAAATTGTATCCGACACGTTTCCAGATATGCGATTCATAATCGTAGTCCATTCTTCTTCTTCTCTCGCAGAAACCGTTGACTATCTTCGAAGTGAGTATGGTGGACTTGATGATGACCTAGGAGAGCTATCTTCTAGAGTGCCCTCAGGCCGGAGACCAAATGTCCTAAGAGAGAGTCGCGTAGTAGTAGCAACTCCACAGGTTCTAGCAGGACTGGCGAAGAAGGACATGAGTTTATTCGAATCCTTTGATGCTCTCCTAATCAATGAGGTGGACACGCTAATTCGCCGAAGCGGCGGGCGAACCGCGCTTGTTTTTCCTTGGCTAACGTTGCTTTCACTCTTTCATGACAAATGGATAGTTGGAATGAGTGGAACTCTTCGCGATGATCATGCAGTCTTCACCCAAGAGCAGGTTCAAATCAGAAATGAACTCAAGACCCTGACTCAATACATTCCTGATGCAGAACTAATCTCCATGGATGAGCTCTATGATACTGACGTAGAATCATATCTGGAACCAACCTTCCTTACAATGTCATCAGTGACCGATGTTCGGATTCGTTCAATCTCGAAAGTTCTAGATGAGCTCATTCGAAATACCCGAGCTGAGATTGTGAATCAATTGGCTGATGATGACAATCTGGACCTTGTCGATGGTGATGCCCGAAGAGTACATTTAATGATAGAACGGCTTCCGATCGCTGAGGAATTGAAGGGGAGGTACTCCGGCCTTTTGCTCTTGCGAAAGTACGTATTTGCAATGCCACCGAAGCAATTTCTGAAAATGTTTCATTCAGACTATTTGAAGCACTATTTCAATGTCAATCAGCTTCGCAAGGTCCTCCCGAGGATTTCAGCAAAAAGCACACGTGCTGTTCAGATTTCCCTAAAGTATCGGAAGGCCTTGATTCTAACATCGTACCTCGAAATGATTTCGCAAATTCGAGATGTTCTGGAGAAGGCAAACGTTCCAGTATTGACAATAACTGGTAAGACCCAGAACAAAGGTGAAGTCCTCCGAGAATTTCGAGAAAACAGCGACGCTAGAGTCTTGGTAATGTCTCCCGTTGGAGAAAGAGACCTTGACATCCCCCAAGCCGAAGTAATGATCGTATGTGACTCGATCAATACTTCGAAGACCATGTATCAAAAATTCAAAAGAACGCGAGGTGGCCTTGTCATACTCCTGGTGTATGAGGGCACCTCTGAGGAGCGGAAGGTTCGACGACTAATGCAACGGATTATTGAGAGATATCCTTGGTCCACTGCCTTGCTTGAACGCGAGTCGAGGAGTCTTTGGGAGTGATTCTGCAGGGCTGCTAAGTAGCTCCGGCAAATGTGGATGATAGAAGCTCCAGTATTGCGGCTTGGTATCTTGGGTCAACTTCTCCCAGTACATACCGACAAACGTCAATGAACTCATCAGTTCGGCTATCCGCGTCCATTCCCTTCCCCAGAATCTTTCTGGCGCTCTTCAGAAGGCTCTTCGTGATTCCCTTTCCCTTGGCATATTCTGCCAATAGTTTTGTTGATTCTTGTTCAATCCGTTGAATTTGCGATTTTACTCTGATATCAGCTAGGTCATCACTACCCAGAGATTTGACCATATCCATCAGCACATCAAGAATTGCATTATGAAGTCCTGCGATTAGTGCTTCTACTTCATATGCAGTGAACCTCACTGTGCTATTCCCGTCTCCAAGTCCCCACTTCAAATCGCTACTCCTACTCACGTGTACCTTGCGTTCTCCCAGAACAATTACCTCATCGTAGAAGCGGCCATTCACACTGCTTTGGACTGCTGTCTTTACCAAGGCTGCGTCAGCAAGCTTGAGCCTGATTGTTTGCCCTCCATTTGTTACATTAATGCAGAATCCGTTGTTTGGAGTTACCTTTTGGGCATAATCCGAGGGAGGTGCCACTTCCACGGGTGGGAGGTGCTTCAGCTTCTCTGCTAGGTCTCGAACCTCCTTTTCTGTGCAGAAGTAGAACTGACGATCGCCGGAAATGGCTATTGTACCATCGTCGCTCCGTTCGAATTCGATTCTGTTGCCTCCTCCGACATCTGTAGTTTTATGATACACCTGCTTGTAACTGCGTGCTGTTTGGGCCAGCTTCTCAAGTGCAGCAGCAATCATATGAGCTTCTCCGTAGCCCATTGTAATCTCGGCTTGTCCTTCAGTTGCGCGGCCAATGCCAATTGCACCGTCTTGTCTAATCTTAACGTACATGTCGCTAACCACCGCGATTTAGGAACAAGGAATGCAGAAAACTATTCCGGCACTGCCTCCGAGAATGGATACCGATACGAAATATGATAAGTCAATTGCATATTGCACTCCTGATTGACATGGGAAAAGAAGAAGCTCCGCAAGAACTCGATAGCGACATTCAAATTGATCAAGGTGAAGCTTGCCCGTTTTGCAGGTACCAGGGTACTTGGAAGGGAACTGCAATGCTCTTAGTTGCCTGGGTATTCATTCCCTTACTGCTCTTAATGATGGTGATTCTTACAGAAACTTAGTCGTCTCTGGAAGACTATTCCATGTAGTGCAGAACAAAGGACATTGCAGAAGGAAAGCGTCCTTCTGCTCATTCCTTCAATACCTATATTTCATCATCAACCTCGAAGGCAATCTCTCCAATTTCCTTTGTTTCGAGAGCAATTCCAATCTTGCGAGTGCCTTCGGGAAGAGGGTCGGCTTTCACATGAATGACAACTTCGACACCAACCTTAATCGGTGCTGGATTGTCTGCGGAAACTTCTGCTGCCGGTATCTCACTACCACCTGTTTTGATAGTGGTGGCATCTAGAGGGTATTCAGTTCCGTCAATTTTCACTGGCGACATTGAAACAGCTGTGCCATTTGCCAGAGCGTTCTTAATCTTGAAGCTGAATCCGTCATCTGAATTTTCGAGGCTTCCTTTCACGTAGAGCCTTTTCAGAATGCTTGGTGGAATTTTCATAGTATCTTCCTCCGCTGAGGTTTCTAAGATGGATGGAATAGAGTGAATCTTTTATACGTTGCGAAGTTGATTTAGACGCTGCATTCGCAAAGGTTAGAGGCAACAATAGCATTCTTGGAGCATTTAGCTTCTGGCAACTGCCAGGAACCTACAGTCCCGGGATGTTCTCTTCAATAGCTGCTGAATGAAGCTTGGAGTGATGTGAAGAATGGCGACAAATCTGGACACTCTGGATATCATTCAATATCGATGCAAGACCTGTAATGCACCATTTCCACTGGGAGCCGATGACGTCATTTCCACTTGCCCATATTGCGGCTACACCTTCGAAGTAGATAGCGGTGAGATTAGGGAGCATCACATGATACCAAACAAACTGGAAGAAATCGGGGCAACAAAGGTTGCCCTCAATTGGCTGAAAGTCGCAGGAGGAAAGGCTGTTGGTGCTCGCTTCATTAAGGATATTGAAATGGGAAAGCCCGCGCTGCAATGGATACCCGCCTTTAGAGTTGAGGCTTCATGTGAAACCTATCATTTCGGGGCCAAGGAAGAACGGGATGGCAATCAAAAAACTTGGCATAGAATTGAGGGTTCTTCTCATGATGATGAAATCGAGTGGGTCCTCGCTCGACGTTATGCCGCCGCCTTCGGGATTGCAGAGTTCATGGACTCTCTTCAAGATGCAGCAACGGAGAAATTCAAGATTAAGGGGACTGGTGACGCTCCAGTTCTCAATGCTGAGCTTGATGAGGTTGATGCTCCCTCGCGAGCGAAACAGCAGAAGGCAAAACGAGACCGAAGTGAATTGAAGACGAAGATGACCAAGCTTCTCGACTACCGGTTGAACCTGGAGTCCAAGAACGTCACCTATGTTCACGCCCCCTACTGGCTTCTTCGCTATGATCATCGAGGAGGAACATTTAGGATTGCGATTTCCGGGGCAACGGGTCAAGTTGTTTTAGGGGAGCTGCCTGTCACGAAGAGATACCGAATCAAAAAGTGGTTCACAGCAACATTCATGCTTGTGGTGTCTGCTCTTCTCTTCCAAGTACTGCCATACATACTCTATGCCCTCTTTGAGGGCAGCTCTTCTGATAGTGATGTCTTTGTTATACCAGTTGCGATGCTACTCCTGGCAATAATACTGTGGGCCGGTTCCTATTCCGTTGTGGGTGGTGTTCTAAAATATGAGATACAAATGACCGCGCGCGGGGAAGAAAGAAGTCCGGGATTCACAATTGATGATGCAATCGAGAATCTGAGGAGGCGGTTTTGATGACCCAATACCGATGTCCCAACTGTGATGGCCCCTTTGAATTGGCACCACATAGTAGTACTGTAGTATGCCCGTACTGCAGCACTACCATTCAGGTGAAGACCGGCGAAGTCATCAAAGAGAGCTATGTCATGCGCGTGCAATTCAATTTGACCCAAGTCCATGAGAAACTATTTAGCTGGGCCTCAAAACAACTAGGTGTGCCCAAGGACATAGAAGATAAAGCAGAGATCAAGGAAAAATCTCTTGTGTACTATCCTTTCTGGGTAGTAGAAGTTGAAGCAAAAGCTGACTACTCGGGTGTACAGAAGAAGCCCTATTTTGACGCTGGTTCAAAAATCACCTGGACAGATGTTGTTGAGTCGGGGCATATCGAAATCGAGCAGGATGTATTCATCCCTGCTGCAAGGGGAATTCCTTCTCAGCTGGAGCGTTATATTATTCCCACAAGGCGAAAGGAGTTCTTCAGCAAGGAGATTGTAAAGAACCTTGGGGGTGAACTGCTGGGAATCCAAGTTGACAAAGACGCAGCTGTTGAATCATCCAAGGACAAGATGAAGGCTCGAATATTGGAGGAGGTTCTTAACGAGGTGGACAAGGTAACCGCAGTCCGTGAGGATATCAATGTTCCAGCGGTATTCCTTGTCCACATCCCAATCTGGCACATCAAATACCGCTATTCGGTGCGAACCTATGATGCTCTTGTGGATGCTGCCTCTGGTAGAGTTATCTCCCTCAAGTTCCCAAGGCAAATTGCTTTCAGAGCCATGACCCTCTTCGGGGGCCTAATTCATCTGGGAGTTGGCGGTGGGATTGGCTTACTGCTTGTCTACATCGGGTATCTGTGGGGCAATCCCATATTCCCGACAGTTTTTGGAATTGTCTTCGGACTGGGAATGCTTGGTTTCAGCGTTAGGTTCTTCCTGAAGGCCATATCCCTCCGGGCCGAGGAAGAGATGGCCGGCTAGATACATGCCCACTTAATCTAAATCCGTTCGACAAAGATAATAAGCACAATAGTCTGCGTTCGAGCAAGAGTGTGCCTGAGGATAATCATATGCAGTTCGGAGTCTTTGACAGCTTCTTTGGTGTCTTTTGGGAACTATTCGGTATATTCTCAATTATGTTCTTCATAATTCCAGCCGTTGTATGCATCATGGTAATTGTCATCATGGCGAAGGCATGTCGGGCTAGCACAGAAGCCATTGGGGGTTTCACTGCCGAAGCCCCATCCTTTGTCATACCTCGACGATACCGTGGACAAACCAGAAGCGATGGTTCTGAGATTCGAACTGTGCGATTGCCCGAGAAGTGTCCATCCTGCGGAGCAAGTCTCTCGCATGAGGATATTGACTGGACTGGGCCTTTGGAAGCTCGATGCAACTATTGCGGTGGTACAGTCCGAGCTCAATTCGACAGAATTTGAACTCGTGCACAATATCACACCGACTTAATAGAAAGATATCTTGGCGATTGACCATGGCCAATGTCTTAGAGATGCAGGACGATGGCACCACCATCGAGGTGAACGTGACTAGGGAGACTCTACAATCCGAGTCAGTCTACTGTCTGGTCGACGAGTCCACGAAAAGCATCTGGCTATGGATTGGCAAGATAGCAGGCGTTCGTCGGCGTTTTGTCGGAGCCCGGACCGCGAACAAAATGAGAAATGATCTAGGAACCGGTTTCAGGGTTAAATCACTGGACGAGGGTGAAGAGAGTCCTCATTTCTTTAGCGCACTTGTTGAAGGATAGGCCACAAGATTCTATAGCAGTACAAGCCTCGCCATCAAAGAGGTCAGAGCTCATGAAAGGACTAATGAAGACCGCCCGCGGCCCCGACAATCTGGAGCTCCGGGATGTTGATGAACCAAAACCAGGCCGGAACGAAGTTCTGATTGAGGTGGCTGCTGCAGGGATTTGTGGAAGTGATATCCATATCAAGCATGACACAGCTTTCTACACGCCTCCCGTAATCCTTGGACACGAATACTCAGGAAGGGTTGTGGAGGTCGGCGAAGACGTTCATGACATCCAGCAGGGCGATCTTGTAGTGTCACCAGCTACTGCCTACTGCGGCCGGTGCCATCAATGCAAAACTGGACACATGAACCGTTGTACTGCTCCAGACAAACGGATTCTTGGAGTATCGTTGGCTAACGGCGCCTTTGCAAAATACCTTACTGCACCAGAATACATTGTTCACAAAATTCCTGCTGGAGTGCCCTTGGAAGAAGCCGCTCTTGCTGAGCCAGCAGCCTGTGTGGTTCATGGTGTGACTGAGAAAATCAACATATGCCCGGGGGACACAGTAGTTGTTCAGGGCCCTGGTACAATGGGCCTAATTGCGGTCCAAGTGGCAAAAGCAATGGGCGCAGGGAAAGTCATTGTCACTGGAGTTACTACAGATGGATGGCGTCTTGATATTGCTGAGAAGATGGGAGCCGATGTGACAATTGATGTTCAGGTTGAAGCCAATGCTGGAGATGTTATACGCGGTCTCACGAATGGACTTGGTGCTGATGTTGTCATTGAAGCCTCTGGTGCATGCATTGCCTGTACGCAAGCCTTGGACTTTGTGAAAGTAGCTGGCCATGTTTGTCTGATAAGCATAAGAGGCCAACCTGCCACAATCCATTTGGATCCTATCGTTGTGAAGGAGCTTACAATGACCGGGACATGGGGGACGCTTCCCTCCTCATGGGTCACTACATTGAAACTGATGGGAACCAAGAAACTCGACCTCCGTCCCTTAATCACGCATCGTATCTCTCTTGGAGAGTGGGAAGAGGGATTTGACCTAATGGAGTCACAACAGGCAATAAAGGTGCTTTTCACAAAGATGGAGTAATTTGCCTGAGTCCTTCTTCTAGGTTCAAGGACTGCCAAACTCCCGGTTTCAGTCTACTTACTCCGAGGAGCCCATAGGTCCAGTGCATCTTGAACGGTTGCCAGATGTGCTGCCGCTGGCCCTCCGCCCATTACCATCGCCACCGCTGCAGCTTCCATTATTTCCTCCCTTGTTGCACCTGCTGAGAGCGCCTGTTTTGTGTGATAGACCATACAGGACTCGCATGGAGCAAGAATTGAAGCCACTATGCAAATTATCTCCTTGAATTTGGCTGGCAATGCTCCATCCTTGTGAACCGTCTTTAGCAAGTCGGTGAAAGCATTTCGCGTTTCGGGAATATCTCTATTCAGTGCGCCGAAGTGCTTCTGGAAGCTCTTGAGCGTTTTTTCGACATCATTATCCATTCACATCAACTCGAATCCTTGTCCGGAACTCGTTCTCCTCTGTTCCAGTTGGCATGGCTATATCGGCTCTGATATAAACGCTCTGAATTCTCAAGCTCATCTCTTGTTAGGGTTCCCAGTTTCAAGGACTCGCCTGTTGTATCTTCAATACTCTGGATGATTGCGTTCTTAATTTCTCCGTCCGGAGGCGGATTCTCCACCTCTCTATGAACTGTAGTAACGCTGTCTCTCTTGCTCTCCATACACCTCATTTTACCCTCTCGTAGATACATCGGTTGTATTTCTGGAACGCTAAGGCACCGCTGCAAAATGTCAATACTCGAATCAATAAGGAGTGTTCCATGAATGAAAGCAACACCCTGCTTGATCCATCCAGCAGTGCCAGTTATTTTCTTCGCGCCTATTCTGATGCATGATCTTTGCTCGTCGAATTTGGCTGGAATGTCTATTCCTTCTAAGGCCTCTGCGATTCCGCCTACAAAGGACTTGTACAAATTGGGGAGCGGCCCCCTAGAATAATCTCTTGAGCGGTCTGCGCATACTGTGAAGTTGAGGTTTCCTTTGTCCTGATAGACGGTCCCGCCTCCAGTAAATCTTCGAGCAATTGCGATCCTCTGCTCTTCACAGAATCCGATGTTTACTTCCTTGTGAAGGCATTGAAATCTTCCAATGACAACTGCTGAATTAGCTCTCCAAAATCTGAGTGTATTCCTCTTCTCCTTGGAGATTGCGTTCACCTTGGCTAACGCTTCTTCAATGGCCAGATTTTGGAAAATATCACGACCATCCTCTTCTATGAGTCTCCAAGGCATGAGTGGGCCACCCACGATGTAGATGTACTATGGCTCCCTTAAGACTTAGCTTCTGAGGGTAAACTACAGAAATGAGAATGTATATGCTGGTGGCAGAAATAGTCCACCACCAGCAAGCCTCGGAGCAGATTTCGAGGCTAAGAGCAGATGTCGTGTTTTCGAGGCAAGACGCAGGAGGGAAGTTCTGCGTCACGATTGATACTCTTTCCCTGCATTTAAGGTCCTACAGGAAAAAGCGCCAGAATACGACTACTCTATCTGTGCCCCGCACTCATAGCAAATGCCTTCGCCTGGTTTTAGTCTGGCACCACAACCTGCACAATGAATTGGTGTGGAACGCTGTTGGAAGGTCAAGAACCTTCCATCTCTCCGAAGGTTAGCCAGACCTGTACCATCGCTGTATAGCTCAGTGTATCCACAGTTTGCGCAGGTGAATGCAACAAGCGTCGCAGTGTACATCCCTGGTAGGTCTATCTTGATATGTGCATCTCCACCCCAAACATTGTGAGGTCCAGCTATCCTTCCATCTTCACACTTTGGGCATTTCTTGGAACGAATCATCCCTTCTCCTCTGGCTTACATGGCGCCGAGAGATTCATAATCTTTTGCGCTTATCTCAGACTTTCATGAAATAGGGACTCTCAAGGTAGTCTTTTAGTGCCTGCAAGAATTGGCCCGCAGGAGCTCCATCCAGTACTCTATGGTCCACAGCACAACTAGCCATCATTGTGGATCGTATGGCAATCATGTCATCCATAACTACGGGCTTCTTCTTTATCTGACCCAGTGCAAGAATGGCGGTTTCAGGCGGATTAATGACCGGTATGAAAAGGTCCACCTTGAAAGGACCCAGATTGGAAACAGTAAACGTGCTACCTGTGAGTTCGTCTGGCTGAATCTCGTTTGTCTTGATCCTCCTCCCCACATCCTTTGTTTCTGCTGCTATTTGCGTGATTGACTTCTTGTTTGCATTTCGAATAGTCGGCACCAAAAGGCCTGTCTCAGTTGCCATGGCCACTCCTATGTGTATCTCCTCTAGTAGATGCAAATCGTTTCCCACCAGAGTTGCATTGAACTTTGGGAAGCGCTCAAGAACGTCAGCAACAGCCTTGACAATTATATCATTGAACGACACTCTGATGCCCTTTTTCTGGGAACGTGCATTGATGTCTTCCCTAAGCGCAACAACCTCTGTCATGTCAATCTCAGTTATCATGGTTATGTGCGGATTCTGTGCGCTCTGAGTCATCCTTCGCGCAATTGTTCTTCTGAGGGGAGTCAGTGTTTCCACGCCTCTGACTTTTCGATCCAGAGGAACTGCCGCCGCCTGTGGTTTGTGCGCTTCAACGTCTTTCTCGACAATTCGGCCTTCTGGTCCTGATCCTGTCATAAAGGTCAGGTCTATCCCCAATTCCTTGGCCTTTTTCTTTGCCCGCGGGGACGCTCGAATACGTCCGCTCGGCATTCGTGATTCCTGATGTTTTGCCTCAATCGGAGCTACCTTTTCGGTCTTTACGGCTTCTACTTGTGCAGCTGCTGTTTCTGGTATCGCTCCCGCAACCCTGGAGGACAGCTTCTTTGGTTTAATGTCTGGAACCTTCTCTCCCTTTTCACCGATGAGCGCAATTGGCTCACTAATTGGAATTTCGTCGTTTACGTCACAAAGTATCTTGAGAAGTATCCCCTCTGCTGGGGCTTCCAGCTCAAACTCGTTCTTCTCCCCAAAGATTTCAACAACTGGTTCGCCGGCCTTTACTTGATCTCCTTCATTCTTCAGCCACTTCAGAATTACTCCATACTCCATGGCGACACTCATTCGTTGCATAATCATGGTTGTGACCAATCTGTTCACCTCAAACGATATCACGAATTGCCTCAGCTATTCTCTTGTGATTGGGGATGAAGAAGTCCTCAAGCGGAGGACTGAATGGAACCGGGGTGTCGGGGGCGTTCACCCTCTTAATTGGGGCATCCAACCAGTCAAATGCCTCCTCTTGAACAAGTGCGGCAATCTCGGCCGTGGTCGCCCCAGTCCTTGTTTCTTCAGTTACTAATACTAGTCGACCGGTCTTCTTCACTGAGTCAATTAGGGTCTTTTTGTCAAGGGGTACTAGCGTTCGCGGGTCAATGACTTCTACGCTTATCCCGTCCTTTGCCAAATCCTCGGCCACTTCAAGCGCCTTGTGCAACATGAACCATGTCCCCCATACTGTGACATCTGCCCCTTCTCTTCTTATCTTGGCTTCGCCAAAGGGGATTGTATATTCATCATCAGGGACTTCTTCCTTCTTATCATATACCAGCTTGTGTTCAAAGAACATCACTGGGTCGGGGTCTCGAATCGCCGTCTTGATCAATCCTTTTGCGTCAGCTGCAAAGGCTGGGACTGCAATCTTGAGTCCGGGTGTATGCATGAACCAAGCCTCAAGGCTCTGGGAGTGATGTGATGCAATGTTTTTACCGCCTCCGAAGACGCTGCGCACAACGACAGGTACCGAGGTCTGGCTTCCGAACATATATCGCATCTTGGCTGCTTGGTTGCACACCTGATCCATGGCTAGACTTATCAAATCGCCAAACATGATTTCTGCAACGGGACGCAGTCCTGTGATGGCGGCTCCAATTGCGGCTCCTACTATTGTATTCTCAGAGATGGGCGTGTCACGAACTCGCTCATCACCAAACTCCTCGCCAAGCCCCTTTGTGACTTTGAAGGCGCCGCCCCAATTCCTGCCAATGTCTTCGCCCAGCAGAAACACAGATTCATCACGGAGCATCTCTTCTCTGATTCCCGCTTTCAAAGCATCTCGATAGGTCATCTCAACCATTTAGGCCACCTCCGCAAACACGTCATCCAACGCCTCTTCTGGCTTAGGAAGCTCTGATTTTACGGCGAATTCAGCAGCCTTGTCAACTTCCCTTTGAAGCTTCTTCGCGATTCTATCGGCCTCTTTTTCGGTGAGTGCATTCTGTTCAACAGCAATTCTCTTGATGATTTCCACAGCATCCCGATTCAACCAGTGTTCTGCCTCCTCTTGTGGCCTATACTTGGCTTGGTCGAATCGAGAATGCCCTCTCATCCTATACGTCTTGCATTCAATGAGACTTGGTCCTTCACCCTTTCTAGCCCTTTTCACAGCATCAACGGTGGCTTCATAGACTTCCAGAGCATTATTGCCGTCAACCACTACGGAGGGAGTACAATACCCTGCTGCGCGATCTGCAATGTTTTGGCTTGGGCAGGTGAGTTGAATTGGTGTTCCCATGGCATACAAATTATTCTCAACCACCCACACTACTGGAAGATTCCAGATTGCAGCCATATTGAGGGACTCCCCGAAAGTGCCATTATTTGATGCTCCATCTCCAAAGAAGCATACCACGACTTCATCAGTGCCTCTCATTTTTGCAGAGAGCGCTGCACCTACAGCTATTGGCAATCCGGATGCAACTACTCCAGTAGCCCCCAGTACGCCGACATCAAACTGCGTGATGTGCATGCTTCCCCCTTTTCCCTTGCACGAGCCCGTCTTTTTTCCCAGTAGCTCAGCAAGTGCTGCATTCATATCTGCACCCTTGCCAACGACGTGTCCATGGCCTCTGTGTGTGCTTTGGATCCAATCTGTCTTCTTTAGTGCCGCAGTTACTCCGGCAGCTACGGCTTCCTGTCCAAGATAGAGGTGGAGCGTGCCCGGTACTATGTTTTCACCAAACAGCTCCCAGACCTTCTCCTCGAATTTGCGGATTTTGGTAGTGCGTGTATAGAGGTCAATCAGGAGATTCTTCTTTGTCGACATTGTTCATCTCATCCATTATTGGTTGAGGCTTATGAGGCGCATCGGTTTTCCAGTTCTGATAAAGGCTTCGAACTAGCAAAGGCGGATGCTCTGCTCATCTTTAACCGCAACACCTGCGTTTCTCAACACAGTGCAGGTGTACGTCCGTACACAGCAAGCATCATATTCGCGTTTCGATATCCAACGATTGGTTAGGGATGTGGAATAGCTCATAGTTGCGTTTGGAATTGTACGGCAAGTACCTCTTTCTGCGTCCCTACAACCTCCTAATTCTTCACGAACAAGAATCTCACATCTTCCTCAGAACTCCCCCCATCACTCTTGGGGGGTATGGCGTGAAAGAGGCGGGCATCAAGGCAGTCCTCATCTCACGATGAATCCAATCTTGATGCATACTGGAATAGAATGTAAAAGAAACGTGAGTCATTGATGAGCAATTGTTACTCACAATCATTTCGCAATTACTCTGCTTCGGACTGCTCTAGGTTATTTGAATAGTAAGAAATAGATCTGAGGAAGGCAGCCTGATTTTTCAGTCGTGCCTTCCGTTAAGACTAGCAGCCTACTTCATCTGTTCAGGCGGGGGGAGTTGATCGACCTTTCTTGGGTCTTCTCTGAAGCGTACATCGCTCTCTGCATCAAGCGTTTCCGTGTAGAGAACCTCCCCTTCAACAATGGATTCACGTTCAATGTAGATTTTGCGACCATATATGCTTCCGACTCTTGCCCTCTCTTCAATCCTAATATCATCACCATAGAGGGACTTTGTGCGAGCTCTTTCTCTGATGAGAATTTCAGGGGATTCTACATTGCAGGTGACCTCTGCCCTGCGTCCTATCCTGAATCCATCTTCAGCCTTGACGTAGTCAGCATCGATCTGTCCACCAACGATGATGCGGAATGTATCTATGCGCCCGCTGGCGGTAACAGTGCCGCCCACTTTGATTTTCTTGTCGCACTTCAGGTTGCCCCCAATTTCAATCTTGCCGCCAACTTCGAGGTCTCCGGTCAATGTCAACGGTCCCTCAGTGATGAATTTCCCTCCGACATCCACTGTGGCACCATGCGCAGCACCTCCGATAGCCACCTTCCCTCCGACATCTATGTCGTCGAAAGTAAGATCTCCGTCAGTTCGGAATGTGCCTCCGACATCAATAGACCCAATCCTGGAGCCTGCCCCAAGAGCAACAGATCCTCCCACATTAATTTCCTCTATTTCCATGGAACCTGAGGCCTTGAAGCTGCCTCCAACATTGACCTTCTCTATTTTTCCATCTGCAGCTTTCCCAGAGCCTCCGGCACTCAGCTCCGCGATTGTGCTCCTTCCTTCGATTTTCACTGACCCGCCTCCAGAAACCCTTGCAATCTCTGCGTCACCCTCAACTGATACGGAGCCACCGCCGCTAACTTTCTGTGCTTTAGCATTTCCGCCCACTTTCACTGAGCCGCCTCCACTTGCGGAGTTGCATTCCAAATCCTTATCAATTCTAAGAGTACCACCAGCTCGAAATTCCTGCCCTTTCGCAGAGCCTTCAACAGCAAGACTGCCTCTGCGATTCTCGGCAAATGATTCTACATTGAGGTTTCCTGAAATTGTGATGAGATCACTGCTTTTCCCTGACAGTGAATGTGCTCTCAACGAGCCTTCGAAAACGGTTTCACCTTTGACCTCAACTTGGCCGGTCACAACTATTTCTCTTCCATCCTTTGGGACAACCGACCTGCACCTGTCAAGGACAAGGTCCCCTTCAATTGTGCCAATTTCAACTACATTTTCATTCTTGAATTTGTGAGAATCTGCCATTCTTGTGCTCACCTTGATTATCTAATTCTATGATTAAGGCCCCCAATTCCGTATTTAAAGCGAAGTCACGAAATGAAGTCACAATATGTGACCTCGCAAACCGAGGATGCACCAGGGGCACTCACATCCCTATGATTGGTTCTGGTATTGGAATTCCCACAAGTCCTGCCATTCTCTTGTAGAGTTCCAAATACTGATGTCCTCTCACTGTCACACTGTAGACTCTCTGCCCCTCTTCATCATCTTCTTCCAGGAGGCCTCTCTCACAGAGCTCAGTGATGGTTTCCTTTGCTCTATCTACGGGCATATTTGTGGAGCGAGCGGCTCTGGTGAGTGGACAGTATCCGTATATGTAGATGACACGAATAATCTCTGCAAATATATCATAGCGTGTACGTTTAATCCGTTCGATTTTTTTCTTCTTCGTCGACACCATGCCGCACCTTGAGTATTGGATATTCATTCTCTCATAAAAGTTCATTTGCCTGTGTAAGAACCTTGAACAGAGTTGCGTGTCGACTATCTACAAGTAAGGCTTATGACCCATATCAAACGCCTTTTCTTAACTGCTAGCTAGGTAGAGAAAATGATACTTCAGATTCATCTTGTGAAAAGCAATGGCGACACAATCTACGGAAGGTCATACGAGACCGCTCCCCCGACCAGAATGAGTGCTGTTCCTGCACATGTGAAAGCTTGTGCAACACTCTATCAGTCCAGCGCAAGAACGGTGCGTGATAGAATCTACACCCTTGAACAAGATGATGGGCTCTGGGGGTTCCTATTCCTTGATTCCTTTGTCTTCGTATTCCTGACGCAGAGGGAGGCCACTCTTTCAACAACAAAGAAGATGATTCTCTCCCTAGGCAAGGAAATCTCTGGTTCTTACGGAGATATCATTAATTCATGGAGCGGCAGCATCAGCGATTTTGAAGGAATTGATGGTTTAGTTGATAGGTACCTTAGCTGGGATTTGGGCGCCCCCTCAAAGAAGGAACTGAAGCTGTTCACCAGGCTAGTCGATTCGGTTCTTGAGAAGGGAAATATAGCTTATGCAGGGATAATTGATGCCAAAGGAAACATGATTGTGGGAAATGTCCCTGACAGTCACGTGATTTTCATCAAGAATGAGCTTTCGGATGACGCCATAGATCCATCAAGAGACCTCATTCCCACTTCCATAGAAATCCAAGGGCATCTCGTGCAGTTGCTTCGAGTCAGGTCTCTAACCATAGTCGCGGCTTCGTATCCTGATGCAGGAAGATTTCCTGCTGTAAAGGCTGTCGATGAGATTGCGCATGAAATTGCAGCACTGCCCAAGAAGTCATAACCTCTAAATCTTAGAGTGAGTACTTGGGATTACAGTGAATGACAATGCTGGTTTTAGGCATCAGTGGATCCCCAAAGAAAGAGAAGTCGAACACACGGTTCCTTTTGCAGAAGGCGCTTGAGGCCGCATCGGACACTCTCTCTGCTGGGCAGGAAGGGGAGGAGTCCACTCTCTTGTTGGACCTTTGTGATTATGAAATACGACGATGCACCGGCTGCGATGCATGTGTGAGAAAACGACCTTGCCCAGAGAGTTCTCATGATAACATGCCTGAGTTGGAGCGACAACTCCTGCAAGCAGATGCAATAATTATTGCTGCACCGTCCTACTTCACGTCAGTCCCGGGTCTTCTCAAAGACTTCATTGATAGAACGCGCACAATGAAGATGCTGGACCATCAATTGAAAGACAAGATCTTCGGCGCAATCACATATGCCGGTCTCAAATACGGGGGACAGGAACATGTTATCGACATGCTCAATCGATATGCTCTGGGACAAGGAATGGTCGTTGTTGGCTCTGTAGGTAGTCCTGTTATGCATGGCGCCTTTGGTTCAGGAAGCATGCAGACTGACGAGGGAAAATGGCGGCATGCCACTGACGACCTGTTGGCAATAGACGCAAGCAGAGAATTGGGTCGTCGAATTTCTGAGCTTCTTAGGAAGCTAAAACGCGAGGAGTAAAAATGGCGGGTACATCAGGTCCTGGATTCGTTCAAGTCTACACGGGTAATGGAAAGGGAAAGACCACGTGCGCATTGGGAGCAGGACTACGAGCTGCGGGACATGGCTTCAGTGTGCTCATGATCTGTTTCATGAAAGCAAGAGTGGCGACACGGTCCGAGGGGAGCGAAGTCAACTATGGTGAGTTCAAAAGCCTCGATTCCATATCAAACTTCACAATACTGCCTGTTGGAAGAGAAACCTTCGTGAATAAGGAGAATCCAGATCCAATTGACATAGACATGGCCCAAGATGGCCTATCCAGGGCAAGAGATGCGCTTCAAGGTGGTCTATATGATGTCGTGATTCTGGATGAACTCAATGTTGCCGTGGAATGGAATCTCATATCCTTGGAGGACCAGCTGAGTCTAATCGATTTGAAGCCGCCTCACGTTGAGCTAATTATGACCGGGCGATATGCACATCCAGAGGTTCTTGACAAAGCTGACCTTGTTACTGAAATGACTGAGGTAAAGCATTACTTTGAAGCAAGGAATGTACTTGCCAGACGCGGGTTTGAATACTAGATCCAAAAGAAAGAGGTGTGCCCGGCACATCTGTAACCGGGCTACTGGCGGTTAGGCACCGTATCCCGGACAGAATCTTGCCAGAACGTCGCAGGCTCTCACGGTGTTGTCAATCAAAATCCTAAGCTCGGCGCCAGTGAGATCGGTATCATTTGTTTCAGCTGTAACTGCAAGGTAGTCGTCAGTTGTAATTACAAACTTCACCCCATTGACCTTCCATGACGAGGTCAGCATATCATGCATCAGTTGATATCTCTGTTCCTCAGGAATATTGCTGAAACTAGTGAAAAGTGCTGTGATGAACAACCAGTTCTCATCAGGACTTGTAAGAATCAAAATCTTGAGGTCGTCAAACTGCTCAGTATCCCATACCATCAAGAGACCACTCTTTTCACGCGAGTAGATGATTCCAATCTCGTCGAGTGTTTTTGCGATTTCATCCAACTTGCCCATCGCGGATAACCTCAGCGGTCGTACAGACCTGACTTAGATAAAGCTGTCTAGTGTGCATAATGGTGGCAAATCGAACAGTTAATATCATGACCTATATCAAACTGGGCTTAACTCAGAAGGAAGGAGAGCCTCCATGGGAAACGATCAACCAGACAGTTCGAAACTTGCTGAGATAAGGGCTGCAAAGGAAAAGTGGGAGGCAGAGGTGCTAAAGCCTCACACCAAGGATTCTCCTGAGATGAAGGAGGAGTTCATCAGCACCTCAAGCCGTCCAGTTCGTCGGATATACACCCCCCTTGACCTCCCCCACTTCGATTACATGAAGTCCCTCGGATTTCCAAGTCAGTATCCCTTCACACGAGGTGTTCAGCCCTCGATGTATCGTGGAAGGACCTGGACTATGCGTCAGTTCGCAGGGATGGGCACTGCAGAGGAAACCAATGAGCGATTCAAGTTTCTCCTAGCAAACGGGCAGACCGGTCTAAGTGTGGCCTTTCATCTACCCACCATCTATGGCCGTGACTCAGACCATCCAGAGAGCTTTGGTGAAGTTGGCAAGCTTGGTGTTGCAGTTGATACGTTGAAGGACATGGAGATTCTCTTCGATGGAATTCCTCTTGACAAGGTCACCACGTCGATGACCATCAATGCCCCTGCATCTATCCTGCTCTCCATGTACATGGTCGCGGCAGAGAAGCAGGGGGTGTCCTCGCGCAAGATTGGGGGCACTATCCAGAACGATATTTTGAAAGAATACCAAGCCCAGAAGAGCTGGATCTTTGGCCCGAATCCGTCGCTTCGTATTATTGCCAATATCATGGAGTATTGCGCAAAGAACATTCCACGATGGAACACAATCTCCATCAGTGGCTATCACATTCGTGAGGCTGGAGCCACAGCCGCGCAGGAGCTTGCATTTACTCTGATGAACGGCATGGAGTACGTGCGAATTGGGATCGAACATGGACTTGATGTTGATATGTTTGCACCTCGATTATCCTTCTTCTTCAATGCTCACAATGACATCTTCGAAGAGGTTGCGAAATACAGAGCTGCCCGGAGAATCTGGGCAAGGGAGATGAAAGAGACCTTTGGTGCCAAGAAGGAACGGTCTCTCTGGATGAGATTTCATACACAAACCGCAGGTTGCTCTCTGACGGCCCAACAGCCAACTGTTAATGTGGTTCGTACGGCATACCAAGCACTAGCAGCTGTCTTGGGCGGAACTCAGTCCCTCCACACCAACTCCATGGATGAGGCTCTCTGCTTGCCAACCGAGGATGCTGTTCGAGTTGCGTTACGTACACAACAAGTGCTCGAACAAGAGAGCGGAGTTCCAAACACGATTGACCCCCTTGCAGGGTCCTACTATATCGAGGCTCTAACAAACGAGCTTGAAGAAGAGGCGTACAAATACTTCGATAGGGTCAAGTCTCTGGGTGGTGTGGTTCCTGCGATTGAGAAGGGCTTTTTCCAGAAAGAGATTGCTGACGCAGCTTACCGGTATGAAAAAGAGATAGAGTCCAAGAAGCGCATCATTGTCGGAGTGAACGAATTCATTCTCGAGGGAGAAGATATCTCCATTCCAGTTCTCAAGATTGATCCTGAGGTGGAGCGTCGTCAGGTGGAGCGGCTAAATCGCACCAGGAAGGACCGCGATAACGCAAAGGTTCAGGAAGCTCTTGACAAGCTGAGAAAGGCCTCCGAGGGGGATGCGAACGTGCTACCCTATGTTGTCGAAGCTGTGAAAGCCTACGCATCCGTTGGTGAGATTTGCGACGTTTGGAGAGATGTCTTCGGTGAATGGACTGAGCCCAAGATCTTCTAACGGCTCCGATGCATCTAAGCTGGTTCACGAATTCGGTCATCTATATAAGACCGACAGTCCCTTCCAGTGGATGTTATGAGGTATTATCATGGTTACTTGGCCTAGAAACTGCATTGGGTGTGGGACAACCAAGGTCAGAAAAGAAGTCAAGCTTAGCTTTGATGAATCTGAGGAGGCCAAGGGAAAGGAGTCCTATGGCCCAATTAGAGTGAAGGAAACTATGTCTTACTCCTTCAAGGAACATGGGGTTCTATACCTTTGCAGCAATTGTTGGAATTTTGCAGAAGCCGAACAGAGCGCCTTAAAGAGTAGTGCCAAAAAAACCCTGTTGAATTCACTGTTCCTAGCGATAGTGTTGACCTCTATAACGGTACAGGTCTATGAAGTCGTTGACTTGCTACTTGTTCTCATGGTTCTGCTTCAGCTAGCTTGGGTTCCAATCTGGAGCACAGCCAATGTTCTGAAGTTTAGAAACAAATATCCTTTTGATAGTTTTTACAGCATAGACCCGAAAACTACTGTAGCACCCATTTCCTTTAGAAACAAGGAGTTCTCAGAGATGTTTTCTGTCGCTACGCCATACGGCAGTAGATATGACCCGTCCATAAGACTGGCAAAACGCACCAGCAGGGAGTCTCTTCTTCATTCAAGCATCCGCCTACTAGGCATGTTTCTCAGTTGGGGATGTATCATCATCCTAGCGTACTATTCGGTACTTCTTAACGAGCCATTGCTGCTTTTACCTGGCCTCATATCTGGCGTCCTATTCCTTTTCACCGTACTCCTGAACACAGTATTTGTGGCAATAGCCAGAAAGAACCTTCCCATCTATCCCGGAGAACGTAAGTAATTCAACGCTCACACGCATATCTCAGTTATCAGGCCAGTCGCAGGAATCGCCACGCTGTAGATTAATATGCCCTCAACTTTTGCCCTTGATTGAATAGCACTGTGGGTGTGTCCGTGAACAATCAGGTCAGGTTGAGTCTTCCGCATAGCCTCAGCTATCCACCATGAAAGCGTTGGCTTATCGCTTGCTTGTCCTGTTTCTGTGAGAGGGCTGTAGTGCATTAGCAGAATCGTGTAGCTTGCACTTCCGACCGCTTCTTCAATGAGACTCGATAGACCAGCAATTCGATGTTGGAAGCGCCGTCGAATGCTGCTCCCACCCAATTCAGTTGTTTTGGACCGTCGGTCTATTGGAGCCGGGCCACTCACAATCCCAATCTTACTTCCGGCAATATCCAGCACTATTGCTTCATCATCCAGAAACTGAATCATCTCTTTACTATGCTTGGCAAGTTCCGCTCGATTCTCATCATACTCCTCATTTCCCAAGCAAGAAACGATGGGCACATCTCTTCCCATTTTCGCTTCGAGGGCATCGGTTATTCTATCATATTCCTGGATTGCTCCTCTGTTGACCATATCACCTGCCATCAGAAACAAATCTGGGACTTCCAAAAGGGAAAGAGACCTTTCAAACTCTGCAAAGTACCTTGGGCTATGAACATCTGAAACGGCTGCAATTCTCACAATATTCACTTTCTTTCCTATATATTTAAAGAGAATCAGATATATGAAATGAAGACCAATGCTATTTGATTGCAATGACAATATCTATTCGTTGGCTTGGTCATGCAAGCTTCCAAATCAATGTGGGTAAGAAGGTCATTTATGTCGATCTCTACAGGTCGAAGCAACTCCGTGAGCGCGTTCCGGACAAATTGCCCATGGCTACTCTGGTTCTGGCTACTCATTCGCACAATGACCATTGTTTCCCCGAAGCGGTAAACGAGGTTCGTACCTCAGGTACTGTGATAGTGGCACCTGCAGATTGCGGTCAGAAACTTGGTGGCAAAATCATATCTCTTAAGCCCGGCGAAACGACCGAGGTTGAAGGTATTGGAGTAAAGGCAGTGCATGCATACAATGTGAAGCGCTTCCGGTCACCCGGCAATCCGTACCATCCGAAGGGATTCGGCGTTGGCTATCTGATTAAGGCAGAAGGAAAGACAATCTATTTCGCGGGTGATACAGATGTCATACCGGAAATGTCCAACTTGGGTCCTGTGGATGTGGCTCTTCTTCCTTGCGGCGATACGTACACCATGGACAATGCAGATGCCATTGAGGCAACCAGGATAATCAGACCCAAAGCTGCAATCCCCATGCATACATGGGACAAAAGCACAGATGAATTCAGGAAGGGCGTGGAAGCCGAGCACGACACAGAATTTCATGCATTGAAAGAAGGAGATGTGTACACTCTCTAGTTGATTGCTATGAGGTGTATTCCATCGATATGGAACATGACAAAAAGAAGAGAAGAAAGGCGCACATTGTGCGCCTTCTCTTAGATGCTATACTAACCAGTCTTCCTCTTGTAGAGTATGACCAGTACTACTATTATAACCACTGCACCGGCTCCAACTCCGATGTAGACCAGTGCCGGGCCTAAGCTCGGTGCTGGCCCCACCAGGGGCTCCGCCCCTTTATAGGAGGTTGTGTTCAGCGGTGCTATGCTGATGTGGAAGAATCCTTCAGGATTGCCAGCTCTGTCGACATCGAAGTAGAACATAATCTCGTTACTGATAGATCCAAACTGGAATGTTAGAACATCTGTGACTGAGCCGCTCGCCGTGTCACTGATATCTGAGTTTTGAAGTCTTTGAGCCTTCAAAGCAAACTCCTGGTAGATTGTGACGCTCCAAGTATCCACCTCTCCCACAGTCACGGTGACATTCCACCAAATCCCGACCGGCGCTGTGAGATTCAGCATGTAGTATTCATTGAGGCTTCCTATCTCAGGCAATGTGAAATTAACCGAACCTGGGCTACTGCCAACCGTCAGGGCCTTGATTTCGTCAAACCACTCTTCAGTAGCTCTATCCCAATGGGCTTGGTAAGTAACGGCGTAGTCCCAATAGTAGTTCTCGAGACCCGCAGTGTTGTTTCTCACCCATGTTGGACTGAAGTAGACAATCACATCCGCCTCAGTTCTAGAGGTCTGAACAGTATAGGATTCGTTAGCCCCGTACGCAATCCATGAATCCCCGTCCTGGATATTTCCAAGTGTCACTACTGCAGAGTATATGCTTGATCCAAAGGCATCCATTACTCCAACGATTCCTCTGGCTGTGACATTATCTTGCGTCATGAAGGCATAGGTCAAGTTATAGTAGTCAAAGCCACTGCTGCTTGTTCTAAACCCTGAGATTCCTCCCGCCATCACTTCAACGTTCGGTTCTTGTCCAATTGCACCGATGGCGAACCGGAAATGCTCGGCAACACCTGATCCTACATAGGCCTGGAAGACGTAGTCGCCTGCGGGTAGGTAGTATGTTGAGGTGCCTTCGAAGGAGTCATAGTAACTAATGTCCGAACTGCGAAGTGCCATGTCCTCATCAACTGTCCAGAAGCTCCAATCAACGTCAATTGGATAGTCCGAGGAGTTCAGCTTAAGCAGCGAGTCTTGCTCCAAATGCAGCCCGTACACTCTATGTTCGTAGGGGGACACCATCAGATTCTCCACGTAAAATGACTCGTTGACTGGCAGAGGGGATGGTGCGAGGTCTTGGTTGTACAGTGTGTATTCGTAGTTCTCGCCACCCATGACTGTCACATAGAAACTCATATCTCCAAATGACTGATAGCCAAAGGAGCTGGCGAAGCTGGTGTATGTTTCACGCATTTGATCTCTATCGGCTGAGTTCATGTAGTAGGCGTCACCGGTGATACTCACCGATGGCTGAATTGGGGCGAAAGGCGGCAGATACCAATCCGGTATGTTCATGGAGTACAGTAATTTGGCGGGTCCCACCTCTGATGATTTAAAGCGGTAGGTGTGCGCTGTTGGCACCTTTTCTTCATAAACAACATTTCCATCTTGGATTGTCCACTCGCTACCTTCCAGATTTCCGTCAACTAGTCCGTTTAGAGGAATCTCGGCGGGAGCTATTGCCTGAGGAAGGAAGTCCATTACGATAAGGCCAGTACTACTGGAATCTGCATAGAATGCCAGCACATAGGTCCCTGTCTTGGCAGGTCTAAATGGCAAGAGACGAACTTCGCCTTCGGCAGCACTTATTCCTCCAACGTAGAAGCCATCAGGGTCGTAGAGCCATGCATCCCACGACACTAGCTCTGACCTGCATCCTACTTGAAGATGAATGAACTCCTCGTTTCCTATACCAATCGCACCGTAGTACGTCCATCCCTCTTCCACCACAACAGAAGTTTCTTGACCCACCGGCAACCCTACGCTTCTCTGGGATCCCGTAATGTTTGCATTGACTGGATTTCCAGAATTGGTTTCGAAGTCATAGAATACAGGAAGCACGGCGGTCTCACCATAGGGGCCTTGGTTCAAGGTGTTATGACCATACCACGTCCAGATTGTTTCAGTATCACCCGGGACACCATAGAAAGAATCCTGCCAACCACTGTACTGGTAGGCATAGGTGTCGATTCCGAGATCAGCGTCACTGATAATATTGTGTCTTGATACATAGTTCAGACGGTCGAATTCCACGTATCCGTAACTATGATTGTTGTTGTCGGGGGCGAGCTGGTAAACGAACTCATCCTCAACAACGCTCACATACACTGCTGCGGCTGGCGTTACGAATGTCGCCATAGCAAGCAGTGTGATTGATATCATACTAAGTAATGTTATTCTCCCCGTGATTCTCACAGGAATGCACTCTCCATTTTTTTCTGGCGCATGAACCGTTATGAATGAAATCTGTATCAATACATTTGAAGCCATTCATTATTTTGCCGGACAAAACTGCTCAACATATGTATCTAAATATCGCGTGTGATTGAATCTTGGTATGTCATTTCTAGAGAAGTTCAGGGCTCTCCCAAGGACAATTCTAGTGGGGTTTCTTGCTCCAATGATTGCCATAGTCTGCATTCTTGTTGCAATTGGACTATCTCCTAGTTTTGATTGGGTCACGAACGCTCTGAGCGACCTTGGC
>RDOF01000015.1 GCA_011365025.1 Candidatus Thorarchaeota archaeon
AGTCCAGTGCGGCCGAAATTCCTGCAATTCCTCCACCTACAACAAGACACGCCTTCCTTATGGTGACCTCCGGTTCTTCCAAGGGCTCCAGAAGCCGTGCCCGCGCAAGGGACATGCGAACTAGATCAATTGCTTTCTCTGTTGCACCTTCTGGGTCCTCTGCATGAATCCAGCTAACATGCTCGCGTATATTGGCTATATCCAAGAGAAAGGCGTTCAATCCGGCCTCACGCATGGTCTAAAGGTTGGCTCATGCATGCGTGGACTGCATGATGCAATTACAACGCGATTGAGACGATGTTGCTTTATCCTGTCTTTCACCATCTGCTGCCCTGGTCGCGAGCAAAGATACTTGTAGTCTTCAACATGTTCGACATTAGGCAGTCCCCTGATTGCTTCCATGACCCTATCGATGTTAACGACACCTGCGATATTGCTTCCACAGTGGCACAGGAATATTCCAACGCGTGTTTCCGGCATGTTGCTGTCCTCTTTCTAAGAAGGGGTCTTCGTCAAGCATATTCCTTCTGAGCAGCTTCGGCCGGTCATTTTTTAGCAATAAAGGGTTTCGGATGATGGCTTGTCCCACTAAATGATTGTGAACTCCCGACAATAGCTATGGCAAACCAGAAATACAAAGAGAGAAATTATCATTTCATGACCGACTTCACCATCGCAGGGCCTATCATTGGACTTTTGGCGGTCGTGGATGTCGCTGTCCACCTTCGATTGGACTTGAGGAAGTCCGAAGTGTCTTCAAGTGCGTTTTTTGCGGAACCACCAGTTGTAGTCCCTCGGGTAGGCATTGTCCTAGTAGCCATCTCGACCCTCCTTTCGTTCTTTCTTGTCTTTGGAATAATTATCGCATGGATGACTGGACTTGATGCAAACCTGTTTTGGTTTGCTTTTCTCCTAGCATCTCCTCCTGCAGTAATCTGGGTCACGGGACTTGTTATGTTATCATTGGGCATCCTTCTTCACTGCTGGTCGAGAATTGCACGCCAAGAGATGGCTGCATCATGGGCCATGAGTCAAACCCATAAGCTTGTCACCGATGGTCCCTATGCACGCGTGCGTCATCCTTCGTATCTCTCCTATTTGCTGTGTTTTGCAGGTCTCTTCTTGCTGCTTCCGTCGATACTCTGTTCTATCCTCTTTATTGGATTTCCCGGATACTATATTGTAGCCGTTAATGAGGAACTGCTTCTTGTGAATCACTTTGGGGACGAGTACAGAGAATACATGGAGAGAACCAAACGTTTCTTCCCCTTTTAGCATCCAATTACAGAAATCGGAATACAGAGGAGTGAAGCGCATTTAGGGACTTGCGATATCTCCAACGCGTGCCTTATCAGAGCCGTCTTTCACCTTGACAATTGGTTTCTTCGGTTTGACACGATGTCCTGCCAAAACAGATTCGGTCTCCGGAAGGCCCATTGCGGCCGCGAGAAGCTCAGTGTAATAGTATACTGGCAGGTTGTAGTTCATTCCGAATGTCCTGTTGACAACTCGTTGGCCCGCTTCAAAGGATATGAAACAAGTCGGACAGAATACGACTGCTGCATCGGGTTCTACCATCATCATGCTGTCCATTTTATCCCGAAGAACGGCGAAAGACACCTCTCTGTTTATTCCTCTGATTCCTGCACCACAACACATGGCCTTATCCATGTACTCCAATGGCTCGCCACCCAAAGCAGTCACTAAATCGTCAAGTTTGGTAGGCGCCTCGGCATTATCTACGTGCAGAATCTTCTCAGGCCGAAGAAGATGACAGCCTGGGTGAGTTACTACTCTTAGATCAATGGGATTGACAACTCTGTTGCTAATCTCGGCGGTTGTTATGTCATCGAAAAAGAATTGATGGATGTGCCTTACTCTTACCTCCCCTTTGTACTCATGACCAACGCTAGAGAGAATCCTGTTAGTCTCTGCCTTCAGGCTGGCATTTGTATCTAGTTTGTGCTTTGACATCGCTAGGGATTCAAAACAACCCGCACAAGCGGTGAGAATGTCAAGGTTCTTCTCTTCGGCCACAGCGAGATTTCTTGCTCCCATGGCCAGCCAGGTGCTGTCAGAAAAGGACCTCACACTATTTGGTTCGGGACAGCAAGTAAATGGCAAATCAATCAGGTCAACGTCGAATTCGGGCATAACCATTCTAACTGATTTCTCTACGAATGGAAGTCTATCGGACATTGTGCATCCTGGAAAGAATGCATAGTTCATTCTGGCTCTACCTCCGCTTCTCGATATCTTGCCAACCTGTCGATTGCACCTGTTAATTCGAATATCTTCTGTACTTCTTCGACATCTGGTTCCGGCAGCTCTGGTAGACCCAAATCATCTCTTTTCTTCTTACTGCTTGTTGACGCATGTGACACTTTCCCAGTGAACCGTATGACATCCATCATCTCGACGATACTTGGCGGTACTTTGCCATCGTGAGATGAGAGATTCTTGATGTCCATGAGTAATTCCGAAAGAGCAACACCCATTGGGCATCGCTGCTCACACATAAGGCAGTAGGCACAATTCCACTCTCTGCCGGTGACAGCTACTCTTCCCGTTCGGATAACCTCATCTACTGCCAACCTAGGATTGAACTCGGGGGCAACTCTAAACACTGGACATGAAGCAGCGCAGATTCCGCATTGAAAGCATGGCTGCGCAGACTCTTGAATTTCCTTTATTCTCTTGGAATCCTTCGAATCTTCCATTCTTGTCACCCCTTCTTGCTCCTCTTTGCAGGAGTTTTCTTCTTCGCTGGCGCCTTTCTCGCTGCTTTCTTCTTCACATCCCGGCTTTTTTTCTGGGTTGCCCCTGCACGCCTTTCCTTAGCCGCCGGTTTCTTTTTCACACGCCCAACAACTTCAGCCAGGTCCGTCATAGTAGTCTGCCATTTCTTCCCTTCTCCTGCTGAAACCCACTCAACTCTAAACCTCTCATCATCAATGTTGTTCCTCTTCATCCAGCTCCTGATCCTAGGTTCGCGCTTGGCCATCCAGTGATTCCCAGTCTGGAAGTGACAATCCGCAGGAAGGTGGCAGCCCGAATAGAGAACTGCACCTGCTCCCAACTCAAAGGCCTTCTGGGCAAACTTAACATGATATCGGCCTGAGCACATTGCTCTTATTACTCTGGCATTAGTGGGATATTGCATGCGCGACACTCCCGCCAGGTCAGACCCCCTATATGAGCAAAATGCACATGCAAATGCTATAATCTTCCCGGCCGGATTTTGATTCAGCGCCGTTTCTATCTGTGCTTCGATCTGCTCGTCCGTGAAATTGGGCATGAGAATGGCACCTTGTGGACAATCCCCTGCACAAGTTCCACAAGCCTGGCAGAGAGCGCTAATAACTGAGAACTTGCCCGTGCCATCCTGGACTATTGCGCCGTACGGGCATCTGTTCACGCAGGTGCCACATCTTGAGCACTTATCCTGCAGTATTTTTGCACTAAGGGCCTCAAGGGGATATCTTCCCTTCTGTAGTATGATAGCGGCTCTGCCAGCCGCTGCACTAGCCTGAATGACAGAGTCTCGGATATCTTTTGGAGACTCGGCACCCCCACAAATGAACACACCAGCAGAGCTTGTATCCACTGGACGGAGTTTGGGGTGCGCCTCGATGTAGAATGAATCATGAGTGCAGGATATTGGAATTGGAAAATGACCAGCCGTTCCTTCGGCTCCCATTGAGAGGATAACCAAGTCATAATCCGTCATTACCAGTTTATTATGGGTTGTGTCTTCCACACTAAGACGCAGAATCTTCGTGCTCGGGTACTGCTGAATCTCTCCTGCTCTTCCCCGTATGAACTTCACACCCTCCTCGCGAGCCTTCAGATATTGGTCCTCAAAGTATTTCCCATGCATTCTAAGGTCTTGGTAGTAAATAGTCACATCAGTTTCTGGGTAATGCTCTTTGATGAGCAGGGAACACTTCACAGACTCTGCACAGCAGTAGTTTGAACATCCTGTTCTTGTATCAATATTCCTTGATCCAACACATTGAACTATTGCCACTGACGCGGGTGGTTTCAGGTCTGATGGCCTGACAAGATGACCCTCCGTGGGACCAGCGGCGTTAATCAATCGTTCAAACTCCAGCGTTGTGATCACATTGGGGTATCTACCCCATCCCAGCCGTGGGACCTTCAGTGGGTCTGCCATATTGAACCCTGTCGCGAGAATGATCACGCCAACGTCAAACTCGATGTACTTGCTCTGATCCTCAGGAATAATCGCTTTCTGTTCGCAGCGGTCGATACACTTGCCACAGCGAATGAGGTCCATTCCAAGACATGCGTTTGAATCAATGAAGTATGAGGAGGGTACCGCCTGCGGGAATGGAATTTGGATGGCCTTCTGCCAAGTCAGATTCTGATCCGTCCTACTTGGGACATCGACCGGGCAGACTTCAACACAGTCGCCGCATGAGGTGCACTTCTCAATGTCAACATACCTCGGTCGCTGTTTCACCCGAACATGAAAGTTGCCGACGTAACCGGAAATCTCTTCGACCTCGGCCATTGTGATGAGCTTGATGTTTGGATGTTTCGCCACATCTACCATTTTGGGCCCAAGAATACAAATGGAGCAGTCGTTTTGTGGAAACACCTTGTCCAGTATTGCCATGTTTCCGCCTATTGTCGGCTCTTTCTCAATGAGATATGCCTTGAAGCCAGCTTCAGCGAGGTCGAGTGCGGCTTGCATACCCGCCACACCTGCTCCCACTACCAAGGCCGCCTGCGTCACAGGAACGTCTAGCTCAGGTTGAGGCTGAAGTGTTGCCGCCTTTGCCACGGACATTGCCACAAGTTCCTTTGCCTTGAGCGTTGCGTTGTCCGGCTCATGCATATGAACCCAAGATACATGTTCACGGATATTGGCCATTATGCAGAGATATGGGTTCAGACCCGCTGCCTTTACAGCCTTTCTAAAGGTGTCCTCATGCATTGTTGGACTACAGGATGCGACCACTACCCTGTTCAGACTGTGCTCCCTTATCGCCTGTTGAATCTCCTTCTGACCCGGGTCTGCACAAGTATATCGATTCTGCTGAACAAAGACAACCCCTGGCAATGTGCGTGCATATTCAGCAAGCGCATCTACATCGACTACCGCTCCAATGTTCTTCCCGCATGCGCAAGGGAACACTCCAATGCGAATCTCTCCTGGGGAGTGCTTTACCTCTGTTTCCTCAGCGTGTGCCATAGCTTCATTCGCTGGGTCACTCGTGGTCATTCGCGCACTTCCATATGAATCGTCGGCGCCGTTTCTCAAGCCTTTGGATATTCTCCTCGTCTTCTCACTACACGTAATAAAGGTTGAGAACTAACCGATGCAGACAAAAACCATTAGCCGTTTATTGCAATTCGAACGCTCTTGATGGGGGTCATGTACGATTTACATCTCTAGGGCCCCAAACCAGTTTCAGGACATGCTTAGACTGCTGGTGGGAAAGCACCAAAACCGTAAAAAGGCCGGTGCTAAGCTTCGACATTCACATCAGGAGGACTACATGCATGTCCGGAAATGTCTGGAAGTACATTACCGAGAAGCTGGCAAGTGAAGGTGCATGCCATTTCTCGCTCTTGGATCCCGACCCCTTATCAATGCAGACTGATACTGTAGTCGAGCTTGCAAAGCTGGCTGAATCCGCGGGTTCTGACGCAATAATGATTGGCGGAAGCACAATTTTCGGATCCATTGACGATTCCGTCAAGGCGATCACGGAAGCTGTCGACATTCCCACCATTCTTTTTCCGGGCAATCTAACCGGTGTATCTGAGTATGCAGATGCTATTTTCTTCATGAGTCTTCTAAACAGCAACAATCCCTACTACATTGTAGGTGCACAGGCTCTAGCTGCTGCTCGAGTGAAACTCTCTGGCATTGAGTCAATTCCAATGGCCTACTTGCTCATTCAACCGGGTAAAACAGCTGCCTGGGTCGGTCGAGCGGAGTGCTTTCCGCGTGATAAGCCGAAACTAGTCCTGATGTACGCCCTAGCAGCTGAATTGCTTGGCTTCAAGCTCGTCTATCTGGAAGCAGGGAGTGGTGCAGAAGGCGGTGGTGTGCCTCCTGAAACAATATCAATGGTTTCTCAGTATTGCGACATTCCAATCATTGCCGGAGGAGGATTCAACGATGTCAAATCAGTCGTGCAAGGGGTTGAATCAGGCGCGTCCATAATTGTTCAAGGAACTTACATTGAAGAGCATGTTCAGAAGGACAAGGGTGCCGGATTGAAGAAAATCATTGAAGCTTTGAAGGCAGCTGGAGCGAAGAAGGTCTAAATAGGGTGGTGTCCAAACTGGTCATGTTTAAATACTTGAGGGGCCTTTTTGAGCGAAGTGGCCCATAGGGAGGTTTATCCTCAGATGTCCTCGAAGACAGAAATGCTCACAGAACTACTTGAAGACCTCAGCCGTGCCTCCCAGAATAACGTACAGGCTAGTATTATCATTTCGAGGTCTCAGGGACTACCTATCTGCACCCACTTTCCTCCTGACCAGGACACATCAGTCATTCCTGAAGAGGACGTGATAGCAGGTCGCTCTACTCAAATCGAAACTGCTACTCGGAAAGTATTCAAGCAGCTCAAACGTGGTGCCTTCGTGAGAATGCTCGTTGAGGGCGAGACTGGCTACATTATAATCTGTGATGCAGGAGAAGACGCTCTCCTTGCTGTATTAACAAGCAAGCGTGCCAATATTGGCTATATGTTTTTCATGATGACGAGGATTGCTAGACGAATAGAGAACATCCTGTAACTGCATCCTCTCCGTCACTCTTTTATGAACTTCGCAAGGCATTACGGATTGCAGCTCTAGGTGATTACAATGGCAGAGGAAAAACCCACAAAGGATGAACCTCAGGAAGAGGATGATGAAGATAATTGGGACAAGTGGCGTAAGGCAGGAGCGGTTGCAAAAGAAGCCCTCGATATTGCCCGTCCTATGGTCAAACCCGGCACAAAGCTCTTAGACATTGTGGAAGCCGTCGAGAAACATATATCCGAGAATGCCACGGGCATCTCTTTTCCATGCAATATTGCCATTAACAATATCGCTGCACACTACACATCTCCACTTGATGACGAAACGGTAATTCAGGAAGGTGACCTAGTCACTGTTGACTGTGGTGGACATATAGATGGGTGCATTTCAGATAGCGCATTTACAATAGCTTTGAATCGGGAGCATGAGAAGCTTGTCAAGGCTTCCGAGGATGCAACGAAGATCGCCATTGAGATGATGCGTCCTGGGGCGAAGCTGAACACCATCGGTGCATTGATTGAGGATACGATAAAAAGCGCTGGCTTTGAACCCATCAAGCAGCTCACCGGACACCAGCTCAAAGAATACGAGCTCCATGCCGAAAAGCAGGTTCCATGCGTGTCCGGAAAGGCCGAAGTTTTGGTAGAGGAGGGTGAGGTCTATGCCGTAGAAACCTTTGCCAGTACTGGTTCAGGAAATGTTTCTGATCTTCCAGACCCCCTGATTTTCCAACTGCTTCCAGTACGTGTGCCGGTCCGATTCAAGGGAACGAAGCAATTCCTATCAATTGCTAGACGAGACTACAAGGAGTTTCCGTTCGCAAAAAGATGGATGGCGAAACAGCTTAGACGGGCTGACCTAGAACTCGCGATTCGGGAGTTACAAAAGAACGGCGCTCTTGTTGCACATCACATTCTAGCAGAAGAAGAGGAACAGTTTGTTTCGCAAGCAGAACATACAGTGATTGTAACCGAAGACGGATTTGAGCGTACGACCTAGACACTGGACTATCCTTTACTTTAACAATTAAAGGAAATTTAAGGAGTCCATACAATTAAAAGCGTGTTTTCGCTTTTGTATGTGTTGTGGTCCCGGGAGACTGTCTTCTATATCAATGATCCACCATCGACAGCCGGCAGTATCTACCGGTCAGATATCGACGGAGGAGCTAATGTGGAACCGGTGCGAGGCGACGCTCCAGAGAGGAGTAGTCTTCACAAGCCAGAATCAGATGCACAGTCCTGTCCAGAGTGCGGTTCTTCATCAGTCGTTGAAGACCTGACTCGTGGAGAGCGAGTGTGTGGTGGATGCGGTCTTGTATTATCTGACCACAGGATTGATACTGGTGCCGAGTGGAGAGCCTTCAGTTCTGAGGAAGCAGATTCTCGAAGCAGAGTCGGTGCACCAATGAGATATACCGTGCATGACAAGGGTCTCTCAACAGTTATTGATTGGCGTGATCGAGATATCAGTGGAAGGAAGCTCACCCCTACGAGACGGTCCGAGATTTACCGACTTCGGAAATGGCAGATTCGAAGCCGTGTTCACAGCTCAATGGACCGGAATCTTGCTCAAGCATTGTCTGAATTGGAGCGCTTGGCCTCACAGCTGGGAATACCACAGCCAATCCGAGAGCTGGCCGCTCTGCTATATAGGAAATCCATTCAGAAGAAGCTGGTTCGAGGTAGATCTATAGAGGCGATGGTTGCGGCCACTCTCTATGCAGCATGTAGAATACGACAGAAGCCCCGCCCATTGGATGAGGTGGCTGATGCCTCGCGCATTGATAAGAAGAAACTTGGTCAATGTTATCGACTCCTTCTGAGAAGCCTTAATGTACGAATTCCGCTCAGCAACCCCATTGATTACATCTCCAGATTTGCCTCTCAACTTGAGCTATCGAGCCCTGTTCAACTACGAACGGTTGAGATTCTTGAGAGGAGCAGGGACATGGGCCTTACAATTGGAAGGGACCCTCTTGGTTTAGCCGCAGCTGCAATCTATGTTGCCTCAATAATGATGGACGAACGCAGAACCCAACGCGAGATTGCCGAAGTGGCAAGGGTAACAGAGGTTACCGTGAGGAACAGGTACAAGGAAATTGTGCGCAAGCTTGGAATTGATACTATGTCCTTAGCCTAATTCCTTCTATCTTACGTCTTCCATTCCATGGGCTGCAAGCAGTCGACTTAGTTCAGGTGCGCGGATTTATCTCCGGCCTTGAACAAAGGACCAATCGATTTGAACCATTTCTTCCGGAAATCCAAGCTTGGATAGTACTTCCGTTATAGTCCCTCTATGGTCTCCCTGAAGCTCGACATGACCATGCTTTGCAGCTCCTCCACAGGCAAGTTTGCCCTTGAGTTTCGTAGCTAGGTCTGAAAGATCTATATTCTTATCAAACCCTTCAACAATAGTCGTGAGTCGGCCCCACTTTCTTCGTTCAACAGACACAGTAATGCGGGCTTCTTCTTGAGCTATGGTTTCGCAAACGCATAGGTCCGTAGGAAGGCCACAGTTTGGGCATATTCCACCTTCATCGCTCACGCAATAATTTACTCCTGATTATTTGGTTTCAGCTTAATGCTCGCACAGATTTGGTTTTTGCTTTATATAAGTTCTATGAAGCTGTAGTTTTTCAAGCCTATGTGCAAGAATATAGAAGGAAGAAGGTTATCCGACAGATAGAATGTCTGATCGAGTTCTAATTATAGATGCCCTCAGCGCAGGTGCTGGAAGACGCACAAGTTCACGTGATTCCATAGGCTGCGGTCCACGCGCAATTGCAGGAGCCTTGGAACGGCAGGATCTGCATTGTCGAATCCAGAGAATCGAGGACATCATCCTCTCCCCAAGGCGGCTTAAGGCATATGATCACATTGCAGTCAGTGCCATGTCAATGGACATTCCTGCAGTCACACAACTTACAAAGCTCTGGAAGCGTGAACGACCTCGTGGACGAATGATTATAGGCGGTCCCATTGCATTCAATCCCGAGGATGTGCTGAAGGCTCTGAAACCGGACCTCTTGGTCATTGGTGAGGGCGAAGTGACTCTTGAACATCTTCTAGAGCAGCACTATCTTACGGAGAGAATCGACCTCTCAGCGATAGAGGGGCTCGCGTATCTCGAGAATGGCACTTGCCACCTTACTCCTCCACGTAAGCTCATCACTCCCGAGCAATGGTCGAGTAGTTACAATGCTTCAACAGGCAGAATTGTCGACTATAGCGATTATCAAGCAGCCAGAGTGTACGTGGAAGTTCTACGGGGGTGTTCGAATTTTGGTAGGCCAACAATTCCTCTTCCCGATGGTAGGGGGTGTACTGACTGTGGCAACTGCAAGTCCTCTGACATGAGCGATCGGTTGGAATGTCCAGAGAACATTCCTCCGGGCTGTGGCTTCTGCAGTGTGCCAAACACTTGGGGCCCTCCAAGAAGTCGTTCCATAGAATCCATCACGAAAGAGGTTGAAGATCTGATATCCCTCGGGGTTCATAGAATTATCCTTGAAGCACCTGATTTTCTGGACTATCATCGAGGCTCCCCTCCGACGACCAATCCTTGCGCACCGCCCGCAAACAATGATGCAATAGAAGCCCTTCTTACCGGGCTAAATGAAATCGCCCTGGTGAGGGCTGGAAACGTCCACATCTCAATTGAGAATATGAAGGCATGTCTCTTCACGGAAGAAGTCGCAAGCATGCTATCAAGAACACTCTCTTCGGTTTCTCCGAACATAGGGCTTGAGACCGGCTCAGACCTGCATATGACGCAAATAGGGAAGTGTGGGACCGTAAACGATGTCCTCAAGGCGGTTAGAATTGCTGAGAGGTACAGTATGCACCCCTATGTCTACTTCATCTATGGCCTGCCAGGAGAAACTATAGAATCAGTTCAAGCATCTATTAGTTTGATGGATGAGATCAGTGAAACGGGTGCCGAGCGAATCATTCTCTACGGCTTCAGGCCTCTTCCTGCATCTGCATTTTCAGATTTTCCCGCCCCCTTGCAGAATGATCCTTTGAGTGAACCCCTCAGAAGGGCAGCAGCACGCATCAATCGGAGCAAGAAAGACGGCTACATAGGAAAAACCCTCCGCGGAGTTGCTGCAGAGCCCTCATGGAGCCGGCACGGCTATACGATGGTCTATCCCCTGGGAGAAGGACCAATAATGACCGTGCGAGGAGGATTCTCCTCAGGGTCAGTTTTAACTTTGAAAGTAAATAGAGTTTTGAGTCCTGGATTACTCGAAGCCGAGGTCATCAAGTAATGCAGGAAGAAGCTTCGTACACTATAAGAAAAGCTTCATAAACTCAAATCTTGCGATTCTGATTGAATGGTCGAAGATAATTGTCGGCCTATGTGGTGATTCAATGGTTTATGTGTGTCACACCTGTTCAAGAGAAGTCACTCCTGAAGGCCTGAAGACACTTCCTGGCGTGAAGTGTCCCTATTGTGGAGGAAGAATTCTGTACAAGATTCGACCTCCCGTTGTGAAGCGCGTGAAGGGAATCTAGGTTACCCGGATTCAGCAATGCCTATGGTCTATAAATTTGCGATAGCGTTGCGACAATTGACGCCAGGAATAGAAACACAAAGAATAGCGCTATCAGCCTTCTCTTCCAGATATATCGCATTACTCATGCTCTCCAATTAGAATTTGGGCAAGATTCTCTAAACCATCAAGTCCTCGTATCTCAGTATCAAAGAGCGGGACTTCAATGAGGTCGACGTCTCGGTAGAGATCATGGATGTCCGTCAAGTTCCTTTGCTGCATATCTCTTCTAGAGCTACAGAATTTGCAGGCTGGGTTTTCTGGGATTAGCTGGTTTATGACTATATTGTTCATTGGTATTTTCCAAGTGTTGAGACTTGACAAAAGGCGCTGGGTTTCGAATACTGCCATTGCTTCTGGAATCATCACAATAACAAATTGGGTCTTTTCTTGGTCCTGCAACTCGAGCTTTGCCGATTCTATCTTGTCCTTAGTGTGCTGTAACATCTGCCAAGCGGTTTCCTCCTGTTCCCCGCCGCCAAACATCGCTCTAATCCCAGCAAGAGTGGAACTCAATCTTTGTCGCATTGTTATAATTCTGCCAAGCCAACTATCCAGTAGTTCAGGCAATTCTAGAAGTTTCAGGGTGTGACCAGTAGGTGCAGTGTCAAAAATGACCCTATCATACGATATGTCATCAAGAAACTCCAGTATCTTTCCGAAGGCCATTGCTTCTTCTGACCCCGGAGGTGTCATGTCTCCTACATCTCCAAGAAGCTGGGATGCCATTTCCATCTCCATTCCTCCTCCACCCATAGCGCTCTGGAAATCTTGCATTCCCTTTTCAGAGCTAATCTCCATCCCCCATAAGTTGTCTACTCCTTGAATGGGTATTATCTCTCCTCCTGAGAGATCTTGGTTGAAGCTATCACTAAGACTATGTGCAGGGTCAGTTGACAAAACGAGTGTTCTTAATCCATGCTTGGCGGAGAGAAGAGCCAATGCACCAGCGGTACTGGTCTTTCCTACGCCTCCCTTTCCGCCGGAGAGTATGAACTTGATATTCTCATTATACACGATGTCTCTTATTGTCATGGCATGTCCACATGCGGCACTGCGTTTTTACGTCTATTAATGCTTCCATCAGACATCATTACTTGAGGGCATCATGAATAAGTATAAGCACAAACTCTTCGCGCTCCGCAGTAGATACAGAAATCCCATAAAAGAAAGGATTGAATTAAAACCTCTGTGAGGTCTCTTAGTGTCGTTTCCTCAGGTTAGAACAACAGCAGCAGAATTTCCCTCTACAATTCTAAACTTAATGGGAATGGAAATCCCCGAAGGGATGCCGCCAGCAAATTCCGATATCCTCGCAAAGTTCAAACCTGGTGGATTGGTTATTATAGTCATTGACAATTTTGGGTTGTTCGAGGCAGTTGTCTACAAGCCAGAGGCACTCATTAAGAACATGGAAGCACTTGCACTGATTGAGACCGATGACCCCTATGCTATCCCGCTTATTTCAAAGATTATGCGAGGGCCATCTCAATCATTTCACCTCATAGAACACGCGCGGAATTTTGGGAAGTCGATTCAGGTGATATGTAGAGAGGATGATATGCTGAACTTCGGCTTTGATCCTGCCTACACGGTCAACAAACGTGATGATATGCAAACCTATGTCGAATCAACAAAACACATCGCACGCACAGAGCTGCTCTATCTGCATTTCCTTGATTTCGAGAGTCTCTATGCCCAATACGGTCACAGAACTCCACCTAAGACCCTTCTCGAAAAGATAGTACGAAGAACAGACAATTGGGTGAAAGTGCTTCTCAAGCAGGCTAGACCTGGCACGCTCTTTATTGTAATTGGAAATCATGGTCGTCATCCAGTACCACTGAATTATGAAGGCAAGCTTGCAGAGTGGAGAAAGGCAAATGCCCCAATTGCAATGATGTTTCAGAAACGGTCTGTGCGACTAGAATAGCGCAGGCAATCCAAAGGCAATAGCTATCAGTCCAAGTACTAGACAAAGCTTCCAAAAAGATACGCTTCGTGCAAGTCTAAGAAGAAGTCCGATTGAAGCAAAACCTACGACAAAAACAATGGCCTCCATCATGAAAAGGTCTGCGAATTGAATTGAAGGCAACGCAGCATCTCCCCACAGTATCTCTACCGCGAGTATTCCTAAGACAGCTGGAACACTCATAAGGAAACTGAATCGAAGCGCCTTCTCCTTTTCGACTCTTTGCATTAGAAGTGCCGACACCGTTACTCCAGACCTACTCAAACCGGGAAGAACGGATACTCCTTGAACTAGGCCCGTAATGAATGCAATGCGGTGATTGGGGTCCCTTGTGGTCGGCTCTGACGCCTCCGAACTCTGTCTAGTTGGTACGTATAACACAATTGCAGTCAACAGAAGTAACACTCCCACAACAGCATTCAGCATCTCTCCTAGAGCTGCTGTTAGTGCCGTTTTGAGGTAGATATAGAACGGGATGGCTGTAAACGCGGTGCCTATTGTAGCAACAATCAACCATTTGAGGAGTTGCCTGTCTTTCAGAGTTAGCAGTTCCAGAATTGTTCCTGGATACCGTGCGACAACGGCCAATGCCGTTCCTAGATGAAGCCATACTACCAAGGTGATCATCTCCGATAGAGGCACGGCGCCAATATTGTACACAAATAGGACAGTTTGGCCTTCGCTACTGATGGGAAGCCATTCAACAAGGCCTTGAATTAATGCTACAATGATGTGCCAAGGTTCCATGATTGATTTCGCTCGACTCGGCTGGGTACCGAAGACATAAAAAGGCTAACACGAGGCGAATCACCTATTCCAATGATGGAGTGCACAAGAATGGTTATTGACAATGGTAGATACATGAGCTCTGAGCTAGGCAACATAACTAAAATGATTGAAGACCATATGCGTGCAGCCCTCTCAGCCAACAAGATGGTGCAAGGCGCAATCATCGATTGGCTTGATGAGGGCAAGAACGTTGACCCCGAAAGCCTAGAAAAAATAACACAACTCGAAGAAAAGGCTGATGAGCTGAAGCGGGCGATTCTAAATGAACTCTCCAAAGCCAATTCTCTAATACAAAGAGAAGACCTCCTCAGGCTTGTGCACTATAACGATAAACTGCTTGATGGTGCTGAAATTGCTCTCTATCACCTCGCCGCAGTAATTCCATCCTGGAATCCTGATGGCGAAATTAAGGAGAAACTCAACAAGTTCTTTGAGCTCTTCAGCGATCAAATCACAGAACAAAGAGAGGCCGTACGATTTCTTAGTCTGAATATTGAGGAATCCATAAAGAAGGCAGACGAGATTTGCAGGTTGGAGAAGCAAATCGATACCATTCAAAGAGACATTGTGTCGATCCTGTATTCACTTGACATCAAGATTTCTACGCTTCTTCGCTTTCGCGATTTCATCAACATGATGGAGGAAATCTCCAACTTCAGCGAGGATGCGGCAAATGTGATTAGAGGTTTATCGCTGACGTTAAACATTTGATCACCGGTGGAATCCTTGTCAGAAAAACCAACGACTGCTGAACTTGTAGGCAATAGAGCGGTGGTATGGGACAACGAAGGCGCTATGAAGCTCTATGCAGACGGTTACTTTGGCCAGCCCGTTGGAATAAGAAAACCGAAGTCTGCGGATTTCGATAAACCTCTTGAACTATCCTTACTTGAATGCGCATACTTGTCAGAGAAGAAAAGAGTCCGAGTGAAAGAACCCTCCAAAGACCGCCTTCTCTCGGTAAAGGCGATAGTTGAGCTGGGCATGGAAGTGACCGATGGTTTCCAAGATCAATTCTATGTCTACTCAGAACTAAGAAACCTCGGATACATTGTCCGTCCAGGCCTCAAATTTGGCACGGATTTCGCTGTCTACGAACGAGGTCCTGGACTAGACCACGCCCCGTTCCTTGTTCATGTCATTGCTCAAAAGAAAGGGGTTGCCCCGCTGGACATTGTACGCGCAGGTCGACTGGCCACCAGCGTGCGCAAGAAATTCATCATTGCGACCGTGAAAGAAAACGGAGAAATCGCCTACTATAGTTTTGTTTGGCACCGACCCTAGGTCCTACATGAGAAATACAAATAAGGGCCTGCGCTCTCGATTTCACAGTTTCATCGAGCCCACGAGGGTGGTTTCCGAATGACAGACAAAGCAGAGAATGCAAAGACCTTCGGCGCATTGTTGGCGCAGGCTTGGGAGAACACTCCCTCTTTCATTTGTAGTAATGATGACTATATCTACTGCCTGTTTCCAGCCGATGATACCAAGCAGAAGTGGGTAGAAGCATCCTTGACCTTTCCAGACGGTTCTCTTGACAAGAAGGAGATAGATGCTCCCCGTGCCACGGCGCTCTTGATTGAGGAACTCAAGGTACTTCCTACCTATGGCGCAGAATCCATTGTGAATACAAAAGGGAAACTAGATGCTGCCGCAGCACGTCTGGGCTCTCTGTCCTGAGTTTTGCAGGTGCATCTTGAAATAGTGATAGTATGGTTTTGCATCGAATCATTGTCTAGGATTGAGGATTCTCATGCCTGGAAGGTTGATTGTATGTCCATCTTGTGGCAATGAAGTGCCTGTGGGGCGATTCTGCAATTCCTGCGGACTCCCTCTTCCACAGGTTGAAACAGACTCCATCACGGACTCAGACTCCGAGACTCCGCTATCTCAATCTCATCCTGATATGAAGAAAGGAGAAATCCCACGGTTTTCACTTACAATCAGTGGCATGGACTCCTTGGCCTCCGCTAGTCTGTTTTCCCGTGCAGAGCTGGAAATAATCGATGAGGAGCTTGATCAGCTCATCGAGCAAATTGGCGCAACGCGTCAAGCTCTTCAGCTCAAGGAGGCAGACAAGTCTGTTCTTACGAGTCGTGCAAATGAGCTTAGGAAGTCATTTGAAACCACAAAGAAGCGACGAGAGGAGCTGGCAAGATTCGGACGAAGGCTCCCTGTAGAGGTTATTCTCACCAACCTACAAGAGCAAGAATCCAAACTTGAGAAGCTTGAAGGTGTGCAGGGTTCGATAGATTCAGCAGTCTACAAGGAACAGCGGTCGCAGCTACAGGCCGGAATTAAGGCACTTGAGAAGGAGCTGAAGAGCGCGATCAAGGACGCCGATCGCTGGCTAAAGGGAATCGGCGGATTGCGACGAACTCTGTTGAAGGAGGGAAGTCGACTTGAAGCCAGATACAAGATTGGCGATTTGTCACCCACCGCATATGACAAGGCCAGAGCAGAGAATGACCGAGCAATACGAACTCTTGATGTCTGTGGTAGGATGCTCGATGAAATATTGGCAAATGCCAAAAAAAGGTGATTTGCATAATACGATGTAAATGGAGTGAATGGAAATGTCCACGGCTCTCCAAGAATGTACCCCTTTTTGTAACAAGTTTAGGTGCGACAGAAAACCCTCTGCATATCAAGTCACACGCAAAGGCAAACAGAAGGTGATTTGGTGCAGCTGGGTAGATGACATGTGTGACGGACCTTGGTGCAAGTTTGGGATTTGCACTGCAAGGAAAATGACTGAAAGCGGAAAATGCAAGGACTTGCCAGTGAAAGCAACTGCACAGACTGGATCTAGCAGGTCCTTCGATGATGCTGAATTCGATATGGATAAGGGTATTCCGAAGAAATTTGTAAGAGAACTTGAAGGTTGACCACATAATCAGCCTGATGATACGGGATCAACGCCCCGCAATGTCTATAAGTATCACGTAGGTCACGCCATATTGAGCTAGGTGAGCAAAATTGTTCGAAGAAATCCGTCCTGAAATGCGGGCTCTCATTTACTTGATGGTGGGTCTAACGTTGCTTGGCATCGGAATAATCCTTGGTCAGACCGCCTATGCTCTAGGTTTTCTGTCCGCGCCTTAGGCATCATGGATGTGCTTGGTGACTACTCTTGAGCCGCCTGGAAGATATCGTGGCTACTCTTCTTGATTTCGATGGCATAACTAGGAAGTATGTTCTTCCTTCAATTATTGGGAAGCTGCGACTCGAGTCTTTCCGTGGTGATCATGCACATGGGTTGGGTGAGGACTCGGCTGCAATTGGGACAGAGAGCAATGAGGTGATTCTACTCACAACTGATGCAATTGTTGAGGAGCTCTGTCTCAAACACCCTCGAGCGGCCGGATTCAACGCCGTATTGGCAAACGTAATGGACATCTATGCTGCCGGTGGTGTCCCCACTTCTTTTGCAGTGGCCCTCTCCTACTCGGATAGGACCATTGGTGATCAGCTTCTTCTAGGGTTGATAGATGGCTCTAATGCGTTTCAGGTGCCAATAGTGCGTGGACACACAAATCCCCTGGCATCTTCAACCTTCGTTGTAGGCTCCGCCACGGGAACGGTTCAAAGGGCCAACTTATTGACTGCAGGTGGCGCTCAAGTTAATGATATTCTTGTCCTGCTATTTGATCGGGAGGGTCAAAGGGGGTCAAGCTACCAACTTGGATGGGACTCAGTCACAGGCCGAGAATCAGCGACTTTGGTGCAGCGGCTTTCTGTGATGAATGACTTGGCTCGAGGACATCTGCTCCGGGCAGCAAAGGATGTATCAGTGGCGGGGATTATTGGTACTGCCGGTATGCTCCTGGAGTATTCAGAGATGGGCGGAATAATCTACTTAGATGCCATTGAGCAACACAAGCCGGAAGATGTGCCAATGGAAGACTGGCTTAGAATGTTCTTGTCCTTGGGATTTCTCGTTTCTACGACAAGGAAGCAAATGAACAGAGTACTGAAGATTGCAGAGGCACATGGCGTAACGGCAGTTGAAATAGGAATGGTCAATGGCACCAAGGAGCTGAGACTACGTCTGGGCTCCGAGGAGCGGATGATGTTTGATTACTCCAAGGGGCCAATCCTGACCCCGCGGTGAAAATTTGATTGCCAACGCGGGCCGTCATAGTTATAATGCTGACATCCAGAGTTGACTATTAGTGAGGAATTTGTCGTCGTCCAATAAAGTATGCAGTATTGCCGGCTGCAACAACGAATCAAAGAGGTCATTTGCAACTGTACGCATTGTGGAAAGCGTTTCAAAAACAGGCCTTAAGCTGAAAGATGCACGCTCTCGAAAGACCTACCTGTGTGCTGACCACTGGAAACTAGTGAAGAAGGCATACAAGAAGGATACGAAAGGCGAGAGAATGCGATGGGGCCCTTGAGCTTTGAGACGAGAGACCAACAAGTTGTCTGATTCCTCTCTTGGAGCTGCTATTAATGACCAAAGAAGATGCGGCATTTGCCAAGCTGGAGCCGAACTACAAGCTTTGGCTTGAGTATGAAGGCGAGTATGTCTTCGGTCCCGGCGCATATGCAATCATGAATCATGTTCTTCAGAAGGGCACTCTCACAGGAGTCACGGAATCAACGGGAATGTCTTACCGATATGCGTGGGGGGTTATTCGTAAAATAGAGCTGACCCTTGATGTCAAGATACTTGAAACCTTTAAGGGTGGTCCTTCAGGTGGGGGCGGTGCAAAGATTACGGAGTTTGGGCTCAAACTGATGCAGATGTTCGCCCGGGTCAGAGATGGCTTCGAGCATGCCAGCAGAATTTGATGGTGCTTGAGGGGATTTAAGAGAATCTAATCTCAATCGCATTGTTTGGACAGTGGCTCTTGCACTCCAAGCACATAATGCAATCCGGAGAGTGCATGTGCTGATACGGATATCTCCTGATTCGAATGTTCATTGGACAGACAGTTTCACATACATTGCACACATCAGGTGTACATCTTGCTGGATTTCTCCCTATTCCAATCAATGCGTCACGTGAGAACACACTATACAGCCACCCTGCTGGGCATATCCATCTGCAGAACCAACGTGGATACCAGAAAGCAATCACAGCCATAAGCACGACAAGGAGTAGCTGCGCGAATGCCCATCCCCACTGTGTGAAATACCATAGCGTGGTGATATCCGTTGGCCATGGCAGAGGCGGCAGCACGACAAAAATGATGTATGCGGGGTTGATTGGAGAAAAGGCTGCATTGGCGAACGGTCCAAGCAGGGTTGTCAGTGTGTCTGCAGTACCAAGTATCCGACTATACCCAACCCATAGGGCAAAAAACATCACAAGGACAAAGACATATACTTTGAATTTTCGAGCATCTGTTTCAGTTTTTGGTGAAACTTGCGCCTTCTCTCTCTTTGGCAGAGTAGCAAAGTCCTGAATCGTTCCAATTGGGCAAATCCATCCACATCCTGCTCTGCCTACTATAGTCAGAATAATAATCATGGCACCGATGGTGAAGAATGGAAATATCCCGGCCGTAAACTCACGTTGAAGAGTGTCAAAGGACCCTGCCAAGACTGCCACAGTGCCCTCAAGAGGAGCTATAATCGGGAGCGTTGGAAGAATATCGCGGAAAGCTTGCCAGAAAGCCACAATCTGTTCGCCTCCTGCCCATGCGGCGAAGATGTAGGCATTTATTCCCAACAGAAAGAGAATCTGGACCACTCTGCGTAGCATACGCAGATTGAAAATGAGTCCTATAGGATTCTTGATTCTGGCTCTCCCAAGAGACGGCTTCTTCGCTCCTTTCTCCTGAAGTTCCTCAGAGGGTGCCTCTTTCTCTTCCACATCCTCTGCTTCTTCAGCTTCGAGCTCTTCTGCCAGTTCCTTATCTTCGGCCATGACATTTTGTCCTCGGCAAGGGCGATATTGGCGCGGAACTTGGGCCAGCATTAAAAACATTGCGTTGAACAGCGATTGCCTCATCGAAATGTTAACACGCCAGACCAATTTCAAATCAAGACAAACAGGACCTCAATGACGCCTCCGACTAGACGAATCGTTATGGAATATTGCCCATCGGTAATATCGCCCAGAAGGCTCACTGGATGCAGGAATGTATCGCTCCACTGAACTGCCTGAACTCCTTCCCTATCAAAATCAATAGTCAGTATATTTCCGTTGGCTGATACTGTGACGTAATTCGGGATCGTTGTTGTGAATGCTGTGTTATTAGCCGCTCCTGTGTCAACAAGTCGAGTTTCGTTAAGCAGTCTGGCTGCGAAGGCGTCCGCTCTCTCAAGCTCTGTGACATTCTCCAGCGTGTTAATTGCGAACATAAGCGCCGGAACGCCGACAATGACCACTGTTGTGAGTCCCAAAGCTATTAGTACCATCTTTTCTAGAGACCTGGACACCATGGGAGTCTGTTCAGCACCCCTCCCAATAAACCGCCCGATTCATCTCCCTTTTTTTCGCTTCCGGCCATGCGGTTAATAGCAATAACCGAATTCTTTCTTTAGCCAAGGTTTTATGCGAGTGTACAGTTAACGTGAGAGGAGCAGCATCATGAAGGAACTAGTTCCTGTCAATATTGGCCTTGTTGGACACATTGATCACGGGAAAACTGCTCTAGCCAAAGCTCTGAGCGAAAAGGTATCTACAGCAGGATTAGACAAACATCCCCAAGCACGACAGCGGGGGATAACAATTGACCTGGGGTTCACCATGTTTACTCTTGGCGATTATCTCGTGACTTTGGTGGATGCTCCCGGACATGCAGACCTAATTAGAAGCGTAGTCGCAGGTGCCACCATTATTGATTTAGCAATTCTTGTTGTTGCTGCAGACGAAGGTCCAAAGATACAGACAGGAGAACATGTTGTAGTTCTTAGGTCATTGGGAATAGATACGGTGGTTGTAGCTATCACGAAGTCAGACTTGGTTAGTCCTGGCAAAATAACAGACATTCAAAAGCAAGTTTCAGGTGTGCTGCAAAGTGCTGGGTTCACGCAGGTCGAATATGCTCAGGTTTCAACGAAGAACGGGGCTGGAATTGAGCAATTGAAAGCATTGTTGCTCAAGGTTATCAGGCCTAGGAATCGTAACACAACTGGCTCTTTTCTTATGCCAATCGACCACGCATTTCCGATAAAGGGATATGGGACTGTTGTAACCGGAACAATTCAGCGCGGAACCACTAGAAATGGAGCTTCACTGCAAATAATGCCGCAAGGAACGGTTGGCCGAGTCCGCTCGCTGCAAACATTCGGTGAAACCAGAGAGGAGTCAAGTGCCGGCGAACGTGTTGGAATTAATATCCCAGAGCTGAATCATAACGACATTAGCAGAGGCGACTACCTCTGCCATCCCGGCAGCCTTCTGCGGTCGTCAGCCCTGATTGCAAAGTTGGAAAGGAACTCGCTCTATCGGGAACGAGTTACAAATAGAATGGTCGTGAGCGCAACCGTTGGAATGGCTACCACAACTGCCGAGATCGTTCCATTTGAGTTGACTACGGATACGCGCGTGATTTTGGATGAGATAGACAGCAAAACGCTGGATTTAGCGCTTCTTTTCCAAAAGCCGCTTGCAGTAGAAGAAGAAATGAAGGTTCTTCTTATGAGAACGGATCTTCCTCCTTCTAGGATGCGAATAATTGGTGCAGGAGTTGTAACCGAAGTGCCTGAAGTTCTATCTCTATACAAGAGAAAGAAGCGAACAGGAGGAGTTCTCCGTCTTCGAGAAGATGATGTGCTTGTCGAGGGTTTGGCATCAAGCAAGAGAGTTGCTGAGGCTCTTGTGGGATCTCAAGTGCATACGGCACATGGCGTCAAGGGAATTATTAAACATGCCTTCGGAACAAGAGGCGTTGTTGGCATCGAGTTCCAAGAACCCGTATCCGAAACAGAGCAAGTGACTTACGAGCGATTTGTGAAGGAGGATGTGAAATTTGGACCCTGATGAATACTTGAAAGCTAGTCTGCCGCCAAATATAGCGGCACGCGGAAGAGTAACAATTGAGGCGGTACTCGCTCCAATAAGGGATGTTCTAAGTCGTCGAGCTTTTCCCGATGTTTCTCTGTCCGATGAGCAACTGGACCTACTACTCAAGCTATTATCCTCTATGGATACTGACAAGGATCCTGAAGCTGCCCGCGTAGGTGAACGTGAGGCTAGAATCTCCTCGCCCATTGTTGGGAAGCTCTCTGGAGGCTTCAATCATGGTATAGGACGAAGCGGACACCTAGCAGCACCCCAACCGAAGGCACCGGGCGCATCCCTAATGCAGCAAGTAGCAGACAGCATCGCATTGGATGCGATTAGGAAGTTGGGGCTAAATAATGTGAAGAGTGGGTTGATTACTCCGCTTTCTACTGGCATGTCAATTGCACTGATACTAGCTTCCCTAAGACGGACAGTGGGTATACGACACGTCCTCTATCCGCGCATTGATCATGAATCGCCAAAGCGTGGAATTGCAATGGCTGGATTGGATGAGATTGCCGTTCCCACAATTCTAGGTGGTGACGCCGTCCAGGCTGACCTGTCCAGCCTTGAGAATTTACTCAAGAAGCAAAAATCAATTGCCGTTCTCGCAACGACTACTTTCTTCCCTCCCCGGGAGTCAGATCCAGTTAAGGAAATCGCCAGACTTTGTCAAGAAACCGAAGTCCCCTTTGTCATAAACAATGCATATGGTGTGCAGTCTCCAAAAGTGATGCGTTCTATTAGCTCTGCCATAGATGCCGGTCGAGTTGATGCCATTGTTCAGAGCAGTGACAAGAATTTTCTTACTCCAGTTGGTGCCTCAATAGTTGTTTCTCCAAGCCATGAGGCAATAGAATCCATCTCGGAAACCTATGCGGGACGCGCAACTGCAGCGCCTGTGGTACAAACCCTTGTTTCACTATTATCGCTTGGCGTTTTGCGATACAAATCCCTACAGGAGGAGCAGGCGGCAAATAGGGCCTATCTCGAATCAAAGATGATTCAAATTGCAGAGGCCGTAAACCAACGAATCCTTGAGGTAGAGAATCCCGTGGCTTTGGCTATGACGATGGATGGTTTGGACGTTCGTGATATTGGTGGCAGGCTCTATAACCTCCGGGTAACTGGTCCAAGAGCCGTGGATGCAGGAGAATTCGGTTCATGCATTGACAACTACCCTCATAGCTACATTGTGATGAATTCGGCAATTGGAGCCACGAAAATTGACGTTGAGAAAGCCACTACGAAACTCTATAAGGAGGTCAAAGGTTAACTCGTGGAAGCCCGAAGGGAGGTCTTCCATTGGAGGAAGTCGGTGACAAGACGGAAGTCAGTCGTATCCTGAGCTATCAAATAGCTGATTCTTCAGTAGTGTTCCGTTTGGCATGGTATGCTGTAGCATCTAAGCCGGGGGTACTTCTAACGGAGTATAGCGAAGCTGAGAGCCAAATCTTCAAGGGCAAAGCTATGTTTTCAGCTGATGTTGATTCTGAAAAGTATGATGTGAGGATTTGGGTGGAAGAAGCACAGCGCTCCGTTGAGATTACAGTCTGGGGACGAAGCGGAGATGCTCTTGGTAGTTACCTCAAGACAATCGAATCCAGTCTTACGACATACTTGGAGAAATACGCCAGCATTTCTGATGATGAAAGAGCAAGGCTCCGTCGTGCTCTTGTGGCCAAGACCTGCTGGGACCGTCTCATCTTTGAAATTCTAAACAAAGCCCCTCTTGGTGATGTCTACATTCAATTGGCTCACGGCCGAGAAATGATGATCAAAGCGACGGAGGGTGAGGACCTGCACACGCTTACGCTATCCACGTCAGGATGGCTTTCAAAAATAGAATCTCTGCCTCGGGATGAAGTTCCACCGGCCAGTGTTGCTGCGGAGCTGGCAAAGAAATCGATTGAATGGAAAAAAGAAACGCACGAGGTCATTGCACGGTATCTATAGCGTGTTACAGACCCTCAAGCTTATGTTCAAATTGACCAATCCAGACTCAGGGCCTTCTACAGAGCTGGTGGTCCGGCTCCGTGGGCTTCAAACCCATGATCGTGCAAGCGATGAGAGTTCGATTCTCTTAGAAGGCCGCCATTACCATTGTTTCTAGGATACGCGAGCTGCAAGAATTCCAAGCCGAACTTTTAGTATCTGTTCAGCTTCATGGACTTTTATTCCCAGGGCCCGTGCTTCTTTCAGAAGTTCTCTTCTTAGGCTAGACACCCTTGGATCCAATCTGTAAGAGGGATGCTCGCGCAGAAACTCAGACACTACCTTTCTAGTAGCAGAGTCTAACTTATTGTACGCATTCAATTCTGCTTCTGTTTCAGCTTCTATGACAGGCGGTTCTTGATTTCGAAGCAATTCAACAATCTCTTTGGCTGCATCAACTAGATTATCGCTATTCATGTCGACGACCGCAATGGGTCTATCCCATGCATACTTTGATCCCGGTACATCCATTCGTTCACTAATTCGCTCAACAACCTCTATTGGGATTGGGGTCTCTCGTGCATCATTCCATTCCTTCGATTTGGAGAGGGGTGTGGAAACGTAGACAACCCCAAACACGCAACCAAATTGAACGGCAAGCTGATAGAGCTCATGCCGCATGCTGGTGTAGTAGTTTGTGTCATCATGAATCACTGATAGTCCATTCTGCACCAATTCCTTTGTTTTCCTCAGAGCTTCCGCCCTAACCCTATTCTCCAATTCCGGGGTGAAACTGGAATAGTATTCCTCATCTCTCCAAGCATCAGTACTAACTACTTCAACAGGGGTCTCATCTGAAAGCGAATCCCAAATTGCATTAGCCAGTCTGGTTTTGCCTGATGCCGGAATTCCACTTAGCGCTAAGATGAATTGATTCATTGGTGCTGATGAAGGTCGGTAACTCTGAAAAAGAATCTGGTGTTGCCACAAAGAGCAGTAGTAGAGGACTTACCTCTACTACGGTTTAATTGTTATTTGAAGGCTATTTGCGAGGTCTTTGTATCGATTTCTCACTGTGACCTCTGTTACGTTTGATGCCTCTGCAATTTCCCTCTGCGTCCGACGGTCATTGGTTATTATTCCTGCAATATAGAGTGCTGCAGCCGCTAGTCCACCAGGATCTTTGCCTGCAGTAATACCTCTCTCCCTAGCATCATTGATTATTCCCATCGCCGTCTGCACAGTTTTGCCATCCAATCCAAGGTCTGCGGATATCCTTGGCATCAGGTCGTTTGCAGAAGGAATTGGGACCTTGACATCGACATTGCGAAGAATCAATCGCACGCACTGACCAAGCTCCTTTCTGTTAACTCGGGCTTCCGTTACAATCTCATCGAGCTGCCTTGGTATTTTGTGGATTCTACATGACAAATAAATCGTAGCTGCAACCATTCCCTCTATGCTTCGGCCTCTGACCAGTCTCTTTGAGAGGGCTTTTCTGTAAATGAGTGCAGAGGTCTCCTTTGTTTCATGAGGAACTCCCAACTGCGAGGTAAGGCGGTCCATCTCACTCATGGCAATGCTGAGGTTTCTATGTTGAGAGCTATGAACAAGAGTTCGGATTTGCCATTTACGCATTCGATAGATGGCCGCTCGCGAACTTGCAGCAATTGCTCTACCATTTGCATCTCTGTCGCTCCATCCAATGGTTGTTGCAAGGCCTTTGTCAGCCATTGTAAGAGTTGCGGGTGATCCGGTACGAGCTCGAGCATCTCTCTCCTCAGAAGTAAAGGCTCTCCATTCTGGGCCATTATCAATGATTCTCTCGCTAATTACACATCCACATGATGTACAAATGCTCTCACCGCGGGACAAGTCCTCGTAGAACTCATCGCCACCACAAATAGAACAGGCTTTCATGCCTCTCTTTCTTTCAGTCATGGAGCGAACTGGCTTTGCCATGGGTTTCACCTTGTCTTTCCCCATTGGGATGTGGCCGACAATATAGTGGCTACCAATCAGTGGTTAAAACCGGCCCCCAATTAGGGAGTATTCCGAGGCGCTATTATTTCCGTATATAAGTCTAAGCATCTATGAACTGGAAAGCGTCTGTTTCCGAACACCGACTTGCACGAAAGAATACTTCTCCTAAATAACCCTGGTAGGTGAACACTCAGGAGGTGTTGAATTAGGGCTGTGTGGGGTACAGCTATACTGGGACTCTTGAGTGTTCACCAGTGGTTGCCATGAGTAAGCATCAAAGTACCATGTTTATTCCAGGCAGTTCATTTCCCTGATTACTGCCTCTGGAATCACCCGGATATTGTCATAGTATATCTTCCCGGATTCCTCAATTGTGGTCTTAGATAGTGCAACCTTCAAGAGCCCGTTCTTCTTTCCTAGAAAGTAACCTGCTACATACTGAAGAGGTACTTGGGAATTATCTGCCTCTTCCTTTGTCATAGTGCAGCATTCTACTCCTGGGCTCTCATAGGTGACTTCAATCACATCATGTGAATCGCAGGCGGGATGGCGATTAAGTAATTTTGTCGCTCCCTCAAGCTGGTGCTTTCCTGCAACTCTCTCCACCAGGGTTGCATCGTAGTGGAATGGGTCTCCTGGAAGCCTGTGAATTGATGGCACAAGATAGACGGTCTTGTCCTCAAGGGACTGGACAGCGTCCTTTCCTCCATCGATGAACCGCTTCTCCTGGCTTTCTCCAACCATGTAGCGTATTTTCTCACGTTTGGCATCCATATGCTTCTCTTCGTCACCCTCTTTCACAGTGACCATGGTGTCCTCAGACATTAAAATTGCAGTGAAAGGATTCTTCTCCATTTCTATCACCCTTGAAATTAACTATAGTTAATATTGTTCTCAGTATCTTATAAAATTAATGCAAGGGCCTTCGGTTGTGCCTCTGCCGAATCGTTAAAGAAACAAGTACATTTCATTTGAAGAAGGTGATTTAGTGATAGAGTACCTAGTAATCATTCTGGGAGTTGCACTCTTTGGATTGCAGCACAGTGGCATTTCTGCCATGAAAGTGAAGAACAAGATTATTGACAAGTGGGGAAAGAAAGGGTACTCCCGAATTTTTACTTTAACAAGCATAGTAACACTGCTTGTCGCCTTTCTTGCCATGAATTTTCAAGATTGGCTCTATCCTCTATACGCCTTTGAAACGTATAGTCCCCTACAGCTTATCGCAGCTGTCACTTTGATAGTTATAGGTGTTGCATTGTCAATGCGTGCGTCAAGCGTTATATCGGTTAGTACTGTCGCAGATATGAGGACAGACCGGATGCCAGAACTCATCACAGATGGTATCTATTCAAAAATACGTCATCCCTTGTATTTGGCAACAATCATTCTCCTCATCAGTCTCCCCCTGCTGTATCCCTTTCCTGAAGTTGCAGTCTTTTCAATTAGTCTCATGGTATACACAATGATTGGTGCATATTTCGAAGAGAAGAAACTCATCCTTCACTATGGCGATGAATATCTGGAATACAAGAAGAATGCAGGATTTCTCCTCCCTCGATCAAGGCAGTGAAAACTCAGCATTCGAGCCTAGACAGACATTTTCGATAAGTGCCTGGCGCGCTTGACTGCAGCAGGAGACACCTGCAGAACTTTGCCCTTTTCGACCACGTAGTGAGCTGTTTCAATCTCTGGAGTGAAATGCTTCTTAATGTCTTCAATTACGAAATGCAGCTGTACGCAGTGAGGACTTCCATCAACGGTGAGAACACTAACCTCGGAGAGCTTTGAGTATCGGATGATGGAGGCAATTTTGAAGCCCGCCTGATTCATATGGGTTTCTTCCAAACAGATATGGAGAACAGCGGTGCCCTCATTCTTCGACTTGAACTCATTTACTATATTTGGAAAGCGGCTATTCATGCAGCTCCCAATCAAGAGAAGCTTACCTCTCTCTCTTAAGCGGGAATCCCCCACATTGATGCACATTAAGCGTTCCGACTCACTGCCACCAGGGGCGTTGCTCATGCTACCACTTCCTTCTTGGCTGTGAGATTATGTCAATATCATCATCCATCGGTTTGGGGCGTTCAACCAGGGGTGCCGCAATCCTCGAGATCATGTCACCTTCAAACACATAGACCATTTGGCTCATTGAAACAACAATACCATCATAGGGTGTAGTCACATCATCCTTGTCCTGAACGCTTCCAATCACGTCGCCGCTTCTGACTTCTTCACCTGGCCTGGCGCTGGGCACAAAGAAACCTTCCGAATCAACATTGACTTGTCTTGTTATTCCCGTGAAGGTGCTAGCCGCCTCAATTCCTTCGCCGGGCATCATATCTTTGATGAGCATGAAATTCAGAATTGCCTCTCGTACTTCTACTGCTGCTTGAGGTTCGACCCCATTTCTAACACCCCTCATTTGGACACATACGGCCGGTATTCCCTCATGGGCGGCTTCGGTAATCAACGAGCCTCGTTTTCCAGAGGACTGAGTTACTAGCGGAAGTGCAATTTGTGATGCAAGATTTCTCACGTGAATGTAGTCCCTATGGAGCGCTGTGACATGGCTCACACATGATTGCTCGCCGGTTTGGAGGTGGATTACATAGTCAGCTTGCACCACTCTCCTCCATATCTCCCAAGCTGTCCTTTCGGTCGCTGTACCGTGTTCGTTCCCTGGGAACACAGTATCTATGTTCTTTGAATCAAGTGGTGAAACCTTCATCCCTAGACGAAAAGCGAGAGGACTTGCCACAGGGAGTATTGTCACCGAACCGTCTATCCGTGATGCATCTCGCATATGCTTCATTATCAAGTAGTTTGCATAGACATCCGTCGCTGACCATCCATTCATACCTGATACCAACAAGATATTGGGTCTATCTTCTCCAAAGGTGTAAAATCCCAATGTTGTTCCTGTTTTGGGGTCTATGTCTAGCGCTTCTACCGTGGCTTTTACCATGCCCAGACCTTCTGCTGAGTGATACAATGACTCAGTATTATCGCAATATGAATAGGTGTAACACGCGCCGATACAAACACTGCATCAAGGTTTTCTCGCTATGTATTCTAGTGTCACTATTCTGTAGTTATAGATACGAAAGTCCCTGATTCTCTTCTCCTTCATCAATACTTCCAAGTCCTCGAAATACATGTCCGGCTCATTATCTTCGTAAAAGCTGTGGATTGTGACCTCACCATGTTCTATTGACTCCCACTCGCTTGGACCCACCTCCTTTCCTTCGCCGTGTCCTTGATCCTCTATAGAGAGGAAATTCACGTAGAGAACCCCTCCTTTTCTGAGTACTCGCTTCATCTCCTTCATTGCCTTACCTGTTTCAGACTTGGTAAGATGAAAAATGGAATTCTGCGAGTAGATACAGGGGAATAGCTCATCTGTAAATTCAAGGGCTCTCATATCACCCATTCGAATATTGAGATCAACACCGTGTTTGCTTGAGAACTCCTGTGCTCTCTTCACTTGTGCTGCAGCAATATCTATTCCGTGCGTTTCATAGCCTAGCAAATGAAAGAGAGCGAGAGGTGGTCGAGATCCTCCAGCTCCGCAATCTAGAACTCTCTTTTCTGGCTTCTTATCGCTTTCAAGGGTTTCGATGAAGTGGAGAAACCTGTATGCATTGGGATTATACATGACGCGATACATATTGAAACCAGAGTAATGAGTTGGTTCTAAGAGTTGCCATCAGCGCCAACACAATTTTCTCTCCGCGAAATCAGCTATGTAGTGTTCTGTTAACTCGAATTTGGTGAAACTTGACGAGGGCACTGGCGAGAAAAGCACCTATTGCCAATTGAAGAGATAGATATCAGAGTGAAACTCGCGTTCTGCAAACTTATCATATCTTCCCAATGCGTATCGGTTTCCGAGTTTCTTGTGCTTTCTATCAAGAATGCCGGAGTATGGCGCACATTTTTCAGGGTCGCCAATCCAGATTAGTGGGATTCCTGATTCAGAAATCGTCAATCCAGTCGAAGACAGCAAAGGTTCCCAAGACAACAACACGGCATTAGGCCTGAACCTATCAATGGCATCAAGGGCCTCACATTCGGCAATCCATTTTGGATACGGTATATCATGGGAGTCTCTCCTAGAATCCGTCGCAATCATTTCCGCCTTGATCTGCGGCTTTAGGAATCGAGTGAGGCTACCATCTCCTGCCATCACTTCGAGAAGAACATGCTCCTTATGGAGCTTAGAATTAACAATTCGGGCCAGGTCCATGATGAATTCGCGGCTGAGTATTTGGAATACAAATCTCCCTGCTACGTTTCTTCCATTGCAGTAACGTAGAACGTCGAACTCTCTTTCTATCTCCTCAAAGAGGCTTAAGACTTCGTCGTAGCCAAGGAGATTGTTGTGCACATCAACATATTCGAGATTTTCTTTGCTCACCCATTTGAACGCCATAGAATCAGGCATTTTGGAGCACTTGTTCCTTTTCAGCTCTTTGCTTTCAATCTCCCTAGCAAAGGAAGTAGCGGTTTTCCATAAGGGGATACGCCAGTTTAGAGGATGCACAAACATTTTGTTTGAAGATGACAGCAAAATGGGACGCGAGTATGATTCGAAAAAGAATCAGTTTTGAACCGATTGCCTCGACAATGCTCAATAATCTAGAACACCAGTGTGCATTATCAGCTTCCACTCATGGAGTCCAACTTTGGTATAGACCTTGCACACTCTTCCTTTCCAATGGTCTTCATTGCCGTCAGAATCATGCCATAACGTGTCAATGTCAACTACCGCAAAGGCTCCATCACCCTCATTTGAGGTAACTACTTTCTGCAGAGTCCTATGATTATAAACAAGTGTGTGCGTGTCGAAGTATTTCTGGTAGACTTCTCTCCAACGGTCGTAGTCGAATCTGCCAAGCTCAAGAACCCAGTCCATCGGATCGTGGGCCTGTGCATCCTTAGGCCATGGCCAGACCATGTCGGGGTGAAATATGGAGAGAAGTAAATCCACATTTTGAGTGTCCCAGGCCATGGTCTCCTTATCTACCATGTCTACAATTGCCATCTGCACTTTGTGAAATTTCATGGGAATCATCACACCGTATTGGTCAACAACTCTTGTCCAAAGCTCTAATAAGGTGCTTCCATCATCAGCAACAGTAGAGTGAGTCAGGATGGATTGCGTTCTCGTCTATTGACAGATGCTGCTTTTGCGTTTCCTTTATAGAGGACAATGATTTTGGCTCCTTTAATACTTCAAATGCAGTCGAGGCTACATGATATGAACGAGTTTGCAAAGATCGAAAAGAAGTGGCAGAAGAAATGGAAGAAGGATTGTGTCTTTGAAGCTGACCCAGATCCCAAGAGAAAGAAGTTCTTCCTCACCGTTCCTTATCCTTATGTCAATGGATCTTTGCATATCGGTCATGGTCGAACCTATACCGTAGGTGATTTACTAGCCCGATACAAACGGATGCGCGGGTTCAATGTGCTGTTTCCCATGGCATCTCATATGACTGGAACTCCTGTTCAGGGGATGGTTGACAGGATAAAAGCGGGAGACGAGGTGGCCATTGAGCAGTACAAGAGAGACCTACGATTGTACTTTGACACCGAGAAAGAAGTGGATGCTCAACTAGCGAAATTCACAGATGCTTGGAAGACTGCTGCTTTCTTTGCAAAGGTGATTCATCAAGACTTTGATGCTCTTGGATACGGGATCGATTGGAGACGGCATTTCACAACGGGTGATCCAATCTACAACGAATTCATCACATGGCAGTATCACAAATTCATGGATAAGGGGTACCTGAAGCAGGGCAATTATCCGTTGCTGTATTGTCCAAAGGATCAGAATCCCGTTGGCGAGGATGACTTATTGGAAGGGACCTCTGCCAAAGTGAAGGAATTCACCTCTATAAAGTGGCCCTTCGAGGACGGGTTCTTGGTTGCGGCCACGCTACGTCCCGAAACGATTTTTGGTGTCACTAATATGTGGATTCACCCCAACAAGAAGTATGTCTGGGCGGAGGTTGATGGCGAGAAGTGGGTTGTTTCAAAAGCAGCAAGTGATAAGCTAAGGCTTCAGGCCAAAGATGTAAAGATACTGGAGACTTTCCCTGGTTCCAAGATAATAGGTAAGACCTTCCGCGCAATTCATGATTCACACGAGATTCCTATTTTGCCTGCTAACTTCGTCGACGTTAACAATGCGACGGGTGTGGTCTATTCAGTTCCGGGTCATGCTCCATTCGATTACATCGCTCTTCGTGACATACAGGAGGACCCGTCAGAACTAGGGAAGTATGGTATCTCGCCAGAGGCTGTTCGTTCTATCGAGATTATTGGTATGATTGACATCAAAGGATATTCTAAGTTTCCGGCAAAGGATGCAGTGGAGAGCAGAAGTATCAAGTCGCAAAATGAAGCCGAGAAACTTGAAGATGCAACACAGGAGATCTACAAGGCGGAGTTCTATGATGGCGTGATGAAAGATAATTGCGCTCAATTCTCTGGGCGTGCCATCAAGGACGTCAAAGAAGATGTCATTGAATGGATGCGGTCCATCAACAGAGTGGACGTCTTCTACGAACCCGATCAGCGGCCTGTTGTTTGCAAGTGTGGTGCCGAGGTACAGGTTGGCGTATTCGCAGGCCAATGGTTTCTGGACTATGAGAGTCCTGGTTGGAAAGACGATGCATGGGAAGCACTGAATGAGATGAGCATAATTCCTGACCTGTTCAGGAATCTGTTTGAATCGACATTCAACTGGCTGACCCAGCGGCCGTGTGCCCGGAAACGTGGCGTGGGAACCAAGTTGCCATTTGATGAAGAATGGATAATTGAGTCCCTATCGGACTCGACCATCTACATGGCGTTCTATACTATCGCTCATCACTTGACCAAGAACAAGATTCAACCGAAACAGCTGACGATGAGCTTCTTTGATTATGTCTTTCTGAACAAAGGTGCTGCCAAGAATGTCGCTGGAGAAACCGGCATCCCTGAAGAATTACTGAAGACAATGCACAATGAATTCAGATACTGGTATCCCAACGACCAGCGGCACACCGCACCTTCGCATATCTCAAACCATCTAAGTTTTGCAATCTTCCATCACGTTGCAATCTTCCCAAAGAAGGACTGGATTCAGTGTATCAGTCTAAATGAACACATGAACATGGAAGGCGGGAAGATGTCAAAGAGCAAGGGAAATACTATACCACTTGTTGAGATACCTGAAAAATACGGGGCTGACGTCTTCAGAACTTATGTTGTGTCTGCTGCTGAGCCTGCCAGTCTTATGGACTGGCGTGAACGAGATGTACCCGCCGTCAGGAATCGCTTGCGACAATTCAGCGATGTAATGAAGAAATACTCGAAGTTCACACCAAAAGCCTATCGCAAGAAGGACAAACCTTCCGAAATCACAAAGTGGGTTCTCTCACGAGTCAATTCTATTGTTCAGGAGTGTACCGAATACATGGAAAGCTTCCGAATACGTGATTATGCCATCACTGCAATGCACGAGATGATTCGTGTAATAAATCACTACCAGAACAGATCTGAAGTTGTGAAAGAAGAACGCGCGTCTACGATGGCATACATCTGCGATCTATGGGTTCGAATTCTGGCCCCAATGACGCCTCATATTTGCGAAGAATACTGGTCAAAGATGGGGCATGAGGACTATGTATCTCTGGCCGACTGGCCAAGGGCTGATAAAACCCTGATCAATCCCGGAGCCGAGATGGCACATTTGGTTGTTGAATCAACAATCAGTGATATACGAGAGATTCTCAAGCTTAAGAAGGATAAGAAGCACAAGGAAGTGCATATCTACGTGGCTCCCGGCTGGATGTTTGAAGCTATGAATAGCATTCGTGACGCCAACTTGCCCATGATTGTGGGTGACATCATGAAACACCTAATGTCGAGGGAGGAGTTCCGCAGATATGGCAAGGAAGTGAAGAGCATAGTTGACCGAATTGCCAAGGAGAATGGTTTATGGGATTACTCCGCAAGTGCAGGCGATGAGTTGGCAGTGTTGAAGGACTCTTCTGACTACATCAGCAAAGAGCTTGGCTTGAAGGTTACAGTACACAAGGTCGAAACTGCAGACTATGACCCTCAGAACAAGGCTCGATTCTCGCTTCCTGGTCGAGTTTCTCTGTTCTTGGAATAACTGATGTCATTGGAGGTTTAGCTGGCAGGTTCAACTAAGGTCTAGATATCGTAGATTAGAAGAGCCAAAGGCAATTCCAAAGGGGCAGATTTATGTTCCACTTGGATAAGAGTAGGCCTGTCGATATATCTTCTGGGTGATGGCGATGATTGTAGCGTATATCATGGCTAAGATTGAGTCTGCAAAGGCTCGTGAGATACTCGATAAAGTAAGGGCGTTTGATGAAGTCGAAGAGGCACACCTTATCTATGGTGCTTATGACTTGTTGATAAAAGGGAATTTCAAAACACCTGAAGCCCTTAGTGAATTTGTCGTGGATACTCTGCGGAAGGTGGATGGAGTAAGAGACACTGTGACAAATGTCTGTGCTGCTTGTGATTAGGAGTAGACTACTCATGTCAGAGATTTTCAGTCGCCGTATCTATACGTTCAAACCGCGTTTTGGTCACCAGCTCTCTATGGGTGCAGCTGAGATAAGAAACGCCGTACTGCATCTTGGCATGGAGGTTCTTGGAAACGAGTTTTCCGCAGAAATCCTCTCTGAAGAAGAGAATACAATAGAAGTTCAATGCTCTGCGGCTACAGGGCAGCTCGTATATGAGATGGACTACAAGCTCATGATTCGTATCCTAAACTTCTGCGAGAAGGAGAATATCGATTTTAGTATTGAACCTATGGAAGCAAGACACGGCAGAACTGGTGAATGGGTCTAGCTTCTGACTATGCATCGCCATCCCAGTAGTACTCAAAGTCACAGCACTCATGACCCTGCATAAGGGTCTTCTTCCGTTTCAATTTCAGTCTGGGATGAATATGAGGTGTGGCCGCGAAATCATGCCTACAATGCAAGAGGTATCCAAGATCCGCTGCATCCAAATCATTGAAGACCTTCCCATAGATGCATTCAGTAACGATGCAGGTTGATTTGTCTTCAGTTTCTTCGGTGATAGCCACAGTCTCCATGCTCTCATTCAGGTCCGCGACCCACCTTCTGAGTAGTACCTTCACATCCTCGAAAGTATTGATGATTGCATTCTCGGCTGCCATCACATTCTTGATGTCCTCAACGGCGTTGCTCTCCGCCCATTTTGAAACGAGTTCGTGCGTCTTCTCCTTCCCAATAGCATTCTCTAATTCGCGTATTAGCGAAACCAGCTTTGTAGTCACGGCCATGTAGTGGTCATATACTGTGATGTCCATCCTTTTCCGAAACTTATCCAGTCCCATGTACTCTCACCTTACCCCATAGCATTCAAATCAGGCCTTTCCCATCTTTCTCCAGTCCAAGACGTGCGAGGGTCTCAGGAAGCGGAAGGCCAGTTTCCACATCCCAGCCCCGATGCTCGTAGTACTCGTTTAACATCTCATCCAATTCCACTACTTGCCCTTTGGGTGGTCCAGCTGGAGCTGGTTCCTTGGTGAGTCTATCAGGAAGCGAGTCGTCCTTTCTCGTCACTCCCCGTGCCACATTGAAGAGTCGATTCAAATTGACTATACGTTCGCCAATTACTCTCAAATCCTCCTCGGAAAGGTCCAAACCATTATGCACTTTGATGGCGGCTGCAACGTCTTCATAGTAGAATTCGGGTGGGATTTGTGTGCCGTACTTGCATAGACCCAAGCTTTCTACAACCACCATGTAATCCTCACACTCCTTTACCATCACTCCCTTGTATTTCGGATTGAGGCGGTCTGCTATCTCGGGCAGGTATTTGTCACCGAAGCGTTTCCTGATCTCTTCATCGAATCCAGCCTCATCAAGCACAGGGAATGCATAAAGATGATCCGCGCCTCTGGCCGCAGTCACAGCAGCAAGCCCCATTGATTTCTGTGCTCGCGGTTCTTGTCCAGCAATCTCTTGTTTCTTGACGGTCATTACGAATCTCTCGGTTCCTCGTCCTATTCTTTCAGCAGCTCGTGCACTGCCCTCGGCTAAGAGATTCCCAAGTCCTTCTCGGAACGCAATCATCTTTGTTAATTCTACAATGGTTTCATGGTTTCCCCAAGAGAGATCAATCCCTCCTGTATCTTCACTTGTAAGAAGCCCCTCGTCCCATGCTTCCATTGCCCATGAGATTGTTGCTCCTAGAGATATCGTGTCCATACCATACATGTTTGAGAGATGGTGGGAGTATAAGACCGACTCTATGTTATCATTCCCGCATCGTGATCCCAAAGATGATTGGGACTCGAATTCTGGTGATCCTCCAATGTATTTGTAGGGGCCTGTCTTCACTCGGGTATACCTGCCACATCTCTGCAAGCAGTTCCAGTCAGCACGGGGTTTGACCAAGTAGTGCTGTGTGATTGTTTCCCCGCTGATTTTTTCGTATTCCTCGAAGACCCCTTGCTTCATATTATAACTCGGCAAGCGTCCAATGTGGTCCATCAATTCCACAAGATTCGTTGTTCCGTATTTGACTCTCCCTTCGGTGAATGGATTTGCAAGCATCCGCTTGAAGAACACGTCCATCTGTTTCAAGTAGTTGCTAGGGTCCGCAACCTCGATCTTCCCCGTGCCACGAACGGAAACCGCCTTGATTTTCTTTGACCCCATAACTGCACCTAGACCGGCGCGAGCAGATGCTCTATCTCGATCGTTCATGATGGCGGCAAATCTTACGAGGTTTTCCCCGGCCTGCCCGATTGCGAGTGTACGCGCCCTTTTTCCGTGCTTCTTTCTAAGCCAGTCGTCCGTTTCGAAGACATCGGTCCCCCAGATCTGCGAGGCATCAAGAAGGTCTACCTGTTCATTTTCGATATTCAAGTATAGAGGATCTTTTGATGCTCCTGTAAACACCATGGCATCGTATCCTGCTAGCTTCAGCTCTGGGCCCCAGAACCCAGCCGCATGGCTCTCTCCCCAAATATCAGTAAGTGGGGATAGACCTGCAACAACATGCCTCGATGATTGTGGGAACATTGATGCTGTCAGCAGCCCGGTGGCAATGCCGAGTACATTCTTTGGAGAGAGTGGGTCAATACCCAAGGGTATCATGTCAAAGAGGACTCTTGAAAGAAATCCTGCTCCGAGCAAGTAGTTCTCGACCAAGTCCTCCTCAACTGGTTTCTTGTCTATCCTCCCTTTTGTGAGGTCAATCCAGAGGACCTGCCCACCAATGCCCTTTATCATTCAACTCCCTCCTTCACATAGAGCTCTTCTTTGTGCTCATCGTACAACTTGGCCATCCTGCCATCTGCATCTTTCTTAGAGAGCTCATCCTCTGTAGTAATCCAGATTGCATCAGCGGGACATCTATCCACACACTGACCACACTGAATGCACTTGATTGCCTTCCCGGTATCCGGATTTATTCTAATAGCATTGTATGGGCATGCCCTTACACAGTCACCGTGACCTGTACACTTCCTATTGTTTACAATCACCACTCCTTTTGGTGTTCGGCTAAGCGCTTCCTCTGGGCATGCAGAGATGCACGGAGCATCGTCACAATTTCTGCAAAACAGGGGGAAGTCAAGTCCAGGCTCAATTCTGACTACTCGAACTCTTGACCAACTGGGCCCAATGACCTTCGAGTAGTACATGCTACATACATTGGCACAAATCATACACCCCGAGCATATCTCGGGGTCGCCATATACAAACTTGAGCTCTGTCACAGATTACACTCCTACTGCAGAATACCCTCGCATCGGCTGAAACTGCCCGTGCCCTGGCTTAACAAGCATTCTATTGTCACCAAAGACCTGCACGCCTCTCACAAAGGTCATGAGTGGCGTTCCAGCGGTTCTAAGGCCCTCATACAATGTCCAACCGCATTTGGAAAACATCATCTCTTCATTGATAGTTTCTTCCAGAGTGGGGTCAAAAATGACAAAATCAGCATCTGAACCAATTTGAAGTGTTCCCTTTTTCGGGTATAGACCGAATATCTTTGCCGGATTGAGCGATGCTACACGAAGAAGCTTCTGAAACGTAATTCTGCCCTTGTTTACCCCTTCCGAGAGTAGAATTCTGAGAAGCATCTGCAATCCATCTACTCCAGACCATGCGTTTCTAATATCCTCTCGTCCGGCCTCTTTCTTCTCTAGAGGGGATGGTGCATGATCAGTGACTGCAAGATCTATCGTGCCTCGAAGGAGGGCAGACCATAGCGCAGCGACATCCCGCTTGCTCCTAAGTGGCGGATTCATTTTGCTCTTCGGTCCCAATCGATTCATCTCGTCGCTATGGAAAACAAGATGATGTGGACAGACTTCAGTTGTCACCATTACTCCCCTGAGCTTTCCCCGCTCAATCTCTTTTATGCCATCCATTGTAGTGATATGTGCAATGTGTAGATGCCCTCCTGTCCTCTCAGCCATATCAACCATCTGTCTTACTGCATACTGCTCTGCAACGAATGGTCGAGAAAGCGCGTGACTCACAGGAGCGTCCCAATCATCATGCAAATCCTTTGCAAACTCATCTATGATACCTTGATCCTCTGCATGTACGGCAAGATGTCCTCCCCGCTCTGATACTTCACTCATTGCTCGAAGAAGCACGCCATTATTTGCATAAAATGGGTCACAAGTGAAGGCTTTGAATGCAGCAATACCTTTGTCGATAAGCAGTGGAATTGAAGGTATGTTCTCCGAATTAATCATTCCAGCATAAAACGAAAAGTCCACAACAGCCATTGACTCCCCCTGGTCTATCTTCTCGTCCACTAGTTTTGGGGTGTCCACCTGACTAGTGAGAGGCATATCCACGACAGTTGTAATGCCTCCTGCGGCTGCAGCTCGGGTCCCCGTTGTGAAATCCTCATGGTCTAGCATTGAAGGGTCGTGAATATGGGCATGGCCATCAATGAGGCCTGGCATTAGCATATTGGTACTTGCATCAATAATCGTATTCGCCTCAGGCAGATGCTCGTCCCGTGCTATCAAGCAAATTTTTCCATCCTTGACGCCTATTCCGCCTCTTGTCAATCCCGATTCGAGTAGAAGCCGTGCGTTCTTTACGACCAAGTCTAACATAATTCCATCTTCCTTGATCTTATCACCTAGGATAGATTATCCTCCCCCTACTGGGGGGAATAATGCCACAGCGTCCCCATCCTTAAGTTTGGTGTCATACCCCTCAAGGAGTTCAATTCTTTTCCCATTGACCATGCAGGAGAAGAATCGCTTGAGGTCACCAGTTTCTTGGTCAATAACAGTGTCTGAGAAAGTTCTGCCGAATTTTCGTGTGAGTCTTTCAAGTACCTCTCTGATTGTGTGAGCTTCAATTTGGACACTTCTGGTACCCACTGCTTCACGGACCGTTGCGAAGAACTTCACTGTGACTTCAGCCAAGTAAGACCACTCAATAATAGACCATGTTGAATGCTTGTTTTAACCGTTGCTAACTACACCTAAAAAGGAACAACAGGAGTTATAGGCGAGTATGCCTTCGTGTAATCATTAGCCTGCGCGTGATTAGTCCCGAGGAGTGCTGAGCTTGTGGAAATAGTGGTCATTGGCCATCTCAGTAGAGACTGCATCGTTACACCTGAAGCTAAAATCGAGGCGCTAGGCGGTGGCGCTGCTTATGCAATGATTGCACCAGCTGTGGGAGCAATGGGCGCGGGGATTGTAAGCTGTGTGGGAAGTGATTTTGAGGAGAATTATATGGAGCTTCTCAAGAGCTCAGGATTGGACCTTTCGGGAGTCCATATTAGGGGCGAGAAGAGCACTCGCTTTATCAACGAGTATGGGCTGGAAGGCAGGGTCCAGCGCGTCGAAGCAATTGCGGAATCCATCACTCCAGAAGATATTCTTCCACAACACGTCGGTGCCAGTATCTACCACTTCTCACCCTTAACTTCGAAAGAGATCGATGCTGCTTGCTACACCAAGGTTCGCTTGGGCAGTCCGCTTATCTCCTTGGACGCTCAAGGCTATCTGCGCTATATTGAGGATGGCCGTGTCATAGAGAAGGAGTGGAAAGACTACACTCGAATTCTCTCTCTCGTAGATGTGGTAAAGCTCAACGAGTTGGAGTTGCAGGCCGCTTTTGAATCGCAATCTGAGCTTTCGACTGTGACGGAGATCCTGGGGCTTGGCCCGCGTATTGTCTTGGTGACCAGAAGTAAAAAGGGGTCTACTGTTTACACAAGAAACACTCAGGTTGACATCCCACTGGTTCTTGGAACGGAATCTGCTGATTCTACCGGCAGTGGTGATGTTTACACCATGGGCTTTCTTCTGGAGTATATGCGGACTGGTGATGTCAAGAGAGCTGGCCTCTTTGGATCCACCTGCTCATCTTTCAATGCACAGACTCACGGACCTGTTGGAATGCCAAGTCGAGAGCAGGTCGAGGAACGGATGAAGGCGTATCTATAGCTGTAAACCATGTTCGAAACCCTTATCCAGAGTGCGCTTCGCCACATGGTAAGTGGTTATCTTGCTTGAGGACCTTAACTCACTGATGCAGAAGTATGAAGTGGATGCCATATTCGCATACGGTAGTGCCTTTGAAGTCCCAGATATTTTCTGGCTAACTGGGTTCAGATCGCCCGATAGAATAGGAGTCTTTCAACAACAGGGTAAAACCACTGTTGGCATTACAGGACTAAAAACGTTAGACCGACTAAGGCGCGAGAGCATGATTAAGGACACATATGATGCAACGGATCAGTATATGGAACTCATCACTTCTGGAAAAAGACTAACCGATAATCCTGAGTGGTTCTGGGGGAGAATCCTTGGCGAGATATTCGATGGTAAAACCCTTGGAGTACCCGACAGCCTGCCTGCATTTCTTGTAGTCGCGCTCCAAAAGCTTGGGTACGATGTGAAACCAGTATCAGACTTGTTTCTTGAGGGCCGTGCAACAAAATCTGATCGAGAACTGGGCCTAATCAGGAAAGCCGGAGATGCGACAATGGGTGCTATCTCCCAGGTCATTGAACTTGTTAAGGAAACTGAGATTGGTCCAAACAAGACCTTGATGCACAAGGGAACGCCCCTCACAGTCAGTACCATCAAGCTCTCACTTGATCACTTCCTACTTGACCAAGGTGCTGAGTCTGCTGAAGACTCGATTGTTGCCGTAGGCGAGAAAGGGTTTGACTGGCACTACCTGGGCAATCCAAAGGACAAACTGAAGGCTGAGATGCCAATTATTATTGACGTCTTTCCGAGATTAAAACGGGAACGGTATATTGCCGACGTGACAAGGACTGCTGTCAAGGGTACGGTATCAAAGAAGCTCAAAGACATGTTCGAGGCTGTTCATGCAGCCCACATGGCCTCTGTTGATGCACTCACTGCAGGCGTGCAGATAGATGAAGTAAACATGGCCTGTTACAATACGCTTCAGAAACACGGCTACAAGTCTAGACGCCTTGATCCTACAACGAAGGACGGGATGACCCACGGTCTTGGGCATGGTATTGGGTTAGACGTACACGAACAGCCTAGTACATATGACCGGGAGGGCCATTTTGAAGTGGGCCATGTCACTACAATAGAACCCGGGGTCTATTTCGAGGGATTCGGCGGGGTTCGCATAGAGGATGACTATGCTGTTACAACTGGCCGAGCCAAACACCTCACAAAAGGAATCGACCCATTCCTGTTCCTATGAACTCGGCCTTGGCTATTCAATAGACAGTGCGTTATAGGGGCAGACTGAAACGCACATGCCGCATCCTTCGCAGGCCTCTCGGCTGATCTCAAAGAGATTCTCGGCCTTATCCACTGTAATTGCATGATACACACACGACTTCTCGCATAGACCACAGCGAGTACATGCATTAAGGTCAACCCTTGGAGGTGGTTTGAGGGATACTCCTTTGGCAAGATATGGGAGTGCTAGCCCGCAAATATCATCAACTGCTTTGTATTCGTGGATGTCTAGCCACTCATTGATCTCTTTCGCAATCCTACCGTAGACAGTGTCACCATCAAGGATTGCCGCCGTACAAACCTCAACTGCAGACGCTCCTGCCATGAAGAATTCGATAGCATCCTTCCCCGTTGTCACTCCGCCAACCCCAATGACAGGTTTGCTTATGGCGCGAGCAATTTCAGCAACGCATCTTAGGGCTATGGGCTTTATCGCACTCCCACTCATCCAGCCTTCCCCGTATTCACTACCGAGAAATGGCCTACCTGTTTCAATATCGATTCTGAGACAAGGTCCGTATGTATTAATGGCCACCACACCATCTACGAAGGGTTCCACAGCCTTTGCTACAGATGCTACATCTACTTTGGGACTGATCTTGGCGAAGATTGGAACATCAACAGCTTCGCGAAGTGCCTTTGCTATCTCTGCATGTCCGCCCACATAGTGTGTACTGAACTCTATCCCATGCACTCCCTTCTCAACAATTTTGGGTGCAATTGCAGAGACCTCGTCCGGAGTGTAGCCTACACTAGCTATAAGTGGCAAGCCCGAGCTAAGGGCAATGGCATACTCCTTCTCAAGCCATTGGTCAACTGGAATCTCGCTCCAGAGCTCGGCATTTAGAATTCCTCGTCTTGACTCCGCTCTTCCACTACCAAGTGCAGACATATTTGGTTTAGGAACATCAGCTGGTTTGAGGCTAACAGTCTTTGCTACAAGACCTCCTACGCCACCCGCAGCAGCATTCAATAGTGTCATGCCATCTCGGGATGTAGGGCCAGCTGCAGTGAGAACAGGGTTCCTGAATTTTAGGCCTGCAACCTCAATCTTTAGGTCTGCCATGCTTTGCTGAAGGCCATTCATCAACATAAGAGTTGCTTGATAGGTCGGAGTGCATCAGCTCGGGAAATCAACTAGGTTCTCAAAGCCCAGTTTGACAGTATGATCGCTCCATTCTCCAAGTGTTTCATAAGCAAGACTAAGATAGTCGACCTCGTTTGGGTTGAGTCCCATCTGTGAGCATACAAGCGCATCGAGCTCAAGAAGGTTTCTGCCGCCCCATATCACTCCCATATCTTGATGGATTTTTGGTTTCGCAACGTTATCAACGGTTTCTGATGTTGAGAAGACCCCCTCAATTATCCCTCTTGTGCTGAAAAGCGAGAGATACACTTTGCTAATATCAATTATATTCCTACTTAGATAGCAGTCATTCTCACCGTGATATTTCCCTCTCCATGGACTCGGAATCATTCCAAACATGTTCTTCAATGTCAGCGAGACAAATTTTTCACTCAGTGACCTCTTTGGCTTGGCTAAACTGAGAAGAGTACCACCTCTCATTTCAAGCAGGCGCTGGGGGACCAAGCTATATAGACTCTTGTTTTGCAGAGGCCCAAATTTCTTCTCAACCTCATCCTGTACAAGGCTAGGATCACCAAGTCGTCCAGCCCACAGCTCCTCTGAGAGGTTGAGATATTGTACATCGTATCTGTCTAGTACTTCTTGCATCTTCGAGAAGTTTAGAAACCACTTGTCATTGTCCCTAAATTGCTTCCTTGTCTGCCGCCTTAATTTGGTCAGGAAAGCAGTGTCACGATGACCTTCAAACTCAAGGAAAAACTGACATCTCCAAACTGCATGGCTTTCCACAATAATTGTCTCTGAATCAATGGCCGATAGAGTCCAATCTAATAACTTGCTTTCAGTGAAGGCCATAGATGAAGACCAATTCGGCTTGATAATAACTGGAGGCTTTAGATCAAGCTTGGAGATTATCTGTTTGTACTTCGCCCTTGAGCCGTCGCTAGTGAATAGAGCTGGACCAAGGGTGATGACATCCCTAGTCATAGTACCTATTCTAAATGACCTATTCTTGGGTCTTTCGAACAGAGCATTCCTATCATCTGAGCATCTTTCGTTGCTGAAGGTCTTTTGCTACATAGTCCAATCCAAGGTTCAGAAGCTTTTCCTTTCTGGGATAGCCTGTTTCTCTATCACAGCCTCTGAAGTCATAGTACTCATCAAGCATCTCATCCAAGTCTGGAAGCCCTCCCTTTGAGGGGCCTGTTGGCATTGGATCTTTGAGAAGTCGTTTTGGCAGAGTTTCCTCTTTTCGAGTAATCCCCAACCTATGATTGTATGCTCTTCGCAGGTGGCTTATTCTCTCTGCAGCCGTGCGAACATACTTCGGATCCGCCCAATCCTTCATTCCTGTTAAAGGCGCGATGACATTACTGAAAGTATCAAAGTAAAATACTGGTGGCCACATTGTTCCATACTTGCAAATCACTGAGCTGTCTACAAGGGCGTAGAGGTCTTCCATGTCCCAGACAAGCTCGCCCTTGTGTTTTGGCGACATTATGTCCAAGATGGCCTCGGTCTTCTCCTCTCCAAACCGTCGTGTCACAATATCTGGATAACCAAGTTCCTCTAAGCTTGATAGGCTCCTGAGATGGTCTGCTCCGCGCACATTGGTCGCGTAAGTAAGACCGATTGATTGATGAGCTCTAGGATCCTGTCCAGATGCTTCCAGACCTTTGACATGGACCGCATACTTCCAAGCATCACCCCCAATCTCCTCCGCTGCGTTACGTACTCCTTTGCCAAGCAGTTCGCCAATACCTTCTCGCTTCGCTATCATCTCTACGAGTTGGACCATTGAGTCCACATTTCCCCAAGAGAGGTCAATCCCCCCAGTGTCCTTTTCTGTAATAATTCCGTGTTCCCAGAGGTCCATTGCAAAGCTAATGCTCTTCCCACAGGATATTGTATCTAGGCCAAGAAGGTCGCATCGTGTGCCCATATGAATAACAGAAGCCAAGTCATTATTCATGCAATTGGACCCGAATGCCATGAGCGTCTCGTATTCCGGTCCGCCTGCTGGCCCTCCTGCAAAAGGCCCATCCTTTATTCGATAGATGTACTTACAGCCTACCGCACAACCATGACATGCCTCCTGTCCAATTCGAAACTTTGCTGCTATAGCCTCGGGCCCGATATCATCGGCGTCCTCGTAGAAGCCGGTCCAATGGTTTTTCGTTGGAAGCCGACCAATTTCATTGATTATGGCAACAAGGTCGGTCGTTCCATAGCGTCGTAGGGATGCTAGTGACTCTGTCCAAAGCGGGTCGTTCAGTTTCTCCATCTCGACCGCATTTGCCTCAAGATACTTCTCCATGTCATGAGCTTCAAGACCAAGGGCGCCGGTAGCAGCAATGCCTTTCACGTTCTTTGACCCCAGAACGGCACCAATCCCAGTACGCCCTGCAGCGCGGTAATAGTCGACAATTATACAAGAATAGAGAACTTGGCTCTCTCCAGCTGGACCAATGACAGCAGTTTCTATCTCAGGATTCTTGTGCTCTTCTCTAATCATGTCAGTGGTTTCAGCAGTTTCTCTCCCCCATAGATCACTTGCATCCAGTAACTCAGCGTTTCCATCTCTAAGAAATAGATAGACCGGTTTCGGAGACCGCCCGTTGAAGATGATGAAATCAAAACCAGCGTATTTCATCTCAGGCCCAAAGAACCCTCCAGCATGGCTTTCCGCCCACACACCTGTAAGTGGCGACTTGGAGGAGAACATGAACCTTCCCGACGGCGAGAACATCACTCCGGTGAGCGGCCCAGTTCCCGCAATCACGATATTTTCTGGGGAGAAGGGCTTTGTTTCAGGGCCTGTTCGGTCCCACATAATCTTGGCCGCAACTCCGCTTCCGCCAAGGTATAGTCTTGCCCATTCTTCCTCCATCTCACGTTTCATGATTTTCCCTTTGGTGAGGTCAATGTCTAGATAGTATCCTGCATAGCCTTTGTATGGAAATGTCATTCTTCAGCCTCCGCTAGATTCACTTCAAAAAATGGAGATAGCACTTCAACACCCTTTGATCTCTCCAAACGCCCCTTTGGACCGGATTCAACAAAGGTGATGGCTCCGTAGTCGCAGGCCTTGACGCAGGCAGGATCGCCGCCACAAAGGTCGCACTTTATGGCCTTCCTCGAACGCGGGTCAATTTCTATGCCACCATAGATACAGGCTGTGACACAGTTCTGACATCCTATGCACGTGTCATCATTGACATAGAGTGCTCCATATTCATTTCTTTGAATTGCTCCATTTGGACAAGCCTGTTCACAGAGGGGTGTTTCACATTGAAGGCAAACCACAGGCACGACAAGATCTCTCTTCTCCTCCTTTATGACCTGTATTCTCGCTCTTCTGGGATTGAAAGTGCCAGTATGGCTAATAGAGCAAGCGAGTTCACAGTTTCTACAGCCTGTGCATTTTTCTATATCAATTGCAAGAATCTTTGTCAAGTCCTTGACCTCTCCATGGGCGTGAGTGACCTCTTTACCGAATCCATTTGAACCTTTAAGTCATTACCATCCTGCCATATACTTCGGCATCTTTAGTCACTTCATGGTTAGGATGATTCCCCCATTGCGAAGGAAATACTTGGATATAAAAGAAAGCTTAGCGAGCACTGCTCGCCTGTATTGGCCTTTGATGGAGGACCATGACCTTCCTCTTATGAACCCTTATTAGGCCATATTAGCAAGCAACGCCATAGTTAACACACAGAATTGAGTACTAAATGAAGCAAGACCGAGCGCGATTCCGTGAAATCGCTGAAAACATGCCATTAGCTGTCCTTGAGTTTGGAGTTGGCTTCACTCTTAGCTATGCAAATCGAAAAGCCCTCGATCTACTTCAATTCGATGAAAGCGATTTAGAAAAGGAGATACCTGTTTACGATCTTGTCGCTCCAGAGCAGGCCGACCTTGTCCGAGAAGGACTGAAGCAATTGGCAAAAGGACAGGAACCCACCTCAATTAGCCTTAGGATTGTTCGCAAGGATAGTGCTCAAATTCCCGCGCAAGTCTACACGGAACGAATTCTCTCAAATGGCACACTTGAAGGTTTTCTCGTATACCTTGTCGATTTGTCCAGAAGAGCTGCCATTGAGGATAAGATGCATGAGCGGCGGAGTCTCCTTGAGTTTACAGTTGAGCATTCTGGGTTTACCGGAATCATGATAATTGACAATCAATTCACGGTGGAGTATGTCAATGACAAATTATGCGATATCGTCGGGCGAAGACGTTCAGAGCTGCTAGGCCAAGACTTTCGTCAGTTCCTTCACCATGAAAGCGCCGTGCTTGTAGCTGAACGGTACAAGCTCCGGCAGGCCGGAAAAAAAGTCCCTCCAAGCTATGAATTCAAGATATTGCTACCTGATGACTCAGCGCGAGACTTGGCCGTCTATGCCAGCACGCTAATCGCAGAAGATGGGTCGATGAAATCGGTGGCCCAGCTGATGGATGTTACAGAGGAAAAAGCGCAGCGTCATCAACTCGAGGAGAGTGAGCGTCGTTGGAGGACACTTGTTGAAACCATGACAGCTGGTCTGGGACTAGATGATGAAACGGGACACATCACCTATGCAAACAAGGCGCTCTATGATATGGTGGAATATGAAGAACAAGAGCTGGTGGGCTTGCCAAGCCACAAGATTATCTCTGGAATCACGGATGAACAGCAAGAGCACCGCTTAGCTGCGAGAAAAGCTGGCGAAATTGAGCATTATGAAGCCAATCTAGTGACCAAGTCGGGGAAACTAATCCCCACGATGGTTTCAGCGACTCCCATTTTTGGCCCCAATGGCAGGTACATGGGTAGTTTCGGTATCTTTAGCGATGTTTCTGACCTCAAAACCGCAGAGAATGAAGTGCGCTTTCTCCTTGACCTCCTACTCCATGACATAGGCAATCAACTTCAGTTGATTCTTGCAGGCGGGGATTTGATTTGCGATGGCTGTGATTCTGAGGAGATTCAAAAAGCAAAGCAGTACGTACTGGATGGCGCGGTAAGAAGCATAGAGCTCATTTCAAAAGTTCGAAGGGCGGAAGAAGCGAAGAGTGAACCCCTTGGTCCTGTTGATCTAATAGAAGTACTTCAACATGAGATTGAGAATATTGCAAAGCAGTATGAAGTCAACATGGAACTACATCGTATTCCTGAAAGCATGCTTGTCTACGCTGACAGTGCTCTATCTCAGCTCCTATGGAACATAATGGAGAACGGTGTAAAGCACAATCCTAGGAAAGTTAAGACCCTATGGATTGCAGGGCATGACCTCGGCGACCGGTTTCTGCTTGCATTTGCGGATGATGGCCCTGGACTGAACCACAGCAAGAAGGAGCGATTGTTCGATGCAGGTCGCCGCTTTGGTGGTGTGGGATTGCATCTGGTTCGACGATTGGCAGAGAAGTATGGGGCAAACCTGAAGGTTCAGGACAGAATAGAAGGGCACCCTGAGACCGGCCTGAAGGTGAGTGTTGAGTTTAGGGTGGCAAAACCAGAATCTGCTGAATAGAACCCCACTACCGCAATCATTATGTCGTTGATGAACATGTGCTGCTTTGGCAGAGGCGGCAATAATGAGCGTTCCAAAATCGATTCTTATCGAAAATGGGTATGTAATCACCCTTGACCCGAAAAGGCGAATCATCCAGAAGGGGTCAGTCTTCATCGAAGACAAGCGAATTGTCGAGGTTGGCAAGGCTGGCTCTCTGAGCAATAGGAGCGCAGAACTTGTTCTTGATGCAAAGGGCATGATTGTCATGCCGGGTTTCATCGATACACACGTTCATCTTGCGCAGGCCCTTATTCGCGGGTGTGCCGATGACGTTTCACTCGTTGACTGGCTCAAGAAGTATGTTTGGGTGCTTCAGGGCAACTTCGAAGGGATGGACGGTAAGGTTTCCGCTGATTTATGCATGGCAGAGATGATACGAACAGGGACCACCTCATTCATCGAATGCATGATCCATTCGAGATATGGCTTCGATAACATTGCAGAAGCAGTAGAGGACGTTGGCATGAGAGCTGCCCTTTCAAAAATCATCATGGATTCTACTGGCTATGCCGATAGTGCGGATATCATGTATCCCGGAATGGTTGAGGACCGCGAAGCCTGCCTTGATGAAACAGATCACATGCATAGAAGATGGCATGGAAAGGCAGATGGGCGGCTTGAGGTCTGGTATGGACTTCGTTCGCTTGGAGCTGTTACACCCGACCTATTCAAGGAAGTCGTAAGGCTTTCAGATGAAAAAAACACACACATGACCATGCACCTTGGCGAAGTAGTCAATGATGTACGCTACGTGCGCGACAACTTCAACCAGACTCTCACTGAGTTTGCTGAGGAAATGGGTCTTCTAACTCCACGAATGGTCTTTGCTCATGGGGTTCATTTCGACGATAATGACCTGAAGCGTCTAGCTAAGTATCGTGCAAATGTTGCGCACTGTCCATCCAGCAATATGAAGTTGGCTTCCGGATTTGCAAGAGTCCCCAATATGCTGCAGGCTGGAGTTCCAGTTTCAATTGCATGTGATGGGGGTCCAAGTAACAACACATACGACATGGTCCGTGAAATGAGACTGGCAGCTCTGATTCACAAGGCAAAGGTCTCAGATCCACTTGTAGTACCGGCCGAAGCCGCTATTGAGATGGCCACGCTTGGGGGCGCCGTTGCTATGGGAATCGAGGACAAAGTGGGGTCTCTTGAGCCGGGCAAGTTTGCTGATGTTATTCTAGTCAATATGAGGGAGATTGGTTTGACTCCAAATTCAAATCCTGTGTCAAATCTTGTCTATGCTGGTACTGGTCATGCGGTTGATACCGTCATTGTAAACGGACGTCCATTGATGAGGGGGAAGAAACTACTGACACTCAATGAGGAACATGTCATAGACCAAGCCATAGAGCATAGTCATGCCCTTCTTGATAGGTCTGGCATTGACATTCGACCCAAGTGGCTGGTTGAATAATGGGGCTCAATCTTTACACGATTATTGCCTCTCTCTCAAAGAGCTTCGCTCCAATGATGAGAAAGACGATGGTAAATACTAGCATGTAGACTACATTTACCAGTAAACTAGCCAGTGTCGCATTTCCTACAAGTACGCCATTTAGGAACAACACCGCATGGCTGAATGGAATCGCTAGCACTGCGAGTCCAAAGAGACCTCCGTATTGAAGAATGCTACCCGTGAATCCTAAAATGCCAATCACCATTGTTGGTACAAGGAGCATTAGGTTGTTAATTGATTCAGCCGAGGCTTGGTCCTTCGCCAAGCATGAGATAACAATGCCAATTGATATTGCAGTTAACAGAACCAGCAGTTGGCAGAACACAATCAATGGGACTGTTGCCAAATCAACACTGTAGTATGCAATGGCTTCTTCGCCCCCGATTGCACCTTGGGCTCTTAAAATGACCATGAGATTATACATGACAATCCCAACCACTGTAAATGCCGCATATATTAGAGTCAGCAAAAGACCCGCCATGAGTTTTGTGAAGAGAATCTTCAAACGACTCATTGGCACGACTAGAAGGGCTTCCAAGGTATGCCGTTCTCTTTCTCCAGCAAAGGACTGACCTACATAGGGACTAGGTGCTAGGACTGAGGTCAGCATCACCAAGAAGATAGCAAGCTGATGACCATAATTCGCCTGAGGTGCAACAGGGTACCTCTGGATATTTGCTAGTCTTTCAATAAGGAGGCTATTCACAACACCGGCTATGTAGTTGGTGAGTCTGACAGCAGCAGATGATGCTCTGAAGCTTGCTGCATTATATGTGATATTTAGGGGACTTATATGAGCTGTTTCATTTGACAGCAATCTTTCTGTGAAATACTCTGGGATATGGATCCAGACTGAAATCGTGACATTCTCAGTCATCTCCACTCCTTCTTCATACGTGATATTGATGAGCTGTGAGATCAGGAGTGTATCCATTGATTCTGAAAGATTGCCATAGACATGGTCGCCCCAGATGCCCGAGTCATCGTTTGTAATATAGATGCGCTCTGGTTCCACTGAGGCCTGAGCGTAGACGAAACCAAGGAACGCTCCTTGGAACATCCACGCAAACAATGGACTGATGATGAATCCAACAAGCAGCCACCTTGATCTTAGAACTGACTTTATCTCCTTTCGGAGGAGCCAGAGCATCTTCGGGTCCAGTCTAGGCGCGCGTGGCCTATTGTCCATAGACACCCTCTCCTGTAACTAGGCCGGTAAACACTTCTTCCAAGTTTGCGGCCTTGAATTCTTCTTCGAGCGCACTGGGCTTGCCTACGGCGACAAGAATCCCGTCGTTTAGAATTCCGACCCTATTACATAGCTCCTCCACCTCATGGAGGTCGTGGGTTGTGAGAATGACTGTCTGATTATCTTCAGAGCTTATTTTCTTCAACATATTTCGAACGACGCGGGCTCCAATTGTGTCTATGCCCGTTGTTGGCTCATCCATGAAGACTATCTCAGGCTCAATGATTAGGGCACGGGCCACAAGCACCTTCCTCTTCATACCTCCGCTAAATCCCCTCACCTGATAGTCCTCTTTCTCTCTCAGACCAATTATGTCAAGGAGCCTATCTGTACGTTCCTCCAGTACCTCTTCTGGAATTCCGTAGAGCCCTCCATAATAGACGAGGTTCTCACGAGCAGTAAGCCGTTCGTAAATCCCCGCCTCTTGAGGCAATAGAGCAACCCTCGGTCGGATGTAATCAATGTCCTCAACCACATCTCTTCCCAGTACCCATGCCCTTCCAGAGGTTGGAGTAAGAAGGCCAACAAGAAGCCGAATCAGAGTTGTCTTGCCAGCTCCGTTGGGTCCTAGCAGTCCAAAGACCTCCCCTCTTGGAATCTCTAGATTGACATTCTTAAGGGCACGAACCTCCCGTGCCTTTCCTTCCTCGAAGGTCTTGCTGAGTTCTTCAGTTCGTATCACGGTTTCGGACATCGCTGCGGAATTCTCCTTTCATTTGATATGCTTGATCAGTGGGAACATTGGTTCTCCCTTGATTGTAAGAAGGAAATCATACGCCTCTTTGATGTTCTTGTCGTCGCCGCTGATGTAAAAGGTCACTGACCCCTCTGCACCATTCAACCCTCCAGCTGCAATAGGGATTGCTGAAACATCAAACATGACATCTAGTGCCTCGATCTCAGTGAAGGCTATTGCGCTAGGAATAGATATGGCTCCTACTGGTGTACCTATGGCATAATCCCAGTCATCCATGCCAAACTCCGCACAGAACTCATTGTAGCTGGCTGGTATCGACTTCTCCAGGCCCACAGGCATGATCACTGTGATATTTCGCGCGGCTGCGGCACCAATGAAGGTTCCCACTGTTCCAGCAGTCTTGCTTGCAAGAAGCACAATTGGGACGTAATCGGACCCAAGTGCATTTGCGCTCTTGATTATGACGTCATTGGGTCCTAGCTCATTTAAAACATCTATGACCTTCTTTCCTTGGATGAATCTTCCCTTGTGGAATATTGCATCTGTCATTCGCATTTTTCCATCAGTGACTGTTAGTCCCTTGGGAACCGTGAGTCCTGCAATGTGCCTAGTCTTATCATACTCTCCAAGTATCTCCTCAACAAGATAGGCTGATGTGCTGCCCAGGGTTACACAGAGATAACCATTCTTTAGCGCCTGTTTCACCGCATCTGTGGCTAGCAGTCCTTTGGCAATCAGACGTTTGCCTTCAGCCGGTGTTAGAGTAGCGAGAAGTTTCTTCATATTGGTTTTCTCCAACAAATCATGGCGATTAAGTATTTGCATATTCTTGGCAGTCGCACGTGGCTCTAGATACTAAGGCCAATATACTTCTTTACCTGCGTAACCATGTCCACCATCGTGCCATGAGGATCAACGAAGACCTTCTGGGATAGGTCTTTTTTGTGGAGTTCGTCTCTCAAGACCTGATGGGCTGCACCAAGTACGAGCACGTCACAAACAGCCAATATCTCATCTATCGATTCTGCTCTCCTATCTCCGAATTTCTCAGGAATCATGGGGTCGTACACAACAACCTCCATGCCCGTGGAACCTAGGAGCTTAATCAAATCGAGCGCAGGACTATTTCTAGTATCAGATACATTCGGTTTGAAACTAAGTCCAAGAACTCCTATCGTTGCTCGCAAAGACATATCGAGCACAACTTCTCGTATCTTCTTTGATACATGTGCTGGCATGCTATCATTCACTTGTCGGGCTGCGGGAATTATTACTCCCTCCTCCCCAAACCTCCGAGCAGATTCAACCAGAATCCATCCATCTTTTGGAAGGCAATATCCCCCAACACCAAGCCCCGGATTCAGTATTTCAACGCGGGGGTGAAGATTGGCGAGTTGAATGACTTCCATGACATCAATCTTCAGGGCTGTGCACAACTTCGCAAGCTCATTTGCATAGGCTATGTTGACATCTCTAAATGCGTTCTCTGCAAGCTTTGCAGTTTCAGATACGCGCGCACTTGTTGCGTGGATGAGGCCTGCATGGAATACCACATTTAGAAAGGCAGTAGCCACCTCAGTGGACTCCTTTGTGACACCCCCCACTAGTCTATGATTAGTATCCATCTCTTCAACTACCTTGCCTGGAAGGACTCGTTCTGGACAGTGAGCGAACCAGAAATCTCGGTCTAGCTTTTTGCCGCTCACCTCGCTGAATGTTTCTGCAAGTTTTTCAGTGGTGCCTACTGGGACTGTGCTTTCCACAAGGAGCAAGCTCTCTCTATTCAAACGACTAGCAATGTCTCTCACAGAGTTCTCCAAATACCGAATGACGGGCTTTCCCCTCTCATCTATTGGGCTGGGCAGGCATAGAACGAATACGTCAATCGTGCTGATTTCATCGTATGAAGACCCTAGTCTTAACTCCGGGAGATACTTTTGAGCAATCTGCCCAAGTCCTTCCTCTTTCATTCGAATCCTGCCTGCTTTCAATTCAGCAACAAGCTCTTCGTTTGTGTCGATACCATGAACCGTAAAGCCGGCCCTTCTGTAGAAGAGGGCTGTTGGAAGTCCAATGTATCCAAGACCCAGAATACCAACGACCGCAGTCTTTTCTTGTATCTTCTTCAGGAGCTTCTCGTACCCGGCCAAGTCATTTTCCTCCTGCTGTCAGTGCCTGACAAATTCAATATGGTCTTAAGCATTGCCTAGTAATCAGGCCTGTACTAGCTTGCAGAAACAGGTATCAAGGAGAACCTGCTATGGATAGCCTCTCTCGAAGACACCTTGAAGGCATAATTGAATCATCACTAAACTTTGCAAGTCTCAAACGCGTTGTGACTCAAGAAACACAGCAAGCTGTTGTTGGCTCGATGCTTCAAGGAGTCCCTCTGGCAGAACATGAAATTCTAAATCTGGCGGGTGCTCGTTTTGGGTATAGGCACGTAGATTTCAGCTCAGAGAGCCCTTTCACCTTGTCAACAGAAGAAGTAATTTCTAAGGCACGGATGATTGGCACATGCGTCGACGCCCTTGTAACAGGACTAATCGACAAAACGTCCTTTGGCTCGGGACGGGACCTCACTGAGAAGCTGTCTGGTGCTGTTCACGTACCCATGATTAGTATTATGGATGATGTTTATGCTCCTCAACCGGCTCTGGCAGTCCTTTCAGCAATTTGGGGAGAGCTAGGATCTATCCAAGGTCGGAGGATTGCCGTTTCTTGGGGATATGGTTCTCAACTTACACCTCCAAACCTCGCTCACAGTCTCTTGACACTGGGCGCCAAATTAGGTGCTGAAATGATTGTGGCCAATCCCTCAGAATTTCCCCTTATGAGCCGAGTTATTAGAAATGCTGAACGATTGGCCGGGGAGCACAAAGGGCATTTTGATGTAATAAATGAGTTTGATATTTCATCTATGAACGCAGATGTTGTTGTAGGTATCAACTGGACCCGACTTGATGACTACGGCTACCCGGACCAAGTGGCGGACATAGCAAGGGAATACACTCATTGGCAATTCACAAAGGATATTCTAGGAAGCAGTTCCCTCTTCATCGCAGAGCCTCCTATACAGACCGATCTATTGGCCAGTGTCGATCTTATACAAAGCCGTACCAACCTAACACCAATCCTACTTGCCAGACGCATTGGGGTGCTTGCTCAATCAATTCAATATGTGATTCAATGTAGAGATGAAGGACAGCCTGCAAGAATCATCTAGTAGACGATGTTCGTAGCTCTTTTATCAGAAAGAGCAACTAGTCAATGTTAGTCATGTGGCGCGCGTTTAGACCCGATGCAGTCAGGGTGTGGAAGGACCCCGAAACACTTCGTCGGCTTAAGAGATATCGTGGAATCATCGACCAAGAGCGATGGGCGAAGTACCTTTTATCAAAGGACTTGCCATTTACGGGAAATCTTGATGATCCAACAGACTGCCTTTGGAAGTCGCATCGAAATCTTTCATACGAACAATCTCAGTATATTGAGGCTGTTGACAATGGTAAAGCCAGACCCGCAAAAGAAGACACACCTGCAACTAGTTTCTTGGATTTGAAAGTGGAGCTGGCCAAAAGAATTCTGCAGGAATGTCACTTCTGTGAAAGGCGATGCGGTGCTGATAGAACACGTGATGAGAAGGGGTGGTGCAGGCTTGGCAAGACTTCGCGTGTTTCATCAGCATTTCTTCATACTGGAGAGGAAGCCCCTCTTGTTCCCAGCGGGACTATTTTCTTTGCCTCGTGTTGTTTCGGATGTGTTTTCTGCCAAAATGATGACATATCGACAAATCCTAACTCTGGGCATCCTATTACCGAGGAAGAGCTTGCGGCCCTAGCCAAGGCTCTTCATTCAGAGGGGGCTTTGAACATCAATTATGTTGGCGGGGACCCGATTCCAAATACGCACACAATTCTAGGGTCTCTCAAGTACCAAACCTCGAATATCACCCAGCTATGGAACTCGAATCTCTACTGTTCCACTGAAACCATGGACCTTCTAGCTGATGTCTTTGATGTATGGTTACCTGACTTCAAGTATGGGAACGATGAATGTGCATTGAGGCTCTCTGGGATTAAGGATTATTTCGATATCGTTTCAAGAAACCATTTGCACGCATACACCTATGGCGAGGTGATTATTCGACACCTCGTGATGCCCAACCATATCGATTGTTGTACAATTCCCATTCTGGAGTGGATCTCTGAGAATTTGCCTAACTGCATGGTAAACATCATGGGCCAATACCGTCCTGAACATCGCGTCCGTCGAGAACGTGACAAATTCAGTGATATTGCCCGCGGTGTAAACAGAGAGGAAATGCAACGGGCTTTAGGAAAGGCTGACGAGCTTGGCATCTACTACTCAGCTGTTAGCTAGCACTCAAAACTTGGACTGGGTGATAAGCTCATCAGTGATTGGCATACACTCATCACAAACGCCCAGGATTTCTTCTGTTGTTCTTGTCATGGATCTGCCCTGTGGGTCAAAGCAATCACGGAAGTATATGACGATTAGAAGTCCTGCATTCTTCGCTGACTGGATGGCCGGCACAAAATCATTCTCTCCGGTTACAAGAATGGCCGTGTCTATTTGGCGACTCCATGCCATACGCATAAGATCTACGGTCAGAAGAACTTCGATTCGCTTTTGATAGAACTCCCCAGTCTGCAGGTTCCTTGCAGTTCTGCCTAGTCGTATTTCAAACCTATTGAGTCTGGCAAGGCTGTTTATGAAGCGCTCATGGTTGGCTGCCCTTCGAATTTCCTCTTCTGTTGGCGGATTGTTTTGGAAAGGCGTACAGTCATAAATATAGGTCCTCAATCGCTCTCGGCCATTGCATAGTAAATCCGAGAACTTCTCGAAGTTTATGCGCGGCTCACCAAAGCAATATTTCAGGACCTTTCCAAAGTATCCTATATCGATGAACACTGCGGCTCTGTTCATTCGAAACTCCTCCAATGCCCAGCCGCATATGGTCTACAGACTGAGCAAGTCTTGCCTCCCGTTATGATATCCTCTCCGACACTGTTAACTCTTGTTGTGTCAAATCACAATTTCGCATTTGGTCACGTCACAAGATTATAAAGAAGAGGTCTTGTTTCTGCTCTGTGGACAATCATGTGTCTTGCAGTTCCGGGCTTAGTTGAAACAATTGATGGAGATTTTGCTGAAGTCGATTTTGGTGGTGTTAGGAAGAAAGTCTGCGTGACACTACTGCCAGAATTGAAGGTAGGCGAGTATGTTATAGTGCACACTGGTTATGCCATTGAAAAAATGAAGCCTGAAGAGGCCAAGAAGACCCTTGCGCTTTTCGAAGAAATGGCTCAGATGGCGCACGATATGGAGCAATGAATTGCTGGTTGTCTAGTAACCCTTTTTTGTCGTTTCTGACTTAGTCACACGAATTCAAATGAATGATACACTGGAATCCATCATGGCTGAACTCCGTTCGCGAGTCAATACTGAAGACACGAAAACAATAGTGGCCCAATCGGAGATTGATCGCATAAAAACGGATACTGTGGTTGTGCTTCCTGCTGGTGGAAAAGGAACTCGAATACGCACGGAAACACAGAGTGAAGGCATCAACAAAGTGATGATTAGCATCAATGGAAAACATAGCATGATTGAGAAGACCATTACCGACTATGCGGCGATTGGCATCAAGGAATTCGTTGTTCTTACAGGTTTCCTTGCCAAAGAAGTTGAGGCGCATCTAGGAGATGGCTCTCGATGGGAAGTAAGAATCAAGTATTCCCAAGACCCTGATGGGAGAAAAGTTGGCAATGCCGGAGCTATACTTCATGCTCTAAACAATGGGATTCTTGATGATTCATTAACTGCAATTGTGCACAACCCCGATGACGTGATAGTCGGAATTGACCGGCCTTACGGCGAGGTTTTTCTTGAAGGTCACCTGAAGGGCGTAAAGAATGGGTGCATCTGCACCTTCGTGGTCGTTCCAGAGTCTCCTTTTCAGTACTCAGGAATGATTATTCGCGATGGCCGTGTAATGGATGTCACCAAGTATCCACCCATTGCGATTCCCGCCCATACTGGGATTACAATCTTTCACCCTGATTCCTATGACTACTTCCGACGTTTCGTTTCCCTAGAAAAGGAGTCCTCCTTTGAGGCTGTGGTTTGTCCTGTTCTAGCTCAAGAGAAACGGCTCTTTGCAATCAATATTCCCTCAGGAACTTGGATTCCAGTGAATGACCTAAAGGGAATTGAAGCAGCTCAAGCAGCTATGGAGGCGGAGTCTGGTCGTTGACCCGCTGCGTTCTAATGTACTCGGAACCTTCTTAATGTAAAGGATTCCAGTGGTAGAGTTGCCTATGGGCATGTGAAAGCCAACTGCGGTGCTACTATCCCTATGAGGACTATCATTATCCCAACAGTGAACGAAGCGGCGAACGTTGGACGCCTCATACCCTTGATTTTCGAGTACGTTGGCGAAGATAGTACCTCTGTCATTATTGTTGATGATAGCAGCACAGATGGCACAATCGATGTCGTCAGGGAACTGAGCGACCAGTACGACGTTCATCTCCTAGAGAGGAGTCATAGACTGGGGATTTCAAGTGCGGTGCAGCAAGGTGCAATGAAGGCAAACGAAGGTCATGTTGCAGTGATGGATGCTGACTTCTCTCATCATCCCAAGTATCTCCCTCTTTTATTCAACAAGCTAGACGAAGGCTATGATGTCGTAATCGGGTCCAGATATATTCCTGGGGGCGGAGTGAGTGGGTGGCCTGTCCATCGAGTAGTTATAAGCAGGGGCGCAACAGCAATTGCCAAGGCCCTCTTCAGGATTCCAGTCAAGGACCCAATGAGCGGCTTTATAGCTGTTAGATCGAGTGACATACTTGCAGATAGTATCAAGAATCCTGGGTCGAAGTTCGTACTTGAGGTCCTCATAGGGAACAATTCCCTGCGCTATGCCGAGATTCCAATCAACTTTGAGAACAGACGGCGTGGGGAGAGTAAGATGAGCATTCAACTCATGCTATTTTACTTGGCCCTTGTTGGAAGAGCATTCCTGCGACAGAATGGTCGCATAAGGAAGATACTGGATCGTAGGTGAGAGAGGATTACTGACTCCGGATTTGCCCCACTGCTTTTGCAACAAACTCATATGTGCCTATGCTCCGAAGGGCCGATATTTGCTGTCTTGAAAGCATTCATAACGTGACGAAATCGAGGCGAACCAGTTGGAGAGAGATGACGTCTTGGAGCAAGAGATTGACAGTCCGACAGAAGGCTCTCTTTTTGGTTCGAGAGGCACCTCCATTCTCATCCTGCTTTTCGTCTTGAATCTCATTCCCTCCATATCCTTGCGCATTGTAAGTGACTCTATGATGCCCTTTTTCATAGTAATCTTTGTCTGGGCCGCTTTGTACATTCTTACGATGGGCCTAACACTTTATCTCTTGAAGGAAGATAGCTCTCTGCATGGCATCCTTTTGTGGTCACGTAAATCCCTACTCGTGTTGATACTACTCACAGTAGTACCTCGAGCAGTCTTCCTTGGTTCTGAAGTACTCATTTCTCTTGATGCCCTCTGGTACTTGGATTTTGGGGACTTCATGTCTTGGGGTGATATGCCCTATGCGGATTTCTACTTCCCGTATCCTCCCGTCTTTGGATACTTCATCTATGGCATTATGCTAGTTGCTCCTGCTGTTGATTCATATAGGATTCTAGCTATAGCCCTCGATGTTCTGATTGTTACAGCCCTCTGGTGGATGAACCAAGATCGTCCCACTAACCACGTTTTACAAGTTGCTCCTTTCTTCTATACCTTTCTTCCATTCTCGGTAATAGAATCTGGTCTAAATGGGCACTTTGAACCATTGGCAAATCTATTCCTCTTGGTTGCCTTATGCTGCCTGCTGGAAAAACGAGAGGGTCTTGGAGCAATATCTTTGGGACTAAGCATTGCTACGAAGATCTATGCAGGATTCATCCTTCCGATTCTGCTTCTATTCATACCGGGATATCGCAAGAAGCTCGAGTTTATTCTCATCACGTTGCTTACCTTCTTTGCAACTTTCATACCTTTCTCGGTCCCGGTATGGCTTCGCGGCGACCTCCTATTTCCCGGAACCGCAATGCCTGGCCTTCAGACGGGCTTCTTTGACGCAATGATTGGCTTCATCTTCGAGCTTAGCCCTATCCACCTTATCACCATCTCAATTGTCGGTATAGCTGCACTTCTTCTGCTTGGTTTCTTCATGGGACGCTCGGCAGGAGTTCTATCCGTGCGAACTTCGCTTACCTATGACATCCTGACTTTTTGTGTAGGTTTTCTCTTTGTGTTCATGTCCTTCCTTGCCATTGTCTATCCATATCTTCCTCCAGCACCAGGCGTGTTCTGGAGATATCCAACGAACATTGCCCTCGCTCGTGGTATTGCAGCATCCTTTATTGCTATCCTCTTAATGGCCACTGCTTGGAAACGTTGGCGTCTTACCCCTGAGAGGAAGATCTCCACGACTTCTTTTGGTTTGATTGCTTCTGTCACAATGCTGCTTCTTATCACTCTGTCAAAACAGGTCTTCTATGGATGGTATATGCTATGGCCCCTTATACCGCTCCTTTTCCTCCGTGACAGAAGAGTTGTTTATCTCATTCTTGGCTGCATGCTGTTGCTGTATCCGAGTTATACTCATGATAACTTCCTTTCTCTTGGGTATCAAGAGGATAAGACCTGGAGTGACGAATTCACCGACACAGATGATTGGGATACCTATTTGGACTTTGCAGATAGCGGACTGAATGAGTCTCAAGTATCAGCTCAGCTGCAATCCCGGAATGGAATTGGTGCTTTCTCTGTTAATGCAGCTCATAACGCGTCAATAGATCAGTTGAGTAGGGTGAAGGCAATGTATTCCCGCGACGTTTCCGTTGACGTCACTCTGGACACCGAGATTGTCCTTCTCATCTCGTCAGATTGGGATCCAACTTTCGGTCGTTATGCTGATGTGGAGCTATACTTCCAAGGTCTTAATGAAACAGGTCAAGTCGTATCTGACGCAGTTATTGCAGAATGGCAGTTCTCTCCGAAGAACATCACCTATGTTCTTTGGCGATTCAGCTTCCAAGGGACTGGCGTGACAGCTCATCCAGTAGAGCTAACAAAATTCATACTAGTCATTGATAATGTTCAAGCGCACGACCTGTCGGTTCTCATAGATTTCATTTACACAACTGAGGTGTATCGATTCACGCCAGGTACAGTAATTGTCGGTGTACTTCTGGCCATACCTAGCCTTGCATCCATATTCATGCTAGAACGAATGCTTCCCAGTTGGAAGATTGATTCAGAGGAAGATCGCTGAATCTACATTTTCATCGTTCTATAGTAATGAGAAAGAGTTCTTCTTCCAGCCAACTCCCAAGTTTCTCGGCGGGCATACGCTACTTGATCCTGACTCATACGTTGCGCCTCTTCTGGGTTCTCGAGCACCTCAATGAGCTTCTTAGCAAGGTCTTCAACGTCTCCTGCTTTGAACAAAAACAGGTTACCTCCCACACTGTCTCGATTATGATACCCAACGTCTGAGGCAAGGATGGGCACCCCATAGCCCGCATAATTGTGAATCGGACCACTGGCCCCTACGCTTTCCGTGTAAGGGATGAGAAGTATCGCACTAGCGGCGAAGTAGTCCGGAACTTCGTCATCAGGTATGAACCTATTATCAAATCGTACGTTCTCTGACAGATTGAGTTCTCGGCATAGGTTTCGTAGTTCCTGCATGTATGTATCGGAATCGAATCCCTGAGGCCGTCCTGCAATAAGCAGCAGCACATCTGGGTTAGTTACTCTCACCTTGTCAAGCGCTCTCAGCGCAATATCGAACCCCTTTCCCCTTCGAATGAAACCAAACATCAGAATAGCAGTCCGCCCCACAAGCCCAAGCCTGCGTAACGCATATTCTTGATTCGTAGGGTCTTCCAGTTGCACGCAGGGGTGTGGTATCTCAAGGACTTTCTCCGGGTCGATGAAACTGTAATTCCTGAGAAACGCCTTCCGAAGCGTAGAGTCGTTCTTAACGGTACTCAGCTGGATTGTGGTGGTTCCCCAGTCTAGAAGCCGCATGTATATTCTGAAGAATGACCTAGCAAGCGGCACAAGCTTACGAAGCAGGCCGTATCCTTTGACGCGTTCCGATACTTGCTCTGGCATCCATGTACTATGCAGAGTTATGGTTGTCTTGATTCCCATGGCCCGCACAAGGATGAGGAAGAATAGCATTATTTCGCCAAAGAGACCCCCGTAGACCTTTCCATAGGGGCCAAACTGCACATGAACAATGTCGGGTCGTTGTGATTTGATTCTCCTTGCCAATGTGATTGGATATAGTGGGGACTGCCCATTCCATATCCTCAAGGTTTGAATTTGTCCATCATTGGTGTCCATGGAGTCTGCATCTTTCCCAGTGACAGCAGTGATCTGAACATTGTCATGCAAGGATAGGCTCTCTATCAGCCGAGCAGTATATGGTGATTCTCCTGTTTTTTGCGGAGGAAGTGTCGATATTATCGCAACATGTACCATGTGAACCGTGATGCCAAGACCGCATATCACTCAAAAGACTTTCCGGAAAGCGATTCCGACAACTCTATTTGCTGCGCACGTCACCGAACCACTAGCAATCTGCAAGTTGCGTGAGTGGTCTAACCCATAACAGGATGCCGGATCGATGACAGAAACCGCTTCTAGTGCAGCAAGAGGAACCTCTGTGTTCATGATTCAGGCAGCGGTGACTGGTATTCTCCGTGTTCTTAATCTTGCGATTCTTACCAGGCTTCTTCTACAATCAGATATGGGGCAAATTGGTTTTCTAGGAATTATCTACGGATTCATGCAGTTTCTAGGAGCAGTCGGGCTTAATCACGCTGCACCACTAGTAGTCCCGGAGGAGGAGGGGAAAGGACCCTCAGGGGCTGTTAGAAGTTTCCTAAAGCGTTCCGCCAGCATAATCCTGATTTCATCATCTGTTATGGTCATTCTGGTTTTCCTGCTTGCTCCATTTCTCTTCACGATTAGCAGTGTTCCTGAGTCATTGATTCATCTTGCCTTAATCATTGGGCCATTCTCAGCCATGGAAACCTTTCTTGACTCCTTTCTCTTGGCAAGATATTACGTTCGAAGCCTCGCCCTTGGGCGAATTCTATTTGATATCTCCCGTGTAGTCGGGACCGTCGGTTTGGTTCTTGGCGGATTTGGAGTAGGTGGAGTCATGCTTGGATGGTTGGGCGGAGAGCTTGTAGCTGTTCTGGTCTTCGGCGCAGCTGCAACTAGAAACTTGGAACCTTCTCCTACGACCATTAGGATGGGGCCGGTACTGGCATTTGCAGTTCCCAACCTAGCGTTCCAGACAATTGATGTTGTTATTCAGAGCACTGACCGACTTATTCTCCTCAATTTAATGGGACTCACAACACTGGGCGTTTTCGATGTATTTCTGAGGATTCTCTATATGTTTAGTCTAGTTTCTCTCACGATTGCCACCTCAATCTACCCCATCCTCACGAGGATACGCATCAGGCTCGAAGAAAAGGATGACTCTGGCATTGCCATGGGGAGTGTAGTAGTCGCCCTGGTTCGTTATATTATCATTCTCTTGTTGCCAGTAGCAATTGTGGTTGCTCTCAATTCATTCACCGTTCTTGAGGTTCTCTTTGGTTACCCGTATGCCATCTTTCCTGATGCGTCTCTGTCTTTCTCTCTTCTAGTTCTGATTTACACCCTCTGGGGGGTTGTATACGCAATTCACACTGCTCTCCGGTCCATGGGCGAAGCCAAGTTCTTCGTTGTCTTGGGCGTTTTCATTATCCTATTCGAAATTGTTGGTTGCTGGTATCTCACATCGCTCTTTGGTCTTCTTGGTTCGGCATTGACACGCTGCATATACGTTACGCTGCTTTTTGCTGTTTCATGGGGCCGGTTAAAGCAAAGAGGGCTTCGAGGCCTGAGCGCAACGGTAGTTTCTCTTGGTAGGGTTGGGCTCGCCTCCGCCATTGGTGGTCTTCTTGTCTTCTTTGCAGCTCCCTCAGGGATTATCGAACTGGGCCTTTGTCTCATCATGGCAATCCTCGTTTACATTCCACTGCTGTTTCTATTCCGAGAGATAAAGGAAATTGACTTTCAACTTGCGAGGGCAGTTCTTCCGACTTCAGTTCATGGGCTTGTGGCTCGAGTTGAAAGGATCTATTTCAGGAAATCAGAGTACTAAACGAATTAGTCATCTTGAAAACGCTCTTAAGTTATCATAAAAAGCATGTTTCTTGAAATCGCGATGGACATTGGAACGAAGATGTCTGCATGAAGTCAAACTCTGAAAGGAAACACCCAATGATGACGGACAACAACCTGCGCCTCTTGATGTATAGCCCGCTTAGTCTAACTATGGGTGCTGGGGGCGACCGGTGGCTCGTAGAGGTTGCTCCGAGACTTCTTCAAAGGGGTGTGCATCCAACTGTTGTCGCTTCCGATTTCGTTGCTCGAAGCTATCGCACAAATACTACCCCTTGGTTTGTCGACCAGTTGCGCAGACATGGTATTACCTATCGGGAGATTCCTTCAATCTCCTTCTTCCATCGAATGAATTTGCCTCTTCTGAAACCGGAGGCGATAAGGGCTCTTTCGCACCTTATGCAACAACACGATGTTACCTATTTCATGAATGCCTATGCTCTGCAGGACCTTACAGTGTGGATTGCAAAGAGAATGACTGACAAAGCTCGGGTGATAAGTTCCCAGCATTCTACCATGTTCCAAGAAGGCTACTTGCACAATATCTACATGCATTTAGTCACAAGACCCCTACTCAGAACCTTTGAGGCATATCATGTACTGAACAGTGAAGACTTCGCGACTTACCGGTCGTGGGGTCTCGAGAATGCCTTTATGATTCCCAATGGGGTCGATACCCAGCGATTTTCGCCTCTGAGGCAAAAGGATCAGAGTGAATTTACAGTGCTTTTCGTTGGACGACTGGACTATCAAAAGGGAATTGACATTATCCTACGCGCGATAGAAAGGCTCGAGATTTCGGAACCCAAAATTGCGTCAAAGATCGTCTTGAAGATTTGCGGAACAGGGCCTATGAGCCAGATGGTGGAGAAGTTTGCAGAACACCGAGCCAATGTTTCCTACTTAGGATATGTCTCTGATGAGGAATTACTTGAACTCTACAAGTCTGTGAGTCTCTGTCTGATGCCCTCACGGCGGGAGACTTTTGGTCTTGTGGCCATGGAGGCCATGGCTTCAGGTACTCCAGTCTTGGTTACGGACATACCTGGTCCTCGAACCTTCGTAAATGATGCATTTGGAAAGATGGTGTCACCAGAAGATGCCGAATCGCTAGCTAAGGGCTTGTCTTGGTTCTTTGAATTGTACCAAGACGACCCAGATGAGTTCACGTCAATGGGGCGTAGAGCTAGGGATATTTGTGTGAAGGAATACGATTGGAATATAGTCGCAGATAAGTTATCTGTGATGATGAAAAAGACAGCTGAGATTCAATAACTACAACCAGTTATCTAGTGGAGTGACAACCTTGAGGCGGCCAAGAGTGAATCAAATCCTTCTGGGTCATGTCAAGGTTGGCCATCTCCTTCTCATTGCATCACTTCTTGCTGTTGGATCGTTATTCATTGGGGTCTCGCAAATCACAGTGAGTGAATATTCCCAAGATTCAATCACAATCACGAACATCCAAGAGAACGCTACAGCATTGATTGGCAAGAACTACTTTGAGGTCGACCAAGTACTTGGAATCCGTGTTGAGCTTTCAAATGGAACAGGTATTCTCAGTATTCGCTATCTCAATCGTTCAATTGCTAGAACCACATGGATGGTGGAGCCACGATTCACATTCATTGTAGATGGCTTTTCCAATTACTCCTTCTGGATATACGTGGACTCCTATAACAAGGCCATCACGACTACCTTCTGGCTGGAAACTAGGTCTTACCCATACGTACAGCTCTTTCCGATTGGTCTCCTCCTAGTAGCAATGGGTCTCCTCCTTGTTCTTCGGATGCTTCCCTTCGAATTTCTTAAATTGAAGGAAAAAGAAGATGATCGTGAAACCGAGAGAGTGGAATCTGGTGGCGGACTGAGAGCAGTTGTACGTAGCCAATCACACCTTCTGCTGCCGCTTGCATTCCTCGCTGCAATATTCACGCTTCTAACTCTAACAGATCTTGGCTATGTACATAATGATTCTGTCGGCGGGGGCCTCTCAGGTCCGCAAGGCCAATTCGAAGAGATTTGGAACTACGTGGCTTGGGGATATCTTGACTTTGCAGAGATGGTACGGTTCAATCTGGCTAGCGGTGACTTCTCATACACGTCGTGGGCTATGATTCATGGCTCGTCAAAAAATATAGGGTTGCCACTTATTGTTGGATTTCTTTCCTATGCAACAGGAATCGGCGTCTTTGTCATTTACCGTGTGACCGTTCGGGTCTTTTTCATAGTACTTGCCGGAGCGGTAGGTCTAATCGCACATGCGCTGACACGTGATAAGAAATCATTCTACATTGCTGCCTTGCTTGTCGTTACCAATCCAATTTTGCTGGAGTATTCGCGTTCACTCTATCAAGAAATTCCGCTGAGTGCGATGATTGCTTTGGCACTATACTTCCTGATTCGAGCCTCAAACGATGGCAGACACAACCTTCTCATATCTGCAGTTTTACTAGGCGTCTCGTCGATGTTTAAATCGATCTTGATGCTCGTTCCCTTCCTCTTTGGCCTCGTTCTTGTTCTTCTCATCAATACGAAGAGGAAGAACTGGGATTTATCGTACTTTTCTAAGGGCTTTCTTTCGCTTGGTCTCTTGGGGGCAATCTCTCTCTGCTTCTATTTCATTAGCTATCCCCTGAGATGGACCAATCCGATTGGCAAGCTTCTGGGATACTCTCAGACCAGCTGGATTGCCAGTGAGGGCCTTATGGTTCTTCACAATATGGGTTTTCTAGCTTTCTTCCTAATATTCCAGACTCCTCTGCTTGTGCTGGGCTTGGTGCTCCTCACTCCTTGGATTTCAAAGAGATATGGCGACCGCATGACACGGGACCTCCCTGTAGCAATACTGCTCGGACATATTCCATTTTACATCATTGAAACCCGGCTGCTTCAACATCACATGGTATATTCCCTGTGGTCCTTCTTACTCATCGCAGCGATAGTTCTGACGAAGCTTATTGGGTCGATTAGGATTCCCCACTCGCAGATGAGCAGAAAGGAGGTGGAGCAGTACCTCCTTGTCCTCGCAATAAGTATCAACATCATGCTGGTGATGCCACAAGCAAGCTACACTGGGCTGTATCAAAACTCCCTTCATTTCGTCTATAGTGGACCGCATTATTTTGAGCCTACTTACAGTCTAATGGAGGCCAGTATGCTGATCAGCGAATATCCCGAGTTGGGCTACCTGATGACGGTCAGAGCGCCTCATGTCCTAAGTTATTACCTGCCCACTCGAGATGTCATAATACCTCCTGCATATCTTGTTAGCCAGGAAAGCTCTCTTGCATCGCTTGCCTTTATCATGTCCATTCCAGTTGATGTCTTTGTGCTCTCGGAAGGATGGTTTGAGCTCTTTCCAGATGCACCCGCCTGGGTTGCCCTATTGATGAGTTCTGGCGCTTTTCGCCTAGCGCATAGCCTCTCTGCGAGAGGTATTCCAACAATTGACCTCTATGTGAATCGAATTCTGCATGATGGAATCGCTGGTGACAGTCTCCTGAATGGCGGAGTGGGCGTTTCTGGGAATAGCACGGCCGGCGGTCTGGCGATAGGAACTGATTCAATATCAGGGGCGTTCACTTACCCTGCGAACTTGACAGGAACTGGCTACTCACAGCTCTCCCTGAATCTGACTAGGTCGTATACGATTGACGAAGCAGTTTTCCTGCTTCATATGACCATTAATGGCACCTACGATGTTCTACCTAGAATTACGCTTTCACTCTGCAATACTACAAGCTGCGAAGAGGTACGGATCTCGCCAGATGTAGAACTAAGAAACACATTCTCTCTTGCTCTGAATTTCTCAGCAGCAGACCTCTTTTCTTTGGGAAGCTATGATGAACTTCGAATCACCATATACGATCCTGTTTTAGATGATGCCGCCACATTCCAGCTCGAGATTGATCGAATAGAACTGGTGACTTAGGGGATGACTGTGATGGACGATTTTGTCTCAGATTCGTCAGGCAAAAGCCTTCGATCCCAGTTCACACAGCGTCAAAAAACGGTGCTGAGGAATCTTGTTCTTGCCACTGCTCTTTTTGCATTCTCGCTTCTCGGCATATACTTCTCAATCGCATCTGGATTGTTGCTTGTTCTCATGTGTGGGGCCCTTCTCAGGATTATCCTTCTAGGCGACCCGTGTTGGACCCCTTACTCACTCGACAATATTCTGACAGGCTTTGTAGAATCTTTCATGCTTAGCGCTCTCCTCTTGGCGCCGCTCGCCTATATTGCTCCATTCCTTTTTGGCAAAGTCAATTTCCTGTTAATGGTCTACGTTATCACAATAATTCTGGTTCCCCTTGGAGCCTACCTTCTGCCTAAGGAAACTCCAAGTGAGGGTATAAGCAAGGAGAAAGCGGCCCAAGCTGACATGGGTTCTTCGGCAACTGCTTGGATCACCATTATCCTCTGGATTTCCCTTGGAATTCTTGACCTTGCGTATTCGTTTCACATGTACTATGGGTCATTTGCAGACGCTTTCTTCATGTTCGGTGATTTAGCCAACAGCTTGACAATCATTCAATCAATAGCAACGGGGATATACCCCACTCCGAATCTTACCTTCCTGGGTTCCACACTATCTGAGAATCCAATCACATTGACTCTCTCTTTTGGCTATAGTGCCGTTCTCATGACTGCTATGAACCTTCAAGGCTACGGGGACCTGTTTGTCATTCTCATCAAGATGATAATGCACTCGGCAGTCGTTCCCGTTGTATACTATGCCGTTCGGAGTGTGTCCGCCCGCGTGCCTGCGTGGGTTATGGTTGTTTCAACGTTAGGTCTTGGAGTGACCATGGACCTAACGCCTCTCTTTCGCTTTCTAGGGGTCTATGATGATGACCTTAATTACACGTTGACCAATGAGATGTACCGAGGCGTATACTTCCCGTGGGACACTCCTGATGGAGTTCCAGCAGACTTCTTCGCTCCAGGCCTCGGCTATGAGTCAGCACTTGCAAGCTTCCATCATCTTCTCCCTCTCCTCTTCTTTGTCTTTATCATAGCATTACTCCTCCAAATGACTGATTGGCGGAGTGGTACTGCCATTGCAATCCTAATTGGCCTTGTGGAGCTTCCGTTCTTTCACATTGGCATTGGGTTCTTCCCTCTTGTTAGTGTGGGCATAGTTGTTGTTTCCATAATGCTTCTCCGACTCATTTCGCGAGCTCATATACGACCGCGTTTCCTAGTATACAAGGCTCTTGTCGTCCTGGGCATAGTTGGATTATTCATTGTGCGAGGTATCGTATCTGGCCTTGTCGTCATAACTCCGCGGTTCACCGGCACTGCGATCCTTGATGCACTTGGTGCCTATCTGGGACCTTTCCTACTTCTTGGAGCAATCGGATACATAGCTCTGCACTTTCTGCCTGAGAGTCCTGGAAAGTGGCTATCAATAGTATGGCTTGAGTTCACCCTTCTATCGACCCTTCTCTTTTCCATGGCTAGAGACTCTGGAATAGGCTATATGCCCACTGATTACTTCCCATTGTTCAACTTGCAGACATCGCTCGTTCTGGCCTTTGCTTTGGGAGTGTCCTACTGGAGTTCGAATAGAGGACAAGCCCTGAAGTCCCTTGATCAATCCATTGGCCCCAGAAAATGGTGGCGAAATCTCAAGGATCTCAATCAGAGTTTGCGGTTGCGTGCTGGAGTATTGACAAGACATTC
>RDOF01000016.1 GCA_011365025.1 Candidatus Thorarchaeota archaeon
ATCCGAGATCACTTCAAAGTGACCCTCTTTGATGGCTTTCTTATCTGCGATTGCACTTCCAACTCCCAATGCAAATGCCCCTGCTTCAAGCAGTGGGCCGGCTGTTTCGAGATCTACACCTCCCGTCGGTACAAGTGGAATATCAGGTAGTGGCGCACGAATCGCCTTGATATAGTCTGCACCACCTATGTTGCCACACGGGAATACTTTGACAGCATCTGCGCCCATGGTATATGCATTGAAGATCTCGGTTGGTGTAAGAGCCCCTGGGATAATTGGAGTTTCGTGCTTCAGGGCGGTCATTATTAATTCCTTTGAGTAATTTGGGCTCACAATGAATTTACTTCCAGCTCTAATTGCATCCTCCGCCATTTTAGCATCGAGTACAGTACCTGTGCCAATCAGTATTTTCTCTCCAAAAGCACTCACCAACCGACTAACGATATCTAGCGCACCAGGAACGCTCATCGTGACTTCAATAATCGTCACTTCTCCATCTCTCAAAGCATCAGCCACTTTTATTGCAGTATCTCCGGAGTCAACGCGGATTATGGGAATAAGCCCAGTATCATAAATGTGCTTCATAGCTCTTTCCTTTGTCCACATATTTCATCACCTGTCTATTCGAAGTCCTCTTTCTCGACCCTGAATCAGCTTTTCAACTTCCGATTTGTACACAAATGCAAGATCCCCCGGAACCGAGTGTTTTAGCGCTGAGAAGGCTGAACCAAAGTCCACAGCTTTCTGAAGGTCCTTCAGCTCCAGATACCCGTAGATGAAACCCGCACTACATGAGTCTCCTCCACCAAGACGGTCAATCACCTCAATGTCATAGACGGGACTCTTGTACACCTTTCCGTCAGAGAATGCGAAAACTGACCACTTGTTCTGCAATACCGAAGGCGTTTCCCTAACCGTTATGACGACAATATCAAAGCCGAATTTGTCAGTTAATTTGGCCGCCACATCTTCGTAATTCTCACCCTCAATTCCATAGACAACCTTCGTGTCTTCTTCTGTTGTGATGAGGATGTCAATATTCTCCGACGCCGGTTCTGTGAATTTCCGGGCTTCGCTGGGAGTCCATAGCTTTCCTCGATAGTTCACATCATACGAAACCCTGCAACCCTGTTCTTTGGCTATGCGAAGAGCTTCTTCGGTTGCCTCTGCACATGATGAACTAAGTGCAGGCGTAATTCCGCTGGTGTGAAACAATTTTGCACCCTTGAGAATACTTTCCCAGGGAACCTCTCCTGGCCTGATTTTGCTTATTGCAGATTGCTTTCTATCATAGATGACTCGATTTGTCCTAGGAGCAGCACCAAACTCAACAAAATACACACCGCATCTATCGTCAGGGTCCCAGAGGATGTGTGAAGTGTCCACACCTTGCTCTCTAGCTTTGTTGCGTAGGAAGTGACCGATGGAGTTGTCTCCAAGCCTAGTCACATAGGCTGATTTCAAGCCTAGTCGTGCGCAGGCCACCGCCATATTCATTTCTGCTCCACCAGCATGAGCATTGTAGCTGCTTGTTTGCTCGAATCTCATGAAATCCGGGGGCGAAAGCCGTAGCATAACTTCGCCGAAGGTAACAACATCATAACCCATTTCATCACTCTCAAGAGCTTAACGACTTTAACTTTGCACGGCTGAATGTTAAGCATATTGGAAGGTGTTTGTAAGGCGTGGCTGTACAAATTTGGCTGGCTGGGCCACCTTAATTTGAATCCGATTTGCTGAACTCAGTTCTTGCTATGACTTCGTCTTGCACAAAGGGATCCAGTTCAATGAAGTATGCACTATAGCCCGCGACTCGTACTATGAGGTCTCTATGCTTTAGGGGGTTTATCTTTGCATCCTCTAAGGTTTCCCGGTCAACGACGTTGAACTGGACATGAAGCCCGCCTAGCTTGAAATATGCATCTACCAGGCTGGCGAACTTCTTCCTTCCTGAGTCGGAATCGAAGTACTCCGGTGTGAACTTCATATTATAGAGAGTTCCATTGTAGCAGAGGGCATGATCTAAACGAGCAACAGATTTCATCGCTGCCGTTGGACCATGAACATCTTGGTTTTGCGTCGGGGATACTCCATCTGATAGCATGATGCCCGCCTTTCGTCCATCTGGTGTGGCACCAAGAACTTCGCCTTGGGGGATGTACATCGAAACAGAAAAGAGTGCCCCATGGTATGGACCCCCTCGAGTGGTCATTCTCTTTTGGATTGCGTTGCAGAATGCTCGTCCTGTATCTCTTGCAAGAATGTCCACGCGTTCGATGTCGTTTCCATACTTCTCAGGATCATTTTGAAGCTTGATACGGAACTCCTCGTGTCCCTCGAAATTCTTCGCAAGGATATCCATGAAGTCCCCCATTGACACTTCCTTTTCCTCGTAAATATGTTTGCGAAGCATTGACAGTGAATCAGCAACTATTGCAACGCCAACTCCCATAATGCCGCCTGAGCAATACCTTGCTCCACCTTCTTGCATGTTCACGCCCCTTTGCAGGCAGTCCTGAATCAAAGCCGAGATTAGGGGTGTGGGTACCTGATTTGCATGAACCTCTGCTGCGATGCGATCAGCCTTTGTAAGCAATTCTATTGCATTGTCAATTTGAATGGTGTAGGCTTCCCATAACTCCTGAAAGCTTGCGAAATCACCGGGCTTTCCGGTGTGGGGGCCGACCTGCTTTCCCGTTCTTGGGTCCAAACCATTATTCAGAGTCACTTCTAGTATCTTTGGAAGGTTGACGTATCCGATATTCTGTCTGGGGTCGCTTTTTCCTTCTATGATTGGCTCAACGCATCCGAGAATTGAATAATTGAAGGCTTCTGCAGGGTCAGTGCCCTTGTCAATCATTAGGGGGATAATTACATTATCATTGAATAGCCCTGGCATTCCTAGGCCCTTTGAAATTACACTTACAACCTGAGCTTTCATCTTGTCATTCGTCTTACCATGCCATCGGAAGGATACAGTGGGTTGAGTCACTCGAATACGGCCCGTTGCTTCCAAGATAAGCTCCGTTAGTTCATTGCTAGCATCGTTTCCGTTCGTATCTTGTCCGCCAATAGTTAGGTTCTGAAACATTGGATGTCCTGCAAATGCCACACTGTAGTACTCATCTCTCAGTTTGATTAGAGAGGTGATTTTCACCCAGAGCATTTCAAGAAGCTCGAGCGTCTTCTCCCGTGTGAGTTTGCCATGCCGCAAATCGCTCGAGTAAAATGGATACACGTATTGATCAAACCTACCAATTGAAACAGAATGTCCATTGGATTCAGTCTGAACTAGGAGATGAATGAACCAGAAGGATTGGAGTGCCTCGTGAAATGATGTTGCGGGTTGTGCTGGAACTCTTGCACAGATTCTTGAAATCTCTTTGAGTTCCTCTCTTCTTGTGTCATCTTGCTCATTCTTCGCCATTTCCATGGCAGCTTTGCTGAATCTTCCGGCGAAGCGAATCACGGCCCCCAAGCTTATTTCAACAGCCTGATAGAACTCTCTCCTACATGGGTCGGCCTTTTCTCCCAAGTCTGATACCTCTTTCAGTATCGTATCCAAGCCCTCATGAATCACCCTTCGATAGTCAACGATGAAATGGCCTATTCCTGTTCCTGGAGCCCCAATTGTGAAGAGACCGGCCTTTGATGCATCAATTGAATCACCGGAGAATTGCTTCAAAGAAATCTCAGCTGTGCTCTTCTCCTTCCAAAACTTGAACACATCTCTTAGAATTTCCTTATCTTTCTCAGCAATTGCAAAGCGTTCGGTCCTTCGCTTGTCAAGCCTATCCAGTTCTTCATCAATCCAAGCCCAGCTGTATTCGGGGAAAATTTGGCAGGATCTTGGAGTGGGCCCCATGTTCCCAACGATTAGTTCTTCATCTTCGATTCTGATTGTCATATTCTCTAAAACATGGGCAAATGCTCCAGCAAGCCTTAGTTGAGTAGGCACTTCCATATGTTCCTTGACGTAGGATGTAAATAGTCGAGCTCGTTCTGAAGAAACAGTGGGCTCCGATTCCAATGTCCGTTTCTTGATTCGTTCCGTTCTGGAAGTCATCTCGCTTACTACCTCGACAACATCAAATTACTCTTTGCGTATGATGCTCAGGTACTATCCTAGCAGCTTCGGGAGAAAGGTGTCAAGCCTCCCCAACGCCTCGTCGATTTTTTGCTGAGAAACTGCATAGCACAGTCTGAGAAATCCTTCACCAAAGGTGCCAAATGCGCTCCCGTGAACAGCCGCCACACGTGTTTCGCTTAGGATTTTCAGAACAAGATCGTAGGATTTCATTCCATATGCACTAACATCAGGAAAGACATAGAATGCACCACCTGGAGGCTCCAATTCGACGCCTTCAATAGAATTCAGTCCTTTGGTTATTGCGTCGCGTCTTTTCTTGAAGCTTGAGAGCATTTCTCTAACGCAGTCCTGTGGCCCATTTACAGCCGCCTCCGCAGCCTTTTGGGCAATGGATGTCGGCATTGCCAAGAGATGTTCTTGAAGCTTGGTCATTGCCCCAATGACTTCTGCAGGCCCAGTGGTACCTCCAATTCTAAATCCTGTCATAGCATATGTCTTTGATAAAGAGAATAGGGAAATGGTTCTTTCCTTCATCCCTGGTAAGGCTCCGATGAAATCCGGCTTAATATCATCATAACGGAACTGCTCATATGCTTCATCCGAAAGAACAAACAGGTCATGCTCAATAGCTAGGTCCGCGATCTTCCGAAGTTCCGAGTTTGATACTACTCCTCCGGTTGGGTTATTTGGGCTGTTGAGGACAATCATTTTCGTTTTCTTGGTTATGCTATCCTCAATGTCTGCTGCCTTTACCTCGAATCCGTGCTCCTTTTTCAGTTGGACCGGAACAGGTGTGCCCTCAGCGAGCTTGATGTGAGCGTAGTGGCTTACAAAACCGGGGTCTGGGTACATCACTTCATCTCCTGGTCCCACAAGGACCAAGTTTGCAAGGACAAGTGCGCCCATACCGCCTGCCGTCGCCATTATTTCAGTGACTGGATCGGCATCAATCGCGTTTTCCCGTTTTAGCTTATTGGCAAAAGCCTCTCTCAATTCTATATACCCGGCGTTGTGGGTGTATCTGGTATGACCTTCATCTAGCGCTCTCTTTGTTGCCTCTCTAATATGCTCAGGAGTATCAAAGTCTGGAATTCCAACTGTCATGTCAATAACATCAGGTCGGCCCAGTATCTTATTGTAAATCAATCTGATTTCGCTATGCGGTACTTCATTGTTCCTCTGTGCAAGCACGAGCGTCACCCAGTGCGTCGAAGCAATTCGCCTCTATTTATAGGCTCTTAATTGGCTAAATTCAGTCTCTTAAAAGAAGCCCAACTTGGTTTCAGGGTATATTTAAGAAAGCGATTCCCATCTTCTTGACATCTCAATTAGGATGTGACAGAAGGTGAAGGAGCAATCGGCTGACAACGTTCGAAAAACAAACATGGAGACCCTTGCAAGCGCCCACGCTGTCTATGTTGAGGCAGCCCGAGCGAACTTCGGAGAAAAAGGTTTACAGGCGATGGGAGAGGCCAATCGAGTGCATGGCCTTAACCTGGGAGAGGCTGCAATAAAGAGCGGCGCTTTGAGACGAGGTGATCCCAAATCGATTTTCGAGTTCTTTGACAACGCTCATCCATACTTCGGATTTCAGCTAGAGATTGAGAGGGTGTCAAATGACCTGCTAGACCTAAAGGTGACTTCGTGTCCCTGGATTGATACTTTTAGAGCGCTGGGCGCTGCAGAGGATATTTGCGACTGGGTCTGTAAAATGGATGAAGGCATAGGGCAAGCTGTTGACCCCAATTTCCGGATGACTCTCCCAAAGTGCATGATGCGTGGGGACGACTACTGTATTTACAGGTGGGAAAAGGAGTAGGATAGAGTTGACAAGCAAGAGAAGTGCAACTATTGAAAGATGCCTGAAACTCTACGTGGCCGCTGTTTCTGATGCCGCAGACGAGGTTGGAATTGGACATGTTTGCATGGACAGAGGAATTGCTCCACTGACCCGAGAGAGAAGAATGGCTGGATTTGCCAGAACCGGGAAGCTGGTTCGGGCTCCGGTACAGTTTCCATATGACGAAGCTGAACTCGACCGTTTCTTGAGTGTCGTGACTAAAGCAAACCGCGACGATTTGGTCCTATTCAATAATTCTGATGCTCCCGATTGCTCCGCTTGGGGGCAGGTTTTAACAAGAATTGGGAAGCCCTTGGGCATCCGAGGCGCAGTCATTGATGGAACTGCCCGAGATATTGACGACATTGATGAAATGCGGTTTGCAGTCTTCGGTCGTGGTCGGCATCCTGGTACAATGCGCGGTCGTATGAATGTTGAGTCTATTGGGGAACCTATCTGCTGCGGCGGCATAACCGTGGTGCAAGGTGATTTGGTCTTTGGTGATGGTGATGGCGTTGTGGTCATTCCCCAAGACCAAATGGAAGAAGTTCTGAATGCCTCAGAGGAGATTGTACGTACTGATGAATGGTGGGCCTCAAAGCTGGGTGAGGGAAAGAATCCTCACGACCTTCACAAGGAGAAACCAATTCCCTAACTATCCAACTGCTATTGGATACGTTCCTGTTCTGAACGCATAGTCATATAACTCGAGCATCTTCTCTGGCGTTGAGTCGGGCTGGATATTGTGGGCTGGAGCAAGAATGTATCCTCCGCCTCGCGCCAGCGCTTCCAATCGAGTATCTACTTCATTTCGAATATCATCCAAAGTTCCCCGCTCAGACATTGCCCGTTGCAGGTCAATTCCGCCATGAAATGTGAGTTTGTCACCGTACTTCTCTTTGAGAGAAGCCGAATCCATTCCCTTTGCCAAAGGCTGTATCGGATTCAAAATATCTACACCCACATCAATCAGGTCTCCTATTAGAGGTTCAATTGCACCACAACTATGATACAGAACCTTCACGTGAGGTGCCCTTCTGTGAATTTCTCCGTATATCTTCTCATGACGCGGTTTCACAAAGCCTCTATACATCCGAGGACTCATAATCAGTCCCTGTTGATGGCCAAGATCATCTCCAACTTGTACGAGATCCAAATACTCCCCAACTTCATCAAGTAGGACCCTGTTCATATCGAGGGCATATTGCGTGCACTTATCCAACATGGCCTCAGCCAGTTGTGGATTTTGTACTAAGTCAATCAGGAATTTATCAAATCCCCTCATGTAGTGTTCAACAATTTCGAAGGCCCCCCAAGGCCCCCCGACCATCCCAACTACTGCGTAGTCTGTGTTCTCATGAAGGTGCCGTGCCCAGTCCACAACTCCCTGCATTCTTGAAGGATCCTCTGCGTCAGGCCATTCCCACTCTTCAACTTGCTCAATCTCAGTGAAATCTGCCCATGGAAAATGCACAACCTCCCAATAGGGTCCAAACCACTTCCCTCGAAAACCAAATTCAGTATCAGTTGTTCCATCTAGGAATGTCTTGGGAACAAAGCTCGCCGCTGGATTCATGTAGACTCTTCTGAAGTCAATGTGGAGTCTCTCCAACATTTCTTCGGATATCTTCCAGCTGGACATAATACCCCACTCCTGCGTTTCGGGTGCCGCAAATTTGAGATGCTTACGCAGTTTCTCATAGGCCGCTGGTGTTGTCCAGTAGTCTAATGGTACGCGGTCAGGTTCTTCATGCTGAACGGTTTTGTAGAAACGGTCTCTAGGCTTCATGTCAATCCGTCCTCTGGAAATGGCCATATTAAAAGACGTCTGTTTGACAAGGAAATTGTGCTTTAAGAAGACTTAAGACCCGGCTTAATATTTAAGCCTGAGTCTGTCCACCTGGAGATATGTATCAAGGTCTACTGACCGCAAGAGGAGTGTCAAGAGATGGTTGATAAGGCCAAGATTACGAATCTGCTCGCTAGCATAGTTGGCAACGAATATGTAACGGACAAGGATTTCGATCTGATTCCGTATAGCAGGGACCTCAGTCCTGCAGAGCAAAAAATGCCTTCTCATGTCGTAATGCCCGGAAGGAGAGAAGAGATTCAGAAGATTCTCAAAATGGCCAATGAACACGACATTCCAGTCTATATTCGAGGAGGGGGTACTTCACACTGGGATGCGTATCTAGCACAAGAACCAGGCGTTATGCTTGATATGGCGAGAATGAACAAGATTATTGACATCAATGGACGCGACCTTGTCGCTACCGTCCAGCCCAATTGTACTTGGGCGAAGCTTGACAAGGAATTAAGGAAAAAGGGACTAACCTACCTTTGTAGCGAGGCAGGGGGTCCCGCCATGACGGTGGGCGGATCCGTAATGAAGGCTGGTAGCGGTCCACATTCAACAGGGAAATTTGGATTCCATGGGAACCACGATGTTGTAACTCTTGAGATGGTACTCCCCAACGGTGACATTATTGAAACTGGTTCGGCCGCTTGGCCCAGCGCTGGAAAGTTTGAGCGACAATGTCTTGGGCCTGATTTGGCCGGAATGTTCATTGGTGCAGAGGGTATCCTCGGAGTTTGCACTGAGCTCACCCTCCGAATTCGCCCTGCCACGAGTATTTCAGAGAGGTTGACAGCAACCTTTCCAACTCTTGATGAAGTCGTTGAATTTGGGCATTTCATTAATCGTGACGTAGGCGATGAGTATCTTTCAGGAATTTACCTTTGGGTTGACCCTAGCACTCCAGAAGTGTTCTTCACCATGATGGAGCTTTTTGGATATGAGGAAGAGATTGTTCAGCATAGGAAGAAACGAGTCATAGCGAAGATTAGGGAGCTGGGGGGTGAGGTAGGTGATCGTGCTCCAGCAGATGATTACTATAACAGAATACTAACCGGCTTAGCAGATTTATTCAATACTGGCGTTTGGCACTTCTTTGGGTCGGGTAGTCTTAGGATTGACGACATCAGGTTTCTCTACAAGATTTGGAAAGAGGAAGTAATCGAGAAGCGTGGCTACAAGAAAGCCGGTTTTGGTGGGCAGGTATTGCCAAGAAGATGGCTGGCCTTCATGGTTACAAATTACAAAGAGCCTGAAGAATGGAAAGAACTCATTGAAATGTGCGATGCAATTGATAAAATGGTGCTGAGTGGACCAGTTGTTCCCTATGGCATTGGCGGACGAGATGGTCTAAGGCGTTTTGTTGCAGAACGCGACACGGGCTATTATCGCCTTCTCAAGACTCTCAAGCGAACGCTTGATCCGAAGAACATACTGCAGCGTGGCATCTTCATCCCAGAGGAGGAATTGAGATGAGAATCGATGAATACAAGGATATGATCTATGCATGTGGTAGGTGCAACTTCTGCCGAGGTATGGATTTTGATGAGAGATGTCCTGAGATTTTCACACAGCGGTGGGAGTCATCAACTGCTAGGGGGCGAATGGCTATTGCCCGTGGTATCTTGGAAAAGAAGCTGGATTATTCAGAGGCGTTAGCTGAACGCATCTTTGGTTGTTTCCTCTGCGGACGATGTAGAGAGGAGTGCAAGAAGGCCGCTCAAATTGATATTACGGAGATTACAAAAGCTATGCGGGCTGATTTCGTGGAACTAGGCATTAGAATTCCAGAAGCTGGGTCCGCCATGGTTGAAATGGTTAAGGTGAACGGAAATATCTTCGCGGACGCGCCGGAGATTCACAGCAAATGGGCTGATGGATTGGAATTCGATTCCAATGCGGATATTCTATTCTATCCCGGCTGCCTGGCAAGCCATCGTTTCAAGGAAAAAACAAGAATCTTGGTACAGGTACTTCAAGCCGCAGGGTACAGCCTCGATTTTCTCGGGGACAACCAAAAATGCTGCGGAACTCCCTACTGGATAACCGGCGAAGACAAACCTGCAAGAGAGTGGGCAAAGAGTTTTGTTGACATGCTAACCAAGGCCGGCAAGAAAGAAATAATCACGCCCTGCCCAAGCTGCTACAGAGCCTTTCTGGAGGAGTATCCTCGGCTTCTAGGAAAGCCAATCCCTCTCAAAGTGAGGCACACAAGCGAGGTACTGGAGGAGATAGTGGATAGGAAGAAACTGAAGTTTACAGTTTCGGTAAACAAGACCGTGTCTTACCACGATCCCTGCGAGATTGGGAGATATCTTGGCATATATGAGCCACCGCGAAAGGTTCTACGAGCTCTCCCAGGCGTGAAACTCGTCGAAATGTCCAGAAATCGGGAAGAGGCATTCTGCTGTGGTGGTGGAGGCGCTGTGAAGACAACGTATGAGGACTACTCAAACAAGGTTGCTCATGAGAGAATCCGGGATTTTGCTGAAACAGGAGCTGAATTGCTGATGACAATCTGCCCCGCCTGTGAAATGAATCTGACCCACGGGACTTATGCCGCCGATGTTGAGGCACGAGTCTTGGATGTGGCTGAGCTTATGGCTGTGGCCGCAGGAATTGTGAGCAGAGAGATACTTAGTCCCGACTATTTCCCCGATGACTAGACCCTGCAAGAAACAGCAGCCTGCTGACCCTAGAACTCTACCCCCCAACGGCTGCAATCATGAAGACTATCAAGTCGCCCCGTGAAAGCTTTGTCTTCTCCCCGTTATGAGCCACCATGTTTTTCCCATTGACAAGCACTATTGCATCCCGTCGTAAAACGGTGTTCTTCTTATCCTCAAGATATGGCTCGAATCTTTCGGAGAATTCTTGGGATAGGTCTTCAATAAGGTCGTGAACGGTTTCTCCGTTCGTTTCAAAGCTAAACTTATCGTGTTCAAAGGATTTGAGTCCACGATTCATCAGTTTTACAAAGACCTGTGGCATTTTCGGGGCTCCTTTAACTTGTGGGTCTGTTTGGTTAATGTTTAAATTAAATCTGACGGAATTGGACACGAGCCTTTAGAACCACTCTCGAATGGTTTTAAGGCTGGCAAAAGAGATATAGCCTCCTCATGGCTGTCCAAGACCACTAACAGAGCCTGTTGAGACGCCACCGACGGGGACTTACAAGGGTGCTGGTATCAAGTGACGGAGCAAAATAGTCAGAAACTCACACTCAAGGAATGGCTAGCTGCACACGCCCGTTCCGAGCCCAAGCATTACAAAGATATTGCAAAGGCACTCAGAAGGGACCCCGCGTCCGTTTCTGCATCCCTTTCCATTGAACGAAAGCAGGCAGAAGAAGACAATCGTCCGCCCTATTTTGTTAGAGTTGGACCTGGTCTCTATCAGTACAATGACCTTTGTGAGGGTGCAGTTGATGAGGAGCTCATTCGAGAGGTGCGAGCAAGGGCTGATGAATTCAATCTTGTGACAAGACGTGAAATGCGACAGCAAATTGCTCATCTGAGTCTGGACGCATTTGAGGAGCTCACCAAAATCATTTTGGCGAATATTCGTGCTCGGTACCAAGATTCCAAAGTCATTCGCCGCTTCAACAACACCACTGTCCTCATTACCTCTTGGTTGGATGACGGAGGAAGATCTCCAGTGGTTGTTTATGCCAAGAAATGCGATTTGGATGAACGAATCGAGCGCGATACGATTCTCGAAATTCGAGGCTCTCTTCCAACGCTTCAAGCCAATCAGGGCGTTTTGATAACAAATGGAATCGTTTCCACAGAAGCAAAATACGAGGCATTGGGCTATACAAGCAGCGACATCAAGGTTTCTGTTCCTCCTGTTCATCTTATGGATATTGAGATTATTCTTAATGTCCTTCTTGAGAGCCGCACTGGCGTAAGAACTCGCAAAGTGGAAGTGCTTCTCCTCGATGAGGAGTTCTGGGACAACCTCACGCAGGTTGAGTAGTTCTGTTTTCTTCCTCAGGTCCCTTTTTCTGGCGGATTTCGGAGAACCGGATGATTTCCACATTCGTTTCCCTTTTCCATAGGAAGTAGAGGTGAAGTTCTTAAGCTCTCTTTTATCGCAAAGTGCCTCAAGGTTTTAATAGCTGTTCTGACCTAGTTTTCGATTATCACGGAGAGAATAGCATTCCCCCGTGAGAGAGAAAAAAGGAGAATCTCAAGAATGAGCGATGATCAGCTCCTATTCGTGAGGGAAAGCTCCGGTCTTGTGAAGGAAGTTGGCCCATGGTTCGCGCTTCTACTTCCAATTGCGCTGACCGTTGGTCCTTACTTTCACTTCGTGGCACCGCAGGTGAGCACATGGTTTGCCGGTGCACACCTAGTTCCTGTCTTTGCAGTGGGTACTTTTGCTATCCTCTTCGAAGGCATCGGAACAATGTGTTTGATGCTTGCGATGCCCCGTTCTGGAGCGTCCTACCACTTCGTAGGTCGTGGTCTTAGCCCGATCTTCGGTGTGATGGAAGGTTGGAGGTCCGTCATTACCAATCCTGTGTTCCGCGGGTCTGCTAGCTTCTTCTCAGCCAAGGTGGCTGGAGGCGGTTTCCAGGCAATCGGTATCATTGCGAATAATGACGCACTTCTGGCCCTGGGCAACGCCCTCTCAAATGATGTTGTTGTCCTAGTTGTAGTGGCACTGATCTTGACATTCATTGGTTTCATATTCAGCTATTTGAGCGTCAAGATTCTTGGATGGTTCGTCGTGATTCTCGGATTGATAGTAATTGTTCTGTTGCTGATTTCCGACATAATCCTGATAGCCACTCCAATCACTAACACTAGTTGGGATGCGCTGTTCGCGGGAACTGGCCATGAAGTAGCAGATTTGCAGGCAGGGTCGTGGATTACGGACATTAATGCCTACAATACGCTGAGTCTGACGGCAGTGGCTGGAGCACTTGTAACAGCTGTGGGAATTATGTGGCCATACCTGATAATGCCTGTTGCAGGAGAAGTTTCTCAGCCCAGTAGGAACATTCCTCTGAGCTGCATGGGCGGCGTCATTGGTATCGGTGGCCTCTTCATGCTCTCAGCATACGCTGTTGAGGTCAGCATGGGCGAGCTGCTATACTGGAATAACAGCTCCACTGCAGGCATCTTCCCAGGCTTTGGCAACTTCGCAGCTATTGCGCTAGGTCCTGGTGGTGCTGCGCTAGGAGCAATTCTGGTTCTGCAACCAATACTAGCAAACACGCTAGATGGACCGAGCAATGCGCTTTGGGTAACTCGTCCATTCCATGCAATGGCCATGGACAGAATGTGCCCAGAAGCAATGGCCCAGATTCATCCGAAGTATCACGTACCACACAACTCGCTTTACTTCTGGCTAATCGTTCAGATAATCATCATCGTGATGGCAGTCTGGTATGATGTGTCAATTGCAATTGGAGTTGCGTTCACCTACGTGTTTATACGCTGGCAGTTCACGCTCGCTGAAGTAGCATTACCATACTACCGGCCCACATTATGGGAGAGATCCGGCGCTTGGACACTCCTTGGAGTTCCATTGGTGTCAATTGCTGGTCTAATCAGCGGTGCAGTGTTCTTCTACGCCCTCATCTCCTTTGTACCATCGTCAACTGTACAATTCGAGACCCTATTCACAGTCGTTGTGTACTTCTGGGGTCAATTGATGTACATGTACTATGGCGCAAAGAACAAGGCTAAGGGTGTCGATATGGCAGCCATCTTCGGACAGCTCCCGCCAGAGTAGAAGTGTACTAATTTAGAGAGAGCTATTTGCTCTCTCCCTCTTATTTTTTCTAACCATTTCTCTCAACTGATATGGCCCTTCGGGCACTACCTGTATTCATTAGTTTCAGTGATTGGCGGGAATCCATCTCTGCTTGGCTTTGAAGCAAAAGGCTGGAGGTCGTCCCACGTGTCATGGAATACAGAAGGAAACGACCAAGGTCGAACAAGAACAAACTCATCAACAGCTTGATCTTCTCTGTATGCCTGAAGCGCAGTAGTCACCTTCTTCAGGATTTCCTTACGTTCCTCATCTTCCCACACTTGCTGCTGGAAGGTGTAACTATCTTCATGCCAGACGTAGGCAATTTGCGGTACCTCATCATCCATAGTCGTAATAGTCTTGAGCAATCTCCATGGCCAGAATGTCGACATCTGCTTGAGCTTGGCACTAGCACCATGGAAATTGAATGCCATTCCTTCCCTGCAAATGACAAGCTCAGGGTCGATTTCCTGAAACTTCTCTCTGGGCCTTGTTGACGGTCCGACCTTGATCCAATCATGCCAGTTGAGCTTTATTCTCTCCACGACCTGACAGTGATTCAACACATAGTTCACAGCCGCTGTTGTACCATGGTGAGCAAGGCCAGGAACAGAGGGGCGGCCAAGGTACTTCTCTGCAATCTCTCGAACCCTCGGAACATCCTCAAATGGTATTATGGACCAAATCTGGAAGAATGCTTCGCCGCCGGCTCGGAGGAATGCAAAAAAGATACCTGCGGGACCAATTTCCTTGAAGTCAGATGGCAGCGGCTCATCCAAGGGCCATGTCTTGTCATCTTTGCAAAATACGATTTCACTGCAATCAAAGGAAACAATCTCAAACCATTTAGCGGTGAAAACAACGCTGTAAGACCTGCCTCTCTTCTTCCGTGGGAGGATGAACTCGACTTCCTCTGAGTTCAGCCGGAATTCAGCGTTTTCTTTCGTATAGGGGGCTGCTCCCACATATTCCCATTGAACGTCCTCTTCCAAGTCCATTGACCATTCTCCAAGAAGACAGCTTTAATACCGTCTTTTAGATGTTTCCAAGAAGCTAAACACATTCGCAGTCACCTATACAGAGTTAAGTAGGAAAGCTTATGTTTTGGACCTGCAATCCGCCATCACTCACTAGGACTGAACAGATATGAGCAGAGAGAAGCGAAAAACCCCAAAGCGCCCAGATGAAGAGGATCTGAACTCATTCGAGTTTACCCCAACTGGAATGAACCTGAAATGGACCAAGGATATGATTACCGTCTTTGATGGATATCGCATCCACCGATGTTTCGATCTTACCTTCATAGAAAAGGGGATTGGACAGGGCGAATTGCCGCGTGCCTTTGTTGACCAGTGGAGGTTTATTCGCACAGTTCTGCACAAGTTCGCCGCTGTTTCCCCTAAGATTCCAGGTGTTATGAAATTTTACGAGCGACGTCAGTTGCTCAGGTATGCATCTTTGCTTCTGCTCACCATTGCAGTGCCGACCATTGTTGCGACATACGTTTTCGAGCTGATCTGGTTAGCGCCATTTTCACTTCCATTGGCCATCTTTGCATTCATCTTCTTTGTTGCTCAGTGGACCGCCGGTCACTGGTATAACAGAAAAGTCGCATGGACCATTGAGAACTACTGGAATGAGCACCCTGAAATGCTAAGAGAGGAGAAAACTGCTCTAAAAAAGTGGACTCAACGACTCATTATGCAGGGAAAACACATGCTTCGCAAAGAAGAAGAAGATCCGGAAAAGAACCCAGTGAAGTTTTACAATAAAGACTACGAAGGAATAATCATCAAGGCTGAGCCAAATTGGTATCGAAAGCACTACGTTGTGCAAATCGCCGTTTAGGGATTGTTCGAAACCGAGTGCCCCTGCCTCGGCACCATATGCATTTCAACTCAGATGGTTCTCAATCTTCTGGTAGTCTATGTTGAATCCGAAATGCCTTGGACCAAGGACTGCAAGTCCCTCTGGAGTTCTAAACATCGGATGGGCAGCCTCCATGCCAATAACGCTGACAAGGTCCCCTTTCTTGATGTCGGTATTGGTTATTGGTGCTCCGGATTTCTGGCTTATTATCTCAATAATATCGGGGCTCATAACCCATGGCTCACCATCAAGCCAAGTCATGTGATTCTCATTCTTGAACCAAACCTTCAACTCACTTCCGGGCTTACTCCCACTGCCTCGAATCGTTGTATCTCCCCACATGTAGCCTTCTCTATTCTCCCATTGCTTCTTGACTACTTCCCCTCTGAAGAGAACCCAGCCTCCATACTTCTCCACAATTCTCTCAGCAGGGTCATCACCCGTCTCTCCACACTCACGAATGATTCTGCCAACACCATATGCCTTTGCTAGCGTTCCTGGAATAATCACGTTCTTGTAATCTTCGCCCCTAACTGGAAAGGCCACATTACCAACGCGTCCCCAGGCAACCTCGCTGAGCGCTTTTGATATTCTTTCACCCATTTCATAGTTTATGATACGTTCAACAAATGTCTTGTTTCCGTACCAGTCTATTAGAACCAGAGGTGCCATTGAGAAGCCTTTTACACACACCGTATTTTGGCAGATTTCAGGTACAGCTCTCCCTGAGTAGTCTCCATCAACACATGGAATGCCATGTTTCATTGCTGCATCTATTGGAGCAGGAGTGTTTACTCCACCCAATTCGAAAGGTGCGACAGCTTTGAACTTTACACCCATGTGTTCCTCTAATGCCTTTAATCCGAGTGCAAGCTCCATCTCATACGAGTCCCATGGAAATCGTGTTCTAAGCTCTTCAATCTCTGGAGTCGGTGGTGCTATTGTCCCTGAGTAATAGGCGCAGGCTACCCAGTCCTTATCGCCAATCCTTTTGGCATCAATGATCTCAATAGTCTTGCCTGCGTCAACATGAGGGTAGAGCATATCCAGTCCCAATTGAAGCGACCCACCTCCCCCAGTACCAAAGAAGGTGCAGCCCACCGTCAGGTCTTCTACATCTGTCCTTGTCTTCAATCGCAGTGTCATATCAATTTCCTCTGAGTTCATTTAACTTTGGACAAGAGAGGAGCATAACCTCACTTTAAGTATTTTTGAAGAAGAAACTGCGAGAAGAAAAGAAGAAAAGCGGAGGGCAACTCCAAAGCTGCTCTCCACTAAAATTCGGTTCTATAGTTCAACTCGGCCGGCAGTCGCCGTGCCTTTCTCGACTGTGATGATGAACCCTTTGAGGATTCCCTCTCTATACTCGGAACCAGGATTTACACATAGGGTTCTCCCGATATTGGTGAAACCGACTGATTCATGGATATGGCCATGCATTCCAACAAGGGGTTGATATTTCTCTATCACTTCTCGGACAGCGTGACTTCCGACTGGTTCTGTTAGAGAAAAGCCACCCGAATACTGCATGTGATGGTCTTTCGAGAGCTTCGGAGCGGTGTCCAAGGTTGACCCATAGGGTGGTGCATGAAAATTGCAGAGGAGATTCTCATAGTCATTCTCAGTCACACGTGCAAACTCGGCTTCTAGTTTATCCTTCAGCTCCTCTTCACCGCATTCGCGATGTGTGTCCCATGGAGTTGAGTTAACGTAGTCCATGCTTATCAGTTTGTGATGATCTGTGACCTCTATGACCTGTTTTAGTGGGTATATGGTTCTTTCATGGTTGCGAATCACATCATCGATAATCCAGGGATCGTCATTACCCGGATTCACAACTAGAACAATATCTTCTGGGACCTTCTCTACAGCCATGTCCAGCCACATCTGTAGCCTGTCTATCATTAGTTTGTCAAAGAGCGCTTGAACCTTGGACTTGTCTTCTTGAAGAGCTGCTAGCTCATCTTTTGTTAGGACCACAGGATAATATCCTTCAGTTTCAGTAAACTCAATGAACTTGTCCAGGTCTTTCTGCTTCTTGAACGTCTTTTTCTTACCGAAGGGCTGGGCATACCAGCGGTCTTCCTTTTCTTGGACTACTGGAACAATCGCCTTGCCGGTAAGGTCCCCACACATCATAGCCAAATCGACTTTGAATGTTGCAGGAGCTCTGCACATCTGCGCCCATGTTTTCGTGCTGCCATGTGGGTCAACTGCGTGGAAAATCTTCATCTTGATCATGGACCTCCAACTGACTCAGAAGCGGTCATCCAAGTTAAGAGTTTAATGGTGTGGCTTTGTATTCCCACTTTAAGAAATTCCCCCAGTTTCTTGGTGTTAATTCGATACTTTTTAAAGTCGAGCTGCGCAGCTTCAATTGACTCTTCTGTGTCTACGAGGTTTTGTTGATGTCTGGAAAATACGGGGCATTTCTGGATGACTTCCAAGAGGAAGCTTTGCGTATTGTGGAAGCCGCTGCTAAAAACGGCTGGCCATTGAGAATAATTGGCTGTCTTGCATTTCGAATTAAGTGCCCTGATTACGTGGACCTACACAAAGCGATGGGACGAGAGGTAACTGATATTGATTATGTGACATATTACAAGCATCAGCGGAATATTATCAACCTCTTTCGGGATGATCTTGGATACAAGTGGATACCGCCTGGCTTTGCCAGGGCTTCTACTCTGAGAGACCTCTTTGTGAATGCAGATACAGGTTTGAAGATTGATGTATTCTATGACCATCTCGATTTCTGTCACAACATTGATTTTAAGAAACGAAATCGACTAGAGGTTGATGAGCCAACCATCCCACTTGCTGAGCTGTTTCTTGAAAAAACCCAGATTGTAGAGCTGAATGCAAAGGACTTGAAAGACCTAATCATTACTTTCTTAGCTCATGATGTGAGTGAAGAAGATGATGACTCCGTGGTCAACGGCGCCTACATTGCAAAGCTTATGGCAGATGACTGGGGCTTCTACTATACCGTTACGGCAAACATCAAGAAACTCATAGATTTCGTGCCGACGGTGGATCTCCTGAGTCAAGAACAGAGAGAATTGGTTATCCAGCGGGCAAAGAAGCTGAGCAAACTGATAGAGGATGAACCAAAGAGTCGTAGTTGGAATTCAAGAGCGAAAGTTGGAACCAAGAAGAAATGGTACAAAGTCGTCCATTCCATGGAAGGTCAAAGAAGAGCTGAGTAAGACCAAAGCGGTGGCAACTAAGAAGCCGAGGTATGATGTCCATGAAGTTGTCGAAGCAAGACGCCTACGATATGCTGACGGGCGTTGGTATTCTTGGAACCGGAGGCGGTGGCGATCCCGTCGGATTCGGTAAACCAATGGTTGATTGGGATTACAATAGAGGGCGTCAATATGAGATAACCGATCCCAAGGATGTCAAGGATGACTCCTTCATTGTCTGTGGAGGATATATGGGATCCGTCAGTGCCTTTACGTCAATTGGTGATATGCTGGAAACCTGGGAAACTCGTTATGAGCTCCATGAGGCAATGAAAATTACCGAAAAAACGACAGGAAAGAAAGTGAACCACCTTGTGCCCTTTGAACTTGGAGGAACGAATACAACTGTCATGTTGTCCCTAGCTGCACGTGCAGGAATAACCACTGTAGATGGTGATGGCTTAGGCCGTTCTGCTCCTGAAACTCAGATGATTTCCTTTGTCGGATATGGTATCGAGCTATGTCCCATGCCCGTTGTGACAAAGAATGGTAGCATAATCATTGTAGAACGGACTACATCACCTGCCTTGGCAGATGAGATCGGAAGATTCGCAGTTGTGCAGGATGGAGGAGCTGGGGCAAACAATCACTATTACCAGTCGGGAGCACAACTAAAGAAATCTGTAATTCCAAATAGCATCTCGAAATCTGTCGAGCTGGGAGAAGCCATCCGTGATGCAAATAAATCCGGTAACAATCCAATAGATGCTTTTCTTGATGTTACGGGAGGATCTTTTCTCACACGAGGTACAATTGACGAGGTTACGGGTGAGGACCGTGCAGGTCATTGGCATGTTCTTACAAGAATCAAGCCTACGGAGCTAAAAGGGCGTTTTGAAATTGTCGTGAAGAACGAATACATGATGGCAATGTCTGATGGCAAGCCCGTGGTCATGTTTCCCGACCTCATTTGCATACATTACCCTGATACAGGTCATGGAGTAATGAGCTCCAATTTGAAAGCAGGTATGGAGGTTGTTGTCACGGCCGTTCCTGCGCATGAGCGTCTACGCTATGCTGGCAGTACTACAATCGGGAAGAAAGCCTTCCACCCAGAGCGCTATGGTCATCCTGAACTTCAATACCAACCAATGGAAGAGATTATTGGTAACCTTCGCTAGAATATCATGCACCGTTTCGAAGGAAGACTATCATAGGTGTTGCAATTGAAACGTATCGCCCTTATTGGAGCCACAGGTATGGATTGGTGGAAGGATGAGAAAAAGAGGTCCTTCGTAGAGATGCATACTCCTGATGGTTATGAGATTCAAAACTTTGTTCCTGCGCATGGCACACATAGCGTGGAATCGCTTGCAGATGAAGCATACAACGCACCGTTCATTCTGGAGCAGGTTGCTAAAGCTAACAGGGAAGGCTATGATGCGCTAGTAATTGACTGTGCCTGTGATCCGGTTCTCGAAGCGGCGCGAGAGATATCAAGTGTGCCTGTTGTTGGCCCTAGAAATGCCGCTCTCCACATTGCCCTAAGTCTGGGCACGAACTTTGGCATAGTCACGGTCCAGGGACAATCCCTAAAGAGGTGCATCGAGCATGGAGTGCGAAAGGAAGGCCTGGAATCTTTCTGTACCGGTGTTAGATATCTCCCCCTGCCCGTTCTCGATCTTGCAAAGAATCCAAAGACTGCTCAAAGGCAGCTGCGCGAAGCTTGCGAGTTGCTGATTAGTGAAACAGGCGCTAACGTAATTGTCTTGGGCTGTACTGGGCTATCTCATGAGGTTGATATTACTCTCATTTCTGAGGAGATTGGCGTTCCGATTATTGATCCCTTTGTCGTGGCAATACAGCTGGCTCGATTACTCGTTGAGTCCAAACTGAGTCATAGCAAGATTGCCTATCCCACTCCTCCGCGAAAGGGAATCACCGAAGCTCCCTCACTAAAAGGCGCTTTCGATGATATCCTCAAGGAATAGGTCTGTCACTGGCTTTTTGATTTTGAAAGCAGCATAACAATTGGTACGAGAATCGCGGCTGAGAGGCCCGCATACATCAAGTATGGTAGTTCAAGGGAAATATCCATGAGCCATCCGCCAATAATGGGACCAATGAAGAGACCTACGCCGCCCATACTCTCTACTAGTCCTGCATTTGCACCTTTCTCAACCTCTGTTCCTGCGACAACCAAGTATAGCGCCCCAAGGTAGCAAAATCCAACGCCTACCCCGGACACGGCCATGGCGACCGCAAATATCCAGATGTCAATGAAAAGAAACAGCATGATGCCTGAGATACCAGATAGAATGACTCCCAATACGATAATTCCTTTCATGCGCTCTCCACTTAGCGTTGAGATAAACATGAAACCAGCAGTACGGGCAATATTCCAGAGCAGCAGTAGATTTCCGAAGTCCTCTCTAACGAATGGATGTCCTAGGGTAATCAGCTGCTCTATGTAGGTTGGGAATAGGGCCAAAATCACTGTAGACACTACTCCCCAAAGCATCACAGAGAGATATGACGCTATGAAGACAGGGCTGGTTCGTGATTCGGACTTGGGTGCTTCTTCAACCGTACGTGTCGGAGTCGCGTTACTGGGCGCAATTGCTCTTCTTCGGTAGCCACTGAGGAACTTGAAAAGAATGACTAGAGATGCAGCTTCCAGGATCAATATTATCCAGATGCTTGAAACATTGCCAAAAGCCCCCGCCATGTAGGCGATGACCATTGGAGGCAGAATCATCGAAGCGCTCCATGAGGTCGAGAAGTTGCCAAGCGTGGCAACTTGGGATTCAGGTTCAAGTTCGGCCACCATTCCCTCAATGGTGGGAGCAATGAAACCATAGACAAATCCTTCTACAGCACGAATCATTATCAGATATATTGGTGTGATGAAAGGCAGAAGATACATCGATATAACTGCAATGTACGCTCCTGTTGCCAGCAGCAGTGTTTTCTTCCGGCCGAGCCTATCCGAGAGTTTCCCTCCCATTGCAGGAGAGAACATGTAGACAAGCCCGAAGACTCCCATCGCCAGTCCCGATTCTAGAGGTGTACCACCCAGTATCCCTGTGTACCAGGAAGCAAAAATTTCTGTGGTGCCTAGAGTGAAGACTGCTAGGAATGCAGTGATATATCCGACAATTCTATTCTGCTTCTTGGTTTCTGGTGGTATATCTGGCTGTCCATCGATATCTAAGCAAAACGGTTCACAGGGTTCATGCATGATTCAGTCTCCTCTGTTCTGACTTCATCCAAGGTGGGGTGCAATGTCGCTGCCAATTGTTTGAGCGATTTCGACTGGATTCGTTCCAGGCACCGGGAATGCGACAGGAGTGTTGGCACCGGCGTACACCATTTCCTGAAGCTGCTTGATACATGACTCTACGTCTCCAACAACGCAGAGCGATTTGATCATCTCATCCGTGATCAGCTGACTAAGAAGCGCATCATCATCTTTCTTCACTGCTTCTTGAAAGGCATGGGTGTCCTTTTCTTCAACTCCTGCATAGCGCATAAGTGGACCACCTGCTTGTGAGTGGGGCAAGTAGAGCTTTGAGAATTCCCTTGCAATATTCAGAGCCCTGTCCAGATCGTCGTCTACCACCATTGGCATATAAGCTACCAATTCAAAATCATCGAGAGGTTTGCCAGCCTCCTTTGCCCCCTCTCTTACTCTATCCCACGCGAACTTCACATAACCAGGCGTGCAGAATATAGAAAGAATGACTCCATCACCAATTTCGCCGGACAGCTTCAGCCCCATCTTTCCCTCAAAGGCAAGGTAGATTGGGGCTTGCTTGCGAACTGGCTCAAAGACCAGCTTGACATCCTTAGCGACGAAGTACTTGCCTCGGTAAGTGATACTGTTTCCGGTCATAATCTTCCTGATTAAATCAACACATTCTCTTGTCCTTGACATTGGCTTCTTGTCCCAAAGTCCCATTTGTTCCATCCAGAAAGGAACACCTGCACCAAGACCAAAAATCGCGCGCTTATTTGACATCTCGTCAATTGTAGCAAATTCCATTGCTGTGAGGGCGGGGTGCCTTGAGTAGGGATTAACCACTCCAAGTCCAATTCTAATCTTCTCGGTCACCATTGAGGCCGCGGCCATGTACGGGATTCCACCTCGAAAGAAGTAGTCCTCCGCAAACCAGACCGATCCCATCCCCACTGCTTCGGCCTTCTTGGCCAATTCAACTGCTTCGCTTACAGGGAAAACCCCTGTCATAGCTATTCCAAACTCATTGTATCCTTCCATCCGACTCACCTATTTGCAAAAAGATGAAGGGGGATTATCCCCCTCTCTATGGTATCTTACCAATCTTCTCCAGGTATTTCCCAACGTCCCCAAGGTTAAGTTTCTCGTAGGTTTCACGTTTTGGCCAGCTGGTCTTTCTATCCCACTCGTGTAGGTCATAGTATTTGTCCAGCATTCCATCCAGCTCCTTCTGCGAGTTCATTTCGCCCTTCAGAGGTCCAGATGCCGCTCCCTCATGCATGAGCCTCCACGGGAGATTATCGTGTTCTCTTGTGGCGCCTCGAGTTACGTTGAACGCCTTTTCAAGTGTAACAACCCTTCTTCCGGTGAGCATAAGATCCTCCTCGGTCATTGAGATGCCTGTTGCTGCTTCGTAGAGTCGAGCCATGTTATCCGGATTGACGCCGTAGGCTGCAGTTGAGGTGAACACACAGAAACCAAGCGCCTCGGTTATTTCATAGCAATCCTCATGCCATCGCACTATCTCTGCCCGGTAGTCTGTGAAGTGTGGAGATGCCCATTTCTTGTCACCAGTGACTTTCTCGATGACTTCAACAGCTTCTGGACTTGCGCCAAACTCTGCAAAAGTTTCAGTCATAAGGTGGTCATTGCCTCTGGGATTGACCGCAAAGGCTAGTGCGTACGCCTTAGCCGAGCGAGTTTCGACATTCGACTGCTCAAGACCCTTTGCGTTCATTATCGCCCATTTGTAGGAATCTTGCCCAACCTTCTTCGTTGCTATTTTGAGCCCATCTCCAAGAAGATCGCCGAGTTTTCCATCCCTGGATGCCAGCTTCCTAATGGTTTCAGCTGTTTCCTTAAGCTTGCCCCATCCGAGCTCCAGCCCATCAGTGTCATCCTTTGTTAAAACCCCGCGTTCAAAACTCTCAATGGCCCACTGAGCTACGGCACCGGCAGTAATAGTATCGAGCCCTACCCTATTACAAATCTCATTTAGAATAAGCACGGACTCGGTGTCAATGAGTTGAGGTCCATTTCCAAGAGCACCCAATGTTTCGTACTCTGGTCCTCCGCTAGCAATACCTGCATTCGGACCTTCATCAATTGTGCTGTATCTATGGCATCCGATTGTGCATCCAAAACAAGCGACTCGCCTCTTTAGATATCCTTTTTCAGTGATAGCCTGACCTGTAATTGGATATACATTCTCAGTGTAACCGGTTTGCCAATTCTTGCCTGGCAATGCATGAAGCTCATTTACTGCAGCCATCGACCCGGCAGTTCCATGCTCGTGCAATGACCTCGCACCGCTGTCAGCCTTAAGCAACTCTCTCATTTCTTTGGCTACTTCTGCGAAACTTTTCGGATCCTTGATTCTGATTGGCTTGGTACCTTTTACCGAAATTGCCTTTAGATTCTTCTTTGCCATGACAGCAGCTCCACCACCACGGCCTGCCGCGTGATAGAGTGAACATTGAATTGAAGCAGCTCTTACTAGCTTCTCTCCCGCTGGACCAATATATAGCCCCCTAGATTCATCGCCATGCCACTTCTTGAGTAATGCGTCAGTTTCAATGATATCCTTGCCCCAGAGCTGCTTTGCATCCTTTATCTCTATATGATCATCATTGATGTGGATATATGAGGGCTTGTCTGCGACTCCGTGTACCACAAGGTGATCATAGCCCGCAAACTTGAGCTCTGCACCCCAGTGTCCTCCAGTGTTCGTCTTCAGATATAGTCCGGTAGTGCAACCAACCGTTGTGACAGATGTTCGACCTGATGCCGGAGCGGTGGTGCCAGTGAGCGCGCCCGGGGCATATATGATTACATTCCGAGAATCGTCCCAGGTTATCTCTGGATCTTTGCAGTAGTCCCAGAGCAATCTGGCATTGATTCCTCTGGATCCCACGTACAGGCGCTTCCACTCTTCAGGTATTTCTTCTTTCCAAATCTTTCCGGTTGAAAGATCAACATGTAGAATTACTCCTTGATGCCCGTACAATGCTACTCAGCCTCCTTCTTCACATCGCGGTAGCTAGTCATTCTTGCAGAACGCAGCTTCTTCTTCTGCTTAATCATGTCTTCAGTAGAGTCAATCCATTGAAGTGCATTTGGAACACAGTGGTGCACACAGTAGGGGTCTCCTCCACAGAGATCACAAATCAGCGCTTTCTGTGTTTCCGGATGGAGCTTTATCCCATGATAGGGACAAGCTTCAACACACTTGCCATGTCCAACACATTTTGCATCGTCCACGGTTATAATTCCAGTATTTTCGTCCCTGGAGAGTGCCCCTTCGGGGCATGAGTCAATACAGGGATGAGCATCGCACTGTTCACACAAAAACTGTATTCCCAGAGCTACATCTTCCTTCTTGAAAATCTTAATCCGTCCCCTATTCGGATCGAAGAGATCTTCCTTCGTCAAAGAACAAGCTAGTGAACACTGTTTACAGCCAGTGCATTTGTCCATATCGACTAGCAGCAGTTTGGCCATTTCACAAACATCCTCTCTAGAATGTTAAACTGGTTATATTCCTCAGAAACCGACATTTTAATCCTGCCCTTTGCGTTATGGGATCTTGTGCATAACGAACGGTCATGGATTGGGGCCCTTGAAGAGCGGCAATCTATGAAAGGGGCCCAGTACGCAATCTTCGACCTCAAAGCCTGAATTGAATCATTCTGTGTCACTCGAAAGACACTTTTACTGCGAGAGACTAGGAAGAGCCGCTCAGGAAAACCCGTTTTAGCATTTATAGACTTTAAGAAATTGTGCGGGCGAGTTTAAAATACTTGAAGGTTGGCCAGTCCATTGAGTTACAGGAAACGGCTCCGCAGTCCCGAAGTTTCAGAATGTTTGAAGCTTCGCAACAACTTGCTAGATAGTCTTCAATCCGATCAGACTCGTTCCAATCAGATTGGCGATTTCGCCTACAGAGTGTTTTTCCTAAGAGTCCTTTCTGACCTTGACTTGATTCCCGAAAAAGATGTTCTTCAATATGCCTCCTCGGTACTTGATTCGCAGAAACCCGTTTCCGTCCTTTCACGAGAACTCGGAAGTCTTGCACTGTTCACGAACACTCCGCATGATGCGATGGACGGCAATAATCTACCCAAAGATGAGATTGAAGATATGGCCCAATCAATTGCCAATATAAGATTCAAGGCTCCTAAACACAATTGGGTCATTGATTCGAGAATCTATCTTCTCTGTGAGCTCTTTGAGGCATTCAACTCTCGTCAAACCAGAAAGAAGAGAGGGTCCTTTTACACACCTCCTTGGTTAGCCAGGGAGATTACACAGCTGGTCGTTTCAATGGCCGTGCCCGAAACAAACGCATCAACTGATGCCAGGGGGTCAGATAGCCAATCAATTACGGGTCTGAAAGTTCTAGACAATGCCTGTGGATGTGGTGTGTTTCTGATATCTGCTTTCGATGCACTTCTTGGCGAACACGCAAAAGAAAAAGGGATGTCAAATCCTTCTTTGGCTTCGACGGCAAAAAGAATTGTTAGGGATTGTCTCTTTGGTTCCGATATAGATCCTCGAGCAGTCGAAGTAGCGGATGCTTTGCTATGGACTGCCCTCACACAAGTCACTGGGACCCGGCAATCTTTGAATCTAATTGACAATAACCTCATCGTTGGCGATTCACTTCTTCAGACTCGATTTGCCAATCAATTCGACATTATTGTTGGAAATCCACCATATTTCCGATTGTCACGACGGGATCCCGATTACCGCGAACTCCTATCAAAGAATTACATGATTACACGCGAGTACAATGCACATGCCCTTTTCCTAGAAGCATCGATTAGGGCGCTAAGAAACGGGGGGCTTCTGGGCTTTCTGCTGCACAAGAATCTGTTGAATCTTGATACATATAGGGAATTAAGAAAGCATATTGCAGAATCCCTTGAGTTGTGCTCACTGGTCGATTGCGGTTCTGGCATCTTCTCACAGGTGACAGCGGAAACAGCCGTTCTAATTCTGAAAAGGAACATATCCAATCTGGATACTGAATTGAAGCTAATGCAATGCAACGCTGAGATTGAGGGCTTTGAGATGATATCCACCATTCCTCTTCGCCAGTATCTGCAAGTGGTCGAAAATTGGAATTTCAGGTATATTCTAAGGCTGAAGAAACCTCATGCTGAACCTCTAATGCAAATGGCATTGCTCCCTACTCTTTCAGAAAAGGTTTCCATAAGCCGAGGAATTGAAACAGGTGATAATACTAGGTTCCTTTCTCAGACGAGGAACGGTCCATCATGGAAACCTATTATTCGAGGCCGAGATATTCAGAAGTTTCAACTACATGATGTGACATTCATCGATTATGATCGCACCCTACTGGCAAAATCTGGTAGGTCTGACCTCTTGGAGATTCCCAAGGTAGTGGTGCGCCAAAATGCTATGAGTCCAATTGCGGCATTTGATCCCGGATCCAGGCTGGTCCTAAATTCGGCAACTTATCTTGCTAATGCATCTCCTGACTTTTTGAAATCACTATGCGTCATTCTCAACTCAACCTTGGTAGAATGGTTCTTCCAGCTGGTTCTCACAAACAATTCCAAGGTGACGGTGAACATTCTTCCAAACAACCTTGGAATTATTCCAATTCCGATGGCAATTGATACTGCAGCCTTCTCTAATCTCTACAACCTTATCTCTTCCTTCCGTTCAGATAGAAAAAGCATGGCAGGTTCTGAAATGAGATATTCAAGGCTTGTGAATCCGGTTGCTGAAGCCTTGGTTCTTAACGCCTACTTCCCGGAATTGGTGTCTTCTCCTGTTATCGAAGATGTAAGGAATCAGCTTGCCTCACCATTGGTCGCAAGAGCATTGACAAAGCGGATTATGAATGGAGATGTACTTTCCAAAATTCGTCGTATAGTTAGGGATGCATTTTCGGCTGGTGGATTTCTCTCTCGATAGTTCACGCAGTGGGCACATGGCAAGTCCAGAGGAAAACATCCATAAGCCAAAATGAAACGGGAGATTCTGAGGGATAACCGCTGACTTCAGAAGCAGAACGAGAAATGCATCCCGATGAATACGATCTCGAAGCTGTCTCATGGGGCCGTTTTGATGCGACAAAAGAAGCTGTTCACATGATGATCTCTCATCACCCACCCTCGATGTTTGGTCACTGTCTCCGAGTGTCATTCCGGGGCAAGTCTCTCTACCTCTGCGGAAGATGTTCTGGGATTTATGGCGGAATGGGATTGGGATTGATTGTGCTGATCTTCACGCGGCCAATCCTCCAACCTGATTGGCTTTGGTTTGTCACTGCTCTTGGTTTCGGTTTCTCCACAGTCATTGATTGGATGAGTCAGCGCCTTACGCCTCGCAAAACAACGAATATGATTCGTGCCGCAACGGGATTTCTCAGTGGCTTGTCCTTGGCGATTATTTTTTACCTAGGCAATCTCATCTACATGCTTGTGGCAATGGCCGTAATGTTGGTGGCAGTCGGCGGGGTTGGCTTGGTTGAGAACCGGCGCTTCAAAAGAAGTATTGTTGAGTTTACCCCCGAGGATACATTTGTAGGCGAGCCTGAGGACATGGGTTAGTACGCATGTTTTACTAGCCAAAGTGTTTTAACCCAAACTCCTTCAGCACACCCTGTGACTAACATGATTCCAATTGCGCGGCCAATTGTCGATAACGAGGAGATAGAAGCTGTTACACGCGTTCTTCAATCACGCATGCTTGCTGAGGGAAGTGTTTCACGCGAATTTGAAAGCGAATACAAGAAATACGTCAGTACAAAGTTCGCGACTGTTACAACCAATGGGACAACGGCGCTAAGCACTGCGCTAGAAGCTCTTGGAATCAAACCAGGCGCTGAGGTGATTACTACACCTTTCACATTCATCGCATCGGCCAACACAATTGCTATGACTGGGGCAATTCCGGTCTTCGTTGATGTCAAGAAAGACACTTACAATCTCGATCCACATCTGGTAGAGAAAGCTATTACAGAAAAAACCCAAGCAATAATGCCAGTTCACATCTTCGGAATGCCCTGCGAAATGCCACTCATAATGGAGATTGCAGAGAAGCACGATTTGCTGGTAATCGAGGACGCATGTCAGGCACATGGGGCTACCATAAATGGTAGGCAGGTGGGCTCCTTTGGTCATGTTGCCGCGTTCTCTTTCTACGCCACCAAGAACATGATGACCGGGGAGGGGGGTATTGTTGTGACGAATGATGAAGATCTTTATGATCGAATGCTCGCCATAAAAAATCACGGGAGAGGCAAAGAGGGCGGCTACAACCACTATCAAATTGGCTATAACTATAGAATGCTAGATCTTGTCGCCGCCATAGGCATCCAGCAACTAAAGCGTCTGCCCGATATTGTCAAAGCTCATCGAGCGAATGCAGGAAAGCTAAATCGCTTCTTCTCTGAATACGAATCGGTTCACCCGCAGGTTGAGCTCCCGGGAATCGAATCATCGTATCACGTATACGCGCCTCGTTTCTATTCGAACAAAGGTGACAGGGACGATATTATCCAGAAATTGAAAGATGGCGGTGTTAGTTCTCGTTCTGTATATGCACTGCCCTGCCATAAGCAAAGGACATATCAGAACATCAGCGAATGGCGCTGGGCGCAATTTGTAAAATACCCTGATTATACGTCACTGAGTCTACCCAATTCTGAAGAGGTCGGCAACGTTCATTTTCAGATACCAATTCATCCTGGGGTGGATGATGCAGCAATGGACTCGATTTTGGCGCTATTCGAGAAAATTCTCTCCTAAAGGTCTGCAATGAAATGTGGAAGGACCGACCGGAGGTCCTTAGAACGAATTGTTAGACTCGCCGCCTTTGAAACCCTTTCACTTTCAGGGTTGAATGCAATGCTTAGAGCTGACACGTCAAACAGCTCGATATCATTCTCTCCGTCTCCTATGCTTGCCAAGTTGGTTTCGTTTAGCCCGCAGGAATCAAGGTAGTCGAGAGCTGTTTGCGCCTTTTGTGGTCCTCCCATAATGAAATGGACTTCGCCGTCATGCTTTCCACTGGCTTCTCCAAGGATGTTAGATTCCGCAAAGTCAAGGTTTAACCTTTCTCTTAGCGGCTTCATGAAGAACTGGCTCACGCCACTTGAAATGCATCCTACTCTAAGTCCGCGTTGCTTCAATAAGGTGACTGTTTCCTCTGCGCCTTTCATCAAGGGCATCTCCCAAACAAGGGGGTCAAGAGTCCCGTCCGTAGCCACACCCTTCCATACCTTAGACCCTTCAATTATCGAGTTTTCTAGGGCAAGTCCTTTGCTTTTCACTTGCTGCAAAATATCCACAAGCTTTGATTGTATTCCCAAACGACCTGCAACATAGAATGTAGCACTTGGACCATCGTATAGAACACCATCAAGATCAAAAGCGACTACTTTGATATCTTCAGACACGATACTAACTCATCCTGGGGCATCTTGGTTAAGTTCTGTTGTTTCAACTGGATATTAGAATGTAGTGGCCTGAAAGCTTTCGTAGTAGAAAGTGTATTATCGGGTTTTGCTTAGGAGTGGTTGATTCAGAGATGAGTTTCAGTCGAAATCCACTATTTGCAGGTGCCATTAATGAGCTGAGAAAGCCTGTCCAAAAGCGCCGGAAGGATTTGGAACTTAGTTTCGAAGTTGGCCGGAGTTCGAGGAATAGCCTAAGCAAGCTTCTTGTAGTCTGCGGAAGCGTTGGTGATGAGAATGCTTTTCTCTATGGAATGAAAGCAAAAGAAATAGGCGCTGATTTTGTCGAGGAAACTGGCCGCTCATGGGTTCTTACTCATCAGACTATAAAACGGAATTACGAGCCTGGCAAGCACGAAGGAGTCCTGCTCATTGGTTCAAACAAGGAGTTACCAGCTACTCAGCTTTCTTATGGGGGTTCCTATGGCTACACTGACTGGTTTGTCCAGGATGCAAATGGCGATGGTATTCCAGATGCTCCTGTTGGCAGAGTCCTTGGTTCGCCCGAGGCAGTCCTCTATCACATGGATCCAATGATTATTGACAGCAACATTGCGATCATCTTTGATTCCCAGCCAGGACGCTCCATGCGACACGTCGAGGCGTTACGAAAACTTGGATTCGAAGTTGAGGTTCTACCCAAGTTCCATCATCGAGAAGCGAAACTTCTCTCAGTAAGTGAATTCATCCTTCAGTTTTCGGATGGCATGTTTGATTCCAGAATTCATGGCACGCCTGAGAAGTGGGGAACTCACAGTAGTGTCATTCTTGACTACAAAGATGTATCCTCCTTTAGATTTGAGGGTTATCCTGTAGTTTACTCTGAAGCTTGCAGTACTGCTCAAGAAGGACCCTTGCTCAGAGCCTTCATACAGCAAGGAGCGTGTTACATAGGTGCAACGCTTGAGACACTGAACAATGTACAGCCCTTCGACGACTGGAAAAATTGCGCATATGCAGATGGATGGAAATTTGGATTTATGGATCTACTTGACTCAAAGCCACTCATTGGAGAAGTCAAACTGGGTGTAGATGAAGCAATCTATCAGAATTTGGATCAGAGCGTTAAGAACGAGATTGAAAGGATACGATTAGGAGAGTCATATGAGATAAAGTCGGACAACGCCCTTTCGGCAGTTGAGTGGGTTCTATTTGGAAATCCCCTAAGAAGGACTACTGTTGGCCCTCGGGCTGACTTTAGTCCCGGGCAGCTTATCGTAGATACTTAGCCTACTAAAGGTCCGCGCAAAGGTCTCTTACCTACAATGCCACCAATGAATCCGCCAAGACTCCCTAGTAGAGAAAGAATCAGGACAGCTAGAATTATTGAAAAAATGTCTGCACCTGTGGGTGCAATCGACTCCAAAACCATGAGCAAAGGCAGGTAAGCAAATAATGAACCCGTGAATCCAACAAGACTACCCGTTTTTGCCTTCATTATGAAGAATCCACCAACTGCGCCAGCAACTACCGCAGCAAAAAGCCAAAGTATGAAGTAGAATCCAACATTAAGCAAAACCACAGCCAACGTAATCCCGAAGAATCTGAGAAGGTCTTCTCTTTCTCCACTCGGTTTCGTCAGAAGAACCACCAACAGGGCCGTACCTTCGTAAGTTATAACACTGACGATGAAACGGGAAAATATTTCTTCACCTAGGCAGGGGAAAAAGCGAAGTATAGCTACCATCATCACAGACAAACCAGATGTAAACCAGAGGATCCCTATGAGTTTCAAAATCGGTGTGCCGCACAAGTATGACTTGTTTGCGTCAGTACATGCTTGGATCTATCCTGATGTCCAGCCGGTTCCGGAAATCACGTTGCCTCCTATCTTCTACAGGCTTATGACTATTGATGAAGGTCTTGTACCCGTCATTATACGGCAACCTGCTCTGGGTCAGCCTTTAACAATTTCATTTGCTATGGATACTACCACAAGAGATTCTGTAGGAGTGAAGATACGAAGGACACTCTCCTTGGCCACCGACATTTCGGGAGCTTTGAAGTCAATGGGAGCGGACCCGCGTATTGCCCCCTGCGCTGAGTTTCTAAAGGGTATTAGACCATACTTGGCGGATACGCCATTTGAGGCACTCATTAAAACCATAATCCAGCAGCAGATATCCTTTCGAGCTGCAAATGTGATAACAAACCGTCTTGTAGCTGCCTTGTCAAAGCCCATGAAAATGGGGGAGCTGCTTTTCTATGCCTTTCCCTCTCCTGAAGCCTTTGTTAGAGCAGGTATTGAAGGCCTTCGGGAATTTGGCCTGGGCTACAAGGCTGGTTATGTCTACGAGGTTTCCAGGCTGTTTGGGTCAGGCTTTCTTTCAAATGATGGCTTTGATAGGATGAGTGATGAAGAGATTGACGCGATGCTTAGGCCTATTAAAGGGATAGGCAATTGGACCATTCGAGTGTTCATTTTGTCAGCGCTTGGAAGAAATGCATTCTTTCCCTATGACGACTTAGGAATACAGAATCTTATGGGCGCGTTATACAATAAAGGGGTACGAATGACAAAGCAGCAGGTGATAGATCAGGCAGCCACATGGGGCTCATCAGGGCCGTTGGTTCTCTACCTGCTAATGTGTGGCGATGTGTTAGGAATCGAGTGCTTGAAATAGACCTGAAAACTCATAAAAGGCGAATTGAACGAACTGGACTACAGTTACTTGGGTGAATAGGTTGACATCCGCTGGCGAAAAGAAGAACTCAAAGCTGTGGCGAATCTACTCGATGTTCCGAAAGGAGATTCGACTGATTCAGAATGACAAATTCGCCATGCTACTTGTTTTCGCTCTTCCTGGAATGATAATGGGAACAATGTTTGTTGCCATTAGCGGAGGCGGTTCCAGTATGATGGGTGGTAATTCCGATGTTGCCATGACCTTGGGCATTGTTGACCTTGATAACACGGATACCTACCCTGGTGAGGATTTGTCATTCAACTTCACCCTTTACCTCCAAGCCAGTGATGAGTTCGATGCAACGGTTTTTGAAACCGAAGATGCAGCACTGCTAGCCCTGTACCGCGATGACGTTAAAGCCTATGCAGTGATTCCGTATGGGTTTGAGGGGAATATTACGGGTGATATTCCCGCCTTTGTTAATATTCACATAAGCAGTTCCGAATTTGAGAGCCAAGCCACGGTGTTTTCAGCCTTTTCCAATGTTGTGACTAAATTCAGATATGATCATGGGTGGATTAAGGGAGAGGTAGCAACAAATACTGTTCGCGAATTCGAACCGGTAGGAAATCGAACTGCCGCTACCTTTGGCGCTTTCCTGCTGGTTTTTGGCGTATTCATTGGGGTTTCCGCCACTGCAGCTCAGGCAATAGTTGGAGATGTGCCGCTGAATAGGATGCTTCTTACGCCAGCTACGAAAATGGAGTCGATTATCTCAAAGACCCTTGCGTATTTCATTTTGGGTGTTGTGCAGTCTGTATTTCTCCTTGCGCTCTGGTGGGGTCTCTTTGGGATTCAGCCCAATACTAGTTGGCTCGTTCTATTCTTCATACTCTGTCTAATGTCAATATCTGGTTCCGCGCTTGGGGTCGTAATCTCTACTCTTGTTACCACACGACTTCAGGCGAATCAATCATTTCTATTCCTTCTATTTGGGTCCCTAATCGTAGGAACCGGATTCATGGACGTTGGAATCATCGACGACGTGTTTCCTTTGAACCTGGGGCGTGCAATGATAATAGATACCGCCTTCAAAGGCATCTCCTTAGCTAATTTCGTCGGAGAGATTAACGTTATAATTCTATTCTCGATTGGACTCATCGTTGTTGCTTGGGTGATTTTCGCAAAGCGTACCACTCTCGCGTGAAACAATGAAGCAGAAGAAGGGGCGAACCAAGAGCCTTTAAGCACTCTCTCCCTAGGTATCTGAAACCAAAGGAGGATGATAGAATGAGTGTTGTAAAGGTAATAGAGCTAATTGGAGAGTCTCCAAATAGCTGGGAAGAGGCAACTCAGAATGCCCTTGATGTTGCAGCTAAAACATTGCGAGGTATTGTTGGAATTGATGTTGATCATTTCACTGCCAAAATCAAAGACAACAAAATTGTCGCATTCAGAGCGAACGTCAAAGTCGCATTCAAATATGAGGCTTAGGCAAATAGTTTCTCACGGCAAAAACTGGGAGGGGTAAGAAAATTGCCCTCTCCCAATGTCCTTTTTTCCAATACAGCTTCTCCAGGCTAGATGCCTAGAAATGTAAGCAATACGACAACTGCATTGTTCAGTCCGTGAGCTACAGTGGGCCCTGCAATGGAGTAATTTCTTCGCTGAGCCAGGTGCCCAAGGAATAATCCTAGTGCAAACCTCGTGGGGATACCAATAACATCAAGATGAATCGCAGCAAAAATGAAGCTGGTGATTACCAAAGCGTAGAGCTCTGGGCTGCTGTTTCTTGTTTTAAAGTACATCTCCATTCGTCTTTGAAGAAAACCTCTGAATAGCAACTCCTCACTAAAGCCGACAATCGCAAACATGACCACAATCCAAAGCACAAGCTCAAACTCGCTTGATGCGTATGGTATCAAGAATCCATCCCCTTCAGGTATTTCAAAGGCATAGCTAATCAGAAATGAAATGCCTAAGTTTGCACCTAGCATCGCGAGTCCAACCAAGAGGCCAAGACCTATTTCCTTGCCAGATGCCATCTTCTTTACGCCTAGCGCTGAGAAGCTGTAACCTCTTCTTCGAATATACCATATTGGGGGAATTACAAATCCGATTTCGGCCAAGGTAAGGATTAGGAAAGCATATGGCTCGAAGAAAATGAATGGTGCAACTGGAATCTCTCTGATTAGTCCCACCGCAATAAGGGGGAACGCAATAATCAGACCAAGAACTGCAGACGCCCCCAGTGCGAGTCCAGTCATCACAAGTACGTGAATCATATTTGGCCTATCAATTTCACGTTCTATTATGGATCCAGGAACGAAAATATCAATTCCTTCATATTCTTGGAGCTCAGGCTCATCTGGGTCATATAGTGCCAAATGTTGGTTCCTCGAAAACGGGTCCCTCTCCTTTGAAATAAGGATTTGGTTACCAACACTAGGCATTGCTGTTTCCAATAGACTTTATGAAGGACTTGTCCATGACTAGATGTACAATATAGAATCTCATCTTTATGTGGTGCATGAGTTGGATACTGTATTTGAAGCGGGGACAAAACGAGGTACTGCTGTCCTAGTCATCACCCTCATTGCAGTAAGCTCGTTTGTGGTGCTCATTTCTATTCCTAGCGACCAAGAGGAGCTTGAATTGGGCGTCCGCGTTTGTGTCGTTGACTCAGGCATCACGAAAAATGCGTTCTTGCAGGCACGAGTTGTGGCCGAGAGGAGTTTCGTCGACGCACGTCTGGGATATCTGGCCACTGACAATTCGACTGATGACAGTCGTCCTTTGGGTGTCCTCCATGGAACATATGTAGCTAGCATTATCGCGACCAACCATCCCACAGCCGCGATTGTGAATGCAAAAGTTGTTTCGCAGCAGAACTCTGCAACAATTGGCGGAATCGTTAATGCAATACATTGGGCAGTTACGGATGCGAACTGCTCGGTAATTAACCTAAGTCTTGGGACTGCTCCTATTGGCGATCCTCTCTTGAGGAACACCATTTCATGGGCTTTTGGCCAAGGCGTCACGATTATTGCCGCTGTAGGAAATAATGGACAAAGCGGGGTGTCTGGAAGCTCGATAGAATCCCCCGCTATTTATCCTGAGGTGATAGCGGTTGCAGCTGTTGACGAACAGGGTGATCCTTACTCATTCTCCGGAAGAGGGCCTCTTCGGAATCGTGAGGTTAAGCCTGACATTTCAAGCATAGGGCGCTATTCAGCGAATGGCCGAACCCTGTTTGGAACGAGCTTTGCCACGCCTATCGTCAGTGCAGGAGCATCTCGAATTATCGAATACTGTGAAGCAAGAGGATGGTCATGGACGCCAGGTATGGTAAAGGCAGTCTTAATGTCCAGTGCGAGCTACCTTCCTTTCGAATCCTGGGAAGTCGGCGCTGGGCTTCTTGATGTGGACCGCGCTATTACTCAATTATCCTCTGTTCAGAGAACCAATGAAATCCCTCAGGTTGGTGTATCACATCCAAATTCTGGTCCATATAGTTTCGAACGATGGTTATCGAACTCTACAGTGGAGATTCTGGTATCGATCTTCTGCAGTACGAACGCAACGTTTGCAGTTTCTTACGGGGGTACAGAGGCAAGTTGGGTTCTTGGTCCTTCTGAGATTCATATCAACCAAAGTGGATGCTTTGCAATCAAAATCGTCATACCTCCGGACACCATCCAGGATGGATGTACGTGCACGGTAACAATGGTGGCCCTTGGCTATCGGTATCTTCGTTCTCGGTTCGTCTTCAGTGTCAGTATTCCGCTAGCGAAAGTTGCATTTGATGTCAGCCATTCTCCTTGGAGAATCGACTCAATATATGGCCAATTCCGAGAAGCCTACAGCCTTCTTACAAGTGCAGGAATTGCAGTGGAGGAGATTTATGATAGAGCCAACCTGACACTGGACCATTTGAGGAATTATGATGCTGTTTTCATCTTGGATCCATGTGCTTGGGGCACGAAGCTCTGGTCGAACAGCGTAGTTCTTGATAGCGTCTTCACCTATACCGCAAGTGAAATTGGTGCTATTTGGGACTATTGGGCTTCTGGCGGTAATCTCTTAATTTCAGGAGTCACTAATCAAAGCCTGGATCTTGTTTCTGTCAATCAACTACTTGTAATGTTCGGACTCCATATGAATTTCGACCAAATTCCAGTAACAACAATCACCATAAACGGTGTGGCATCGACCGAACTCGTGACGGGAATTCACGAGCATCAGGTAACACGCGGCATTGACTCCTTCGATTTCAATGGCTGCTCGCTGAACTACTCAGGAAATGCGTTTGAGCTTGCTTGGGCTGAAGTCAACTATCTTGATGAGTTTGACAATATCCAAACTGAGAACCGCACACTACTGGTGGGAATGGAGCAATCTCCCAGTGGTTCCAGAATGATTGTGTCCGGAACAAATTTCTTTCTTGACAATTGGGGTATTCGTGGATTATATCGTTCAACCGAGAATTCCCGGCTACTTCTTCAAATTGCATACTGGCTTACAAGACTTGCCTGAATCAGAGAAGGGGGGCGATATTTTCAGTTGCAGTCTTCGCTGCGTATACAAGAAGACCGGTTTTTATTGTCTTGTTGGCTGCCAAGACTAGGATTGCCTTCTCTCCAGCACTTTTCATAATCATGAATCCGCCTTCATTAGTAAGGAGAACTTCTTCAAGCAGTCCTTGGTCCATCCTCTCGGCGGCAAGATCGGCAACTCCAAGAATTGACGCAGCCATGGCTGCGATTTCTGCTTCTTCAAGCCCTTGGGGGACTGCAGACGCAATGGGCAGGCCCTCTTTTGAAAGAAGCATCCAAGCACGGATTCCTGCAGCTAGCGATGTGGCTTCCTCCATTATTTCCCGAAGCTTCCCCTGTAGCTGTTCAAATTCCGGGTCGAAAATGGCGGCCACACCCCACTTTTTTCTTGTTCTGAAACCCAGTTGTTAATGCGCATTTATAAAGTTTCCATGACCAGAGTGGTTTGAGCAATATTTTGGAAATTTGACGCACTATTAGTCCAGAAATAGGATGTGAAAGCATGCATATTCATGAGATGGAACCGTCCACACTTCTTGACATACCAAAGAAGTGGAAAAAGGGTGTTCGCGTTTTGGGAGTTTCCGAGAGCTTCCAACGAACTGATCAAGAAAGCATCGTTGCCGGAGTAGTAATGAGAGGGGATATGAGAATTGATGGGGTTTCGTTTTGTCTCCCATCGGTTGGAGGAATGGATGCCACAGCAAGACTTGTAGATATGTTCAAGATTATTGACCGAAGCGATATTCACGCTTGGATGCTAGGTGGCTGCATTATTTCTTGGTTCAATGTCATAGACTCCTGCCAGCTTTTCGAAGAAACAAAGACTCCTGTCATTTGTGTTTCATATCATCCATCAGAAGGAATTGAGTCCTATATCAAGGAATACTTTCCAAATGACTGGAACCGGCGAGTCGAAACTATGGACAAGAGCGGAGAACGGGTTCACGCTACCCTGCATACTGGTCATAAAGCCTTCTTGACATCGGCCGGGATTGGCTTCAGGGATGCTCTTCAACTAGTTGATCAGTTCACTTTGGATGGCCGTGTGCCTGAACCAATTCGCATTGCCCGCATTGCGGCTGCGGCTTGTCGAAGGGACGTCACAGGATAATCTTCCGCTTTTTCGCGATTGGCTCTTCATGCTCTATGGTTGCTTTCTTGGCCTAATGTTAGTCAAATGGTTTTGCTCAAGTCGCTCGAAAAGGGCAACAAATAACCGAATTTCGAGCGCCTCGAGCCTCTGTTTCGTTGATACAAAGAACTCGGAAAACAGGTCTGGATTCATCCCGGCTCGTTCCAATGCCAATGCATGTGTCAACATATCGATTGCATCAGCACCGTGCACAATTCGCGATTCAATCGATTTTTTTTCAGAGAGCTCTTTCCAGTCGGAATCAAGTTTTTCAGCTGACCCCCCTAGAGCAGATGTGATTTCTTTAATGCTCTCGTTTTCGGCAATCAGTTTTCCTTTCATAAGCTCCTCTTTTCCGGGCAAATTCTCACCTGTTGGAATGTCCGATATTCTGCTCTCAGGCAAGTCATGGAGAACTGCCATTGTTAGCACTTTGGCTAAGTCAACTGTGATTCCTTCCTCGCAAAGCGCAAGAGCCGAGATTAGTGCAGTCAGCGCAGTTCCGTATGAATGCTCAGCTATCGATTCGCTGTTACTTGGCATCACGCCAACCATTAGCCACCCAGTGCGTTGAATTCTCTTAAGCACCTCGCCAAGTTCAATAAATTCCAAAATGCTTTCTAATTTCACATCTATCACCTGACAAAAAGAGAGGAAGAAAGGGGGCAAAGCCCCCGCCAATCATGAGTCAAACAGCCTAAGGAACGGTAATTACGATGGTACCGTTAATTATCAGGTCTTGAACTGAGAAGATTAATTCCCTCGTTGATACAGAAACGTAACTTGTCCATCGAAACTCGGTTATGTTAACCGCACCATTTGCCAGGCCTAGGATGTCAGCACCAGGAGTGAATCTGTCCCAGAGTGTTTGGTTTATGATGTTGTATGCAGCTTCGTCAAAGGTGGCAATCACCGACGTAGTAATCCATGTACGACCTGAGCTGACCGAGAGATTAGGAAGACCATAGTAATCTAGGTTGTTTTCAGCAGCTATAACGTACGGGTCTCTGAATGTGTAATTCTCGATCAAGGTATGATTAGCAGCTATTATTGCTTCCCTAACTCCGACAATACTTCCTCTTACTGGAGCGAAGATTATCGACACATTAGTGACAGTGAAGTACTCATAGGTCATGTCATAGGCAGTCTCAGAGTCATTAAAGGATCCAACCCACCTGTTTTCAGTTAGAAAAACTGGGCTCGACAAACCCAACGATTCATTGGCATACATTACTCCTTGCCTGAATCCAGCAATTAGCACATTGGCAGCATCGTCGGTTTCAACGGTACCAAGAACGCCAATAAGATGTCCTGGATCACCTGCTGCAACAGTGGCTGCGGTTACTCCAGCAAGAAATGCTCCTTGTTCCATTGCGAATCCAACTGAAGCAACGTTATTGCGCGTTTCAATTGTGTCTCCAATAAGCGCAAATTTCTGATTCGGGTATGCTACCGCGGCTGAATCTACTGCATCCGTCAATTCCTGACCGACTGCTATAATCAGAATATACCTGCCAGAGGCCGCAAGATTGTCTATAAGCGTGTTAGCCTCCGAAGTTGTTTCTGGCGGATCAATCCACTCGTAAAGCACCGCCGCTGAGCGTAGTTCCAATCCGTCTCTCAACTGGTCTGCCCTGCTCATATCGCCCCAGCCGGGGTTCATCGTGACTACTGCGACACGAGATGATTCATATTGATTAGTGATGAAAAGCAGGCCGCCAACTGCTCCGAATACGATAATTACTATTACTATTGCTGGGATAAGACCTGACCTAGAGCTCAAGATACTTCCTCCATGGTCGCTGACTCTCGATGCTTGGACTGGCGGATTTAAACTTGTTGGCCTTGGTACTCTAGATGGGAAATCGCTTCATTTGCTTTCGACGTACTACCCAGGAACCGGCCTCGGGGCAAAGCAGCATTAGTTATAAAGGAAGGTTTGGCATGGTCCTGTGTTGAGGAGAGTGGATGGAATCCATGGCAGAAAGGACGCTTACCGAGATAACGGCTCTGCTTGAGGAGTCTTTAGAGGTTCACAAAGCGGTTAAGCATGTGGTGCTTTCCACAAAGGAAGGAGTTGTAGTAGCTTCCGTTTCAAGGGCTGAAGAGATGGACGCCCGTCTACTGGCAACCGTCTCTGCTGCTCTGACATGGGCTGGGGCTACAGCATTAGGTAATATTGGAAACCCCTCTCCAACCTGCCTTGTCCATTCAACTCGAATCGAACGAATTATCACTTTGCTGCAGCCCAATTATCAACTAGTGCTTGTTATTTCCAAGGCGGATGACGCGGACCTTGACATGCAGCATTGCATACCTTCCTTTCAGTCCATAGCAACAAGAATGGAATTGGTAATGAGTTCCACAAGTGCCTTTGGACAACAAACGATTTTGGGTCGTATTCTGGAAAAGATACCAGAAATCACTCAAGCTATGCTTCTGACGGAAGAGGGTCTACCATTGGGTTCTGTGGGACTTGATCACAGCATCGAAATGGCTGGGCTCGCGAGTTCCATTTTTTCCAATGGACTAACTTTCTCAGATGAAACTGAATACATTACTTTTACCAGTGGCAAAACTGAGTTGATGGTCACTCGGGTCGATCAGAATCGATTGCTGCTTGTAGTGTGTAGAGGCGAAGATCCGGAAACACTGTCAAATCAAGTTAGACAGGTTCTAATGGATATTGAGTAAACGTTTCCGCGGGTGTAGGATTTCTTTTACTCTTCCGAAGCGTCTGACTCCTCGTCTTCTTCCTCTTCGAAGAACTGAAATTCCCATTCTCTTAGGTTGATAGTGATATAGCAGTCCTTCCCTCTTTCAGGGCAATCTATTCTAATGGTAACATGGTCATCGGTTGCTTCCCGAATCTCAGGATTCAGGCATCCATCCTCAAGCTTTTCCATCAAGAACATTACATATGCCTCGGAAATCGTGTTTAGGCTGCCAGCCATAAGTGATTGTCCGAGTTCATCGAGGAAGTGCTTCTTCTTCCGACCGTCCCTTTCTACACGGATGAGACCTACCTCTTCCATCCGCGAAACATGCCATCTGACGGTGTCATGATGCACACCAAGAGTGGCCGCCATCTCCTCTTGATAGCAGCCAGGGTTGTTGACGACATATGCGAATATTTGCTTCGCCGTGTCACTTCGCATTGTCAGGTAGGCCATTTCTGCTTCCTGAGATCTTAGCATTCTTGGATAGTAAAGCCGCTTGCCAGCGAATTTGATCGATTTCACCAGGCCTTCGCGTTCAAGGATTCTCAGATGCCATGTCAATGTTCCAAGGGGTGATTCAAGCATTTCGACCAATTCTAGAAGATACGTACCCGGATTCTCACATAGGACTTGGTACAAATCTCTACGGAAGGGGTGCAGAAGCAGTGCCATTCTTTTCTGGCGTCCCATCGTACCAACATCTCTCCGGGGATTTGATTTGATGCGCTAAGGGTGATAAAAGGGCTTCGTAAGTTCACCTTTCTAGTGCAATTAGGTGTCCATAGAATCCTTTATTTTATAAAATGGACGGCAAACAGCACGTTAGTGAGTGAAGACCTTGTGCGGCATCACCGGAATCGTTGGTAGAAATCGGAGCAATATTGGTGAAATACTAGTCACATGTAGCCGCAAGCTTACCTACCGTGGCTACGATTCTGTAGGTCTTGCAGCTGTTCACAACGGTAGGGTAGATCTTCGAAAAGAAGTGGGCACAATCGATGAAGTTGACAAACTTCTCGGTCTTTCAAAAATGCAAGGAGACCGCGGAATTTCTCAGCTCCGGTGGGCAACATATGGTGCTCCAACCAAGACCAATGCCCAACCGCATTTTGGTTGCGATCAGATGCTCTACGGTGCCCATAACGGCAATATCCATAACTACGTTGAGTATCGCCAAGAACTGGTGGATTCCGGTCATATCATTCGTTCCGAAAATGATGGCGAGCTTTGTGTACATGCTGTTGACAAATATCACGAGCAAACCGGCGACATGTTTGAGGCTGTTCGATTGTCAACAAGGGATTTGCAAGGCGCATATGCTTATGCTGTTGGTCGAGCTGATGAGAGAGAAATTTATGCAGTAAAAATGGGATCAACTTTGGTTGCTGGGCAAGCGGAGTCCGATACAATTGTGTCAAGCGACCTGCCTTCTATCCTCCCTCTAACCAACAATGTGGTTTACTTGCAGGACGGCGAGATGCTGCGTCTCACTCCAGAGTCTATTGAGGTTTTCAGGATAGAGGATGGCAAACAACTTGACCGTAGTCCTGAGCATAGCGGAGTTGATGCACATGCAGCTGAGAAAGGTGGCTACCCCCACTTTATGCTGAAAGAGATCAATGAGCAAGCGAAGGTAGTTGAGGACTTGGTCGGCATCCTGCAAAGCTCACGAAGTGATCAATGGCTCAATCTTATTGAAGATGCTTCCCGCCGCTATCTTGTTGCTTGCGGCTCTTCGTACAATGCTGGAATTGTTGGTACCTATTACTTCAACAGATACGCTGGGATACCACTAATCCCTGCTATCGGCGGACAATTCGAACCCATGTATGGCAATACACTTGACGACGATAGTTTGGCGATTCTTGTTTCGCAAAGTGGAGAAACAAAGGACATCCTGAACGTTCTGAACCTAGTTAGAGATCGCAATCGCGGAAAGACACTTGGCGTTCTGAATGTCATTGGCAGCACACTCATGTTCAACGCTGATTCGTATATTCCAATGGCATGCGGGTATGAGGTCAGTGTTCCAGCGACAAAAACGTACTATTCACAGACCGTAATCTTCGCCTATTTGGCAGCCAAACTTGGCGAGAGAAATGGGCATCTGGACACCTCAGAGTCTAAGGAGTTGATCACCAATTTATCAAAGGATCTTCCATCTCTAACGCAAAAGACTATCGACAGAACTGGAATCCTGACCAAGAACTTGGCTCAAACCATGGTGGGAGAGAATGACCTCTACTGCTTGGGCTACGGGTTTACCGATGGTGTGGCTAGAGAGGGTGCACTGAAGATTAAGGAGATTTGCTACAACCACTGTGAGGGCATGTATAGTAGCGAGTTTAAGCATGGGCCGTTGAGTATCGTAACGAAAGGATACCCCCTGATTTTCGTTACAACAACGGAGGATAGCTGGATGGTCATTAACCATTTGAGCGAAGTCAGAGTCCGCGGCGGCCGCACTATTATCGTTGGTGAATACGAAGAGAAGCTCAGTCACTACGTGGATTCTAGCAAAGACTATCTTATAGTTCCAAACTCCACTCTCTTCTTGAATCCGATACTCGATGTTATTCCCTTGCAGATGCTAAGCTACTATCTCTCTGTTGACTTGGGTATAAATCCCGACTTGCCCCGAAATCTCTCAAAAACCCTCACAGTAGACTAATCCTTGTCACCCGTTTCACCAATTCGAATTGCTCTCATCTCGGATGAAACTACATTTCCGGCGTCAAATCCTTCTCTAATATCCACAAGTTCCTCATTTGTGACGCAAAACACCCCTACTAGCTTCGTACTATCAGAAAGTGCCCATTGTCCATATATCGAGCGTTCATCCGCAATCTTGCACTCAAGTAAACCCATAGTGCCTGAGCTTGACCACCAATGAAGACAGCTTGATCTGTGGCCAAATTCCTCAATCATATCAGTCCATAGGATTTCAAGCTTGGTTGGCCCGTGGTGATTCCTGAAGGTGATCAGAATATTCCCTGAATTACTGCGCATTTTTTCTTTGATGCGGTCCGTTTCGGCTTGTGAAAACAGGGTCATAAATATCAACACTCCAAAGGAGAAATGCCCCTAAAAACAGCACGCTATGAATAAAAGCAATGACAGCTTGAAATCCTTGAGGCGTAGTTTCTTGGCAGTGGTTCGCAAATCAAAAATCGGGCTCTTCTCCTCCGATCCATGGTCTGGACGAATGGATGCTCTGAAGGTGGAGCTAATAAAACTTGGCGTGGAGCCAATCCGGGTCATCCCTTGGCTTGTGTCTCGGCACGGCTCAACCCGAACTCATCAGATAACTTGTGAAGATGAAGACCTATCTTCGGTCGATGCAATTATCGTTCTGGACCTGGGCGCATCGGATATAGGGGCTTTCTTCAATAGGGTTGGCGTCTTGTCGGCTCTCACGGAGATGGGCGTTGAAATAGTGAACTCTGTATCTTCCATCCTTCTAATGCGGAACAAGGCAGAATCCATGAGAAAGCTAATATCTGCTGGGCTTCCCGTGCCTAAGACGCTAATCACTGAGTCAATTGAAGATGCTGCCGAGTTTGTGCGGTCTCATTTCCCTTGTGTGCTCAAGCCCATAACGGGATTTGGTGGTATTGGTGTTCAGTTGATTGAGCGTGACTTTGATTTGGATAACATATACGACTACTTGAAATTCCATAGTCAAATGTTTGGCAAAGGTGCCTATTTGCTACAAGAATTCGTGAGATCCCCTGGTTTCGATATCCGTGCGTTTGTTTTGGACAATGAAGTCATCGGAACAATGCAGCGGCATGGCCATGACGGAATTATAACCAATATTCACAGTGGTGGGACACCCAGGCCAAATGACATAGATGTGACGGATATTGCAGTCCAAGCGGCGCGGTCGGTAAAGGGACGAATGGTTGGAGTGGACATAATCCCAGATATGTCAGGTGACTTATGGGTTCTCGAGGTGAATGCCACTCCGGGTTGGAGCGGGCTGGAGAAGGCCACTGGCAGCAATGTCGCGGCTATGGTTGCTGATGTCATTTCAAGGATATAGTTCGCCTGTTTCCGCCGAGTAACCCTGAATTTTCCGTTCCCATGCATACATTTTTAAGAAGGTCCAAAGCGTGACCGGTAAGAACACGCCTCTCTAACGTGTGTTAGGGGTACGAAATCCGCCCTCTCCGGAGGGCTGCAAAACGAAGTTCTGAGGCACGAAGTTTGACAGAAGCGGCCGAAACAAAACCAGAGGACATTGAATACCTTCGAGCGACTCTACGTGAGCTGAAATCTCAGGCAAGAGATGATCTTGAGATATTGCGAAGGAATCGGGACAGAATGCGCGAATACAAAGTGATTCGCGATGAACATAACAAGGAAGTACGAAATCTTATCGAGTCTGTGAAGGCTGAGCGTGAAGCTCGAGACCAAATAAACAAGGATATTGCCGAGGCGAAGGACCGTCGGACAGCAATCCACGCACAGCTCAAGAGCGTTTATGATGAGATTCGAGAACTCCGTAGCAATATTGTTGGGAGTCCTTCTAATGACCAACGACGCATGATGCGCAGAGTTGAGGAGTTGGAATGGCGACAACAAACTGAGCAGCTGTCCATTGAAGAGGAAAGGCAGATTGTGGAGGAGATAGCCTCTATTGAGGCAAAGCTCGTAAAGATTGGTCAAGAAAAGGAGAAACAGGACCGAATTAGTGAGCTACGAAGACTCGCTCGCAGACTCAAGGAAGAAGCCTCAGATGCCCATCAGAAGGTTATGGAACTTTCAGAACAATCTCAGATACACCATCAGGAGGTTGTTAGAATTCGTCCCCAACTAGAGGAGTTCAAGAGGTCAGCAGATACAGCTCATCAGAACTTTGTTGCTGAACTGAAGAAAGTAAAAGAGGGCGAAGCCAAGTTAAAGGAAGTTCGCACTCAAATCGATGATATCTACGGGAAAATACGCAAGTATCAGTCCGAACGGAAGGGCGCCGAGGAGAAGGAACGAAGAGATCAACAGAGAGAAGATCAGCAGGAACGAGTTGATGCTGCTGTGGAGAAGCTTCAATCTGGTAAGCGACTTACGTTTGACGAGTTCATCCTTGCCCAGCGTAGCGTTTCTGATGACAAGAAGCCCAAGAAACGCAGAGGTGGCAGGGAAGGTGACCGGAGCGACGATTCTGACAAGATGGCATCTGATGGTCATGCCGAGCCTCCAGAAGAAGAAGACATGACATCAGAAGCCTCTGAGGAGTAAGATGCCAGCGCCAGGTGGTTCTCGGGTCTTCCCATGATTTCCCCTTAGGCGTCCAACTCGTGGAGGAATTGCATTTGAGTAGTGTGAGTCAGCGTCCGGTTGGCGGACGTTCAATTATTACTCTCTTCTACATACTCGCTCTGGGTTCGGGAGTAATGAGAACGTTTTCTGTTGCCTTTGACATAGTGGCTCTTAGAACGGTTTTTTCGGAACCGGTTGGTTTTGGATTTCTCTCCCAATGGACAAGCCTGGCTGTGACATTCGCAGCTGTGTCGATTCTGAGTTTAAAGAAAGAAAACCAAGGTAAGAAGCGGCCTTTGGGCTATAACCTGGACCCGGATTTTGGGAGGTTCCATCTTCTGCCCAAGACCCCGATGCTTTACCTAGCAATTGCGGGTTTCTTTGCAGGAATCTCGACATTCTTCTACTACACACTTGTTGGCTCTGCTGAAGCCGCCAATGTTCTTCCCTACGGACAGCTGGTAGTCATCTATCTCCTGTTGGGTGACTTGCTTGCCGAAAAGGATACCCCAACCATAATAGAGATACAAAGCATTCTCTCTATTCTCTTTGGTGCGCTGTTAGTTGGTATGAATGCGGGAGGATTTGACCTTCTTACTATTTTCATTGTTCTTGTTCCCATGAATATTTCGTCTGCATTCTATACCTATTTCCAGCGCAAGACTAAACGTCACGAGTTGACCCCTGGACTTAGAGTGGATTCCCTCAATATGCGGCTTTGGTCACTTCTATTCCTTAACATATCATTTAGTGCTCTTGCTATACCGGCCTTAGCCCCGGAAACTTGGCAGGCAATGAGTCAGGCATTTGTTCCCTTGCTGGGATATATGATAGGGTCCTCACTAACTGCATTCGTGTCAATTGTCATGTATGTGAGGGCTCTCGGGCGTGGCTCAATGGCCGTAGTGAATTCCCTTTCATCAATCTCGGTTGTGTTGGGTATTCCGCTAACTCTTATTGGCAATTTCCTAATCCCTGGGGCATTTGGCGAATTGCCCTCGGAAACCTATCTGATGGTACTTCAGGTTCTTGGAATCACTCTTATTATGCTCGGAGTCATCTCTCTACAAGGCTCGGATGTAAGAGCGATGGTGCTCATCAAAGTCAAACCCCAAACTGGTGATTTACTCCCTGAGCTCTATGACATTAAAGGAGTGGAATCTGCCGCAGCAATGGCTGGCGTTTATGATTATATGCTAAGCATTAAGAGCCGCAGTCTTAGCAAGACGCGTACAGGGATTCTAAAGAAGGTTCAGGCCATTCCTCAGGTTCAAAGCATTGAAACGATTATGATACTGAAAGACTACAGGTAATCAATGGAGGTTCGGAATTGAGTGACAAGGTTCGTGCATATGTATTGGTAGAGGTTGAAATTGGAAAGACAGACCATGTTGTTGAAGAACTAAGGAAGATCGATGAAGCTACAAGAGTAGCAGTGACCACTGGAATTGTCGATATTGTCGTGCTGCTTGAAGTGGATACCCTAGAGGCTCTTTATGACGTGACTGTTCACAGAATCCATGCTATCCCAGGAATCAAGGACACATCTACCGCCGTAATTGAGAAAATGATAAACTAGTTTCTCTTGGCCTTAGCCAGTGGGTTTAATATGCAGAGTTGGTTTCTATCAGAATCAGACGCAGATTATTCGCATAGCGATTCGATTTGACTAAATGGGTGGTTAATTTGGAAGCACAAGCAGAAGTCACGATTTCAAAGCTCACTAAGAACTTCGGAGAAATATGTGCCGTTGACCATATGGATTTGCAGGTACCAATGGGCTCCATCTTTGGTCTTTTGGGTCCAAATGGCGCAGGCAAAAGCACAACCGTTCGTTTGCTGTGTACTTTGCTAAAACCTGCAGAGGGCACTGCTACAGTTGCGGGTTACGATATTCTTGAAAGCCCAGTTCAGGTTCGGGAGGTTACCGGGATTATGCCTGAAGAAGGCAATCATACCTTGTATCCTGGAATGTCTGCCTACGACAATCTGCAGTACTTCGCTCGTCTTTACAGTGTTGATGAAGAAGAGATTCCTGGTAGAATTCAGGATCTTCTGGAGTTCATGGATCTCTGGGAGCGAAAAGACTCCAAGGCCGGAGAATTGAGCACCGGTAATAGACAAAGATTGGCGCTTTGCCGGGCCTTGCTTCACCAGCCCAAGGTCCTTCTACTAGACGAACCTACGGCAGCTCTTGATCCAGTGGCAGCCAAACGTGTTAGAGAGCTTATCCTGAGTCTCTCTCACAAGTATGGGCAAACCTTCTTCATTAATAGCCACAATCTTGCGGAGGTTCAGCGTATTTGCGACAGAGTGGCTATCATCGATGATGGCAAAATCATCCTTGAGGGTGAAATGCATGAGCTTCGGGGAAGGCTTCGGTCCAAGCAGGAGTTCAGAATCAGAGTTGCAGGCGATGTGAAACAAGCAGTAGGCGTATTGGAGCAATATAGTTTCGTTACGTCGGTTTCCATTGAAGTTGATTCTCTTCTGGCAGAGATACATGACCCGATTGTGAACAACACAACGCTGATACGTGCCTTACTGGATGCAGGGGTAAAAATAGTGGAGTTTGCCGAGGAGGAAATGACACTGGAGGACCTCTATTTGGATACAATCCTAGGAGGTGCCGAGAAATGAGCCGCAATAAATCCGTGGTTGTTGCAATGGCTGACCTGAAGGCCGCCATGCAGGTTCGATTTGTGAAATACGGCCTTCTTGGTTTAGGTGCCTTGGGACCAATAAGCGCTGTGGCAACAGTTGTTACTACTATAGTTCTTCTCCCCCCTGGTCCTGACGCAGACATGCTTATAGCTTACATTGGCCCAACAGTAGCTTCACTGCTGATGATGTTTGGAATAATCCCAGCATCCATGATTTCAGCGAACGCGCTCGTCGGCGAGCGAGAGCAGAAGACTCTTGAGCCGCTCCTCGCCACTCCTCTGACCGATCGGGAGTTACTAGTAGGGAAGATGCTGAGTTCTCTGATTCCCAGCTCTATTCTGCTACTCGGCGGGACATTGGTCTCAATTGTAGCTGAGAATATTATCTTCGCATTACTTGGCTACCCCTTCTATCTAATCCCTGATCTGGTAGGTATTTTCATGATCGTGGCTGGCGGTCTCTCTCTGATTATAGCGGTCGTCTGTTTCATGATAGTTATAAGCGGACGTGTTTCAAGGGTCTACGAAGCCTATCAAACGACATCAGTAGTTGTTCTAATTGCATTCATACCGATGATTCTGCCGCTGATGTTTTTCGAATCTGGACTTGAAGACGCAGTAATGCTCTCTAGCATTGTTACTGTTCTTCTCTCTGTTTTGTTGATGGTTGTCCTATTCTTCTTGGCAATCACCCGCTTCAACAGGGACCGACTAATATCAATGGTGTGAAAATGGCGGAGGACATGCTCTTTTGTCCTCCACTCCTTATCTAGACATCAACTTCTCTTAGTCCGGTTGGATACCGCTTGGCAAGGTCTCTATAGATTTTCTTGAACCTTGTCAGCTCCTCCTTATGATGATCCTTTATGGTGCCAATCACCTTGGCAGGAACGCCAACAGCAATACTCTCGGTAGGTACTTCAAATCCTTGCTTCACTACTGCACCCTCTCCAACAACAGCCCACTCCCCAACTGTGGCATAGTCTGACACAATGGCACCCATTCCCACGACTGCCTCGTCCTTTACGGTCGCATTATGAACGATACATCCATGACCCAACGTAACATTATTTCCGATGGCTGTAATCTCACCTGGCCGTGCGTGTACTACTACGTTGTCTTGAATGCTGCAGCCATCGCCCACTCTAACCTCTCCATAATCACCTTTGACTACGGCACCTGGGGCGACATAGCATTCATCACCAATGCTCACCCTACCAATCACTGATGCCGAGCTTGAAACGTAGGTGTTGCTTCCAATAACTGGGGTTCTTCCTTCAAACTCGTAAATGGTCATCTTTACCACCGATGAAATCTTGGCCGGCTGTAGATATTAGATTGAAGGTATGTGCCATTTGTCACGGGAAAGCAAAATAGCTGGCGAAAACAACGCCGCTTTGGACTTCCGAAATCTTATAGGGTTGTTCGTGAGCTATAGGTCCAATCCCTAGGCAATTCTGAGGTGCCAACTATTGCCCGGAACTGACAAAGACAAAGATGATTTCCAGTTCTTCCCTATTTTGAGGGGTGAATCCGTTGGGGTTAGTGGAGAATTCACCGGTTATGTGTACATAGTGAGTTCTCCTGAGAATCTCAAGACGGAATGGACTTCAAACCAAATTGCAGTCTTGTGTAAGGACCTAGAAGGATTCTTCCTTGAACATCCTGGTGAAGTGGACAATTTACTGGGAAGCGTGGGCGCCGTGCTCTCAGAGTTTGATGAACCAATTGGCGTCCTCTCAGCATCAGCGTATGAAAGTGAAAGTATTTGCTTGGTGAAGGTTCGTGATGCTGTTCGCGTTCTGGAGAATGAAATGCACATTCGTATTGTTGCCACTGAGAGTCAGGGTGACGTATTCTTTATTGACTAGCAGAAACCTTGGCCATAAAAGAATCAAATGGGAACCACTGAATCCATTTCTATTGACAGGGATTAGCAAAGTGGGAGGTTCGTGACCTGAGCACTGTGAATAAGTCAGATGCAGACTATTACATCCTGGACCTCAGCAGAGTGCGAGTTTTTCAGGCTGTTTTACTTATATGTTCAGTGTCTGGTTTCTTTCTCTACGCTCTCTTCCTCAACTACTTGTGCGCCTATGGCATTGAACCCATATCTGTCCTCCCCCTTGTGTCAATACAGATTGGTGTTGGAGTTGTCGTTACAAGATTATTTCAAGTCTGGGGGGCTTCTTCTGCCCTGAAAGTAGCTCTTGTTGATGCCAATAGACTCCCTGCCTCGTGGATTCCTACAACTGTTGGCGTCACGCTCGCATCGTTGAACAAGATGTTCGACCAGTTAATCGCCAGAGTAAGTGACAACCGACCTGAGGCTGACGATGTTACCGATTTTGCTTGGTTTGGAATCATTGTCTGGGCTGTTGTGTCCTCAGCGGCAAAGGCATTATTCAATTACAGTTCTCTTGTTTGTATATCGGCTGCCGGTGTCTTGGCCATTTGTTCCATTATTTGCTATTACAATGGATATCGAAGCAGGGCCGGAACTGATTTTGATGAGGACTTGGAGCATTTGCGATATTACTTGGTAAGAAGACTCTCCGAAATCGATTCGCGTTTTTCAGCGAAGCATCAGAGCTTCCAAGTACATCTGCTTGGCGACAGAAATCGAGTGACTCTTTCCGATGTTGGCATTTCTCTTGAGCCGTCCGGGAAGAGGAATCGCCGGGTTACATATTGGATTGGGCTGTCAAGCAATAGACCCGAGGCAATCGATGTCACGGCACCAGATGAAACGGATATCAATATAGAAGCGATTCTGAGAAAGATTCCTGTCCTTCAAAACCCTGCATGGATACTCAAGAAGCTGTCTTCGGGATTATACCAGATAGCAAATGATACCGATGTCATTTCCATTTCCGAACCAAGTTCCTATGTACCTAGGGCAACAAAGCCAATCCTTGGTGTAGAGGACATTGTGTCATCAATGAAAATGATATGCATAGAAATCGGAATCTTATCCGTGTCGAATTAGGGTTCCCTGCAATCATTAGGATTCATAAGCTTGTTTGAGAATTGCCTGTAGCGACTGATAGCATATAATTGTGGTTCGCTTCTGCAATGACAATTAAATCCTGAGCGATGTGTCCAATCCATGAAAGTGAAACTGAAAATCGAGTCGCAGTGGCTTGAATTGGAACGCAGAAGCATGTCAAAATTGCAGGAGGACTACGAGGCATGGGAAAAGGATACATTGGAGAAGGCAAAGCAAGCAAGAGACCTTCGGGACCTACGGGAAATCTTCTACAAACTGGGAGAGGGGTGGGAATGGGACCAAACCGCAGGAGCATGGCTTGCTCAAGGCTCTCCTCTCGATGCTGTTGGCTTTGTTCTACGAATGCCTGGTCTGAATCCAAGAAAAGTGCGTTTCACAGTATATACGGTGCTAGCGTACAGTAAAGGATTCACTCAGAAGTTCGACCACCTGGGTGACAAAGAACGTGTAATTATCGAGGTTGATCAGGTGTCAGGCAATATTTTGGGCTGGTCAACAGCTGGTCATGGATCAATGGACCTATTCCCGGTGGACCTAAGTCAGTTTTCTGATTTTAGCGAAGTCCTGAAGACTTGCTATCTTGTTGCTCAGCCCGGGGATCACGCATTAAGGTTGGATAATCCTGCCGTTAAAGGATTTCTTCCTAGGCTTGCTGCAAGTCTCTGGACAATCGCTGGGGGCGGTCTTTCATTTACATCAAAGGATATCGAAGTTCTGGGCATTGCAGAAATTGAGGAGGCTCTGGATTTTCGGTTTTCAGCTTACGCCAAAGCCGTTGTCAATCTAGAGCGACTTTGGAAGGAGCTCGCCGGTGGTCCGCTGGCCAAGGCAAAGGAGGTAGTAGTTGACAAAATCCCAAATCATATAGAGAACAAGAACAAACGCCTTCTCAGGAAAGTGGAAGGCCTACTCTATTGCCTTTGGTTTGTGCCTCCTGCAAAGCAGTTGCGCCATGCGAGGAAAGTACTTGATGAGTTCGATTCGGATCCCACACCAACCGAGTTTCAGCGTACGCTAATCCCCCATCTTTCGGAGTTGGTTAATAGCCTCACTGAAATCATTGAAAGGGCGAAGTACCTTAAATGGAAAAGCGTGATTGAGCAGAAGGAGTACAGTGACAGTGATTTCTTCAAAGACCTTAACATAACTCCATTTGCGAAGGAAGCCCTAGCTGCGGCCTTGGATGATATTCTTCGCGAACATGCTCTGTCACATATCGGATATCCGGAAAAAGCGACTGCAAGAGCAAAGATTACTAGAACCCTAATTGGAGTCTTTATTCTGCCGTATCGTTTGATAATGTCATTCAAGGAATGGCTTAAGTCTAAGGTAACGCGAATTGCTGGCTGGAAGCAGGTGCCCAAGTTGGCTGATTCGTCCAATCAAGAAATAGATGCTAACGAGGAAGAATAATCGGTTCCTTTGGCCCCATAAAGACATCAAGAAGTTCCAATGGACTCCCCATCACCAATGTTCCGTTGGGAGCTTTTTTGGCCTCCCCCGGATTTGCCCAAGTTAGAAGTACGGGTAGCATTTCCGCCCTCATTGCAGCTTCAATATCCGCATTCACATAGTTGCCAACAAACGCAATACGCCGTGGGTTGATACCTATTTCATCAGCAGCTTGCAGCAAGGTGAAGGGGCTTGGTTTCGAATAGCCTACAACACCGGTCCATCTCACAGTAGCAAAAAGTGCATCAATATTCTCCCTTTCTAGGAGTGGCCTAGGGTTATGCGTCCGCCGCGTGCAAATGCCCAAGACATAGCCTCTCCGATTCATTTCAACCAGTGTATCTCTGGATTCTGGTGTCAGGTACTCCCAGTCTGACTGCCCTGTCGCATGCATCCATTCCTTCTCTATCTCCAGTATGAGGTCATCATCCAAATCGGAAAAGCCCAATTCCTCGTATACTATGCGATCTGGTTCAAGCCAATGTTCTGGGCGTGAGCCATGTTCTAAATCTACATTGTGCGTGAGTTGGTATTCCTTGAACCATTCATCCGATTTTGAGAATGCGGCCTGCAACGCGGCATTGCTGGCGGACCGGATATCGATGCCATGCGCCGTTGCAACTTGACGAAATAGGTCTATCGGAGTAATCTTGGTGCCTGTTAGTGTATGGTGTAAATCGAAGAGAATCGCCTGAATGTGCATGTTTGGAGCCGAGCTCTTTTTCTCTTAGATAGATTGTGGTGCCATCATTTGATAGGTGCAAGGCGAAGTCCTTATAGCACTGACTTGAAATTGAAGGTTGAATCGGTTATGAAGAGGCTAGGAATAATAGGAAATGGTGTCGCTGCGACAACAGCGATACGTGAACTTCGAAGTATCGATGACGGCGTCAAGATTGAGGTATTCTCCGACGAGCGGCATGCCTATTATCCCCGACCAAAACTCATCGACTACATTGGCGGGGATATATCTGAGGAAGGGGTTATTCGGTATAACAAAGACTGGTATGAAAGCCAAGATATTGATCTTCATTTGTCTACGCCGGTATCTCATATCGATTCTGGAATCCGTTCTCTGAAGACCCCTGAGGGACCCACATCTGGCTTCGATTCATTACTCATAGCGACTGGGTGTACACCATTTGTACCCCCCTTTTCCGGTGTCAATAAGAAGAATGTCCACGTTCTTCGAACTTTGGACGACGCGATTGAAATCAAAGAGGCAGTGCGAGGTGCCAGTAGAGAGATCATTGTTGGAGGGGGTATTCTCGGTATTGAGCTAGCTGCAGCTATAAAGAAATCTGGCGGTGATCCCATTGTCATCACAAATATTGACCGATTGCTGCCTATCCAGCTTGATGGAGGCGCAAGTGAGATTCTGATACGCCGGCTCGATAGTCTGGGAATTGGAACACTGCTAGGATTCTCTTGTACTGGAATAGTGGGTGAGGAGTCCGCACAGGGTGTGGTATCAGGTGCGGGTGACTCAATCGAAGGAGACCTCATAGTGATTGCTACCGGTGTTCGTTCAAACGTCGAAATCGCTAGGAATTCGCCAAGAATATACGCTGCAGGGGACGTGGCGGAATGGAATGATATGTGGTACGGAATCATCCCATGGGCGCTTAGTACTGCGCGAATTGCTGCACGCAATATGATAGAACATGGCAGTGCAGTCTTTGAAGGTATGACCCCCGCCAGTACGCTGCAGGTCGCAGGAGTAGACCTGACATCGATTGGTACGGTCCATGTGGAGTCTCCCGATTTCGAACAGGTTGTATCTGTCAATCGTGAAGCTGGTACCTACTTCAAGGCAGTGATCAAGGATGGCATTGTCATTGGGGGAATAGCCTTTGGCGATAGAAAGGTCGCAATGAAACTGAGGAGCTTAATTTCCAGTAAGTCTAATGTCAGCGGCATGCGAGAAACAATCTTCGAAAGCTAGGGGTCTGTCTACTCGCTAATCTCCACTACGGGCTGCCTGCCCTTGCCTTGCGGTATCAGGGAAACGACTGTGTTGGCTGCTTCCTTCAATTCCTCCATATGCGTTACAACAATCACTTGGTCCACAATGTCAAGTCCTGCAACTGCGTCAGGGAGCCATCTTCTTCTCTCGGCATCCAGGCCAGCTCCAGGCTCATCCAAGATAATTAGTCCTGGGGGCGGCCCTGAAATGGAGTGCTTTTGCAGTGCTGCATTAACGGCCACACGAAGGGAGAAATTTACACATACATCCTCGCCTCCAGAAGCAGCCTGCAGTGCGACTTTATTCCCTCTTAAGTCATAGAGTGAAACATCGTATCCATCATCAATGATGAAATCGCTGTACCTGTCGCCAAATATCCTAAGGAAGATAGACCTTGCCTCTTCTCGTACATGCGGTCGTAACTGCTCCTCAGCAATTTCCGGTATTGAAGCGAGAAGTGACCGAAGCCGAGATGCAATCTCCGTAGTGCTCTCAAGCTCCTCTTTCCTTTCAGCGAAGTCAGGCGAAGTCAATCTTAATTGAACTGCTTTTCGTGATGATTTTACTTTCTCGAGAAGTAGCTTTAGTGGGTCCAAGATAGATTGGTCTTCTATATGCACCTTAACCAATTCGAGCGCCTGCAGAGACCTTTCAATCTCCTCCTCTGAAGGAAGTGTGGCCCGAACCTCTTCGAGGCGATCCTTAGAATCACTAATCCCACCAATTTCCTTCTTAATCTGCCTCAGCTCTGATTGGACTCTGGCGTTCTTCTTTCCATATACGCCCAGCCCCATCATGTCATAGAGGTTCTCCCTGCGGTCTTTTGGAGAAAGACGCGACAGTAGATCAATCTCACCTTGCCTCACATATGTCAGCGCAGCAAATGCGTTCCTGTCCATCCCCAGCAGTGATATAATCTCTGAATCTACACGGTTTGGCCCACTTTCAAAAGGGTCCCTCTCCCCAGCAAGATACAGATCTGCACCAGTCTTCTTTGGATGAATGGTTCTTTCTACCTTGTATTCTCTTCGATTTACTGGGGCTTTGAAAGTGAGTTCTACCTTCGCCTTCTTCTGTCCATGTCTAATGAGATCCTCAACCTGTTTGATGGTTTTCTCCTTTCTGGTGACCTGCTTGAAAAGCGCAAACTCGATGGCCTCCAGTATTGTCGTTTTCCCTGATCCATTTGGTCCCACTATGGCAGTGGTTCCGGTAGCGAATTTGAACTGCTGGTCCTTAAACAGCTTGAAGTCCTGAAGAGCAAGGCTTGTTATCATGCTGGTTCTCCTCCGGTTAGTTTCCGAAGGCACTCGATCATTTCATCAGTGTCTTCTGCTCCAGTCTGTTCCATGTAGTCCATCAGTGACTTCTCTACATCAAGTGGCTCTGAAAGCGTCACTCTCCTTGGACCCAGTGAATTCCATTTGGGCTCTAGATGGAAGAGGAGCGGGTTGAGCAGCTTCTCTCCAAACTGAAGAATGCCGGAGCGATTGATTCTATTCTCTGTTTCAGAATCAATTATACCATCCACTTCCATGATGACGATAGGCTTGTTCTTCTTCGGAGAAAGGGACTGGATTCTGTTTCGCATTGATTCTTCAGCTTCTTCTGCACCCATTCCCGTAATGTTGAGCCCAGTTATGTACTTGAACTCGCGGACGTCATTGAGAGATTCTGTCTGGTATTCATTTCCAGCACTTGACACATCTATTACAATGAGCTTCTTTTTGCCGCCCTGTTCTCTTCTCCAATCAACTATGCAAGTTGACCCGGGCCTTCCCATTGCCAATTCTTCGTCTAACCAGAAATTGTGGGCATGGCCAAATCCCACGTAATCAAAGAATGACGGGATTTGATCACGCGGAGCTGGGATATCATGCGCGAAGAGTAGGGTTGTATTTGCGCCGGGCGCAATATCCCCAATTATCTTCATTAGGTGCGATGGCCTTGTCCAAGAAATCAGATGAAGGTCAACTTTTTCTCCATCAAAGGACTCGGTTACTTTCGCATAAGTGTTGGTACTGGTTGAGGTAACGAATCCTGCGTTCTCAAGTGCCATGACTGGACTTTGAGCGCGTCTATATCCGTACGGCAGATCGTGATTTCCTTGTAGCACAATGGAATATACCCGGTCCTTCAGGTTTCTGAAGAGTTCCAGTACGAAATTTGCATCATCCCATGAAGGGTAGGGACTATCAAACAGATCCCCCGTGTGCACGAGAATGTCCGGAGAATGCCTTAAGGCCATGTCAACAGCCTTCCTCAGACATTTTCTAGCATCTTCCCTCCTCTCTATAAGCTGGAACAACGAGCATCCTAGGTGGGAATCAGAGATATGGGCTATTCTCACCAAAATGAATCAATCCTCCAGTTAATCTGGGACACCCTCATGGGTTGGGTATTGCCTATCGGTTATTTGAATCATCTTGTTTCTTGAATGAAGTGCAGCAATCCGGAATCATCCTAGCCAAGCTCCCAAGCAAAGAATGAAACTAGATGATTGGCTATCCGGCCTGAAGGAAGAGGAAGAACCGACGAAACCCAGAAGCTCCGCCGGTGATATTCCTTGGGTTATTCATGAGATGGCTTCGCACATTTCGAGTACTGTGGAGTCCATTGTCAATGGTATCGGCTTCGCTTGGATACTACCCGTTGATCGCACACGCTCCTCAAAGACGGAATGCTTGAGGCGTCGCAAAATGGTCGGACCGACGCCTCCCATTTCTCTTACAACTCTGTACTCCTCGTTTATGGAAAACATGTGCTCCTCATACGCACTAACGAACTCCTCTTCATTCACATCATTCCCTCGAAACAGCGCTGCAATGGTGTAGTAGGGTACTCCTATCTTCTGTTGGACCTGACCCACAACACTATAGTCAACCAATTCTGCTCCAGTCCTTCTACATGCCGCGGCTATGCACTTTGTCACATGAGAATCACTAATCTTTTCACCCGCAAGATTACATAACTTGCCTTTCCTTCCAATCTCGCGTACAGTGTACGGATCTGTGCTCGTGAAAGTCATCATATCTCCAATTCTGTATCTGTAATATCCACCTACATTGGTTAGGACCATCTCATATCGAAATCCTTTCCTCACATCACTGAGAGGGATAGTGTGTGGTTCAGGTTTATCGGCCTCTTTTTCAGGAATGAATTCCAAATAGTTAATGTCCGGGATAATCTGCACTCCTGGCTCCTCAAACAGCTGGCTGGCATACCACCCTTCAGAGCTGGAGTATACCTCGCAGAACTGCATATTTGGCAGGGTTTTTCTCATCCAATCGCGATAGGGGTCAGTATCAATACCTCCTGCTATCAATTGACGCAGGTTGGGCCACAAGATATTGAGGTCCAATTTGCCACCGTCGACCATAGCCTCACGAACCCTTTGTTCATGTTTGGTGCCCCTAAACCGCTCGAGCAACCATGGGCCATATTCGTCTTGCATCCTCCTAACAAAGGCCAAGCAAAGGGTTGTGATACCGATGAGTGCAGTTATGTCATGTCTAACCGCATACTCTGCGTAGACCTTCATCTTCTCGTCCATGTCCATGATGTTGAAAATGTCTTCTCCTGGTTTCAGAAGCCTCTTGAACAGGGGATTTGCCATCTTGGGTGATACCCCGCTTGCATAACCAACGGGCACCCCATTTATCCGCTCAAGCTCAGCCGCCGCTCCAAACATTAGCATGGTCCCATCTAACACCTTCGCATTATCGGGATGTTGGTTCACATAGCCCATCCAGAGTAGGGTGCTACCCTTCCCGTATTCTGAAAGCCCCCTCTTTGTGACGGGTAGCTTCTTTGGCTCGCCACTAGAGCCGGATGTACGGAGATACCAAAACACCGGATCGACCGTCAGAATTCTACCATCTGGGTTCTCATATACCTGCTTTATCAGTGGCTCCATGGAATAATAGTCGGATAGGGGTATTGAATTCGAATATTTCTCAGGAGATGTGATTCTGTCAAAGCCATATCTACGGCCAATGACGGTATCCTGGTGTCGCTGCAATAAGGATAACAACTTGTCATCCATTACTTCAACAGCGTTGCTCAGGATATACTCAATCTCCCTCGCTTTTCTCGCCGCAATCTGGCGGAACAAGTAGCTCATTATAGACATCTGCTCTTTTTGCCTCCTGGGGAAAAGGGATACTCAATCCCAAGATCTGATTCCCCTGAGGAATCTGAACTATTGACTTGTCTGCCAGATTTTTGCCCCGCCTCATTCAGAGTATTTGCATTCTTGGAATCGTTACGAATGCTGCTTATTATAAATGGGGTTTATGGGCTTCATTTTAGCAAAAAAGGGCTCTTATTGAACCATAATGCTTTCGTATTTGCCCCATCATGCAATTGGTCAATGAATAATAGCTCTGGCTTTCCGATTTCTATCCCTACAAACCTCTTGTCTTGTGCGCCCCCTCTTTGAACGAGCCTTCTATGGGATTAAATAGCCCAGAAATGACAGCTTTTCGAGTGTTCGGCTAATGACAGTTGCTCAATTGGAAAAGACTGACTTCGATCAGGAAGGGCTTCGCCCGACCTTCTCCAGAATGAGTTTGTTGCACCTTGGTTTGATGTTTTTGGCAATCGGAGTAGTTTGGAGAATCGCGGATGTTTTCATTTTCAATTTGGGGAACACTTGGATTAACATCATGCCTTCGAAACTTGGTCCGCTGCTTATCCTCGCAGCTGTCTTCTATCGATATCGGCGAGACCAATTGGCCTCAACTCTGGGAATATGCAGTCACAAAATGCGAGTCCATATTGTTGTAGGGTTGATGGTCTTTCTCGTGATGTATCTGATTGTGGATATTGGTGCAAGCGTCCTCTACGGCAGTTTGCTTGACCCCTCTTATCCGCTTGATTTCCATGTCATATCGGCAGAGCTCCTCTGGTACAGCTTCATTTTCTTCTTTGTCAATGCGGTCTTTGAAGAAACTCTGTTTCGGGGTCTTCTCCAGAATGGGTTACGAACCCGTCTCTCAATAAACACGGCAATCGTTGCATCCGCAGTGGTATTCGGAACTTGGCATATCATCTGGCCAATTGCAAATAACGCCTCTATAGGCGAGGCATTTGGCATGCTTTTCATCTCAGCATTCCTTGGTCTTCTATTTGGTGTATACTATGAAAAATTCAGTTCTCGAAAAACACTGACTGGACCGATTATTGCTCACACTTTGGTTAACTTTGCCAATGAAAGCTTCAAAATTGGCCCCGACCCGGCCGTTCAAGGCCCTGATTTTGTCTTCATGGAACCTGGTTTGATGATGATATCACTTTTTCTGCTGTTGGTGGTTTTCACGTCGATTACCTACTTGCTATGGAGATTCAGGATTGAGGATGTAGAACACAGCTGGGAGGCAGTGAAGCAGCGATTTTATCGAAGGCAGGTGGATTAATTTGGCATTGTCACTAATACAAACTACCGCCTATACAAAGGAGGAATAAGCCATGCAGGATGTATTTGATATTACAATATACTCAAACCTAGCCGCTGCAATTCTGTCGGTTGTAGTATCGTTCTACCTATTCTACATATGGAGGCGGCAAGAGAACCGTCTATATACCGATTTGCCGCTTGTGTTTAGTATCTCCTTTCTAGTGCAGTCGATGAATACTGGTGTCCTTGCGCTTTCCACTATGGGTGTGCTTACTGTGACCATTGAGTTGTTTCGGTTCCGTGCCATCCTAATAGGGACTGCGTTGATTCCCCTTTCAGTAATTCTGCTAACAATCTGGCTTCCAAGATTTGAGAGATACTACGCATATGTGATTGCCTTCCTTGCCGCTTACGCACTGGCTATCCCCATATTAGGTCCCACACAGGAACTCATAATGATTCTAGTAATCCCAGTCATTCTTGTTATTCTTCTCGGTTTGATCATCACATTCGCTGTCACGTGGAAAACAGGCAGGCTTAAGGAGGTTAGAAGCGACCTCATGGTTTTGTCATTGATTCTGATGGTTGTAAGCCAGACGGCCAAAGTGCCTCTGGCAGCAATGGGGCTTGTTGTCTTGCCAGACCTTATCACAGCGCTGTCTACAATTATCGCCGCTTTAGCCATCACCAATCCGTGGGCTAAGAGAATCGAGCCTACACTTGAACCAGCGGCCGATTACTAAATCCGATTCAGTTTCCTAAGAGGTTTCACATTCAGCAAGAACCTCTGGGTTCGTGGTCAGCGTGATAGGTTTGGCCTGAATGTGTGACTTCCTTATCACAGACTCTGAATAGGGGAGTTTCATTCTCTTCATGATGGTTGGGCCAAGTGCTCCCATCTCTCGGACTATTCGATATTCGTTATTGCTTACCATCATGGCCTCCTCAAAGACAGCTAAGAACTCTACCGGGTCAACGGCCTCATTCCGAAACATTGCGGCTAATGTATAGTGAGGCATTCCGTCAGTGAGTATTCCTACCATTGTGTAGTCGACAATCTCTGCTCCCGTTCTCTTGCACGCGTCACTCATTGCTCTGGAGACATGGGCATCCGTAATCTTCTCTCCTGAAAGATTTACGACCTTCCCCTTTCTGCCGATATTCCTGATAGTATAGGGATCAGTACTCGTAAATGTAACTAGGTCGCCCACTCTATATCGGTAGTATCCGCCTATGTTTGTAATAACTATTTCATACCTATTTCCCTTCTTGACGTCAGCAAGAGGTATCACCTCGGGGTCCGTCTTCGAAGATTCACTTTCCGGGATGAATTCAAAGTAATTCAGGTGTGCGGCCAATTGGACCCCTGGTTCTGGAAGTAGTTGACCGGCGTAGAAACCTTCCGAACCGCCGTAAGTTTCCCAAATGGTTACATGAGGAAATGTTTTGGATATCCACTCACGATACGGATCAGTATCGATACCGACGGCAAAGAACAGCTTCAGATTGGGCCACAGCTGTTCCACATCAAGATGTCCATCATCAGAAAGAGCGGCTCTTATCCGCTTCTCGTGTGCAGTGCCCTTGAGCTCATCAAGCAACCAAGGGCCATACATTTTCTGCATCCGTCTCACGAGAGCTAGGGAAAGCGTTGTTATTCCTCCTAGTCCGGTAACATTCTCAGTTGCCATTAGTCTGGCATACGCTTTCATCTTGTCTTCCATATCAAGAATATTGAAGATTTCTTCACCGGGCTTTATCAAGCGTTGGAACAGCCTGTTCTGTCGCTGGGTTAGAACGCCAGTTCCATAGCCCACAGGTATGTCCCCTATGTAGTCTATCAGCGCTGGCGCTCCAAATGTGATCATTGTCCCTTCAACCACCTTTGCATTCTCGGGTTTTGCGCTCATGAATGCCATCCACGATTGTGAGGAGCCTGCAGCAAGATCCTTCACGCTCGATTCTGTAATGGGAAGTCTTTTCGGATGGCCTGTTGTTCCTGAAGACTGTAAGTACCAAATAACGGGATCCGCCGTTAGAATGCCGCCATTTGGTCTTCTGTATACCATATCTAAGTAGGGTGCAAGCGACACATGATCCATCAAGGGGACTTTCTCTGAATATTGGTCAGCTGACGAAATTGACTCGAACCCATACTGCTTCCCAAAAGCAGTGTCCCTATGACGCCTAAGGATGGAACTCAGTTTCTCCTCCATCAATTCATGAGGATAGTTCAACACATGCTTTATCTCGCGTTGCCTTCTCTTTGCCACAATTGAAACAAGTTGGCTTAGTAGTGACATCTGCTCGTTTCGCCTCCAATATGTACCGGGAATCAATTCCCATGCAATGTATCTTCGATTCAGAATCTATTGGATTATTTGCCTAGCCTAATGGGGGAGTTTTCTTTTGCCCTTTGATTTTCTTACTAAAGATAATGCTCCCGATGTCGTTATTGGGTGTATGGTTATCATTTCTTCGTAGAAGAGGCTTATTGCATCTATTCAGAACGCTCAATTGCTGCAATATGCAATACATAACAAAGCAATTTTCCCAAATGTCTGTTGGGGGAAAAATAGTGTCGATTCGATATGGGAACCCCCTTCAGTCATTTTTGCGCCTCCGACTTGCAAAGTCCTTGCTTGGCGCCATTCATGCAGCAAATCATGTATTTTCAAGCAAATATGTGCAACAGTGCGCAATTGCAATTACTTTTGAAATTACATAAGGCTTCTATCAATTGAATAGTAATTAAAAAGACCTCAAATAATTAGGGCGATATTATGAAATTCATTATGCGAATATTAAGCAGTATGGTGCAGCTAAGCTTCACTTAACAAAACTTGTCTATGAATTCGCAGGGGTAGTCATGCAGATGTGGTGTTGAGAGATGATCTCACAACTGGAAGAGCAGCTATCCCATTTATGCATTGGAAAGGAGCGGCAACGGTCCATGGTCGACGTGACAATGCCGCTCCAGGTGCTATTCAACAACAAAGATAGAACTATTGCAAAAGCACGGGCTAGATATCAGGGGGTAGACAAAGATGCGTGGCTTGTGATGGTGGTAGGCTTAAGGAGCGAAATCCTCTCGGCTTTTCACCGATTTGAGAAGAACATACCTGGGCGATACTTGCCCTGCGACATTCTCTCCCTTGTCCCTTCCCTTGCCCTTACGGCTTCATCCTATAGTAGAGGGCTGGCTGTTAGCGCCCTTGCAAAAGATGACATAACTCGCTTAGTCTTAGTCTTTGAAGGACAGGCAAGGCGAAAGGGTGGATGTCTACAGGGACTGGCCACTTCAGTTTATAATTTCATGGCGCGATGGGATGAGTGGACAGATGTCCTGCTAAGTGCATTGAGAAGAGACCCCGTTATAGGGCAGTGGAACATTGACTTCCGAGAACTACTAGCTGGCGAATCAGGATACTTTACGATGCCGTGGTTTCAGGGGCCGGCATCCTACATGGATCGTGCAATTGCTCTTGAACGCATTGTTTCCGCAAGCAATGCCCTTCTGAGTTCTGTGTTGAATAGCAAACAGATGGAGGATCCAGTAATAGTTCAACTAAGAGAATGGCTTCAAGGACTTGAACCTCTTCCAGAGGTCATCAGCAGCATGCAGATCGGCAAGGAGGCTGAGATCTAATGTTAACTGATGAGATGCTGAGCAAGATTCCAAGAGACCCCTATCAAATTCCTGATGCTTCATGGCTGGCAGGAGCGGCTGCGGCTATCAAGCTTGTAGGAACTCGAAGCCCGCGTTGGCTATGGGGCGACTTCATTGATGATATTGCAGAAATGATAGAAATGGCCGGAGACATAAACCCTGCAGCTCCAGGTGAAAGCCCATGCACCGGTGATGGGGCAATTGGTTCTGCGTACGATGCTCTCGGCGGCTATGTTAGCGTGGTTGGTGAACTATGCCCGGAGGGACTCTACTTCCGCGTGCTGCCAGAGAATGAAAGCAAGGTATCTAGTCTACTCTCAGGCATCGCGCTGCATGGCTCTAACGGCGACCTGCTGGTGTCAATGTATGACCTTTCTGCATTCACCCGGCTGGTTCCAATTCATGGGCCGCTCGCAGACACAATCGAAGAGGAGGACTTGATGTGACAGAACTTGAGGCAGTAAGCGGTGTGGGTCCCGCGGCTGCAAAGAAACTGCGTGAGGTTTTTGTTAC
>RDOF01000017.1 GCA_011365025.1 Candidatus Thorarchaeota archaeon
CACTAGCTTCCATTGCTGGCATGCTGGGCCGCTCACTCGCGAACCACAGGTCAACGATTGTGTTTAACAGGTCCGATATCCCTTGGCCTGTAACGCTTGAAGTTTCAAGAAACATAAGTGGATGAGACCCCGTCGTGCCAGATAGCTGCTTGGCTATTCTCTGGCAAAAAGCCTCACCCTCGGTGGCTGTAACAGGTTCTTCAAACACATCATCTTCCTCATGCACAGGGTAATCCCTAAGATCAGTCTTGTTTCCAACAATGACAACTGGTGGAGGCACTAGAAATGTATTGGTAAGCTCTTTAATCCAAAACTCGAGGCTGTCAAAGCTCCATCTGTCAGCCACCGAGTAAACTATGACGGCTACTCCTGCTCCTGTGAAGAACTCAAGTCTAGGTATATTCTCTCTTTGGGCCATTTCGAAACTCCAAACTTCCAAGTTGACAAGGGCATCATCATGGGCAATACTGTCTCGATAGACTGCACTAGTATGAGGAGAAGCATCATCCAGAGAAGCATCCTTTCCTTGTTTGAGATTGCATTCGAAGAGAATGCTCTTTACCCCAACCTGCTGCTCACCAAGGAAAAGAACTTTCAAATCGTGAGACTTGCCGGTGAACTCATAAACTTGCTCTTCCTGAGCTGTTACTTCATCGAGCGACTCCATTTCGCTAGTATCATCCCAGATGAATCGCTTTTTCTGTGGCCCCTCATCCTCAGAACAACTCGTGCGAGGCGTAGGTGTATTCACAGGAAGATTCTCCCAATGGAAGCTATAGATAAGCTCGACAGCCTCCTCACTCTGAGGCACAGCTTTAGCTAGGTTCTCAGGTTTTAGCCCAACAGATACAGGCATTGCATCTTCAGTTGCAGGTGTAATTACCGTAACATACTTCTTGAGTTCCTCGGTGATTTCGGCGCTTCCAAGCGGCGAGAGATACTCATCCCTCAAGGAGTCAAGCGTGTTCAGAGCTCTGCTTAGTTCCAATATGTCCTCCTTTGTCAGATCGTCTTCAAGCGGAAATATTTCAACCTCTGGCAGGCCAAGTCTTCTTATGATGAATTTCAGGATAGTAGTTGGAGTGTTGTATCCCCTCAGATAGGCGAATCGCTGGAGTTCCTCTAAGACCTCATTGAATGCACGTCCAGCATACTTGATACGTTTAACAACACCTTGATCGACGACGTATATTCTACTGGTCTTGAGACTTATGTCCATGGTAGTTCCAGGGACTTTCATAGGGACCACACCACGCAGAATATTATCTGGTTTTATATACTATGTTTATATTATTGATATTTATATATATTAATTCATCGCATGCTTTCATAACCAGGCAAGTCACCTGCCCATCACCCTAAAATATCGATTTTTAGACCACATGACTCTGAGTGGACGGCATTCTTTCCAAGACCAATGTCGGCATAATTGAAATAAGTCTTGTAGGAGCACCCATCTTAACGTAGACGTTGCTGCGCGTCGGAGTGAATAGTAATCTTGATACATCTCAAGGCGAAACTAGTAGATGGAAGAACAGAAAGCATACCGATAGGGTTTAGCCAAACAACCATTGATTTGTCGGAACGGTCCATCATGGCAATCGACCTAAGCAATCTGGATCGCATTGAAGGAATTGAGGAACTGAAGCTGACTGCTAACAGGTTGATGGCAGTAGACCTGAATGCTCTTGCGTTTTGTCCGTCAATACGAAAATTAAAAATTGACTCCAATAGTATACGAGTCATCGATTTAGCTCCAATACGCTATTGTAGCAACCTAGAGCATTTGAATATTGGAAGCAATGAGCTAATTCGAGTAGACCTTGAGCCTTTATCGGATTGCCAGAGGCTCAAGACACTAGACCTACAGAACAATCATCTATCCTCCATGAATTTGGAGCCCCTCTCCCGTTGCGCGCGACTTGAGCAGCTGAATCTTCTAGGAAACAAACTCATGCGCCTTGACATAAGTGCTCTATTTTCCTGCGCGTCACTCTCTGATTTGTTGGTGCCTGATGAAGCAAAACTCATTTCATGGGCGCGGCCCCAGATTGAGATACTGAATCCTCCTGCACTCAACTCTCTGATTGAAAAGGGACGAATAGAATTCATCCCTGAGAACTGAGCAAGAATCGGGCATCGCATCAGTATATTATCCCATATTATTATGTAATACTTATTAATTATATTAAGTAGATGTACAAGAATATCTTATTTCTAATTGCTCTAAGTTCATTCTGACTCCAATTGGTGTTAATTCGCGGGAGATGTTACCATGCGTAAGCCAGTAGCGGCCATAATCATCTGTGTGATTTTTCTCCTCCCATCGTCGGGGGCGCCCGAATCTAGCCTGCCAGCTGTATTTCAAGAAAGGGTTGTGAAATCGAATTCGGAGTTTGAGGCTGCTAACTGGTTGGACGAATCATCTGGTACAGGAATGCCACGGCAAGTTGACTTCCAGGGAATGGCTGTGTCGAGTGGGACATCTGTGATAGACGCAACACATCCGGGCTATATTGGGAGTAATCCGCCACCAGGTTGGAGTTCCAAAGAGCTTGAGGGACAGCTTGAACATCTCTCATTGTGGGTGGATGATATACTAACCAATCCGAATCTTGATGCATATCACGAAGAGCGCTGGTTTATGATAAGCAATCCGGAGTATAATAGCGACTCCTTCTATATCCCTACTGGTTGGACCTTTGTTAAGAATGACGCACTTCCTAGTGGGACTCAACATCCTCAACACGGATACTTCGAGATTAATGGCGTAAGCGGATATGGATATGATGCGACCATGGGTTGGAGGTTCGATGCCAACTTAGATAGTGGTGCTACTCTCAACCCCAACAATGGGATCTATATAAGTCAGCAAGTTTCTGCACCCTGGAGAAGCATCTATTCGGCCGAAATCACGTTCCGTTACTACGTTTCAAGCACATCCACCCTGAACGATCAAGTGTACATTTTCACTAGCCTCGAGGGGCATGTAACGAAGCATCATGTGTTCGATATTGAAACCCAAATGGACACATGGCTTCAAGTCACTGCCACGGTGCCTTCGTCATTCTTTGAAACCCTGGGTGCAATGGATTCATTGCTTTTCAACATCGGTCTTGGAACAGATATCAATGGCAACCCCGACACGGCTGACCACGAGGTGTACGTTGACGAGGTTGGACTGAAGCTTCTGGTGCGCCCCTTTCCGGAGCAGATAGATCTTCTTGCAAATGGTGCTCGTGTAACTGGCTCGACCCAAGGCAGTGTGAGTCCATATGTTCCCGATGGAAGCAATAGAGACTGCTATAGCTGGATTGGCGGAGGGGGTGTGGACCTCAATGGATATGGCGATAATGGATGGCTGGAAGTGGGTGGAGACGTACCTGATTATCCCGATTGGAGTACAGCTACCGCATATCAGGTTGGGCTTTCGTTTCCATTATATGTGCCGCAGGGCTCCATGATTACCTCAGCCACATTGCAGGTGGAAACTCCCAGTGACTCTACAGGTTTCCCCGGCATGCGAATTTACATTGCGGACGAGGAGAATATTCCGGCATTCACGAATGGTTTGCCTTCGTTGCCTGATAGATTTGACTGGGTGAACACGAGCATCTACTGGCGACCCACTACATGGATAGCAAATGGTAGGTACACTTCGCCCGATCTATCGGCACTCCTACAGAGAGTGGTTTCGCGGCCTGGCTGGCAAAGCGGCAATTTCATTTGCGTGATGATTGATTATGCATATTCGAATCAGGACTATTGTTACAACCAGATAAAAGGCTCAACAGGCTTTTCTCAGGGAGATCTAGCAAGAATCTTTGTAGATTTCACTGCACCTGACGCCGGAGATGTCATACCAAGTTTCCGATACAACAAGAAAATAGTGATTGACCATACGCAAGTTGTTTCTGACCTACAGGGCTTTCCTGTGCTACTGGACATTTGGGATGAAGACCTGCATCTGGAGTCGCAAACTGATGGTGATGATATTGCATTCCTCTGTAATGGCCAGGTAATTCCGCACGAAATCGATTCTTACAACAAGCTGGGCAATGGCACACATGCACATCTGACTGCTTGGGTGAAAGTGCCCTATCTCTCTTCTGTCCAAGATACAACAATAATCATGGTCTATGGTGATGACGACCTCGGAAAGCAAGAGAATCCATCTGAAGTATGGGACTCGGATTTCTCTGCAGTCTGGCATCTAGGGGAAAATCCGGCGCAACCCCAGTGGAGCTCAACCTACGCAGACTACTTACCTCATCAACCTCAGATTTTGGATGCTACTTCCCCGAGGAATGACGGCACTTCGTATGGAACGATGACGTCCGGCGATCTTGTTCAGGGAGTAGTCGGAGGGGCAATTGACCTTGAAGGAACAGACGACTACCTTGACTTTGGAAATCCGGCGGAACTACAGATGTCTGGTGCATTTACGGTTGAGGCGTGGTTCTATGCTGGCTACATAGACAATGACTACCTTGTGGTCAAGTCTGGGGAATCCAATTATCGAGGATGGGATATCAGCTTTGATGATGATCCAAGCATCAGTCCCGCAGGCTGGGTCATGTTCAGATGGAGTCCTGATGGAGTAAACACAAATGTCGTGGGATATGAACGAGTTGAAACTGGTCAGTGGTATCATGTCGTAGGTGTGTTTAATCCGTCGCAATACACCAAATTCTATTTGAATGGCGAATTGGTTGATGAGGTAACCACTGGGATACCTGCATCATCTTACAACCCAAATCGGCCAGTGAGAATTGGCCGAAGGTCCGACACTACCGGTGCAACGTCCTATTTCGATGGAGTGGTTGACGAAGTTCGTGTTTCAGCAGTCGCCAGGTCAGATGCTTGGATTATGACGCAGTATAACAACCAGAGAAATCCAGGTCAATTTGTCACTGTTGGCGAGGAAGATTCGAATTTCAGGTATGAAAAAGACATCATCATCAATCATAACAAGGTGACTTCTGACCTCTATGGATTCCCCGTCCTGATTGACATTTTCGACGCGGATTTGCGGGTAGATGTACAGGGTGATGGCGATGACATCATGTTCACTTCAAATGGTAGAAACATCCCGCATGAAATAGAATTATTCGACCAACAGTATAACTCCACTCATGCTCATTTAGTCGCCTGGGTCAAAGCTGACCTCTCGTCCACATCTGATACCGTTCTGTCGATGTATTATGGCAATCCACTGATGGGAAGTCAAGAGAACCCGGATGAAGTCTGGCGCTCAAACTATGCAGGAGTCTGGCATTTCGGCGAATCCAGCGGCAACGCCCATGATTCCTCACCCTTCGGTCAATCTGGTGTAGTCAGCGGAGGAGTTGCGCAGAGCCAACCAGGTGTTGTAGGAAAATGCTACGAATTCGATGGTGTAGACGGGAATGTGCTCTTTGGGGACCCTGGCAATGGCCATCTTGACTTCGGTGTCAACGCCTTCTCCTATGGCCTGTGGATTCGTTTTGACCAGAGTACAGATGACTACCAGCTCCCGCTATTCAAGGGAGGCACAACGACATCTGAAGCTGGATATGAGTTTGAAACAAATCAGGCTTGCACAGATGCAAAAGCCGAAGTTGCAGATGGAGGTACTCAGGTGATATCCAGTGCAACTTCTGTCACGTTTGGCCAATGGATGTATTTGGTTGCGGTTGTTGACCCATCCACAAACACCCTTCGATTGTATACAAATGGAGCTCAAACGGGAGCTGCCCAAGACATTAGTTCTCTAACAGACGTCAGCAACTCCCTGAACTTCCAAGCATCACCTCTCTCATATCCAGTGTATGGAGCTATTGACGAGATTCGGATATTGAGTGTGGCGCCCACGGCAGATTGGATTCTTACAGAGTATGAGAATCAGTACAACCCGTCTAGCTTCATCTCCTTGGGTACGGAACGGGAAATCATACCTATGAGTGAAGGGCCAAGTGGATTCATGTACAAGAAGGATATTACAGTTGACCACAACAAGGTGGACTCCGATCTATACAGTTTTCCGTTGCTTGTGGAGTTGTATGACTCTGATCTTCGTACTCATGTTCAGGCTGATGGTGACGATATCATCTTCGTAAAAGATGGATGGATGCTTCCTCATGAGATTGAGCTATTTGACCAATCATACAATTCCTCGCATGCTCATCTAATTGCGTGGGTAAGAACTGATCTGTCCGCTCTATTAGATACCATCATATCAATGTACTATGGCAGTCCAGAATCAGAAAACCAGGAGAACCCAACAGAAGTTTGGGGCACCTCATTTGCTGCTGTTTGGCACCTCAGTGAAGACCCAGCCGGCGCAGTCCTCGATAGTACCATGAATGGCAATGATGGTGTAGGTCAGCCTATTGGCTCCGAACCGACACTTCAGTCAGGTATAATAGACGGATGTGCGGAATTCTACGGCGCAGCCACTAATGACCGAATCGAAGCTCCTCATTCTTCATCGCTGGTAATCGATTCAGATGTAACTGTTGAAGTATGGGTGCGCACAGACAATACAGATGGCAGCTCGGATGCCATTGTGGCAAAATGGGGGGATGTGGGTCATAGAAATTACTGGCTGGGCAAACTTGATGATTCGACACTCGCTTTCTTCGTTGACGACACTCAGAATGTGACTGCTCCGCTTAGCCTTGTGAATGATGGCTTTTGGCATCATGTCGTCGGCGTAGCAAGAGCCGCCAGCGGAGTTCTGCTTTTATATGTAGATGGAATTGAGCAGGGTTACGCCCCGTATAGCGGCGTCACCCAGACTGGAACATCAGTGATTCAGATTGGAAACAACCCTGGTTCGGATGGGTTTATCCAAGAGTGGGATGGTCGCATAGATGAAATTCGCGTGTCAAGGTCTTGCAGAAGCGCGAGCTGGATTCTCACCGAATTCAACAACCAGCAAAACCCAGCTGCATTCTATGCGGTGGGTGATGAGGGGCTACTTCTTGACTTCGCGTTCAAAAAGGAAATCGTTGTTGACCACACGAAGGTCGATGCCAATCTGGAGAATTTTCCCCTTCTTGTCGACATATTCGATGCGGACTTAAAGACAAAGTGTCAAAATGACGGAGATGATATAATCTTCAAATCCGGAGATGCAGCGCTTCCTCATGAATTGGAACTGTTCGAACCGAACTACAACTCCACTCATGCGCATCTTGTTGCTTGGGTAAAGGTGGATCTCTCATCCACGGCCGATACTACAATAACGATGTATTATGGCAGCTCCGAGGCCTCAAACCAAGAGAATCCAGAAATGGTCTGGGACACGGGCTATGTGGGCGTTTGGCATTTCTCAGAGAGCACTGGAGGAACTGATGCAATAGAAGATTCAACATTCTATCAGAATCATGGGACTGATACAGGAAGTCCCTCATTTGGGTCGACGGGAGCCATTGGCAACGCCATCAGTTTCGATGGGGAGAATTACATTCTCGTTTCAAATAGCCCGAGTTTGAATTCATTTACGAATCAAATCACGCTAGAGGCTTGGACTCGAGCTGACTCCTATGAGTGGGAGAGCTGCATCTTCGCCAAAGGAGGCGAAGATACGGGCGCGCTATCCCTATTCTATTGGCGGTCAACTGGGACAAATGATGTACGCTTCAATTTGGATGGCGTTACATCAGGATCCGTTGAAACTGGAGTCGGGGTTACCAGAAACGACTGGATGCACGTGGTCCTGACCTACGACGGGTCTGTTATTCGCGTGTATACGGATGGAGTAATGTCATACTCAAATCCGTATAGTGGGAATGTAATTAGCAACAGCCAAGACTTCTTTATCGCCTCAGAAACTGACTACGATGACAATTTCCTAGGTCTGATTGATGAAGCCCGTATTTCCAACATAGCCAAGACCCAAGAGAGAATTCAAACCGAGTACAGGAATCAGAATGACCCGTCGAGCTTCTACTCGGTTGGAATCGAGCAACTTGGCAACTCGTCAAGTGACACAAATAGCCCTCTCGGCGCTTCAGGATTCCAATTCACGACAGACAGCGTAGCTAGCGTTCAAGTTGAGGCAACGCTTTATCTGGGGTTGAGAAGCACCGCTATGACTCTTGCAAATGATTTCACTTTGGGAACATCATTTTCGATTGAGAATGGCACTATTGCCCTTTGGACCGCAAATGTGCTAGTATCACCGCCACCTCAGATTGATTCGGTGAGCTTCGAAGTTTCTTATCCAGAAGGAGATTGGTATCCGGTTTCGGTTAGGAATCCATTGACCATTGAGAAATCATTCGGCACTGATTGGACTTGTTTCAACGGGAACCTAATGGTTGGAGCATCCACGGTTGATGAGTATGGAGTGTGGAAGATTCAATTCCAAGGTAGGAATCATGTTTTTGATGCACTCATGGGACCTCTTGGAGGACCCTATTCTTCATCGGATGAGTTCTCCATTGGAGAAGATATCGAGTTCCGAATTTGGAGTTCGGGAACAATCGGCTCAGCGACATCTCTTGAGCTGACAGACCCATCAGGGTCGACTTGGTACTCCGGTATCACGACCCTTCAAGGGCAGAGCTTTGCATTGCCATACTATCATCGAAAACCCATCACCATTAGTTCCGAAGATGTTGGTGCAGATCTCACCAACTTCCCAGTACTCATTGACATCTATGATTCCGATTTGAAAACAGATGTTCGCGCAGATGGCAGAGACATCGCGTTTGCGATTGGTGAAGAAACGCTTTCACATGAGATAGAGCTCTTCGACCAGACCTACAACGAAACACACGCTCATCTTGTTGCATGGGCAAAGGTCCCCATGCTCTCCGGTTCAATTGACACCATTCTTAGCATGTATTACGGTAATCCATTAGCACCAATAGTTTATGACTCGGGACTGGTTTGGGATGCCGGCTATCTAGGAGTTTGGCATCTATCGGAAAGCGGGACTGGAGCACTAAATGAATATCTCGACAGCAGTCAGTATAAACATCATGGGCAAGGTGGTGAAGGAAACACTTCGTTTGTGCCAACAAGAGTGACTGGAAAGATTGGAAGCGGGCAGGATTTCAACAACCTTGATGGTTACTATGATCTTATTGATTGCGGCGACAGTCCAATGTGGAATATAGACGGTTACCAGATAACTTTGGAAGCTTGGATTCAACATGACATAACTCCTAACACTCACGTTTACGGAATAATGAATCACAAGGGATGGTACAACGGATACAGCCTCTTCATAAATTATGGCGGAGGATCAACTCTAAAGCCCACCTTCAGCCTTCCGGGAGAAACGCATCAGCTGAGGGGAGCCAATGATGTGACGGGAGAAGCCTGGCATCATATAGTGGCAACGTATGATGGATCGCTGATGAGGATATATGTCGATGGGGTTCAAGACCCCAATGTTCTTGTGAAGACAGACACGATATTGCCCTCTACGTACGAGCAAGGATTCTGGATTGGGCATGGAGACCAACCTAAGGACAAAGGTTGGAGCGCAGAATGGGTGGGTCAGCTTGATGAAGTTCGTATCTCTGATGCAATTCGGTCAGCAGATTGGATTCAGACCGAGTATCAGAATCAAAATGACCCGAGTGACTTCTGTTCAGTTGGAGCAGAGGAAGATGCAGGATATTTCGAATCAGAATCTATTTCACTCGATTCCTCAGCTTCAGCAGGAGTTTGGCGGGCCACAGCCAGGAACAGTAACGCTGGGACTGGTGTGAATGACCGAGTGGGCATTTTCAGCAGGAACTTCATTGTGAAACATGCTTCATTCTTGAGTCTTGTTGCACCAGGTGATGCCATATCTGATGGAGTCTCTGCTAGGCTCATTGGTGAAGGATTGTATGTTGAGTACGAGTTGGCTGACACATTGAACTCAAATCCCATCAGCGGAGCAACAATCACAATGAACTGGACCGTAGGCGGAACACCAACCGAAGTCCAACTTGATGATTATGGAGAGGGAGTCTACGGAAAAGCACTGAATACCACAGATTTGGCCACAGCTCAACGTTGGCGGATAGAATTCGCTTCTAGTCACCAGTTCTACAGCACAGCGACAAGTATTCTTCTTCTTGACCTCTCACATCAGACCTATCTTACTTACGAACCGCCATCCCCTGTAGGGTATGGTGACGATTTTGCCGTTAGAGTAACACTCAGAGACTCCTTCGACAACTTGCCGGTTGCTAATGCAGAATTCACCAGCGATGGTACTTTAGTAGGGGAACCTATTGACTACGGCAACGGAACCTACCTCCTAACCCTGGAAAGCTCAGGTCTTTCCATTGGAACGCATTCATTTGAATTAACAGCCACTCCAACAGATTCGTTTCTATTGAGCACCTCCATAGATGTGCAGTTCACTTATCGTTCCGTTGTGACCGAGGCCTATCCGTATAGCGATGAACCTGCCGAGATTCCTTGGGGCGAAGACGTCACCGTGTTGATACAATGGAACGATCTTGACCATGGCGGGATTGGCATTCAAGGAGGCACCATTAGCATCCTTCCGTCGGTTTCGATTCAGACAGTAGATAATGCGAATGGACATTATACACTAACAATTGTGATGGCATCTTATGCCCCAGGAACCTACTTCTTCAACGTGACAATTTCAAAGACCAACTATGAGGACGCAACCTTCGCGCTCGCAGTTATTGTGGTAATTCACAAGACCTCAGCAAGTGCTGATCACAGTCCGAGTACCCCAGTGGGAACAAGCACATACTTCGACATTGCATTCCTAGACATTGATAGCGCCTCGAGTACAATAGGTTTGGCCAATCTCAGTCAGGTTATACTTGATTGGGGAACCGGTTCTCAAAGCTTCACCAACTATGGCTTTTGGCTTGACACAAGCGCTTGGGCCGTAGGAATCTATGAGATTAACATCACCGTTTATTCAGCAGCTGAACCTCAATACTACTCAGATGCAACAATTTCAATTGAGCTAGAAATACGGAAACTAGGCGTTTATGTAAGTTGGGAGAATCTGGAGCCCTTCCCAAATGGCGATGACTTCATCCTCTTTATTCATTTGAACATTAGCGAACCTGGAACATCAGTTGATGGCAATCCGATTGATGGCTTAGATCAGACATACATCGTTGCAAGAAATTCGACAGGATGGGAGTACACACTCAAAAGCTTCACAGACCTATTTGATGGGCGATACAGAATTGTCATAGATCAGAGTCTGTTTCAAGAGGGAGATTACACTATCATAGTGCTTGTTGACTTCCTTGCATCAGAGAACTATATAGATACCCATACCCCAGTCATAACATTCTCCTATAGACCAATTCGGACCTACTTGTTATCGGATGATTATCCAACCGTGACAACAACTTATGACACGAATGTGACAGTAGTCCTGAATTACGTTGACATTGACAATGGTGTGAACATCACCACTGGTATTGTAACGGCAGAAGGAGCCTCAATCATTTGGCAACATCTTGGTGATGGATTCTACAGGGTGGTCGTAATTGTACAAGGTTGGGATTTGGGCTCTCATGAAGTCAACATAACGGTAGATGCCCCGAGCTACCAAGCGAAGACACTCTCTTTCGAGGTGTTGGTCCAGATTGCCTATGCGTTTGCACGGTCGTCGGCATCCTCGATTGATCTTCCTCTTGGCGACATTGCGGTCTTCTACGTAGATTACTGGGATATCATTCATGAGGAGCCAATTCCGGGAGCACTTATCGAAAACAATTGGACTTATGCGATATCAGTGACTTGGACAGGGTCACAGTACAGAGTCGAACTACCAAGCTATGAAACTAGTCAACTGGGTAGCTATCTTATTGTATTCAATGTATCAAAGGGCTCAAACTACCAGATCGGTTACTTCAATATTAGTCTGACATTAAGGACCCACTATACAGAATTCATCTTGGCTAGTGCAGTGGAACCAACGACCTACATAGGTATGGTTAACGTATCTCTCTATTACGGAGACCTGGACAATGACGTAGGAATTCGGTCCCAGTACGTCAACGCCTCTGTATATGGCAAGTATGGCTGGATTGAATCATATCTTGAGAATGACACTATTAGGGGAAACGGTTTCTACATCATCCGATTCATGGCATCGGCTCTTGTTGAAGAAGGAATCTACAATTTCACGGTGTATTTCAACTGGACTGGGCCGGTGCAGCAGTTCTTCAACGGAATGGTCAGGACTTCTGTCACCATAATTGGGGAGGAGTCCGAATTGAGTCTTGAGGACTCGCCTGGTCCGACGCCATACCTTGAGAACATGACGTATATCTACTTCTATAGCGAACTCTACAGCGGAGTTGGAATATCAAACTCCTCAGGGAACGTCTTCATTTCAATAGAATTTCTCGAATTGACAATTGATTCATCTTTGATATCCATATTTGAAGGGGCACCGGGGCATTACACAATCGAATTCAATACAACAGTCTTCTCTAGGCCGGGCATATACACCATGATAGTGCATGTGAACTGGTCTGCCTCCATTTCACCGTTCTACGATAATCGAACTGACACAATATCAGTACGAGTAATTCCCAGAAACACAGCCTTTGCAGTGACTCCACCCGACAGCACTCCGTATGGAGTTAATGCAACCTTCTCCTTCACCTATGATGATGTATCAGAGGCTGTGCCAATTTCGATTGCCAATAGCCCACAGCTGACCCTTGTCGTGAACCTGCCAGACTACACTATTACATACAACTCCACATCCCGGCGATTCTATGTTTCATTTAACAGCAGCATCCTTGGACCTTCACTTGGAAGCAAGCAGTTCACTATCAGCGTGACTTGGATTGGCTCCCCATTCTATGCAAACATCACAATCCGGACTGTGCTCATATCGGTCATAGCGCGAGAAACATCGTTCGATTTTGTTTCTCCAGCACCAACAGCCTATGGGGAAGTAGCCACTTTCTCAGTGACCTTCCTGGATGTTACCAATGAACCCTCAAGCCCAATTAGCGACGGACTAATCGTTTTGTTTGATGCCTCTCTGCCAATTCCGGTTTCTTACTATGGTTACGTGTACCTTGGAAGTGGTCAGTATTCAATTAGCCTAGATACTTCCTACTATGGTAATCCGGGCTCCTACAATCTGATGGTTGAGATTAGCACCGGCCATTTCTACTATTTGGATGCTACATCTTCAAGAATCTTCAATGTTAGATATAGGCTCACGACACTTGCTGCAGAGTCGGTCGGAACGATTGCTTACAACTCCACAATCCAGCTTGTAGTCCACTACAGAGATCTATTGTCCCTGATAGAGATAGGCAACACTTCATATTTCACGCATATGGAAATTCTGAATGGCAGCTCCTGGCTCTACACTTGCGAGTGGCGTGATGGTTCACAGGACTACCTCCTTACGATTCAAACATATAATCAGGCTCTAGAAATAAGCAAAGAATACCTCCTTTTGATTAGGTTTAGCTATTCGAACCTGGCACCATATTACCTCTCTTCAGAAGCATATGTTTCTTTCAGGCTAAGAGAACGGACAACATTCCTTGATGTGACCGAAGCGCCTCTACCTGCACCCTACCTTGATTCAGTGAATTTCACGTTTGTCTTCCGCGACTTGGAATTGTCACACGGAATTGAGGGCGCGGAGATTCTTCTTTCGATTGGAGTGTATGTATTAGAGGCGGGAACAGACTACGCTCTTGAAACCTTTGAAGGCGGAGTCTATCAGCTTTCAGTTAGCACAGCCGCAATAGGGATGCCCGGAACGACATCGAGCCTTTTAGTGAGGGCACAGTGGACCTCAGGTGCACCGTACTATACTGATGCATACATAACCTTAGGCGTAAGTGTCACAGAAAGGCCGGCAAGTGCCGGCATCGTGTCTTCGGTGTCACAAGTCAGATTCTTAGATAATGTCACTTTCACCTTTAGCTATGTAGACGACGGTACAACAGAGAGCGTTATTCTGACCAAGAGTATGGTTTCTGTATACAGCGGTGGCAGCCTCCTACAGGGCGAGGATTTCACAATGTCATACTTGGATGGCGTTTATGAAATCAGTGTAAACTCCACGATTCTTAGTGTGGGATTGGTCACCGCCTTGAACGTCACCGTGTTTGTGGACTGGCCTTCAAACGTTAATCCCTATTACACCGACGATGCAGCGTCAGTAAGAATCACAATAATAAACAGAAGTGGATTAGTCAACATTGGCTCAGCCCCAATTACACCAATTGGCAACAACATGAGTCTTACATTTTCCTACACTGATGAGGAAACAGGAATTGGGATTGATGGGGCAATAATTGAGTTCGATTGTCTGGATCCAAGTGGGCTTGTGGAGAATCTAAGTTACTGGGTGATTCGTGGTTCAGGCACTCAAGCAGGACACTACACAATTCTAGTCGACTCACGGCAACTCAATGGAGTTGGCCAGTATTCATTTTCGCTGCGCCTGCTTTGGAATCCATCCGTTGCACCCTACTATCGCAATACATCAGAGGTCCTCCTCTTGGGGTCAATCAGACTGATTCAGTCACTACTGACGAATGGCGACCCAGACCCATCCACTGTTCCCATTAATGACAATGTGACTGTTGTTCTTACATTCGTTGACTTGGACAACGGAGATCCCATATCAGAAGCGCAATCATACATTTCTGTTATCTACAAAATCAGTGGATCCGCGCCAACTATCTGGAGCGTTGCTGTGCTTAGCCCAGGGATCTATGAGCTTGTCGTAAATTGCACTGATGCGGGCTCAATGGGAACGAATGCGCTTGTGGTTAGAATCACCATGAGCGATTATCAGTTTGCAGAAGTCCAAGTTCCAATCCAGATTCGAGCAAGAGAGGGCGAACTGAGCAAATACCTAGCTCCTGACGCGTACTTTGGAGAACAGACCTATGTAATCGTTGAACTTGTCGACCTCGATTCATTTTCTTCACCAATAGCAGATGCAAGTCTGGGCATTACTTGGCCTAGACCCTCAAGTTACACATACATTGGGAATGGCAGATACAATATATCTCTCAGCACAACCACTCTAAATGCAGGCCTATACACTCTCCTAGTTAGCGCCACAAAGTCGAATTACTTCATACCGGATATCTCGATATCAATACGAATCAGAGCTATCCCAACCGAAATCATTCTGCCTCTGGTAATTCCTGATGTATATTGGGGAGAAAGTGTTTCAGTCTGGGCGCTCTTCAACGATACAAGGAGTGGCACCTTAATCTCTGGCGCCGTTGTTGTATATATGTTCGGGCCACTAGAAGGCAGTCTAATAGAAACGACACCACCTGGTAATTACACGTTTTCTGCAAATACGGGAAGTTTGCCAATCGCAACCGCATACGTCATCTCCATAACCGCAAGCATGAACAACTATGTTCTTGCTTCAGGTCAGATTACCGTCAACGTTCTTAGACTCGGACTCGAACTGGCAATTGTTGACGGGCTTAACAACCAGATTCTGTACAAAGGAGAGCCAGTCAATATTACCGTGTTCGTTCGCGACGTCTACCACGACGCCCCATTGGCTGGCGCAACGGTGACCGCACGCTGGTCGCTGGCAGGGCAGGATGTGCTAATCTATCTCACTCAAGTTCCAGGAAGAAACGGGTTCTATACAGGGTTCCTAGATAGTCAAGACGCCCTGGTGAAGACCTACGTAGTTATTGTACAAGCAAGCAGAACCAATTACGTAAGTATGAGCACCTCTGCCAGTATCTCCATACGGCAGATTCCTACCGAGGTCTGGTTGGATGCACTTACTGCGACTTACGGCAGCGCTTCGTTCAATTGGTCGGATACAGTACGAATTGGAGTCTATGTATTGTGTCCGTTCTTGAACGAGTCCTATCCCTACTCTACAGGCCTATCAAACTGCACGGTCACTTGGTCACTCTCTGGCACTGTCATAGCGGGCGAATTCCTGAACGGTACAACCATCGGGGGACCAGGATACTTCTATTTCGATTTTAGAACATGGGAATACAACGCGACTACTTACACACTCAGAATTACCGCAAATCCCAATGTGAGGGCATTCGCTATTTCGAGTAATATGACCACTCTAACAATCAATCCTATCGAAACAGCGGTAGAGGTGTCCTATGTATCACCCAAGGTGTGGGGATGGGCAGGATGGGTGAATTTGACGTACTGGGATTTGCTGGGCGACAGGGGCATTCTTGGTGCAGGAGTTAGTATAGACTGGGCAGGCATTGAGGAAGTTTTTAGTTATGTAAGTGAAGGTACTTACCAAATTTGGATCAATACATCTCTCGTCTCTCCTGGTGTATATCCTATCGTGGTGAGCTTCTGGAAGCAAAACTACGAAGGAGGGATAGGAGTCACAACCTTGACTGTAGAAGAAGTTCCAACCTCCATTGTTGCGTACACCCCTCCTGAGAATCTGGATGAGGGAGAGAATAGTCTAAGGGTGCCAATAGGGGATGTGCTATCAGTTGTTCTATTCTACAATGACACCTGGTACAATCAGGGAATCCTCGGAGCAACAGAACTCAGAGCCGTGATAATGGGACCATCAATCTCAGACAAGGAATATCTTCAGATAACCGAGCTTTCAAATGGCAATTACAGCTTTGTCATAGATTCTAGTCTTTGGACCGTAAGCAATCAACCGTATCGGATAGTAATCAGTCTTGCCCTTGAGAATAGAAGCAGATCTACGTTAACCCTTTATCTAACCATTATCGACATCCCAACTGCATTGAGTGCGGAGTTTTATACTGTCACTCTAAGTTACAGCCAGACGGTGATAGTCAACGTCTTCTATTACGACACATGGCCAGGTCATGGAAATCGAGGCATTTCTGGGGGTACCGTAAACGCCACTAGCCTAAATATGGCCTACGTCTACACAGGAGAGTGGCGACCAGATGAGTCCAATCCGGGTTGGTACGAAATTACAGTAATCTCTCTTCGTGCACAAGGCTCCGCGGTTGTTATTGTGGAATTGTCCGGAGGTAATTGTGAAACCGCGAGAATCACATTGGCCGTTTCTGTAGAGCCTTCCGATGCGGATATTCTCTTTGAGCGCACTTTGATCTACGGTCTCCCAATAGGCGTTATTTGCCTGATAGGAGCCATCCTTTGGTCAAGACTATTCAGTCTACCCAAGCTCCTTAGAGATATCCGTGGAATGATTAGGGCCATTGACAAGGGCCGCATACCGAAGGTGCCCGATGGTGTCAGGACAAGACGAGAACTGATTACAGAGTTGTTCAATGATGTTGTCAAGCCACTCGGAATTCTCAGGTCAGCTGATACAATGCCGGACTACTCTTTGACTGCAGAAGTTCCGGAAATCGAAGAACTGCTCATTCAACTTGCCATTCTAACCAAAATGAAACAGGAGGAGCTTGAGGAGTTCAGGTCCGACCTCTCAAAGATGAGGCTCAGCGAGCAAGTGGAATTTGTCAAGGAAGTAATTAATCAAGAGGCTATCAAGAGATCCAAAATTGAAAGAAAAAGCATGGAGATGGTCCTCAAAGAAACGTTGGAGCAGGCAAGGGCGCAACTCTCTGGACGAGAGGCGGTTCCATTATCAGAACCTGACATCGCTGAAGAAGAAGTCTCGAAAGAGGATGCTGAGCCTATCAAACCAGATGCACCCAAAGCCGAAGATGAGTTGCCGCCTGAGCTATTGACCGAAGAAGAGATCAATGAGATTCGGAAAAAGCTCATTGACGCAGGAATTGGAGGCAATGAGCTTGAAACCATAATGGAACAAGTACATGAACTTCCGAAGGAGCTTGCCGACGATTTGCTCCGAAGCATACTTCGGAAAGGAGGTGGTAAGCCATGAGAGATTCTTCAGGACTTACCATATCCAACAAAAGAGGTGTTTGCTGCGGAAGCTCCTTGATTTCTATGAGAAGGATGGGGGCAAGAGCTACGAAACTGATTGTAGTCGGCTTGCTGGTTCTGCTTCTATGCCCAATGACAGGACTGCCTGCTGCTAATGGTGAAGGCGAACGTATCAGCCAAATTGAGCAGAATCCGGATATCCAAAGATTTGCTCAGGCCGGAGATACAACTTACGCGGCAACCGGGGCATCCCAGACTGCAACCCTAAAGGGAGTGTTTACAAATGACACGCAAGACCTAGTCATGATGGACTCATCGGCAGCAACTCCAGTATCGATTTATGCACCTCAAGGTTGGACTGGAACGTCTTTGAGCGGAACCCTAGAACATCTTTCCACGCAGTTCGCACCAATCCAGAATGGACTACTAGATTTGTATCACACTGAGCGCACAATAATCGCCGGCTCATCTTGGAATGCACAGGAGTACAACGTCCCCGATAGCTGGACAATTGTGGAAGAGGGAGAGACCATAATTCACCCCTATTACGGTCGCCTCTTCTTCCACAGCTATTCAGGCTCAGGCCGTGAAGGCTCAATGGGTTGGAGATTCAACGCAAACTTTGGCACCACTAATGCGGTTAACCCAGGCATGGAGCTCTACCTCAGACAGCATGTAGGAGTGCCGTATAGAGAGCTCTACTCAGCTAAGATATCAATCAACTATTATGTACGAAGCGTATCGACCATGAATGATTACTTCTACCTGTTCATTCGTTTGGGCGATTATGAATCGAAACTTCATCTATTCACATCAGGAACCACCACAGACCAATGGCTTAAATATACGGTAGAGGTTCCAATGTCTGCATGGGCCTCATATCCAGTGCCAGGAGCGCTTGATCTCGACATCGGAATTGGCTCAGACTATTCTGGACTTCCCTCAACAGCCATTGACAATCAATTGTACGTAGACGAAGTCGATCTAACTCTCGAGGCGCGCCCGTTACCCGAGCAAATAGGACTTAGCGCGAATTATACGGCTATCACTGGTTCTGTCTCTGGTAGCGTGTCCCCCTACGTTCCAGATGGATCTTCCAGAGATTGCCGCAGTCGGTCCAGCACCGGAATCAGCACATCCACCTATCTTGAGGTGGGCGTCATTGGTACAGCTTGGAGCAATGCGGTCAAATATCAGGTAGGAATCCAGTTCCCATTGAACATACCTCAGGGCGCCGTAATCACTTATGCAGCCATTGAAGTTGAAGCCCTATTCCGCAATGGTTTCACCTCTGGTGCGCTTAGAGTGTTTGTGGCACAAGAGGATGATGTTGCGCCATTCACAAGTGGATTACCGGCGCTTGAGAACAGATACAGCTGGGGCAAAGCGGGTGTTGCCTGGATTCTAGATTCTTGGGAAGAAACCCTTAGATATAGGTCTCCGGACCTGTCTCCACTCGTACAGAGCGTGGTTTCTCGCTCAGGTTGGGATGGTGGGAACTACGTCTGCATTATGATTGACTACCTGAACTCAGCTGACTACTCTGACACGATAGAGATGGATGGTTCTTGGAGTTCTAGCGGTGATGACCTGCCCACATTACATGTTGACTATGTAGTTCCACAGGCGGAAGATAACATTTCAATCTTTCAATACAAGAAAGACCTGACAATCGACCACACGAAGGTGAGTTCGAATCTTGAGAACTTCCCTGTCTTAGTAGACATTTACGATACGGACCTAAAGACTGATGCACAACCAGACGGTGATGATATCAGATTCATGATTGGCAGCGAAACACTGGATTATGAAATCGAGGTGTTTAACCCGAATTATAACTCAACTCATGCCCACCTAACAGCATGGGTGTCTGTTCCCGAGTTATCCAGTTCTGTAGACACAATTATTGGAATGTATTATGGCTCTGAAACAGCCAGTAGAACTGAAGACCCTGCTAATGTTTGGGGTAATGTCTATGAATCCGTTTGGCACTTCTCCGAATCTTCTGGTAATGGATCATACGTTGAGGATTCCTCTGGACATGCACACGATGGCTTGCCATGGTCAACAACATTCTGGCAAAGTGGAGTGATAAATAGCGCACGACGATTTCAGGATGCATCAGAGAACTATATGACCGTCATAGAGGGCGACGAGCTCTTCGATGGCTGGGCCGACTGGCAGTTCTCATTTTGGCTCTATCCTGATTTCGATAGCGATACGGAATGGGAGGCTGGTGTTAATGAACCGCGAGTATTCTACAAGAGCAACTCGCTGACCATGGCACGAGTCTTTAACTGGGGTGGGCCCACTGGTGTGATTCAAGTGGACATTCATTTCGAGGGGTCTTCAACAGAGTACTGGCAAGTGGAGATTACAAACCGGGCTTGGAACTACATTGTAATGAAATACCAGAGCTCCGATAATGGGAGGCTGTACGGTTATTCATTCGTTAACGGTGCTATTGCCACCTCCTCGAATACTTTGGTTGGAATTGGGGATAGGCTGCCTTACGATGATAGCCCATTTGCTCTTGGGTATCCTAGCAGCGTCATCAAGGGAATGATGGATGAGTTTCGAACAATCAAGGAAGGCTATACATCTCTAGCCTGGATAGAAACGGAATACACCAACCAGTACGACCCCGCCAGCTTCCTAAGCGTAGGGACCGAACAGAGTGTAGAGTATGGAGCGAGTGCAACACTGCTCTTTACCACGAACGCCCCGTCTGTTGTGAGCTTCCTTCCTAGAATGACTCTCAACATCAGCACTCAGAAGAGCACACTGGACGCGGACATGCAGCCAGGGACATCATTCATTGTAGGTAATGGCACAGCTGTTACCTGGATTGCTAATGTGCTTGTTTCACCTCCACCAGGAGTCGCTGAAATAAACCTGACTCTAGAGAAGCCATCAATATGGACTTTCCAAAATGTTGTGGACTCAGTGGGACTAATTAGAACATCTGAAGTGGCCACAACTGCAACTCAAGTTATCATCCCGTCCTCAGTCCTAGATGTCTACGGCGTCTGGAGCTTCAACTTCACGTCATCAAACGAAGCCACCAACTTAGAATGTGCTGGCGGGTTGTTGCCCTATGACATGACTACCGTGGTACAACCAGGCGAGTCGATTGACTTCAGAGGTACGGCCTCGATTATTCCAGGTTCGGCAATGAAATTGACACTTGTTGAACCGGGTGGTCTTGTCTTTTATGAATCGGACAATCTGTTCCAAGATGGGAGTGGTAGGTTTGAATGGGCTGACATTGGAGTAGACGCGTCGTGGCCTCGGGGCACATGGACAGCAAATGTAGATTTCAACGACACCGGAAGTGTGTTCCCACTTCGAGTGGGGAGATACAGTAGAGAATTCATAGTCAGGCATGGCTCATTTCTGCAGCTCCAGTCACCAGGCGATGCAGTAGGCGACCAATTGTCTGTCAAAACAGCCGGCGATTTGCTGCTTGTCGAGGTCTACCTCAGTGACAGCAGTACCCTCGAGGGAGTGTCTGGCTCATCGGTTGCCATGAATTGGACTGTTTCAGGTGCGCCCACAGAAATACAGCTAGAAGACTATGGAGATGGCTCCTATGGGAAGGCAGTCAATACATCAGATCTCGGCCTGCCGGGTATGTGGAGAATAAACATCCAGTCCAGTCACCAGTATCTTGCTGATTCGTTTACATACTTCGACCTCGAACTGTCACACCCAACCCACATCATTTACACGACTCCAAAGCCTACAGCCTACGGTGATGATTTCTCGGTTAGAATATCACTCTATGATGCGATTAATGGGAATCCATATCCGTCAGCTCTTATAGCATCAAATGGATCCCTGGTTGGCGCTGCCGTAGACTATGGAAATGGTACATACCTTGTTCAAATCGAAGCAGCAGGCCTAGAGCCCGGCACTTACTGCTTTGAGATAACAGCCACACCAACCCAAAGCTTCGTTCTGGGTTCGAGCACAAATGTTGTTTTCACATACGTACGAATCAGAACGCAACTTGTTCAGATAGGGGTCAGTCCGATTAGCGTGCCATGGGGGCGAACTGCAAATGCCACCTTGATGTGGCTGGACTTGGACCATGGTGAAGCGGGCATTGCTGGAGGACTGCTCACTGGAGATACCATATTCCAGTACACCGACCTTTTGGATGGCACGTATTCCATTCGATTTGATGTAAGTGACTATGATGTAGGCCTGTATTTGTTCAACATCACTATCGCCGGGACCCACTGCACTAGCGACCAGATTACAATTTCAGTGAGGGTTATTCCACATCGAACAGCCATATTAGCAACATACGACAGCTCCGTTCCTCTGGGTGGAAACACGTCTGTTAGTCTAATATTCTACGATTTGGACTTGGCCAATACACAAATATCAGGCAATTTCTCGTTTGTCCTCGCTCAGTGGAGTGGAGGATCAAGTAGCTTCGGATCCAAGCAGTTCTGGCTAGATACAGATGACTGGGCTCTTGGCGCCTATACATTGAATCTTACCCTGTATTCAATCGCATCGCCAAGATACTACTATGATGCGAGAACAGCAATTATTGTTAGGATTGCCAAGTTGACCGTAGACTTCTCTTGGGACCCAATTGACACCTTTCCGGTAGGAGATGATTTCGGAATAACTCTGCATTTGACAATAAATGAATCAGAATCATTGTACAACGGTGGTTCAATAGATGGTTTGGATGGTAGCTACTTTGCTGCAGAAAACGAGGAGGGAATTCCTTACACCATAGGAATCACGCCCCTCGGCGGTGGTTTATACCTTCTAACTGTGGACAAAGCCTATTTCTCGGTAGACACATATTTCATTCGAATATTTGTCGCATTTGGGGCTACCGAGGACTACAGAAACACGCAAACGCCCATCATCAGTTTTGCTTATACTCAAGCACGCAGTGAGCTATCATCTCCAGATTTTCCTGCAGTAACAATTTCCTATAACACGAATGCAACAATCACTATTGAGTTCTTAGACATAGATAGGGCGATTGGCATAGATGCCGCGACTATTCTTGTCAACGGGAGTAGTCCTCTGAGCCAAATCTTGATTGGGAGTGGCAGGTACAGAGTCATTCTCCATTCATCGGATTGGAGTATTGGACTATATGTAGTGAATATCACGGCTTCGGCCGAGGACTATGAAAGCAAGTCAATATGGATAGAGATTCGTGTGAGGCAAATTAGGACATACGCGACTGCCTCGGTCGGAATGTTGGATATTCCAGTAGGAGACGTACGTGTGTTCTATGTGGACTACGTGGATTTGGATCACAACATAGCTGTATCCCCAGCATTCGGCTCATGCAACTGGACCCTCGAACACTATAACATCGTTTGGACCGGAATACGATGGAAAGTAACGATAACCACATTCGATACGGATACTCTTGGTTCCTATGTGTTGAGATTCACCTTCTCTGGGAATCCTGAGTATGAAATGGCCAACTTCAGTGTCTCGTTGGTGATTCGTACCATACACACAGAGCTACGCCTTGTCACACCTGCAAGTCCTACTCCTGCCTCAGGAGAGGTTCAAATAACGGTTTACTATGGGGACCGCGACCATGGAATCGGCATTGCTTCGCCTTTTGTTCTATGCACAGTTAGAAACGCCACGGGTGTACTCACAATTACTCTGACTAGCCTAGCGCCAGATGGATACTACCTCATTCGCATTGACCCTAGCCAATTTGGTAGACTAGGAACGCAGCAGCTTACCATATCTTTCAATTGGACAGGAAGTATTCAGAAATATGAGAACAAGATCGTCCTCACCATTGCGGAGATAATTGGCGAGGATTCAGAGCTCATCCTTTATCATGCGACTCCAGCGACTGCATGTCTAGGATACATGGATTACACATTCATTTACTTGAACTCATTTGGTTCTGGAATCACGAATAGCACCTTTGACGTGTACATTAGTGTTGAGTTCGTCGGTCTTGATGTGAGCCTCGCCCTGATTGATATCTGGGAAGTCGACAGAAGCAATTTTCCAGGCTACTACTCGGTTGGTTTCAACAACACAATCCTGGGCCGCACTGGGCTCTTCTCGATGAGGGTGTTCATTAACTGGTCGCAAGATGCTTGGCCCTACTACACCAATAGAACGGATCTGATTTCTGTCAGGGTCCTTCCTCGGGACACATTGCTTTCGGTTGTGCCTCCCACAAGCGTAGCATTCGCAGAGAATGCAACCTTCTCATTTACATTTGAGGACATTACAGGGGGAACTTCCAACCCCGTGGAATACAGCAGCTCCATGAACATTGCAATGAATTTGGCGGATTTCTCCTGGTACTACAACGCCCTTGATTGCGTATTCACAATTTCATTCAATACAAGTCAGTTCGGGGCTCCGATTGGAGAGAGGCTTTTCACTCTCAGCGTCACATGGTCAGGAATCCCATTCTATGCAAACAAGACGGGGCACGTGATATCAGTGACTATCACAAGTCGACAGACTGCTTTGACATATCCTACACCCCCATCAACTCCATACGGTGATAACGTAACTTTCACCGTCGTGCTTACCGATGTCGCAGGCGCCTCGTCATACGGAGTTGATTCGGCGAGCATAGCACTATACAGCGGAGCTACTGCGATACCCCTTCAGTTCCTGAGTGTGACTGGACTTGGTCAGGGCCGGTACTTTATTGAACTTGATACCTCATACTTTGCTGCGCCAGGCAACTACGAATTGGGAGTTCTTATTACTCCAGATGCGTTTTATTATCAAAGCAGAAGCAGTCTCAGAACGCTCGCCGTTACCTACAGAGAGACTATTCTAACCGCCACTCCTCCTGGCCGCATAGCGTACAACAGTTCCCTGAGAATCGTCCTTGAGTATTTGGATCTCAACACGCTAGACCCAATCGTCAACGGAACTGGTCCGAATGTTGACATTACAATCATAAATGGAACAGGCTGGATTTTCACCTGCCAATGGCAGCCGTCCACGCAGAGCTATCTTGTTGTTGTTGAAACATACAATCAAATACTCGAAATCGGAAAGCCCTATTTACTTTGGCTCAATTTCAGCACCGACTACCTAGCCCCATTCTATACCTGGGCCGATGTCTTGGTTTCATTTCAGCTCAGGGAGAGAGACACCAGCCTGAATCTGATTTCTACGCCTCTTCCAACACCCTTCCTTGATTTCGCCAACTTCACAGTCGAATACAAGGATGTCATTTCTTATTCAGGCATCAACGGAGCATCGTTGCTAGTATACTTTGGTGGGGATCTGCTGAGCGAATCAGCCGATTACTACTTGGTCCCAATTGGATTGGGGCAGTATGCAATTTCCATTGATACATCAGTTCTGGGTACACCTGGCATCAAGGCCATTACAGTCGTTGCGAACTGGCCTTCGGGGACACCATACTATAGTGATGCGACTCGAATTGTGAGCTTCACAGTGACTCAGCGTCCAACGAATATTGAGATAGTTGTACCTCCGTCGCGAACGCAGTTTCTCAACAACATCACCTTCGAATTCGCTTTCAGAGACATTGCAACGGGCCAGTCGATTGGAATAGTGCCCGATGAAGTGAGAATATACAGCGAGGGGAGCCTACTGAGCTCAACCGACTATTCGATTACGATAATCGGTCTGTCCTTGCGAGTCAGTTTGAATTCCACAATAATCAGCGCATCTTTGGTTGCCGGGTGGAATATCACAGTCGCTGTAGTGTGGACTGGTGCCGCTCCGTACTATGCTGATGACCAAGCAGCACTCTTCATTGACACCGTTTCCAGAGCTGGAACCGTCGAGCTGGAGCAGGTGCTTGATACGCCACTCGGTGACAACATAACATTGAGCCTGGCGTTCATTGACCAAGCTTTAGGAGTTGGAATTGAGGGAGCTTCCATTGCCTTATCCTGTTTAGAATGCCCAGGTCTAGTTGAAAATGCGGATTATTGGGTGACAGAAGGAATTGGTGCTCAAGCTGGTATTTACTCTGTAGAAATAAGCAGCTCCGCACTTCTCGGAACTGGAAGTTATCATTTCGTCCTCGAAGTCAGGTGGAATCCAACCATCGCTCCCTTCTACCGGAATGTCACCAACCTGAACGTCCAATCATATGTTAGGGCCATTCAAGTTTCGCTCTCAAGTGAATTGCCAACACCTTCTGTTGCGGCGTTCTATCAAGACATCTCGTTTGCAATCACGTTTACAGATATTGATCACTCAGAGGCTATAACAGGCGCAGAGGGCTCAATCTCTCTTAGATATGGATCTACAGGATTCGAGCCAGCAATTTGGTCGGTATACGTTATTTCTGACGGAGTCTACGGTGTGACGATTAATCTCTCTGACAACTTGGCAATAGGGCTTCAGTACATCATAGTCAATATTACACTCTCCCCGTATCAGTCAGTTGAAACCCAAACAGTATTTGGAGTGAGAAATCGAATCGGAGGAATATCGGCTGATCTCCCATCGGCAAATTACGCTGGTGAGCCAACCCACGTCACAGTTTATCTTACTGATGAGGATTCCGGAGGTACACCTCTCAGTGGCGCAACTCTTGCCTTCAGCTGGAGTGATATGACATCCTATGTTGACCTGGGAGATGGGAGATACAACGTTACGCTGTATACCAGCAATTTGGGACATGGTGTCCAAAGCTGCACCATCTATGCCACTCTGGCGCATTTCTCAATCAGTCCTCTCAATTTGGAAATCGAGCTTCTTGCCGTGACTTCAGAATTGATAGTGGTATTCACAGGACCGCGGCCGGATTCGCCACTCGAGATATACTGGGGAGAACAGGTGACCATCTATGCCGCTTTGAATGACACTCTCAGAGGACAACTCGTGGTTCTCGCGACAATAAACTATGTATGGTCCTTCGGAACTGGAGTCTTCGAACTAACAGCTGTACCGGGTAATTATACCGGTGTATTGGATACAGGCCTAGCGGATGAACCCGGTACCGTCGCTGTAACGATTGAAGCGTGGGCACCGAACTACCTGAACGCATCTGCCCAAGTATCATTTCAGCTGTTACCCAGGTTGATGGAGGTTATTCCTGACGAAGGTAGCTATGTATTCTCTGTCAGTTGGGGAGGACAGGCTTCAGTCGTTGTCTTGCTCAGCGATTCCATAGACGGCTTTCTTGTGCCCGGAGCCAATTTGACGGCGAGCTGGGATTTCGCCGACTTAACACTCAATGAGCTGCCAGGACAACAAGGGTACTACGCGCTCAGTTTCTCAATTGCGAATGCGTCGTTTGGCACATATGAGATACAGATCTACGCTTTCAAAGAGAACTACAGGAATGCTTCGGTAACGCTCATCATGAGTGTATCACAAATCCACATGGTAGTATGGCTCGATGACACGACCGCATCCTACGAGTACACTCCCATTTACTGGTCCGAGGTAGTGAGAATTGGGGTGTATGTACTTACTCCATCGCTGAACCCCTCAGACCCGTTTGCCACAGGGCTTTCCAATTGCATACTAACCTGGTTCTCACCAGAAATGGGTAGAAATGGCACTCTGATCAATGGAACACTGATTGGTGGGCGAGGATACTATTACTTCGACTTTAACACCTCGCAAAGCACCGCATCAGTTCACACCTTTAGGATAGCAGTGACTCCCCCCAGCGCCGATTACACAGACGCCGAAAACGCAACAACTATACTTGTTCAGAACCTTCCGGCCATAATTCAGTCGGCAGGATCACAGGAGCTTGTTTGGGGATGGGCAGGCTACTTGACCTTCACCTTCTTCGATACCTTCCACGGGACTGGAATCGAGGCTGATCTTGCCTCCTTCCAATGGGCAGGAGAGTCGGGGGAGGCCGAGTATTTTGACGAGGGCCTGTACGGAGTTCCGTTTGACACCCAGCAAGTTAGACCCGGAACATATCGTCTGACAATCATCTTCCGCAAAGACAACTACAATGACGTTCAACTGACAATTTCGGTTAGTATTACCCCGGTTCCAACAGAGATTGTGCTGAGTCTACCGGCGGAATACGAATTGGGAGACACTTGGTCTCAGATTGAGGTCCCATACGGTGAATCTCTCACCATGGTGTTCATGTATAACAACACATGGAGTGGGTCTGGAGTGGCTGGTGCGTCTTTCGCCAACTCATTCTTCTCTGGCCCTGGCTTCTTTGAGGCTCCGCTCAGTCTAACCGAGCAAAGTGGCGGCAATTACTCCCTAGTCTTTGAGGCCTCAAACTGGGCACTCTATTCCGAATTCACATTCACAATTGTTCTACTGCTCGAGAATCACACTACATCAACCCTAGAGTTTGTGTTAACTATTGTCGAGATTCCCACAGTCATTGAAATCCAAGGACAGGCACTCCTCTCACTGTCTTATGGCAACGAAACAACATTCTGGATTGTTTATTCTGATGACTGGCACATCGACCAAGGAGTTCCGGGAGCGACTGTGATAGTAACCAACCAAGGTCCCGAGTATGCTACCGTCGAATACGTTGGCGAGGATGCATCGAGACCGGGATGGTATCAGTTTAGAGTTGTAGCATTCGGAAGAGCAGGATTTGCTGAAATAACAATTCAGTTCAACAAAACTTACTATGCAGCTGCAAGCGTGCATCTTACCGTTTCTATCAGCCCTTCAGAGGCTGATATCGCAATGCAGAACATGATTACATATGGAAGCGCTTTTGCAATTATTCTCCTTCTTAGTTCCATTGTGTGGGTACGTATAATCAAAGTTCCGAAACTTGTGCGAGCTATTAGCGCCCAAATTAGGCAATTGAGGAGAGGAAAGATACCGAAGCCCGCGGAAGGAGTTAGGACCAGACAAGAAATCACTGCAGAGCTATTTGGCGAACTCTCAGCAGAACTCAGGTTGAGCAAGAAAGCTGAAATGATGCCTGCAGAAGCGATATCCATTGCAGTGCCCGAAATCAACATACTACTTCTAGACCTAGCGATTCTAACTTCCATGTCGCAGGAAGAAGTTGATGACTTCAGGCGCGATCTCTCAAAAATGAAACTGAGTCAGCAAGTTAACTTCGTGGCTGAAGTAATAAAGCAAGAAGTTGTCAGGATAGCAAGACAGGAGAAGAAATCAATTGAGCAAGTTTTAGAAGAAGTGCGACTTAAGAGACAAGAGAGAATTGGAGGGGAAGCAGAGCCTATTACCCTTCCGGGCTTTGATATTGCAGAAGAAGAAGCCGCGCTCTTCGGGCCTGCTGAGGTTCCTGAGTCATTGGATGAGCAACTTACCGAAAAAGAGATTCAAGACATGAGAAAAGCTCTGTTGGAGAGGGGCCTTCCACTGCATGAGGTCGATGCGGTCGTTGGGCAAGCACGCAAGTTGCCGCGAGAAGTGGCTGAAACCCTTCTCAAGGGCTTCGGGCATGCTGTGGATATGCACGAACCTGACAAAGAGATAGCTAGGCTAAGCGATATGGAGATTGAAATGCTTCGTGTTCAGCTCCATGATGAAGGCGCTAGTCCTAATGAAATCAATACCATTCTTGAACAGGCGAGAGAAGTTCCGAGAGCTCTTGCGATGGAGTTGCTTAAGGGATTTAGACATGAACGCGAGGCAAAGAAGGCTCCGAAACCAGTGGAAACTATGACCGAAGATGAACTTACTGCTTTGAGGGGTCGGCTTTTCTTAAAGGGCACACCAGAGGATGAGATTGAGTCGATAATAGAACAAGCTAAAAAGGTGCCTCGTGAACTCGCTGCGGAGTTTCTGAAAGAGGTTGAACAGCAAGAACCTGTACCCGAAGAGCTTGTTGAATTTGAGGATCGTCTTAGCAAAATGGAGCTGGAGGACTTGCGCGAAGAACTAATGAAAAGGAACCTGCCTCCAGAAGAAGTGGAATCAATCTTGGCTCAGGCCAAGAATCTTCCTAGCGCGCTTGTCAAGGATCTTCTCGATAGCATTGATGCAGAAGAGAAATAGCGATTTGTTTCTGCAATCTAATGAGCCATAACCACCAATCAGCCTCCCCCTATTGGAGGGAAGATAACAACGACATCGCCATCCTTCAGCTGATATTCCAGCTCTGTGACCCGTATGCCATTTACCATTACAATTCTTGCCTGTCCTTCTTGGAATCTGAGATGATGAACGAGATCAAGAATTGTCTTGCCAACTAGCTCAACTTGAAATGATTGCCCTAGCTCGGTTCCCTCGGGAGCATAGTGCTGAAGCGTTGCATAAAGCTTGACATGAATCTTCATTCAAGGCACCTAGTAGTAGTCTACATCTGGGTCACTTTGAGTATAGCCATGGCCTTTAAGATGTTGACCTCCGCATAGGAGAACCATGTTGAATGGAAACAAGCCTACTCTTGCACCATCGGGAATAGGGTGATCAGGCTTTGCCAGCGTACCATCTATGAAGCAGTCACCCAAGTCCTTGGGCTCAAGTCCAATTCTAGCTATAAGATCCTTGAAGGTTTCGCCTTCTACTGCTTCTCTCTCTAGTATCGTATCCTCATCAGGCCTGCTGCCTTGAACCAGGTCTCTAAGGCAGCCGTATAGATGTATTCGAATCATTGGTGAAGCCTCAGCAGCAAGTCAAATAAGCTGTGTCATGCAGGAAAAATCAGAAAAAGAAGAGGACAGGGAGCATAAGCCCCCTGAAATCAATTCTACTCATGTACCTTGTCTAGTTCCTCATCACTGACCTCGAAGACGACATTATGAGGAGGCAAAGGCTCGGTACGGAAGAACTCCGGCAGACGGTCATCCTTTTTGGTGAATCCCGCCTGACGGTTGAAGTCCAGTTCGTGTTTCAGAATCTTCATCCCGTAGTTCGTGACATCAATCTTCGTACCAAGAAAGGCATCAACAGTGTCTGTCATTCCGCCAAAGCCTTCATCATCATCTAAGATACAGAAGGCAATGAACAGGCAATACCCTGAAGCGTCTATGTACGCAGTTGTCGCTTGAAACGCTCGTGAGAGTTCAGCCTTGTTCAAGGCTCTTGGGTCCGTTACTGTACCCTTGATGCCTAGTATCTCAGCCGCGATCGTGTAGCCGGCTGTGTGGTCAGCCCCCATTGGAGTGGTCGCATAGGTAACTCCTATTCCACGGATGGGACGGGGGTCATAGGCTGGTAAGGCTTGACCCTTAACCACCGGAATTCGAGTCACTCCAAAGGCTTCACCAACAGTCTGTGTGCCAGAACATACCAGCTTGCCCTTGACAGATTTCTCGTCGTATGCCTCTTTTAGGAGCTTGATAGCTGCGGGCCCATCGCCGAACGGTATCATTCCACCTTCCATGAACATGGCTATGGTATTTCCTGCCTCGATTGTATCCAAGCCCAAGTCGTTGCAGAGCCTGTTGAGCTCAGCTACGTCATGAAGAACATCAATGCCGAGATTTGCGCCTAATGCCCATGCAGACTCATACTCCAAGGGAGATACGTGGGCCTTCCCTGTCTTCTCATAAGGCACAATATTCGAACAAGACATGATGCATCCGGGGTGGCATGCATGGGCATATCTTCCTTCAGCCTTGTCACCAAATTTCGCCTTTGTCTTGTCCACTAGGGCATGGACAGCCTCTCCAGATATCCTTGCGGCTCCATCAAATCGGCCTGAACTGAAACCTCTGGTGGGAAGGCCGCCTGCTTCGCTTAGAATGTTTTGTAGGATATTCGTTCCGTAGTTCTTCAAACCGCCAAAGGGCTTTCCTGCATCGTCATTGAGTTTCCCAGTTACAGGATGTTTGTTTAAGGCTTCGACTAGCTTCTTTCGACCGGCTTCGAATTTCTCCTTGTCTTTGGCCTCAGGCCGCGATCCTCCCGTATCATCGCTGATTATGGCGACAAGTCGTTTGGAACCAAAAACAGCTCCAAGGCCACCTCTTCCAGCATATCGACCTGGGTCCGAGTTCTCAATGTTGTTACCAAAGACTCCAGCACACTTTAACAGTCGTTGGCCAGCGACACCGCAGCCAATGATGCCAGGCTTTGAGTCGTAGTCCTTCCAAATCTTACCAATAAGATCGTAGAGACCGATTCCTGCATAGTTGTTTGTTTTGATGATCTCGGCCTTGTCCTTTCCCACCAGCAGACTATACCAGTTGTCGTCTTTGGGCATTCCCTCAATGATAATGCCCCTTACGCCAATCCGTGAAAGCCTGGTAGCTGTGAGTCCTCCAGCATTCGCTTCTTTTATCCCTCCAGTAAGAGGCGATTTTCCTCCCACACTTAGACGCCCGGAAGAGGGTGCAAGAGTACCAGCCAATAGACCAGGTGAAACTACAATCTTATTCTTCTCCCTGAGTGGATGACAAGTGGGATTTACTTCTGCACTCACAACTGCAGAAGTGAAGGCGCGTCCTGCAAGGGTCTCGTATTCCTTTGGAACATCGCTCCACTTTGTGGTCATATCACTCATATTTACTCTCAGGATTTTACTCATCTCGATTCTCCAAATGATGAGTATTGCGTTCCCCCTATATATGCGATATGTTTAACGGGTTCATATCGATATGTACGGACATGCAATTCGGCTCGATTTCGAGTCGAGTAACGAGATGGACGCCCAAAGAAAAAGGGGCCTTTGTCAAGGAGAGCTGTCAGGTCATAAAAGCTTCTAACGAAGCGCATATATAGACGAATTTTAGCGGGGCCAACTCAGATAAGACCAATACGAAGGGTTTGCAAACCCAACAGAGACTATGGTGAATATTATGAGAAACCCCATTGGATGGATGAAGGACGAGTACCAGAAACTCGTTGAACAGAATCTTGACTGGAAGATTAGAGAGCTGCAGGGACCCAGTACGCCAAGGGCCAAGGTCGATGGCAAGGAAGTCATTATGCTCTGTAGCAATAATTACCTGAATCTTTCAAATCACCCCAAATTGAAGGAAGCGGCCATTGAAGCAATTAAGACACATGGAGCCGGTTCAGGCTCTGTCCGTGCAATTGCAGGAACAATGGACCTTCACTTGGAACTTGAGAAACGTCTGGCAAACTTCAAAGGCGCAGAAGCAGCCCTAACGTATTCTGCGGGATTCACGACGAATGAAGGTTTGATCCCCCAGCTGGTTGACAAGAACGATGCAATCATATCAGATGAACTCAACCATGGTTCTATTATCGATGGTGTGAGACTAGCAAAAGCCACGCGCTTTGTCTACAGGCATAACGACGTAGCAGACTTGGAGCGTGTGCTCAATGAGGCGGAAAAAGACAATCCGGAAAAGATGCTCATTATCACTGATGGAGTCTTTAGCATGGACGGAGATATCGCGCCACTCGATGGAATTGTGAAAGCAGGAAAAGAACATGGTGCTATGATCTATGTTGATGATGCCCATGGTGAAGCCGTTCTCGGTCGCGGAGGCCGAGGTATTGTTTCTCACTTTAACCTGACTCACCACGATGTGCATTTTGAGATGGGAACCTTTAGCAAGGCATTTGGGGTGATGGGAGGTCATGTATCCGGCAGCCGCGATATGGTGAACTATGCCCTGAACAAGAGCCGTTCTTGGCTTCTTAGCGCCTCGCATCCTCCAGCCACTGCTGCAGCCTGTATTGCGGCGATTGACGTACTCGAAACCGAAGAAGACCACGTGAAGACTCTCTGGGACAACAGGGAGTACTTCGTCAAGGGGCTCCAGCAGATGGGTTTTGACACAGGCAACAGTCAGACCCCTATCATTCCTGCAATGTGCGGTGAGAGCGCAAAGGCAGTAGAGCTCAGCAATGGCCTGATGGACGAAGGAATTCTAGCACTGCCAATCGTGTTCCCAATGGTCGCTCGTGACAAGGCGAGAATCAGAAACATGATGAACTCTGGACTGACCAAGGATCAGCTTAATCATGCGCTTGGCGCTTACGAAACGGTTGGCAGGCGAGTTGGGATTATCTAAGAGATGAGAGCGGAGCATTTAGCTATAAAGATGCTCCGCAGTTGCTTTTCTTTTTGCAGCCAATTAGAATCAGCGAACGGATGCCTGATGTGAAACACATCTCGCTCCACCGCACGACATGTCGCGCCAGGAGATAGTACAAATGCCCTTGAAGCGAATATGTTGCTCCAAGCAGCGGAGTATTATTGCCAGAAAATGAACAATTAAAGTGGTAAAGAAGATGCTCTCACTGAGGTGGTCAATTGAATCCGCTGCAGGACATCCACAAGCAAAGCATCAAGGAACTCGCTTCTTACATTGACAATATTGTCAAGGAGAGAAAGGACCCATATGGTTTGGCCATTGCTCTGGCAAATGATGAAGGAATCATCTGGGCGGAAGGTTTCGGATTCACAGACCAATCTAAGTCGGATAAGGTCACACCAGATACGTTGTTCAGTACCCAATCGATGGGAAAGTGTTTCACTGCTACTGCGTTTCTAATCATGGCAAGTGAAGGGCTGATCAGTCTTGCCGACCCAATTCGAAAGCATTATCCCGAGTTCAAGATTAACACCATTTTTGGCAATCCTGAATGTGAGATTGAGAAGATTACATTTCGAAGAATGCTAAGTCACACTGCTGGACTAACTCATGAGGCGTTGGTAGGGAATAACTACGATAACCAGCCCTGCTCCTTCGAGGAACACGTCCGGAGTATTGGTGATGGGTGGCTGAAATCCCCAGTGGGCTCAGAGATATCCTACTCCAACCTCGGGTATGATCTGACGGGATATGTTATGGGCTTGATAAGAGGCAAGACATTCCCGGAAGTTATGGATGACGTGCTATTTCGACCTTTAGGAATCTCAAGTGCAACATTTGACATTGACATGGCTATGCAGAGCCCTTTTGCCAGAGGATATGATGGACCCTTTGCCTATCCTGCTGTCCAGATACCAATGTTGGGTGCTGGAGGGCTGTTCATCTCGGCCAAGGATGTAGCGAAGCTTATTGCTTTCCACTTGAGAAAGGGTGTGAATAATGGAATGCAACTAATACGTTATGATCTCTTTGAGGAAATGTATCGTCCACAACATCCCAGCACAAATCAATTTGGCTACGGCTTTGGATTGTTTTGCAAGGAAAAAATAGCTGAGACAGAGGCTTACGGACACGGAGGTGGAGGATACGGCTACCAAACGAACATAACATGGCTCCCCGATTTCAATATTGGAGTGGTTGTATTATCGAACAACATGAAAAACAGCTATGTAGGGGGCATTTCAAGGAAAGCCATTGAGCTGATAATCAAGAACCTTGAGAGAACTACCTTGAAGTCACCACCATCTGGGATGATAGAGAAACTATCTGGAACTTATATTGCCGATGGGAATCTTTCTCCGCAATTCCTGAGGGTGTCAAGTATCAACGGAAAACTAGCCGTTAGTTCCACGGATGGTTCCCGTTTTGAGTTGATATCCAAAGCTGCAACCAAATTCGAGTTACCAGATGCAACAACATTCACATTTGTACTGGATTCGCAGAGTCGTCCGAGATTAATTCGAGTTGAGAATCTGGTCTTCCCATTTACGGCGAAATACAACGACGGACCATTTGATGAGATGGGACCTGACAAGAAGGAATGGAAGGACCATCTGGGAATATACCTGTTCGAAGATGATGCAAGACCAGCGTATTTGGCATTAACTGTAATCAACGGGCACCTCTACCTAATCTTTGGAGATAACTTGAAACTGCATGAACATGAGGGTGACACATTCTTCACTGCTGAAGGAGAGGTTGTTTCTCTGGCTGAAGACGAACTGGTCTATAAGGGAATAACTGCCAAGAGGGTGGAATTTCAGCTCCCTGTTTTCCTTAAGGAAATTACCCGAAATGAGCTCAAGTACGATTATTACTGCCTTGCAGTTTCAGGCTTGCTTAATATTCTATATTCCTGGAAGGGACTGGATGGAACCTTGGATTTCATAAAGAAGGTGGTTGAGATAGATATCGAATTCAAAAACTCCTATTCAAAATTGGGCAGGAAGCTTCATGCGCTTGGACATCATACCGCAGCAATCCGATGCTTCGAAGAACTAATCGAGGTTGATCCCGACAATGAAGCAGCCAAGGAGTTTCTCAATAAGATAAAGTAGCGACGGTAGTATGCCAGCTATCGTATGAGCAACAAATGAGCGAGTTACATCCATGAAGAACTGAAAGTGAAAGGGAGCAAGGTAGTGGGAGATTCGGTATTACCTACGCGGCATGACTGGCTTTCTCCGACCTCACTTTGCTCCTCGCCTGATGAAGCTATTGACTCGATAGAGATATTAGAGGGCTTCAAAATTTGAAGGAAGGAGGCGTTATGCTTGAGTAGGGCACAGCTTGCGTCGCTGCTTCTATCACTATTAGTTGCTACTAGTTTGGCTGGATTGATGATCTCCTCTGAATCAGCGGCAATTCCAATTCAAGTGCTTCATTCTTACGAGGCTGAAGATACTCGTGGCCTGCTACCTATGGAAACAACCACTGAAGAAGACCCGCTTCTATATTCCAGTTACTACGGAAGCAATGCGGCAGAGTACGGCGCTGGCATCGTACTCGATTCAGAAGGAAATTTCATTGTTTCAATACGAGAGCACGTCCTGAAACTTGATACCAGTGGAACGATACTCTCAGAGATCTATGTCCCCAACGCAAGATACCCAGAGGACATGGTATTAGATGATGACGACAACATCTACATAGCTGGAGGGACAAGTGACGGCGATGGTAATGCCTTTGTCATTAAGGTGAATCCCAGTGGCTCCATAATCTACAATACATTCTTGGCAGGTTCCGATTGGGACCATGCCTATTCAATCGACGTTGACTCTTCAGGTAATGTCTATGTAACTGGGGGCACTTATTCCCCCGATTTCCCCGTCACCAGTGGAGCTTATCAAGAATCGTATATTGATGGATTTGACTGCTTCATCACCAAGTTGAATTCCACGGGCGGCATAGTCTACTCGACCTTTGTTGGTGGTGATGGATGGGATAGGGGCTACGGGATAGCTGTTGACTCTGCAGGATATGCATATGTGACAGGAATTGCAGATGATGGCTTTCCAACTGTCAATGCGTATCAACCAGAGCACGAAGAAGACTGGTCTTTCACCTACGATACTTTTGTCTTGAAGCTAAATCCGTCAGGCAGCTCATTGGTCTATTCAACTTATGTCGGAGGAGGGTCCCACGATTTTGCGTATGACATTGCGATTGATAGTAATGGAAATGCATACGTAGTGGGAGATACGGGCTCACAGGACTTCCCAGATGTTCAGGCATATGACGGGAGCTATAATGGCGGGTGGGCTTACACTTTGAGTGAAGATCCACAACACGGCGACTGCATCCTCTATAAGCTGAATCCTCAGGGCAATGACCTGGTGTTCTCGACTTATTTTGGAGGAGCTGGAAAGGAGTGGGGTAATTCTATCGCCTTGAATGATGACAATGAGATTTACATCACCGGGTATACAGAGTCCGACAACTTCCCGCTGAAGGATGAGATGGATTCCTCCTATTCTGGTGGCGGGGACTGCTTTGTGTCGAAGTTCACAACGAATGGAGCTTTGCTCTACTCCACATACCTCGGTGGCGGGGCTCTTGATTCGGGCAATGCAATCGCAGTGGACTCGAATAATAGAGCCTACATAACAGGAGTGACAGCTTCGACAAACTTCCCGTTAGCTAACGAAAATGATGATTCTCTTGAAGGAAGTTCTGATTGCTTCATCACCATCCTTGCTGATACAACCGGAAGAGACGACTTTGTGTTAACGCCAGGAATATTCAGCTTGGTCGTTCCCCTTGTTGGATTAGTCCTGGCAGGTGCGCTAGTCCCCATATTCTTCATTAGGATGACTGCAGACAGAACAGAAGGACTAAGACCACCAGGCTTCATGAAGCGACGCAAGTTGCTGGTTTCTGCAGTCCTTGTTCTACTGGTTGCTGGCTATGCATATTCAATAACCGCACCAGGACCAATGCCCCCACCATCAAATTCTGAGAGGTTCCGGTTTTCCTCAACCACAACTAGGTCGTATACATCATATGACTCTCCATACGTGGAAGAAGAAACAGAGATTGTTGCAGGATACACCATGGACTACTACGAAATAACCACAGTTACGGTGCAATTCGAGAAAGAGGGAACCTACCAGTTTAGCATCGATTTCCAGATTAGGTCTACAGCAAGCTATGTCAAATGGGAAACCGGGAGAGCCTTCGTCAAGGTCCCCGAGGGAAACTACACTCTCATATTCTCATACTACGTTGACGGATCAGACTGGGGAAATCCCAGCGGGGTTTCCAGGGAACTCCAAGTGGACATTGGTCAAGCTCGACTAGACGGGCGCAATAGCGATCAGATTGCCTATGACCAAATCAAACTCTATTTTCTAGGCGCAGCCGCAGTCTTTGCTCTTATTGGGTACTGCTACGAGAAGGAGGAGAAGCTCCCACCACCACCGCCTGATATCGGGTATGTTTCTAGCTCAGGAACCCCAATCAGGAGCTCAGTAACTCAGCAAATCCCCAGTCCAACACCAACCAGAACGTACGAAATACCGCCAGTGAGTGAAACGGAGAGAAAACCAATATCTGGAGGCATTAGAGTCGGCGACTTGGACATTGAATATCGGGAAGTGCCAATGGATGGCAGAAAATGGCATGAAACGGGGCTCAAACAAAAGGCCGCAAGAAACCTTAGTGATGCTGAAAAGTCCTTTAAGATGGCCGTGAAAGAGAACCCCGGCGATGCAGAGGCGTGGAAGGAACTATGGGAAGTTCTAGCAATGCTTCGAAAGACCGTTGAAGCCATGGCCGCAAAGAAAGGCTATGAGAATGCCCTCAAGGGATTACCGATTACAGCCGACATCTGGGCCGGATTAGGAATCGCGAGATAAGGGCATGCAGGTTGTCCTCTGGACACTAATCCTTATCACGGAAGAGACCTATAGTTGAGGGTATGTCCGACTTTGAAAAGGATGCAACCCTGAAGACCATCCTGCATGAGGCGGCGAAGTCAGGAAACAGAATGAGGTTCTACGGACCGGGAATGCTAATCGTAGCAGAAGGACTGGTGGCGTTCGTTGGAGATGGTGTCGTGGCAATTAGCCATGGTAAGGATGACGAGCCCGACGAGTATGTTTCACTGGATTGTATTATCAAGATACAAGTGATTGGAGAATACAGACATTACTAGGGTTTCTCACTCCACAACCTGCTAGTCATTTTGACGGGACCAAAGAGAATCATAAAGTCCGTGAGCAAATTTACTTAGTGCTATCAATAACGAATTGAAACACTGCCAGATCAGGTATTCGACTACTGAATGGTGAGCCCTCCAAAGACAAGCAATATGTACAGCATCATGATGAAGACCGCAATCATTGCGATGGCCTCTAAGTTGTTGATTTTCGCATCATCTGCAATTTTTGTTCTGAGAATGTAAAGCGTTGGAAATGCAAAGACCACCAAGACTACTGAATAGAGGTCTATAGGAATACCATGATGGGGGTCGGTCAAGCCATTGAAGAACAGATGTGCCCCTGAAGCAACTAGGGTGAAACCAAATACCACAAAGAAGACTTGAACAATCCCACCGAAGGCGTTCGACAATGCAATCTCTATTTCGTCCTTTAGATGACTCGAGGCCACAATTATGTATTCAGGCACTCCAGCAAAGACAACTAACATCAATGCCGCCTGTATGAAATTCAATCCAAGCCAATTCTGGGCATAATGCGCAAATCCAGAAACCGCTTCACCGCCCAACAAGGCTCCAATAGAGGCAAAGAGGATGTATATGCCAGCTGTGCGCTTGGAGATTGGCTCGCGAACCCTGCAAACCAGAGCGGGGTCTTCTGCCTGTGGATCGCACCTTCCGTAGTACTTCGTTATATTGTAGAGGTATGCTATGAAGACAGCAACCAGACAACCTCCGAACATTAGAAGCTCGTCATAGGTGAAATAGAAGACCTGTCCGGGACTTATAGGTGCAAGAAAGACGTGCAGGATAAGCATTGAGAGACCTACAGCCAGACTAATGATGGCACCCACCGTTAGGAGGTCGGAGCCAATCCACATGATTGCGTCAGGAAGCCGGAAGTTGCCGGTATCATCCTTAGGAAGGAATAACGAATAAGTCGCGAAAACCATCGTGTTCACAAAGATGGTTGAAAGGGCAAGAACCCACGCCAATTCATACGCTCCATCACGGATCAGAAAAGACAGGACAACTAGTTCGGGGATGGTGGATGCAAGACTCGCATAGATACCAGAAACATAGTCAGTCATATTCATATTGTGAGATATGCCCTCTACTGACAGGACAAATGCTTCGCAAGCCCCGGCGATGAGCATAACACCAGCAATCAGTTCAATCCATGCCGCTATATCATGCGGCAAGTGCAGGAGAGGGTCAAGCAAAAGCAAACTCAAGACCGTGATAAACCCAATAATATATGAGATTTGCCAGAGCTTCAGTTTCATTTTCTGTCCACCGATAGGGCAGGCGAATTACGTTCTCCAATTAAACTTCACGCAATCACAAAACAGGAATCATAGCTACTGTGCTAGTACAGCACGAATAATCTTTGCGGCAGTGCGTCCCAAAACAATCACTACAACTTGCACAAGGAAGGCTACAATGAAGATTCCTATTGAAAGCGTCATTCCGAAGAAGCTCAAGGACTCTGTCGCCTGCTGGAAGAAGTAGTATTTGTAAAGGAGATAGTAGCCATAGATGCCCATGATTAGTATCATTCCCACTGCCAAGACATAGATTAGAATGACAGTCTTTACACGCCCCTTACTGAGGTCCACCGAACCAATGTCATCACTAATCACAAATCGTGTTACTCTTCGGTTGAATCGGATGAAGAAGCCTATGGTACCCAGAAAGAAGAACAGCGTTACAATTGCCCCTGCCATGAGAAGCAGGATGGCTACATCAGACTCAAGGCTTTGAATCCATCCCTGCCCCCGAAGGACGTATGCTACGCTTGAACCAAGTAGCATTATCATAGCCACGATTTCGGTAACGAACGTGACAGTGGCGGTTCCTCTGAAAAGCCCACCAACATCCATTTCCTCTGGTTCTTTTGCTGTTGTTGCCGCATCAGTCATTGTTTATTCCCACACCTATACTGGAGAACCCATCGAATCAGTGTACTATGATACTCAAAGGCTTGTCGGTTTGTTAGTTTATCACCTAGCGAAACATCAATAGGGGAAGGGAAGCCTGCCCTTTCTACGTGAATTACATGACAAGTTACCTTCATGATCTTCCATCTGGTCCCGACCCGCCATCGGAGGTCTTTGTTGTAATCGAACTCACCAAAGCTAGCAAGAACAAGTACGAATACGATGAAGAACACAATATTTTCCGATTGGATAGGGTGCTCTATACTTTCGCTCCTTTTGACTATGGCTTCATTCCTCGAACACTGGACCATGATGGCGACCCATTGGATGTGGTCCTTTTAATCAATCAACCAACCTTCACATCGTGCGTGGTTCAGGCTCGTGCAATTGGCCTGATGGAAATGGACGACATGGGGAAGATAGACGACAAGATAATCGCAGTTCCAACAACCGACCCATACTACAGAGACATCAAGACCATTATGGACCTGCCAAAAAGCCAGGTCGAGGAGATGCAGCACTTCTACGCCACTTACAAGATTCAGGAAGGAGGACACGTAGAAATCAAGAAGTTTCGAGAGTTGAATGATGCGTATCAGACAATTAACAGATGCATTGAGCTTTACAGGAGTACCCATTCTGAGGAATGAAGGGAAAGGACCCACCAAAACCGTCTAAAGCAATTCCATCTCGCGTGGATAACTACTGAGCAGGATGCGGTAGACCATGAATAAGATCCGAACCCGCGCAATTGTGTTTGACTTTGACGGAACGTTAGCGGATAGTATGCCATTTTTGGAAATGATTGGCGTGCAGGTCATGATGAAGTACTACGGAGTTTCCTTTGGTGACGCCACACAAAGATATCGGTCTACCACTGGCCTGCCATACGAACATCAAATTAAGATCAACTTCCCGGATAACCCTGACAACGACACTGCAATTGCGGAGTTCGAGAAACTGAAGATTGAGCGCATCTTTGAACAGAAGCTCTTTGAAGACGCAGTTCCTACGCTTGATTCAATTGCCGCCATGGGAGTGAGCATTTTTGTTTCATCTTCCACGTTTCAGCCGACAATTACGGAGTACTTCAGAAGGAGAGAAATGCTCCATTATTTCACCGAAATACTTGGGTATAGACCAGGCTTTGAGAAAGGAGTCCATCATTTCAACCACGTGAAGAACAGATATAATGTCGATGAGTCAGAGCTCGTTTTTGTTGGCGATTCCTTGAAGGACCAAGAGCGGGCGGAGGGCCACGCACAGTTCATTGCGCTTTTAGGAATGTTCAGCGAAGAGGACTTTAGAATGAATGGCCATAATGGGCCCGTGGTCAAGAACCTCTCAGATATTGCCGTCCTACTCGAGCCAGTCGGAGAAACGAGTCAGACCTAGACCGTTGCCGCCCCTTTCTGCTTATCAGGAACCTTGTTCATATTCCCAAGGATTTCCCGGATATGAATGGCCATCTCTGCTGGCACGGTCACGATGTTTTCCTTGGGCAGGTCCTTAAGAACAGCGTAAAGCTTCTCTAGAGTGTTTTTCTTCATTTGCCGACAGACGGCTTTACTATAGGCGGGTATGATCTTCTTGTCCGGATGAGCGGCTTGGAGCTGCTCAATTAAGCCGAGTTCTGTTGCAATAATGAACTCCTTTTCCGGGGATTCAGCAACTATGCGAACCATTGCACCCGTAGACCCTACAATATCAGCGGCATCCTGCACCTCTGGTGGACACTCTGGATGCACAATCACTATGGCATTCGGATGCTCTTCCCGAGCAAGCTCTATTTGAGCAACATCAAATTGCTGATGGACGTAACAATGTCCACGTGGTTCGATATCAATCAGCTCCACGCCAGTCTGTCGTCGTACATATTCTGCCAGATTCTTATCAGGGCCAAAGAGCACTCTCTCTGCGCCAAGGCTTGTGACAACCTCAACAGCGTTTCCGGAGGTACAAATGACATCGCATTCCGACTTTGTTTCAGCAGTCGTATTGACGTATACAACAACGGGGGCATCAGGGTATTGCTCCTTTTGCTTTCGAAGCTTCTCTAAATCAACAAAGGCAGCTAGTGGGCAAAGCGCGTCTGGTGCAGGAATGTATACCGGGATGTTCTCAGCCAGAATCGCGGTCATCTCAGCCATAAAGCGGACACCTGCGAATACAATCAGGTCATAACCCGTGACTTCGGCTGATTTCCGGGCAAGCTGAAGCGAGTCGCCGACAAAATCCGCAACCTGCTGAATCTCAAATGGCTGATAATTGTGAGCGAGAACAAGCGCATTGCGGTCCTTCTTCAGTTGAATCACTTCTTTCTGCAAATCTGTCAGATGTACCACTTATTCCACCATATCAAACGAAATTCATTCTGTTATTAATAGAATGCCAATCGGCAAATGTTGACCCCTAATCTTGGTTTTGGCAACAATTGCCAATTGTATCCATCAAGACTTTTCTCGATTCTCTCTTGCCAGCAGTCTTTTCTGCGAGCAGTGGGAAAACCCTACTTTAATTTCAGGAGACTATGTGCAATTGCGGTCTGGAAATCAGCGACCTTGGTCAAGATGAGTTTCGGATCTTTCACAATAACTGCGAAAGTGTATACGACTCCAAAGTTCTCGTTGTTGGCATAGAAGAACTCGGGCCTTTCAACAAACGTGGGCCGCCACTCCTCGCAAAGGGTGTTGAAAGCCTTGTCAACTTCATCAATGGGATAATCCTTGTGGACAAGAATATCGAACGTGTACCTGTGTATCTCATCACCCTTTGTAAGGTACTTGAGTTTCCTCATTGCAAAGTCCAATCGACCTTCCGTGTCTGTTTCCTCACTCCATTCAATGCCTCGCTCCGCGACGTAATCATCAATCCGAATTCTGAAATTCGTTAGTTGCGAGTCTATAATCTTGCTATTTGGAACTGCTTGCCGCACATAATTCGGCATGAGAAGTCGCGTATAGTTGAGAGTCACATCCAAGACCAATCCCTCAACATCACCCACTCGAATGTAGTCGCCAACTCTGAAAGGTCGCGCACCAAAGAGGTACAGTCCACTTACCAAATTGGCAAGCGCACGAGAGAATGCAAGACCAACGGCAGTTCCAATTAGTGCGCCGAGAGTAACAGCAGAAGCACCAAGAACCGTGTTTGTTGCCGCCAGAACTGCGGTCAGTGCAATCCCAAAGAAGAGAAGGCGCACAATGAAAATGACGCCCGTTGAGGCCTCCCTAGGAAGTTCCATTCTCCTAAATGAGAGTCTAGCAGTTCTAATTACTATCAGATAGATTACATAGAGAATAAGGAGAAAGGGGATAATTGCAATGTAGACTGCATATTGCTGGAACTCCAAGGGAAGGAGAGACTGGATAAATAGCACAAATTGACTAAATGGGTCGGTTGCCTCGGTCTGCAAAAACATTCACCTCAGACATTGCCTTTGTGCACGTTACCCCATTTGAAAGCTGTGGAAGGGATTTCATCATCTCTCCAGTTGCCTAGGTGCATATGGTCAGCAATGTGTGGCTCCTCACAAAAGAACAGATAATAACCACCTGAATGATTAAAGCTGGGAGATGGAGTTTCAAATGAAATTAAGTAGAGCCGCATTAATGGCTGCACTTGTATTTTCAGTACTTGTAATGCCAGTATCGCTCAATTTTGGATTCTCCAATTCCGGAAAAGTGACTACTCAGACTCCTCTCCCATTCCTAATTTCCGATGTAACCTGGGAAGACAATTGCACATCCGCATCTCTGTGGACTCAACAGAATAATGAATCTGGTTTCGCAACACTTGATCTGATAGCAAACGAAGGCGCGCTTGTGAGTTCGGCAGGTTACCTTAGCGTAACGGGGCTTGTTGGCTCTGGCGAGGAAATAGAAGGTCCGCTTTTCACAAGAACCATCGACCCCGAAGTACCAATCAGGAACCTTAGCATGTTCCAAGTAGATTTGGAGTTTGTCTATCAATTCGATGAGGTAGGATATCTGTCTCTCTACCTCTTTGATGAGTTCCGTGACAGGATTGGCATGCTTCAAATATCGGATTCGGATATTGCCTCAGAATCGAAGGCGCTCTGCGCATTCTACAGAGGCGGTGACTCCGCTGTTGCAGGCTCTTTTGACTCACATTACCTGTTCTCATGGCGCGCTTCGCTTAGCATCCGCTACGAGGAAGACATCCGTTCAGTGATAGCGCAGATTGACGATGGAACACCGAATAATCAAACACTAATGGTGGAGGGACAGTTTGATGAGTACCGAGAAATCAAGTATATCGGAATTCATGCCTGCAGGGATTCAAGAAACTATGTGGGAGAGCATCTGAGAGTCCACGAGATTCGACTTGGATATCATAAGATAATCACGGCAGGCGAAGGTAGTCTGGTAACTAGTCCGAATCCACCTTTTGATGGTAGTCCAGATAATAATTCATCGCCCTCGCATGAAAGCAACGATGTCTTTCCAGTCGAACTCGTAGGACTTGTTGCTGGATTCGCAATGGTTGGGTTTGCTATGTACGCATGGCCTGGACGCAGGAAGGAAATAGCTGAGCCATTTTTCCGAACATCATATGATCCATCGCCTAGGGAGTCAAGGAAGTCCACCTCGGGCTTAACTTCTAGATCCGCTCCCACTCCGTCAGTGGAGGAAATGCTTCCAGGAACCTTTGGTGAATACTCACTTGGCATGAACTCCTGGCTTTGCATTCACTGCGGAGCCCCTCTTGGGCCAATTCTTGTTGAGAATCTACGAAAGGGTCATACAGTTCAATGTGATTATTGCTCACGGGCAATAACCTTGCAGTCGTAGGTACTGTCAGTTTGATTTAAGAGGATGAAGTCCTTACAACGCCCTAGTAACCCCTTTGGAGGACCCTAGTACGAGGATTGGTTTAGTCGCTGGCCTAGAGGCAAGCATCCTAGAGGACGCAAAAGAAGTGGCTAACATTCTCTCTGAGAGGGGCATTCAGCTCGAGGTCGAGCAAAAAACAGGCGCTGCCCTTAGGAAACCCGGTCTCCCACTAAAGAAGATGCAGGTTGACTCGCTGATTGTGGTAGGCTCTGACAAGTTCTTGCTATCAACGCTTCTCAACTTGGGGGAAGTCCAGATTCCCATTCTGCCTGTTTCGTCCAAGGGTCAACCGGATTTTCTTTTCGATGTGACAGCGACCAATTTTGAAACAGCGGTCGATGATTTGCTTGAAAATAGATGGACGCAAGAGAAGAAATCCAGAATCTGCGCGGAAATCGATGGAAAGACTAGTCCGCCGTTGCTAAATGATGTTGGCATCTTCGCCCGTAGAAGTGCGACTCTGTTAAGATATTCGCTCTTCCTCGATGGTGAGCGCTTTTGGAAAGATGGGAGCGATGGTCTCATAGTTGCGACCCCCACCGGGAGCACCGCGTACTCGCTCAGTGTCGGAGGACCCGTCATTCTCAGCCCTGCGTCTGTCATCTCCATAATTCCTGTGAATAGCGTGAATCCGGCAAGGAGACCTCTAATCGTTTCAGATGAAGTTACCATCGAGGTGAGAGACCTTGAGAGTTCTGTTTCAGTTGAACTCGTCTTTGATGGTCAAATCAGAAAGAAGACTGATGGCAGATCAGTAACAATTCGAAAGGCGGAAATTGACGCAACATTCGTGAAATTCTCGGAAGAAAGGCTCGAAGACCTTCGGGGAAAACTCAGTCAGAAGACGGAAGCCTTTGGCGATCTAGCACAAGAACTGCCACCCAGCGCAAAACTAGTTCTGAAGGTATTAGAATATCAAGGACAGCTTACACAGAAAGAGATTATTGAGGAAACAATGCTCCCGGCCAGAACTGTTAGATATGCGCTGTCACTCCTCATATCAGAGGGACTCATAAAGAAACACATCTCCCTCAGAGATAGCAGACAAGGCATCTACAGCGTGACAAAGAAGAAGCCAATTCGAAAGCAGCCCAAATGAAACCAGTGATTATCATGTCAATCGCAAAAGATAGAGTACCAAAAGCCAAACACAAGATAGCAAAGATGATACTAGATGAGGCCCTCAAAGATGCCGAAAAGATACTCACTGGAAAGCCCCTAATAGAAGGAACCGGTGTGTTTGGGGAGTCCAAGGAAATGCTTCCATTTGAGATTCTAAGAGCAGGAAGTGAAATTCCTGAGGGACTACCGAAAGCACATCGAGTCCATGAGCTGCTGGGAAAGGTGTTCCTTGATAGCATTCTAAGCATCAGCATGGAGGATTATTTGGACGTCCTGGTGCTAGCATGCTATGGACATCTTCTTGGCAATTACTCCGATGAGGATTTCCGGTATGTCTATCGATATTCGCTCTATCACCTAAAAGAACACAAGAAAGTTGAAGGACATCTTCACAGGATTCTGCTTTTTCTAAGCGCAGTTCATCATGACAAAGAAGAGGGAATTGTTCGTGCTGTAAGAGAATGGGTCAGATTTCTTGGAGCTCCTTTGTTCAGCCCTCTCGCTTTGGCCGAGCCCAGCAAGGAATTGGGATTGGACCTTTCATCAGGCTTGGAAAACGAAGACCTTCGCTTTGTTGATAATCTAAGACGCTATTCGGAATACTTGGAGGAGGCAGTGGCGGGCAAGACGTACGGCGAAGTCAGGTCTGCATCACATGAATGGTTGCCCGAAGTGCTCTCTTCAAGATTGTTGTCAATTTACAGAAAGAGTGTTTACGGAAAGGCACAATCGAGAATATCCACCGAAATGCAGGTGGAGAAGGCAATCAAAGCAGTATCAGAGGTATTCAAGGAAGAAAGCTTTGAAAGCGCAAAAGATTCGTATTTGCCAGTGAGACTACAGGAACTTGAAACACCGCCAGCACCCAATGTAGTTGATCCAGTTATCTTTGAGATGATTCCGCAAAAACTGAGTCGTGACCTCTTGCCATCGGTTGTTTATGCAACGAAAACGAAGAGAATCGAAATAATATTCCTAGGTGGACCAAGAATTGGTCACAGTGGGATACTCATTAAAACAGATACAAGCGGAGTTCTTTTCGATTACGGGCTCTCAGTATCCAATCAGCAGATTCCTGAATGGATTCCAGAACTGGAGATGATTGATTCCGTTTTAGTCAGCCATGCGCACCTTGATCATATTGGCGGACTTCCAGTACTCTACGAGAACTACTCGGGCAAGTGGTGTTCGGTAGGAGAAACCGGAGGTATCACAATGTCCCTTCTTGACGATGCTTTGAAGGTTGGAACTCCATTCCCACCTCGCAAGAAGGACCGATTGGATTTAATTTCCAGATTCAACCAAGAGAACATCAGACGGGTCGCCAAGAACCATGTAAAGCTGGAAATGGGAAAGAGTAGTGAGATAGGTCCGTCCATTGTTGTGACCCCTGTTGAAGCGTGCCATATCTATGGAAGCGCATCATTTGTTATTGATATTGAAGGTATCAGGATTCTGTACACAGGAGATTTCAACACAGATGAATCAGTCCTATTTCCAGGTGCGTCCCTACCCACCGATTGCGATGTCACAATCTTCGATGGAACATATTGGGCAAGAGAAGATTTCGATAGAGCCAAGGTTATGGAAACAGTATCGAATGTGATCCAAAAGCATGGTCCAGTAATTATTCCAAGCTTTGCAGTTGGTCGATCTCAGGAGATGCTGACTATTCTCGAAAATCTGGGAATCACAAAGAATCGGAATGTCATTATTGCTGGACTGGCTGAGCATGTCACTAAGTTAGTAGGACTATCCGGTCACTGGAGTGGAATTAAGAAGAACAAAGTGGACTTGGATGAAGAGGACGTATTGGTGAGCGGCGGAGGTATGATGGGTGGAGGTCTCTCCAGACATCACTTCAATGAACACCGCGATAATCCAAATGCTGCTGTGATACTATGCGGCTATCTGGCTCCAAGAACCCCAGGGTGGAATCTGCTTCATGGATACGAGCCGCATCAATGCAAAGTTGTCAATGCAAGGCTCAGTGCTCACTCTTCAGGGACGAAACTAATGGACTATGTCGCCTCCTGCAAGGGTAGAAAAGTCATGGTACATACACCCTATCAAGAATCTGTCAAAGGTATACACATTCCTGAGCCAAGAGAACGAATGGTTCTTTCAACATAGAAAGAGGGAAACTATGCAACGACCTCGAGGACACCATCAAGCACAAGCTTTGTCGCAACAAAGCGCATTGCTGGTAAGCTGACGTTGAGCTTCCTAACGACATCCTCAAGCGGAGTAGTCCCATCGCAAAGATCGACAAACTTCACAACGACAGCCCCATATGTCTTCTGGGTCTCCGCATCGACCTCGCCGCGCTTCCGAAGATGGCTCTTGGCTTCTATCTCAACCTTGAAATCAACCCAGCCGTACTTTTCCATTATCTGAAGGCATCCAATGACTGTTTCCCGAGGAAGGTCAAGGCTTCTTACCAAGCCACCCACTGTGTCGCTTCCATCTATGGCGCTTTTCACTTCAACAACGGCTTTTCCCACTTCCCTGCTGGCAAAGGGTAATGGCTTTCCGGCTTCACGTGATCGGACAATGTAATCAAAAGAAACAGGCCTGAGAGGAATCTGATTCAGGACGGTGAATATTGACGTTTCAAAGATGCTGACGTTACCATCCCATCCCTCCCAAATATCGCTATACATGTCCTCAATGAGTGCAAGAAGCGATGCCATCATTCGTCGCTGTTCTTCTTCGTGCGTGTCATTATTCACGACCAATGCCAAGGTGAAATTGTTTGACTTCTCGACTTGAACGAGATTGCCCTCGTGTTCGATGGTCTCAAGGGCATCAGTCTTGTCACCAACGCCATCCTGGTCACCATCAATTCCTCCGAAGGAGTCCAGAGCTGAAATCAGCGATGCCAAGGCAGTGGTGTCAATTTCCTCTCCCGCGTAGTTCAGATGGTATGATACCTCTGACATTCCCTTCTTGTGTGCAATAAGGAGCAGATGGAGAATCTTCGTGGTCTCCTGAATGGCCTCTGCGACAAGCTCCGTGGTTTGTGTAGTGTCAGACTCCGAATGAGTGGCGCTCTCAGTTTGTGCGGACTGTGTACCGCGATGCGAAGCGGTAACCTGAGTCGCCCCCTCTTCTTCATATGGGGAACGCACATACTGGCCGGCATCAGTGGCTCGGCTGTCTACTGCCACAGGCTCAATCTCTTCAGTTCCCTTTCGAACAGTAATCATTTCGCTAATTGGCCGATCTGGCAGGGTCACTCCGACAGTCTTGGCAGAAACCTCAAGCATAAGCCGAATGAATTCATCTCTGCGCGTTTTGTCGGTTCCAACCATGGCAAATGTTGGTGCCCCAAGGAGGCGCTGAATCTTCTCCGCTTTCATCGACTCAGGCAGGTCTTGCTTGTTTGCAATTATGAAGAGTGGAACTGCAGGAGCCTCTTTGCGAATGTTCCGAAGCAATGTCTTTGTCTGCATGACATTCCTAAAACTACTGTCGGTAATGAGAAAGATGACATCGGTTCCTTGGAAATAGAATTGCCAGAGGTCTTGGAATACAGCCTGCCCCGCGAAGTCCCATACGGTCACTAAGAAAGTCCCAAACTGTATTGTTTCGGAACTATCAACCGCAACATTGATGGTCGGAACATATCCGCCAGGTGCAGGTTCCCTACCGAATAAGAGCCTAAGTAGCGTGCTTTTGCCAACACCACCTGACCCCACAAATGAAACCTTGAATCTGGTGAAAATCAGTTCGCCAAGGATGTCCTCCAGATTATCTCGAATATATCCAAGGCTGTTGCCACGAAGTGCCGTGGAGATGCGTGCAGCGCCTTCTCGAACCTTGTGCTTTATTGTACGCTCTTCATCACGTCCATCTGTTACGAACAGGAGAACAAGCTCATCATCCACTGTTCCATGAAAGATCTTATGTGGACCAACAAAGACTGGAGTGTCCTCAGCAAGGCCCTCCGTATTACGCAGGTCCCGCCAACCAGTGAGAAATTCTTGAATATCGCTCTCAAGAAAATCAATTTTCCAGAAGCGAGTTTTAGTAACAATGCCTCCATCGACTTTGTCAATCAAGAGAACATTGTGTATCAATCAATTTCACACTCCGGGTAATTTGCGATTTATTCTTGGCTTACACCTGTTCAGGTATTGTTTCCTGCTAAGAAGCTTATGTTGATGTATCTCGCAGACGAATAATACCTCGACGATATAGTTCTGCAAAGACCGTAATTAGGACTTCTGTCTGTACCCCCAAATGCTCAGATATCACCTCAATACTTGCAGCTCCATCGATTTCTTCAGCAATTGACTCGATATGCGAATAGAGCGCACGGGTATTCTCGTCAATACTTCCGGTCAAGATAGGAATATCCACTTTGCTAATTCGGATTCGCCACTCAATGAATCCCATTCTATGAAGAAGATGAAGTGCCCCAATGACCATTTCCGGACCGCTTCCGGTGGCAATGCCTGCAATTGTCTTCTTGCCATCAAGACTCTGCCAAACGGCACTGAGAAAATCACGCACTGAATCCGATTCAAATTTGCTCCAATCAGGCTCAGTCATTCGAAGAGGAATAATACGAGGAGGTAGGTCTTCGGGAGGCAAGGTCGCTAGCAGTTTCAATGTGAATGGTGGGGAGGAGTATAGATTCCCACTGCTCTCAACATTCTCTGGAGATTCGTCGAGATACAAATCGGGCAGGAATGAGAACCGTGCCCGTGTAATCTCAACATCTTCTCGTTCACCAGTAACAAGCGTGAATACCAGATTGCTTCTTTCGATTATGACGTACTTCAGACCACCGGCACTAAACACAGACGTAGAAGTTGGGCTCTTAAAATCAAGCTGAAATTGAGATACTGCTGCTACAACGTTGGGTGTCATTTCTATAAAGACGGGATCCTCTTCATAGAGATAGGTGAATCTTGCGTCACCGGTTTCCCTACTTATCACGAAGAATGCCTGATGGCCCTTGTCAATCTGAACTTCATCTTTTGTGGTCCTGCTCGACGATATCTCTTCCAGCAGCCATGTTTCCTTCGCGATTTCGGGAAGAGTGAAGGTGAACCCAGATATTGCGAGAACTGACAATATCAAATCAATCGGATCTGTTGACACGGAGTCACACAACGTCAGAAAGTAGGAGTTCTCCAAGTCCCTAGCCAATTCGAGTTCGTCATCGGAAGCAGGCACGACAAGGATTTCTGCATTAGAATTGGCACGAATATGCCTAAGTGTGTCTCCGAGTGCCATTGGGTCATCCAACACACCAGATACAACAATGACGAATGTATCTACCGAACGCAACCATTCTGGCCAATCGTTATGAGGAATCGCATCAAAACTACTAGAAGCACAATATACTTCAAAGGGACCAAGCATGAGTGCTGATGTGAATACCGATTCTTCATCAACACGCGACTGCAGAAGCTTTGACACTGCTATTCCGGTGCGGTTCTCGGGCGTTGGATTCCTATCGGAGAAGAAGCATATGTGAACAGGAGTAGCTAGATACTTGGTGGAGATTCTTTGAAACTCAATCCGAGCAGTTCGGAGGGAGTCATCTTCAATAAGAGCTGCAATCTCCTGTGCATAGGAGTCAAACCTTGATTCTTCGCCTAGAGCAAGATCGTGTGAGTCAGCCAGAAGCACGAGAAAGGTGGTTTCTGCAACCCTTCGCACGAAGGCAGGTGTTCCCTCCAATTCCAGCTGCAGAAATTCGTCTGCCAATCCGCTTTGAACTTTATCTAGTAGATGCTCTGATATCCGACTGATGATCTCCTCATTTGGCCCTTTGCGTAGAAATGAGGCAGATGCGAGAACGCTTGGCCCATGTAAGTCATATAGCATCGATGAGAGAATCACTAGACCGGAATCACCTTTCTAACGAGAGCAGTCCTGCATGGAATGTCTTCAGCGAGTAAATCAGTCTTGCTCTGCTCTACTGGAAATGAATTCGGACCATGAAAGCGTACCTCGCATAAGCCGCTGGTAGTCCGAATTGAGATGAACTTTGGCGTATTCTTGTGCCTTGCCTCCACCCCCTGCCTCAATCTCCGGAAGGTCACTGATTGCCTCGTCGACTGCTACCGGAAAGGCAGGCAAGAACGACTTCTGGTCGTCTGTACGGATGACAACTCCCCTCACAACGGCTGGAAAAATAGGGGGAGGTAGGGGCGGGAGATCACTGGTTCTGGAACCGGTTATGAACACTCGTCGACGTCGTTGCGGAACACCGAATTGCTCAGCTCTTAGTTTGAAAACACTGCATCTGAATTCGAGAGACTCGAGCCGAGCAAGAATGTCATTCAAAGTCTTCCCCTTGTTATGAAAGAGTAATCCAGGGACATTCTCAATCAAAAGGTACTCAGGCGACAAAGACTCAACTATTTCGAGAAACGGGATATACAGGATGTTCCGGATATCCGACAGATTTCCCTTACCAGCGGTTGAGAACCCTTGACAGGGAGGACCGCCGGCTATCAAATTCAGAGTTCTACCATGAAGCTCATTCTCGACTTCTTCAATCAAAGCAGATAAGTCACCGCGCTTTGACAAGTCGCATTTAACAACAGGAGTTTCAGGATGATTACGGCCATACGTTTGAAGCATATTGTCATTAAGATCCGCGCCCGCGATTACTCTGTGACCTCCAAGGCTTAGCCCTTGGGATAACCCACCAGCTCCTGCAAAAAGGTCAATCGCGAGTCCTTGAGGAATTGTTGCTCCAAGTGCCAGTGCAAGAAGCGGAGGAACCGCATTCCCAATCTGTTTGTACATTGAGCTCGTGCTTCCAAGAAACCTGAAGCTGTCAGGGAATGACTGAAGCCGAGCTGCCTCTCTTATCGAAATCAGACGGTCTTGCTCTGGATGTATAAATGTTCCATTTCCGGGTCTATTGAAATAGGTGCTAATTGTATAGCTTGGCATATCGTTTCGTAGTCTGCCGTAGTAGGTGGTTCGGCCGCCAGATTTTCGAATTTGCATTACTCGCGCAGACTTCTTTGCGATGTGCAGGGGAATGTCCTTCCAGTTGCCGCCAGGAGGAACAGACCGAATCATCTCTTGGTCAAGGGCACTCAAAGAAGTGCATACATGATTATAGAGAAGTGGTTCTTCAGACGTGACTTCGTCATGCGTACTTGTAACCAAAGTCAAGATGTATTGCACCATTCCAAGCCGCCCAGACTCAGAAGCTTAGACCATATATCGGATTCAATCCAATTAGCCGAGATGTTTCAGGATATTCTTCCTCTGGAAGTCATTCACGCCTCGAAAATTCAGCACACGAGATGACTCGGTCCTGGTTAGTCCAAAGAGGGACAGAACACTGGCCTCCAAGACTGGTTCCACTTCCTCGTCACCGGTGATTCGTTTCTTTGCGAGTTTGACTATTGTTCGAACTGATTCTTTCTCAGCCGCGGTCATAGCTTGCGGGTCTGGTATTGGCAGTCTGGATAGTTCGTGATTGGAAACATGGTTGTTTGTGTTACTCACTTCAAAACGCCAATTTAGGAGATGCGAGTTCAAAACTGCCAGTAAATAGTGGAGATAATCCTGATTCTTGTTTTCATTTATTGCGATGTAGTTGCAGGAGTTAGCTAGTATTGATTTCGGTGGTACCAAGGCGAATTTCAGGCGCCAATGTTGAAGCCTGTTGGACACCTGCTGGCAGGCAATTCTCCAATTCACTATATGACGAGCCTTTGGAGAGCCCCTGAGAGATTCCATGAACGCTTCAAACTCAACTGATTCTGGTTTTGTTTTGGGTTGACCTAGAAGCATGTACCTCGAAATATGGGACCCTCGAACGAGGCGATTCCCTGATGAGCCCTCCGTTATGAATTTCCTGTCCAGAGTAAGATCCAATTCCCCGCGCCTGTTCGACAACCAATCGAACGAAGAAACCGATGGGAAACGATGAATACGGTCGAAAATTTTCCATCCCGTCTTGGACACACGCGGAATGACCTTGGAATTGCCAGCGAATCGGGTAATTTCTTTGCCATGGATTGTGAATCCAGCGTTTGAACGTGCGCCATCGATGTCCTGCAAGCCAAAGCATGCATTGATTTTGGCCGTACTCCCTCCCTTCTCGGCTACTAAAATACAGACCGATTGAGTAACCTCCGGAAAGAGGCTGTTACCCTCTGAGAACTCCCTGACCAGCTCGATTTGGTTTCCACTTAGCAGACATTCTCGCAGCTTCATGGCGGAGAGGTCGCCAAGTAGGGAAGAAGGGACAATGAAGCCAATTCTGCCGCGATAACGAGTGATTTGCAGAGCCCGCTCAATGAAAAGCCGATACGTGTCAATCGTGTATCTATTTCCAAATTTATATTCTCCAGATTTTCGATAGTATTTCACATCTTCGGCAATGATCTCTTTTCGATTGTCATACTCTGCCAGATGGATAGTCCGATTCCCCTTAAGCAATCTATCACGCATGAATTCGGCAAGGTTGGGTTTGAGGCGCTGATACGGAGGGTTCATCACCACAGCGTCAAATCCGGACCCATATTTTCCAAGAATTGTGGGAAACTCGCACTTCCACTCCAGCGGGAAACGCGATGAAGAATCTGCAAAGAAATGGTTGTGCGATGACTGCCCATCCCATCCCTTCATGGATACCAATGAATTGCCCCTCCTAAGCTCAGGACCACTATTTCGTTCTTTGATTTGAGGACTTGATGGTTGCATGATAAGCTCCACTGAAACCTTCGCAATCTCTAAAGCACCGGCATCAAGGTCAATGCCATAGAGAGCCTTTCGAGTTTGCTCGCACAAATCGGGTGCTTCAAGTTCATTTCCAAACCTCCGTTTGAATAACTCCGCAGTTGAAATCAAGAATGCGCCAGTTCCGCAGGCGGGATCAATGATTCTTGGGAGTCCGCGATTCCCGAGCTGTATCCGCTTTCCAATACTAGGAAGAAGAGGAGACACTGTAAGTTCCACGATGTAGTCCGTAACGTCCTTCGCAGTATAGAACGCACCAACAGCTCTTCTAGGTGTGTGTTCATCCTGGCCATTGGGAAGAGCAAAGCAGGACAGAGAATGAGTATAAGATAGTAGGTCCACGAAATCACGGATTGCTAGCCCATTTACATGGCTTGTCCACTTTGTGGTGTCGAATCTGTGAAATACAGCATTTGTGAGTTCCAGAACCTCCTCTTGATTAAGGCCTGATTTCTCTGCTCCAAATGACAGATTCTCAAAAACAGGCAACTCCAACGACTTGCTGTTGTCTTTACTTCCAAAACGGATAGAGAGAAGGAGATTAAGAGCCGCCAAACGGGTTGCTTCTCTAGTCACTTGGTTTGTAAGAATGAATTGTGACTTGAGTTCGTCAAGCAATGCCATTGCAAGGTGAAATAATCTCGCTTCCAAGTGGGAACCTCAACGGAATAATAGCTGCCTCTCAAATATGTGTTCGCAGTCACTAAAACCATTTGGCTGTTGCATAGAATGATTAGCTATTCGGCCCCAGGATCGTTTTGCATCATACCCCAGAGATTTCCCTCAGTATCCCGAAAATAGGCCAGGCAGCCAACACCAGGAACAGGGCTCTTGGGTCTTACGATTTTTCCCCTGTTTGCCCTAACCAATTCTATATACTTGTCGATATCCTCAACATCAATTGTATTGACGATTGAATCCTCAGTGCTCTGCCTCATCCCAAACGCGCCGTCAATCCCGGGCTCTTTGTGGTCACCAGTCACGAGGAACCAATAATCCGTAGGCCCTTTCCATTTTTCGACGGCCCACCCGAAAACGCTCTCATAGAATTTTCTGGTCCGATCCGCATTATCTGAAACAATCTCAAAATGAATGACACGAGGCATTATCATGGACTCCTATGCCACGATGATTAACAATGGTTAATGAATTTAAGGTTGTAAAGAGAAAGAGGTGGACCTATGTACCAGGAACTTCCTTTTCAGAAGATTCGCGCCCCCTCTTTGCCAGTTTCAACCGCGCAGCAAGGGACCCTACAACAAGCCGCATTTCATCCAGAGGTGCTTGAGGACGTCCACTCTTCTCAATTCTATCAGGCACAAGCAAGAGCCTGTATGCACGCTTGCCATGTAAATTCTCCAATGAGATGAAGCCTTTGGCCTCCATCTCCATCAGGTGAGTCCTGAAGATTTCCGGGGTTGTCACAGACCTTTGGGCTGAGATACGCAGATATCTTTCGTAAAGCATTGTTTCAGTCACAAGAATTGCCCATCCAAAGGACTTGACTATGTCCAGCTCTACCGGATTTGGAACGCTAGTATCATGACTCGCTTCCGACACTACAACACCCCGAAATTCATATGCTAAAATAATCACATAGTGGTCTAATAAAACTACGTTGAGGTGCAATTCGGCAAAATTGTGGAGATCAAGCCAATGCCTTGATTAGCTTCTCGCGATCCTCATGTGTAACGCGGATGTAGGCCTCATAGGGCTCAGGATTCGAATAGCCCAGCTTTTCGGCCAGTTTCACAGAAATTTCGGTTTGAGCATCCCAATGAGGGATGAGCCGATTTCCAAGTGCATACTCGATTAGCGCGGAGGCTGCAACCGTGGCAAGTCCCTTGCGCCTGTATTTGGGCGAATCAACAGTTTCTATCTCAACCTCAAACGCTTCGGAGAAGGGAGAAAAGGTTGAAGCCATACAAACTGCATCTTCGTTATGAACTATACAGAATCCAATACCACTATCAAGGAAAGCCTCAATCGAGCCGAAGTATCTATGTATGTGACTGTCCAAACCGGTACCACCCATCTTTTCAAGCAGTATCCTATTTGCCCTCTCAAGCCGGAATCCTTTGGGCAACGTAGTCTTGAGCTTCCGAATATGCTCAAGGTCAAGGGACTCCTCTGACATTTGGGTTCTCTTTAATGCGAAGAGATCTTCTCCCCATGCAGACCTAAGCCGCTTTTCCCAATTCTTGTTGGGAATATTCAGGATTCGTCTATACGGAAACTGCGTCAAGACTTGCCAGGCTATATCAGAGGCGGAGTCACCAGCTATTGTATTCAATCCTTTGAAAGACCACCAAGCCACCTTGGGATGCTCTATGGAGTCCACGTACACTGTGCCCAGTTCATGGTCAATACTCCCGTAAAGAACTGTGCGAAATTGCCTAACTGAGGAGAATAGGGCTTTAGTAGAATCCTTGTCAGGCGAAATCCATTCAACAAGTGGCAGTTCCAATTTCAGTCGCAGAAAAGCTGAATACATCTACTAAAGAATTGTTACATTGGAGTAGCAATAGACACCAAAGAATGGCAGACGAAAAGGCAGCGAATAACCCTGGTCATAGCTACTTGGTGCTGTCATGTGCTTCCTTTCTCATTTCTTGTGCACAGATATGCGCTAGGCGCAAAGGCTCTGGAAACCCGTGAATAGATGATTTTTCAACAATTGCCAAAGCGGTCTCGAGGCGGATGTAGTGACCTATGGACACATAGATAGGTTTTGCTCGTTTCCCCAGCCAAATTGCGCACCCCAGGATTTCTCCCTTTTCGCGAATCAGTGCTCTGTTATCCTTTCTCTTCTCGAGTTTGCCTAGAAGTAGGCTTTTTGCGACACCAATTGTTGGAACATCCAGCTTGATACCTAGGTAGGATGCGAAGCCACATCGGCGAGGGTGGAGTATACCATTGCCGTCAATCAACATCACTCCTGGTGCTGAGAGCTTCTTCAGTACTCCTTCCACAATAGGATACTCGCGGAGGTGGAAGTGGCCGGGTATATACGGGAAGTCACATGAAGCCTGCATTGTGGAGCGTTCTCTAACATGAGTTGTCAGGAAGTCCATTGCGATTGCACAAGCATAGGCCGTATTTCCTTTGTACGCAACGTCAATTCCAATCAAAAAGCGCGCTTTGGCGTCAAGTTGGTCTTCGCTTACTACTAGGGGTGCAAGTTTCCTTTGCTCTTTTTCAGATTCCCTGATTATCCATTCCAATTCGGCTTCATGCAAGATCTGTTTCCTCAGTGTCAAGTACCTCCGGCATAGGCAATTACACGAATATACGGTATTCCAATTACATAAATCCGGATAAATCAATTCCAGAAACGAAAGGAGCCGATGAGTCTGCCTTCAGAAACCATAGTGAGGTCTCTAGCCTCAAGGAATTTTGCTGATCTTCAAAGCGAGGTTGATAGATTCCTTGCTATGCATGACTGGCACGATTCGGTCAGCTTTCTTCAATCTGCGACAAACCAGCTTTTCCATAGGAACTGGTTGAGAGCATCCGAGGCAATCTTGTGTCTCCTTGATATGCCAGAGCTATTCGGACTGGACATAGACATTTTCGCACAAATGAGAACACTAAACCAAGTTACAGCCCTAAAACAGGCATCATCGGAACTCTATCCGGCTTTTCTTGAAATGGCCATAAATCAACTCAAAAGTGGAGGGTCAACGCTATTCTTCAATGCGAAAGAGATTTCCAAGAGTAGATCTGCAGGGCTACTGACCGCTTTGGCGGATGCCAGGCACAGAGAGAGCCTGTTCATAATCGAGGAAATAGATGGTATCCTTGAAACCTCGAAAAAGGAATGGCTTGATGCATCAAGGCTCTGGAGGACTGGTAACGGATATCGCATGCTGAGAGCCGCAAAAGCTGGCCTGCATATTAGCCTGCATGATTATCTCTCAATAAGAGAACTCCTCCTTCGTGAATTGAAAATCGAACCAGAGTCTCTCAAGCAGGTATGCAAGGATTTGCGAAGCGGCGGACAAGGGAAATACCTTTTGCTGTCAGACAGGATGATTGAGATAATTAAAGTCGCTATTGATTCAAGAGGCGTTCGCGGAAAATACGAAGCGCAACTTCAGCCCAGAATCGAGTTGCAAGGCTTGGATGAGTTTTAAAGCAGTGGCTTATTTGGTAAACCTCATCCGATAAAGCCAGATTGTGTCCTCCTTAGGCTGCGGCCTGGGTGCACAGTTACAAATCCAATCATTATGCCTATCCTAGATGTCACTGCTCTGGGAGCTCATATTCGCTCCGTGGCTCAGATGCCGTGCGCTGCCAAGCATACAGTCTGGTGCCTTATCTCTTCATGTAGATGTACAGGTACAAGATGAAGAATACCAGAACGAGGGCCGTGAGCAACCAGCCAATGAGGGGAAGTGGGACTACTACGGTGCTCCAGATTAGCCCTACCGAAGTGATGATGGTCCATAGAATGATCATCTGAACATATAGCTCTATTTCTTTCCATGTTGTAGCACGATACGCTAAGATCGCGGCAATTGAAAAGGCAATGAGGAATGATGCCACAAGACGAACCGTGGCAGGTTCAAGAGGCCATTCTGTCAATCCACAAAACGACTCAGGAGATAGGTAAGACCATACTCCGATAATTGCAGATACAAGAAAGGCGAGCAGAAACACATACTTGGCAAAGCTCGGAATTTCTCCGCTCATTTCTAACGACCCACAAATGTAGTAGTAGCCCATTTTTCCAACTTCTTTATCTTTCTGC